>DATGZX010000114.1:0-183275 GCA_035296965.1 Gemmataceae bacterium
CAGAATTTTCTTTACGTCCATCTGAATCGGGTGATCAAGCTGTATGACCTCAACATGCTTTACATCTCCGGCCCGGGCCACGGTGGACCTGCCCTGGTTGCCAATGCCTATCTGGAAGGCACGTACAGCGAGGTTTATCCGAACATCAGTCAGGACGAGCCCGGAATAAAGCGGCTGTTCACGCAGTTTTCCTTCCCAGGCGGCATTCCCAGCCACGTGGCGCCGGAAACGCCGGGTTCGATCCATGAGGGGGGTGAACTGGGCTACGCGTTATCGCACGCCTATGGTGCGGCGTTCGATAACCCGGATCTGATCGTTACCTGCGTTGTCGGCGATGGCGAAGCGGAGACCGGCCCGCTGGCCACCGGCTGGCACGGCAACAAGTTCCTCAACCCGGTGCGCGACGGTTGTGTGCTGCCCATCCTGCACCTGAACGGCTACAAGATCGCCAATCCCACCGTGCTGGCCCGCATCAGCCACGAGGAGCTGGACGCCCTGATGCGCGGCTACGGCTACACGCCCCATTTCGTCGAAGGAGACGATCCGACCAAGATGCACCAGCTCCTGGCGCGCACTCTCGACCTCGCTATCGGCGAGATCAAGGCCATTCAAGTTGACGCCCGAAAGAACGGCTTCAGCAAGCGCCCTCTCTGGCCGATGATCGTTTTCCGCAGTCCCAAGGGCTGGACGGGTCCGAAGGAAGTCGACGGCCTGAAGTGCGAGGGTTACTGGCGCTCGCACCAGGTGCCGCTGTCCGACATGGAAAAGCCCGGGCACGTCCAGGTGCTCGAGGCCTGGATGAAGAGCTACAAGCCAGAAGAGTTGTTCGACAAGACCGGCCGCCTCATCCCGGAGCTGGCTGAGTTGCCGCCCCAGGGCGACAAGCGCATGAGCGCGAACCCGCACACCAACGGCGGTCTGCTGCTCAAGGACCTCAAGATGCCCGACTTCTGGGACTACGCGGTGGATGTGCCCAGCCCGGGCGCCAAGGACGCAGAGGCGACGCGCGAGATGAGTAGGTTCCTCCGCGACGTCATGAAGAACAATCTGCACAGCAAGAACTTCCGCCTGGTCAGCCCGGACGAGTCCAACTCTAATCGCTGGCAGGACGTCCTCGAAGTCACCAACCGCGCCTGGGTCGCCGAGACGTTGCCCTACGACGATCACCTCAACCCGGACGGCCGCGTCATGGAGGTCCTCAGCGAGCACCAGTGCCAGGGCTGGCTGGAGGGCTATCTGCTGACCGGGCGGCATGGCTTCTTCTCGTGCTATGAGGCGTTCATCCACATCATCGACTCGATGTTCAACCAGCACGCCAAGTGGCTCAAGGTGTGCCATGAAATACCCTGGCGTCGGCCCATCGCATCGCTGAACTACTTGCTGTCCTCGCTCGTCTGGCGCCAGGACCACAACGGTTTCAGCCACCAGGACCCCGGCTTCATCGACCACATTGTCAACAAGAAAGCGGAGGTCATTCGCGTCTACCTGCCCCCGGACGCGAATACGCTGCTGAGCGTGACCGACCACTGCCTGCGCAGCCGCAACTACGTCAACCTGGTCGTGGCGGGTAAGCAGCCGGCCCCCCAGTGGCTGAGCATGGACCAGGCGGTCAAGCACTGCACCGCCGGCCTTGGCATCTGGGAGTGGGCCAGCAACGACAAGGGCGGCGAACCGGACGTGGTGATGGCCTGCTGCGGCGACGTGCCCACCCTGGAAACCCTCGCCGCCGTGGAGTTGCTGCGCGAGCACCTCCCTGAGCTGAAGGTGCGCGTCGTCAACGTAGTGGATCTGATGAAATTGCAGCCGGCAAGCGAGCACCCACACGGCCTGAGCGACCAGGACTTCGACAGCCTTTTCACCAAGGACAAGCCGATAGTCTTCGCGTTCCACGGCTACCCGTGGCTGATCCACCGCCTGGCCTACCGCCGCACCAACCACAAGAACCTGCACGTGCGCGGCTACAAGGAGGAGGGCACGACCACGACGCCGTTCGACATGGTGGTGCTCAACGATCTGGACCGCTTCCACCTGGTCATGGACGTCATCGACCGACTGCCCCAACTGGGCGCTCGAGCCGCGTACTTCAAGCAGGCGCTGCGCGACAAGCTGATCGAGCACAAGCAGTACATCTGCAAGCACGGCGACGACATGCCGGAAATCGCCGGCTGGCGGTGGGGTCAGGCGCGGCAGGTCGGTACTCGGGCCACATCAACCGAGGGAGACAACGTGTAACCACCAGGGAGGCCAACAACGGCCACCAGCGCGCTGGTGGATCTTCTCGAGAAAGCGAGGTAGGCAACTTCGGGAACGACAAAGCGCTGCCTTGAGGTGAGCGATCCTCAGCCGGTAGCAGAGGTAGTAACAGGAAATTATGGATGCAACCATCATTACGGCGGTCGCGGCGGCTGGCGGGTCACTGGTGGGCGCCGCGGTGACCATCGTCACCACCTGGATCACGCAGCGCACGCAGGCGGTCCACGCCGAGCGGGAAGAAACGCGGCGCCACCGCGAGACGATGTACGGGGAATTCATTACGGAGGCTTCGCGCTTGGCCGTGGAGGCATCCAGCCACTCGCTGGAAGGACCCGATACGTTCGTGAAGCTCTATGGGATTACCGGCCGCATTCGGCTTGTGGCCACGGATCCGGTCCTGGCGGCGGCCGAAGCCTGCATCCGCGAAATCGTTGACCTCTATGCCAAGCCGAACATGACGGTCGAACAAATTCGCCTGGCTTTCGAACGGGATCGACTCGACCCGATCAGGGATTTCAGCGTCGCCTGCCGGAAGGAACTTCTTGAGATAGCCGGCGGCGGCTGATGGGGCATGATGGACTACGGAGAAAGGAAATGTCTATGAGCACCATGCAGAAAGTCTCCATTCCACGGGCTCCGAGCCCCGACGGCTGGGCGGAATTCCTCCAGCAGTACGGGTGCGGCCCGGTGGAGTTCACCGGGGCAGACAACGCGCTCGACGAGCGGCACCTGTCGGCTGTTCGGCCACGGCCGCGCCGAGTGCCGGCGCCGCATCGCCGAGCTGCTAGAAAGCACCGGCCTGGCGCCCTTCGCCGATAGGCCGGCCGGCAAGCTGTCCGGCGGCATGAAACAGAAGCACTCACGTGAGGCTGGCGGAGGGAGCGATGGGTGACGACCGGCCGACCGACCAGGAGCTTGACCAGCTCCAATGGACCACGGTCCTGTACGACCTGCACGAGACGAACCCCGACAACGGCCTGGTCCGGGACAAGACCGACCCGGCCGCTCCGAGCAGCATCGCCGCCGACGGCCTGGCCCTCGCCAGCCTCCCGGTGGTCGCCGAGCACGGCGTGATCACCCGGCCGTTCGCGGCGAAGATCGCCCGCCGGCAGCTTCGGTTCCTGCACGACCTCCCGCAGGGACCGGAGCCGGACGCCTCCGGGTACAAGGGCTTCTTCTACCACTTCCTCGACCTCGAGACCGGCCGGCGAGTCTGGCAGTGCGAGCTGTCCACGGTCGACTCGGCGCTCTTGTTCGCGGGCGTGCTCACCGCCGCCGCCTACTTTGACCAGGACACCGCCGACGAGACCGAGGTCCGTCGGCTCGCCGACGCGCTCTACCGCCGGGCCGACTGGGACTGGGCGCGGGACCGCGGCCCGACGCTCACGCATGGCTGGAAGCCGGAGACCGGCTTCCTCCCCTACCGCTGGGAGGGCTACGACGAGGGGCTTCTTCTGTACGTGCTCGGCCTGGGCTCGCCGACCTACCCACTGCCACCGGAGAGCTACGCCGCCTACTGCTCGACCTACGAGTGGAAGGAGCTCTACGGCCGGGAGCTGCTCTACTCCGGGCCGCTGTTCACCCACCAGCTGTCGCACCTGTGGATCGACTTCCGCGATCTCCGAGACGCGTTCATGCGCGACCACCGCAGCGACTACTTCGAGAACAGCCGGCAGGCGACCTTCGTGCAACAGGCGTACGCCGTGCAGAAACCGATGCAGTTCGCCGGCTACGGGGAGCACTGCTGGGGATTCACGGCGTGCGACGGTCCCGGCTGGGTCAAGCGGGTGGTCGGTGGGGTCGAACGGCAGTTCTTCGACTACATCGCCCGCGGCGCCCCGTTCGGCCCGGACGACGGCACCATCGCGCCGTGGGTCGTGGTTGCCTCGCTGCCGTTCGCCCCGGAGATCGTCGTCCCGACCGCGCGCCACCTGGCGGGCCTGAAGCTGGGCGGCAAGGATCGGCCCTACGGGTTCCGGTGCTCGTTCAACCAAACGTTCCGCGTGGACGACAGCCCGACGGGCTGGTGGGTGACGCCCTACCAATTCGGCATCGACCAAGGGCCGGTGGTGCTGATGATCGAGAACTACCGCACCGGCCTGATCTGGGACCTCATGCGCCTCAGCCCGCCGGTGGTCACGGGACTGCGGCGGGCCGGGTTCACAGGCGGCTGGCTATAGCGCGGGCCGGGGGGAGGCGATTCATGAGCGCGGGTGTGGTTCGGGACGGCCGGCAGATGAGGCGGCGGTGCATCCGGTCCGCCAAAGACTTCCCGACCTCCGAGACGTGTTGGCCGGCCCTGCCGCTGGCGGCACGGGTGGATCGTCCGGGCGAAAGTGTCACAGGAGTTCCCTGGGCGCGTGCGGGAATGGCCGGTTTCCAGGAGAGGTTTTCACCATGACCACCCATGACCACTCCCAGACCGGTAGCCAAACCAGCCCCACGCCGGTGGCATGCCTGCGGGACGTTTCCCTGGTGTACGGCAAGACGCGCGCCCTCGATGCGGTCAGCCTCGACCTGCCGCCCGGCTGCATGGTCGGACTGATCGGCCCGGACGGCGTGGGCAAGTCCAGCATGCTGGCGCTAATCGCCGGCGCCCGCCAAATCCAGCAGGGGCAGGTCGAGGTGCTCGGCGGCGACATGGCGGATGCGGGCTTTCGCCGGGCGGCCTGCCCGCGCATCGCCTACATGCCGCAGGGCCTGGGCAAGAACCTCTACCCGACGCTGTCGGTGTTCGAGAACACCGACTTCTTCGCCCGGCTGTTCGGCCAGGGCCGCGCCGAGCGCAAGCGCCGCATCGCCGAGCTGCTGGACAGTATCGGGCTGGGCCCCTTCCCCGACCGGCCGGCCGGCAAGCTGTCCGGCGGCATGAAACAGAAGCTCTGCCTGTGCTGCGCCTTGATTCACGACCCGGACCTGCTGATCCTCGACGAGCCGACGACCGGCGTCGATCCGCTGTCGCGCCGCCAGTTCTGGGAGCTGGTCGAGCGCATCCGGGCCAACCGGCCGGACATGAGCGTCCTGGTGGCGACCGCCTACATGGAGGAGGCCGCCCGCTTCGACTGGCTGGTGGCGATGGACGCCGGCCGCGTGCTCGCCACCGGCACGCCGGCTGAGCTGCTGGCGCGCACCGGGGCCCGGGACTTGGACTCGGCCTTTATCGCCCTCTTGCCGGAGGAGAAGCGCAGCGGTCACAAGGAGATCGCGATCCCTGCGCGCCCGCCGGGCGAGCACGAGGTGGTCATCGAGGCGCACGGCCTGACCCAGCGTTTCGGCAGTTTCACCGCGGTCGATCACGTCAACTTCAAAATCGAGCGGGGGGAGATCTACGGCTTCCTCGGCGCCAACGGCTGCGGCAAATCGACGACGATGAAGATGCTGTGCGGCCTGCTGCCGCCCACCGAGGGGCAGGCCTGGCTGTTCGGCCAGCCGGTCGACGCCAACGACATCTCCGTCCGCAGCAAGGTCGGCTACATGTCGCAGGCCTTCTCGCTCTATTCCGAGCTGTCGGTGCGGCAGAACCTGGTCCTGCACGCCCAGCTCTTTGACGTGCCCAAGGGCGAGATCCCCCAGCGCGTCGAAGAGACGGCCGCGCGGTTCGGCCTCGATGAGATCATGGAGACGCTGCCCGACTCACTCCCGCTGGGCCAACGGCAGCGCCTTCAGCTCGCCGTAGCGCTGATCCACCGGCCCGCCCTGCTGATCCTCGACGAGCCGACCTCGGGCGTGGACCCGGTGGCCCGGGACGGCTTCTGGGAGCACCTGATCGACCTTTCCCGCCGCGACAAGGTCACCATCTTCGTCTCCACCCACTTCATCAACGAGGCCGCGCGCTGCGACCGCATCTCGCTAATGAGCGCCGGGAAGGTGCTGGTCATCGACACGCCGGACGGCGTGGCCAAGGGGCGGCACGCGGCGACACTGGAGGACGCCTTCATCGGCTACCTGGAAGAAGCGGAGGCGAAAAAACGGGCCGCCGAGCCGGCGGCGGCGCCAGCCGTGCCGGCCGAGGCGGGCGCGGCGGCGGGGCACGACGCCGGCCGGGGCCGAATCAGCTCCTGGTTCAGCCCGCAGCGGATGCTGAGCTGCAGCTACCGCGAGTTCCTCGAACTGACCCGCGACCCGATCCGCCTGACGATGGCCGGCCTGGGCAGCGTGATCCTGATGATCATCATGGGCTACGGTATCACATTAGACGTGGAGCACCTAAAATACGCCGTGCTGGACCGCGACCAGACGACCGTCAGCCGCGACTACACGATCAACATTGCCGGCTCGAGCCGCTACTTCACCGAGCGGCCGCCGGTCGCCAACTATGAAGAACTCGACCGGCGCATGCGGTCGGGGGAACTCAGCATGGTCCTCGAGATTCCCCCCGACTTCGGCCGCGACGTGGAGCGCTGGAGGGAGGGGGATAAGCCGGTGCGGATCGGCGTCTGGATCGACGGCTCTATGCCGCAGCGCGCCGAGACGATCCGGGGCTACGTGCAGGGCATGCACCTGCTCTGGCTCCAGGAAGTGGCCCGGCATCGACTTGGCCAGCGCCAACAACTCGGCGTGGGTCAGCGCCAACTGGTTGCACCCGCTACGGTCGAGCTGCGGTACCGCTACAACCCCGACGTCAAGAGCCTGGTGGCGATGGTGCCGGCCGTCATCCCGCTGTTGCTGCTCCTGATCCCGGCCATGCTGGCGACGCTGTCGGTGGTCCGCGAGAAGGACCTCGGGTCAATCATTAACTTCTACGTCACGCCGACGACACGCCTGGAGTTCCTGCTGGGCAAGCAGCTTCCCTACGTGGCCCTGGGATTTCTCAACTTCCTGCTGCTTACGGCGCTCGCGGTGACCCTCTTCGACGTACCCCTGAAGGGGGATTTCCTGACCGCGGCCGTCGCCGCGCTGCTCTACGTCGGCTGCTCCACCGGGATCGGGCTGCTCATCTCGACCCTGACGCGCACCCAGGTGGCGGCGCTGTTCGCGACGGCCGTGCTCACCCTCGTCCCCGCCAGCAATTTCTGCGGCCTGACCGACCCGGTTTCTTCCCTGGAGGGTTTCGGGGCCCTGGTCGGGAAGGTTTACCCGACCAGCTATTACATCACGATCTCCCGCGGGACATTCAACAAGGCGCTGGGTTTTGCCGGCCTGTATGGCTCGTTCATCCCCCTGCTGATTGCCATCCCAGTGCTGATCGGGCTGAGCGCGGCGTTCTTGAAGAAACAGGAGGCCTGAACCATGCGCGCCAAGAACATTCTGCACCTGGGCGTCAAGGAATTGTGGAGCCTGGCCCGCGACCCGATGATGCTCGTGCTGATCGTCTACGCCTTCACGCTGTCGATCTATTCGATCGCGAGCGGATTGCCGGACACGCTCCACCAGGCGCCCATCGCCATCGTGGACGAGGACCAGTCGCCGCTCTCACAGCGGATCGTCAACGCCTTCCAGCCACCGCTGTTTCTGCCGCCGAAGCTGGTGTCGCGGGAGGAGATGGACGCCCGGATGGACGCCGGGCTGGACACCTTCGCCCTCAACATCCCCCCCAAGTTCCAGGAGGACGTGCTGGCCGGGCGCTCGCCCGCGATCCAGCTCAATACCGATGCGACCCGCGTGGGGCAGGCGTTCTCCGGCAGCAGCTACGTGCAGACTATCGTCCACGGCGAGGTGCAGACGTGGCTGCAGCGCTATCGGACCAGCTTCATAGCGCCGGTGGACGTGGAGGAGCGGCTGCGCTACAACCCCAACCTGAGCCGGTCCTGGTTCGGCGCCGTGGTGGCACTGATGGACCAGATCACCATGCTGTCGGTCCTGCTCACCGGCGCGGCCCTGATCCGCGAGCGCGAGCGCGGCACGGTCGAGCACCTGCTGGTGATGCCGGTGACGCCGTTCGAGATCATGACCAGCAAAATCTGGTCGATGGGGCTGGTGGTGCTCGTCGCCTCCGCCGTCTCCCTGACCATCGTCGTGCAGGGCGTGCTGTCGGTGCCGGTCCAGGGTTCGGTCGCTCTGTTCCTGTGCGGCGCGGCGCTGCACCTGTTCGCCGCCACGTCGCTGGGCATGTTCCTGGCCACGTTCGCCCGCACGATGCCGCAGTTCGCCCTGCTGATGATCCTGGTGCTGCTGCCCTTGTTGATGCTCTCCGGCGGCATGACCCCGCGCGAGAGCATGCCTGAAGTGGTGCAGCAGATCATGCTGGGGGCGCCCACGACCCATTTCGTCATGCTGGCCCAGGGCATCCTGTTTCGCGGGGCGGGACTGACCGTCGTCTGGCCGCAATTCCTCGCCCTCGCCCTGATCGGCGCAACCTTATTCAATATCGCCCTTGTACGCTTCCGCAAGACCATCGGGTCGATGGCGTGAGCGTGCCGCCGATGCCGTCGCGCCCGACGAGTCGTCCCGGGCACATGGGGTGACGACGCCTGCTCTCTCTGCTTCTGTAAATTGGTGTCAGTGCATTTTATGTGCCTGCTTGGGTGGACGCCCACGGGGTCGCGCGCTCAAGTCCAGGCCAAGGCTCTTCGTCGTGGCCTCTACCCAGGACTCCTTTCCATACGGCCGCCCTGTGCTGACGGCTCGACGCACCGCTGACAATTCCTTGTCCGTCAGTGGTGTATGCACCCACGTCCTCCAGGCCAACTGCGGCGCCATCCCCGTCTTCCTAGCCCCGACCAGACGGGGGCTTCACTCAACAGCTCGTTGGTTTGAACCAAGCCGCGCGCTGCGTAACTGCTCCAGGGAGGGTTGGCCAAAACCCTGGGCGCCCGCAAGTCGCAAAAAAACTGCTCTGAAATAACTGTCTGGGAATGATGCGGAGCGCACCTCAGGGGACATCATTTCACCCTCCACGGTTGTCGCAAGCGCGGCGTGACGACTGATACCAGCTATCCACAGCCCATCCGTGCGGCAAAACCGGCGTGGTCGAAAAATCCCACAAAATCGCCACGCAAGGTCTTAGCAGTACCAAATACCAAGAATCCGTGGGGGAAGGCATTTGTGGAAACCGCACCCAACTCCGGAAATTACTATGCTTGATCGCGCCGTAATCGGCTCGACGGGTGGCTTCAGGCATCCCTTTCACAGCGGAGGGTTGGTCATGCGTTTGCAACAGTTCAGGGCTTCTGTTCGCCGGGCAGTTCAAGTCTACGCTGGAGCGCGCGCAGAGCGCCCGGCAAGGTTGGTCCTTGTGCCCCGGCTCGAGGAGCTGGAGCCGCGCACGCTCCTTACCGGCCCGGCCCCGACGGGCGTGGTCGTCATCCCGGATCACGGCAACATCGGCCAGCTGATAACCATCAACGGCCAGAATCTTACCGGGGCCGACCAGGTTGACTTCGGCGTGACCCAAGTGACGGCGGGCATCGCCGTCAATAACGCCGGCAACTCGCTTACGGTCACGGTGCCGACCCTTGTATTTGGGACGTACGAAGTCATCGTCGTCACGCCGGGCGGCCAATCGACCACGTCGCCCACCACCCAGTTCACGGTCGGACCGGCGGTGCAGTTCGTCGGCCCGAGTGGCGGGCCCACGGCCGGCGGCACACTCGTGACTATCCGGGGCGCCAACCTGGACGGGGCCACGGCGGTGAACTTCGGCGCGACCCAAGTGACCACGGGCATCGTGGTGGACTCGCTGGGAGCGACCGTCACAGTGACATCGCCGCCGCTGGCGTTCGGGACTTACGACGTCACCGTTACGACTCCCGGTGGAACGTCGCTGACGTCGAACGCCGACAAGTTCACGGCCGGGCCCACCGTGACCGGCATCAGCCCGAGCAGTGGTGGCACGAATGTGACCATTAGCGGTGGTGATTTGAGCGGAGCCACGCAAGTCAATTTCGGGACCACGGTGGTGCCCAGCTCGCAATTCACGAGCGCGTCGGGCAGCTCCATCACCGTGCCCGTTCCGTCCGGCCTGGCACAAGGAGTTTATGACGTCACGGTCACGACGCCGCATGGCACGTCGCCTACGTCGAGTGTCGACCAATACCTCGCGCAACCCATCGCCTTCACGTTCGCCAACAACACCGGGCTGTCGGCGAGTGTCCCTATTTATGTGGCCATTGCCGGGCAGATCGCACTCGACCCGCAGGGCAATGTCGATCCAATCGGCAACGGTCCGAACGACACTTTCCCCTTCGTTTATTTGAATGCCGCGGGGCAGTACACGTTCACCGCGCCGCTCTATATTGGTCACGCAGCCCCCAATTTCAACTACGTGCCCACGTTCCAGGTTCCTTTCAACGCCCAGGGCAATGCCGTCGTCAACTTGCCCCACATTTACATGGATTCGTTTCGCATCGTGATCGGTGTCGGCCAGGCGCCGAAAGAGCCCATCGATGCCGCGAACGGCGCCATTGCCGCACCAAGTCTGAGCAATCCCAGCGACCCCAATCAGCAGACTTTCGTCGATTTCGTCGAGTACACGTTGAACCAGAAGGATCAATTGTACATCGACACGACGCTGGTCGATCAGTTCGGCGTCCCCATCACGCTGCAAGTCAACCCTCCGGACGGCAATCCTGCTCTGCAAGGGGGAGTCGGTGTCGAGGTTTCCCGCCCGCTCGTGTTCAATGCGTTCACCAATTATCTAACACTGGTGAACGCGGGCTCAGCATTCGATGCCCTGGCAACTACAGCCGGCAGCGGCAACTTGGACGGCGCCTCGTACCCCTATCGCATCCTCTCCCCGAAGGACTTCGTTCAGCAAAACGAATTGGCCGCCACACCTGGTTCGAGTCCGCTGAACACCTACTTTGATACTTCCCTCATTGACTTCTACACGAAGTACAGCGCCTCGGGCGCATCTCTGATCCTGAACGTGCCGAACCCCAATTACGGCGTCAACGGCAACATGCTCAATCCGAACGATCCAGCGTCTTACACATTTGTCGGCCAAACCAAAGAAATCCGCGGGAATACTTACACGGTAATCGAATTCTCGGACCCGACTGTAACGGGCGGCGGCAACCTGTATCCCGACGGTACGCAAAACAACGCGGTCTTCGACGTGTACGCGCCCTTCTTTTCAACTAACGGCGACAACACCACCTTCCCGACCAGCGCTCCGTTTCCGGCGACTCTTCCGCCCTTTCCCTCGTTTTCGGGGGGCTCGCTGCCGGGGAATACGGAATGGCCGTCGGAAATGGTCTGGTCCAACGACGGTGTGTTCGCGGACAACACCTATCAGTTCAACGCGTCCGCAGATGATGCCACCAGCAGCAATTCCAATTTGCAGTCGAACCTCCTGGCGAACATCGAAAACCAGATTGCCTCCGCGCTGTCGCGTGGGATTGCCAACTTGAATGTCCCTGCGGGGGAGACAGCAACCGCGTACTGGACCGCCCCCTCGACGCCGTACTACGCGGTGGGCTCGACGGCGAACTTTTACGCAGGATTCTGGCACCAGGCGAACGAGGACGGCTCCCTCGGCTCCGCCGGTTATCCCGTCAGCATCGGCCGCTTCGCCTATGCGTTTCCTTACGACGACCAGGGGAACAATTCCAGCACCATCGTCAGCACCAATCCACAGACCGTCTCGATCACTCTCGGTGCCTTTCAACTCGGACAGCCGGGGACGGCCGACAACACCAACTCCCTTTTCGTCACCAATCTCTATGAGCAATTCCTGGATCGGGCTCCGGAAGCGAGCGGATTGAACTATTGGGTGGGTCTCCTGAACTCCGGAGCGGCCAGTAAGCAGGTGGTAGCCCAGGAGATCTTGGCGTCACCCGAACGCCGCGGCGTCCAGGTGGACAGCTACTACGAGCTTTACCTCAATCGCGCCGCCGACCCGGCAGGGCGTGCTGCCTGGGTGCAGCAGATGTTGGCCGGCGTTAGCGACATAACTGTACAGGTGGACTTCATCACTTCACCGGAGTATACGGCAGCACACCCCGACGTGGCATCCTTCGTGGACAGCCTTTACCTGGAGATCCTTAACCGGCCTGCGGACCCAGCCGGGGCGCAAGCCTGGGAGTCGATCGCAGCGCAGCCTGGAGGGAGGGCACGCGTAGCCGCGGGCATCCTCGGCTCCGGAGAACATGACGTGGATCTCATCGATCAGTTCTATGGCACAATTCTAGGCCGGGCGCCGGACCCAGGCGGTTTGAGCTATTTTCTGGGCCTGCTGCTCAGCAACGAGAAGACGCCGGATCAAGAGGAAGTCTTGATTTTGACTTCGCAGGAGGCACTCGCTCGGCTGTAAGAGTTGGGCGAACCTGGTGTCGGTCGTCATGCCGCGCTTGCGGCATGACGACTGACACCCTTTTTCCCGAAACGCCTTTGCAGGCAGGTCCATTAGCGTATGATCGGCTGGTCTTCCTCAATTCATCATGGCCAGCCCATCGATGAAGAAATCACCGACGCCATGCAGCAGGCCGATCATCCACAAATTCCCCGACCGGTAGAATATTATGCCGAAGTAGAGTCCAATGACAAAAATGCCTGCAAAGATCGATAAATGACCGGGATTCGCGAATGCACTGGAGAGATGGTAGGCATGGAGTGGACCGAAGGTGAAGAGCAGATTGCTAATCAGTATGCCGGCGACAGGCCCCCAACGCCGGACGAGCTCTGTTTGCAGTAACCCGCGGTAAACTAGCTCCTGATAGAAACCCCAGATCAATTGCCACGAAAGGATTACAAGCACGCTCTGGACCCAGGCCGAATGCTCCGGGATCTGTCTCAAGGTCTTCGATTGCATGGCAACAAATGCTATCAGGGATATCACAAGGAGTTGGGGGAAAAAGCACCTCTCGGCGCTACTCCACTTTCGCCAGCCGAAGAGCCCAAGGTTTGCGAACGGCATTCGAATCCACAGGCGACAGATGCCCAGCGCCAGCGCGAGGACCAGCGTCACCAGCGCCAGTCCGCTCCACAAGCGGCCCGGCACGCCGAGCCACTGAATAAGGTCGCGGCAGGCAGGACGCAACCATAGTTCCAGTACGGCACAGGCCACGAGAATTCGAATACCAGCCAGCTCGCCATGAGCACTCCCCACCGGCTTGCCAAAATAAAACAAGTAGCCGCTCCACCAAGGCTTCAGTTTCTCAACCAACCGGGCTGTTTGCATTCTGCTCATCGCCCCAGAGGGCACCTGTCTTGCCCAAAGTTCCCGCCACGGCGCGACCGGCGGCAGTGCTTGCCCATTCCTCATCCTCTCCTGATTCGCCCGAGCCGCCTGGTTCTTTGCAGATTGCGCGGCCAGGTTCCGAATTCCTCCACGCACGATTCTCGGACGTCCTTATTCTGTCTGACGCCTGGGTAGTCTTGCGCGTGAACCGTCGCCCTCAGCAGTGCGCCACGCGCGCGAGCGCCATTGCGGAGTGCTGCGCGCGCCCCTAAACTCAGTACATCTAGGGGCCAAGGTCATGTCCAACTCCTGAGAGTCGTTGAGCGCTCGAATTTGGGAGTTGACTCTTCTGTTCTCCCTACACTCGGCTCCTTACGGGGCTCGGCTCGCTGGCGAGCCGAGCCCCGTAAGGAGCCCGTTGCAGGGCCGAGAGTTGCGGGTCATCCGCAATCTCTGGAATGCGGAGCCCCGGCATGCGTGAGCAAGAAAAGACAGCCGACTCGAACCTCTCGGCCGAGCACGCGCAGACCCTTGAGGGGATTTGCGAAGCGTTCAACGCTGCGCTGAGGGCAGGACAGTCTCCGCGCATCGAGGAGGTCCTTGGAAACGCTCCGCCGCCGCTGCGACCGGCACTAGTGCGCGAGCTGGTCGTTCTGGAGATCGCCTACCAAACACGATCCGGAGCAACGATCGATCAGCGGGGATATCGTTCCCGTTTCCCGGAGTTGGCTACCGACCTGGAGCGTTTAGCTCGACGGGCCCAAGGAGCGGCAGGGTCTAGTCCTGGTCCGCGTGTCGCGCCGATTGGAGCGCCCGGCGCGCCCAGAAACAGGTGGCCGGCAATCCCCGGCTACGAAGTTTTGGAAGAAGTC
Organism: Gemmataceae bacterium; assembly: GCA_035296965.1. Taxonomy (GTDB): domain Bacteria; phylum Planctomycetota; class Planctomycetia; order Gemmatales; family Gemmataceae; genus DATGZX01. Next base: position 14,185 of record DATGZX010000114.1, read on the forward strand.
GACCGGGGCGGCATGGGCATCGTCTACAAAGCCCGGCAAATCAGGCTGGAACGCATCGTCGCCCTGAAGATGATCCGGGCTGGGGAGCAGGCTTCTGCAGAGACTCTGGCGCGCTTTCGCGTCGAGGCGGAGGCGGTGGCGCGCCTGGAGCATCCGCACGTCGTCCGCATTTATGATTTCGGCGAATGGGAAGGCCAGCCTTACTTCTCGATGGAATACGTGGAGAAGGGGAGCCTCACCATGCGGCTCCGCAATTCAGCCCTGTCCGAAGGGGAGGCTGCGGAACTGCTGGAGACCCTGGCCCGGACCATGCAGTATGTGCATGAGCATAACATCATCCACCGCGATCTGAAGCCGGCTAACATCTTGCTCGCAGCAGGCGGGGCTCCCAAGATTGCCGACTTCGGCCTGGCCAGGGACCTCGACCAGGAACGTAGTCTCAGTATCTCCGGGATGATCCTCGGCACGCCAGGCTACATGGCGCCGGAGCTTGCCAAGGGTAGCAGTCAGCGCGCCAGCCCGGCCACCGACGTGTATTCCCTGGGAGCCATCCTTTATGAATTGCTGACGGGCCGCCCGCCTTTTCGGGGAGAAACCTGGCTGGCCACGCTGGACATGGTGCGCTACGACAAGCCAATCCCGCCCAGCCGGCTTGTCACCAAGCTATCGAGGGCACTCGAGGCGATTTGCCTGCAGTGCCTGGAGAAAGATCCTACGCGCCGTTATGCCAGCGCCCTCGAACTGGCAGATGACGTGCGCCGCTTCTTGAACGGCGAGGCTTCCCTGGCCCAAGCCAATCAGGTGCACGAGAGCTGGGCGGAACCGGCCGGATTCGAAATCCTTGCCGAACTCGGCCGCGGCGACCAGGGCGTGAATTACAAAGCCAGACAAATCGCCCAGGATCGACTCGTTTACCTGAAGGTACTGCCCATCGGCTCCCCGGCAAACCTGGTCTCGCGACTGCGCGTCGAGGCCGATGTAATGAGGCGTCTGGAACATCCCAATATCGTCGCCCTGTACGGATCGGGGCAGCAAGACGGCCATCATTATCTGGCTCAGGAGTGGGTGGGTTACACGACCCTGGATGAGAAGCTGGCAGGCGTTCCCCAAGAGCCTCGCTCCGCGGCTGCGTTGATCGCCACGCTGGCGCGGGCGATTCACTATGCCCATGAGAACGGCATCCTCCACCAGGCGTTACAGCCAACCTACGTCGTGCTGAGCGAGGACGGCGTGCCCAAGATCACCAATTTCGGCATGACGCGCAGGGCCCATGAGCTCGAACAGGTGCAGACGTTGCACCAGACGGCAGCGCCGCGGGCCAACGTGCTGGAGACGGTTCGTTACATGGCACCCGAACAGATTGCGGGCAATTTTTCGGAAATTGGCCCCGCGACCGACGTCTATTCCCTCGGCACTATCTTGTACAGTGCGCTTACGGGCCAGCCGCCGTTCAAGCAGGCCAATCCCTGGGAAGTCTTTCTGTATATTCACAAACGCGAGCCGGAGCCCCCCAGCCGAACGCGCCCTGAGGTCCCCGGCGATCTTGATGCAATCTGTCTGCGTTGCTTGCGGAAGGCGCCCCAAGAACGTTATGCTAGCGCTAGTGCCCTGGCAGGCGATTTAGATTGTTTCCTGAATGAGAAGCCTCTCGGGCAGCATGAGGCTGCACAGCCGGAGCGCCCCGCGCCCGAAAGCTATCTGAAACGCGTCCTGAAAAGAAAAAAACGTTGATCACCACAGGAGCGTGGAGTGAAAACGAAAGCACGCAGGCATCTGTGGTATGGGATAGCGATTTTGGCAGTGCTGCTCGTTGGGTTGGCCTGGCCGGTCGCGGAACATCTCCTGGGGACGATCTTTCGTCACGAACCATTCTACAACGGTCTTCCCTACAGCTACTGGATCACACGCGACGAAGGCTTTCAAGAACTGAGGCGCGACGGCGCCCCCGCAGTGCCCGTCTTGATGGAGGCGCTAAGGAATCCGGAGCGCTATGTCGCGAAAAGCACCCCTGCCGCAAGCGCCGAGTCGAATGCCGAGTCCCTGCGAGGCGAGGCGATCGACGCGCTCGTCGATATCGGCGCGCCCGCGGCGACCGAACTGGCAGCGGCGCTGCGTGACGACGAGGGGCACCTGCGATTCCGGTTGTCGATCGCTCTGGGGCGCATCGGCCGACCGGCGCTCGCCCCTCTATGCGAACTGTTGCATGCACCGGATGTAGAAGTTCGTTTTGCCGCTACGTTTGGCCTGAACGAAATCGGTCGAGATGCGGTTTCCGTGGCGCCGACGCTGGTCAACGTGCTGAACGATGCGAACGAGGACGTGCAGGTGCGCCGCTTCGCCGCCTTTACGCTCGGTAAGGTTGGGTCCGCGAGCCCCGAGGCGATTCCGGCCCTTGTCGCCGCCCTCAAGTCGCCGAACGATGAGATGCGCGCGGCCGCAGTCGGGGCCTTGCTGAGCTTCGGACCTAGTGCGGAGGGGGCCGTAGGGCCCCTGGTCGAGGCGTTTGGCGATCCCAAGCGCGAGGTCCGCTCTTTGGCATGTCAGACCCTTGGCCGGATTGGCAGGCCCGCCGTTCCCGCATTGATACGCGCGTTGCAAGACGCCGCGCCCCAGAGGCGGAAGTATGCTGTGGAGACTCTCGCGCTGATCACTCCCAGGGAGCTGGCAACCGTCCGGGCCCTGATTTCGCTCCTGCGCGACCCGTACCTGGAGGTCCGAGTGTCATGCCTTTTGGCGCTTGGTCATTTCGAGGAAGCCGACGCAGAGAGCGAACTGCTCGCACCGGCATTGACGTCGTGCCTGGCCGACCCAAATAGCGATGTGCGTTGGGCAGCCGCGCTCTCGCTGGTCTCCATTGGCCGGGGTAGGCAAGCCGTGCCACAACTGATCGAGTCGTTGAGTTCTGTCGAGGCGATCTCTCGCATCAAGGCCGCAACCGCTCTTGGCCGCATTGGGCCCGACGCCAAAGCCGCTATTCCAGCCTTGATGCGCGCTCTGAACGATAGAGATAACTGGCTCAGTCGAGAGGCCACGCTGGCTTTGAGAGCTATTGACCCAACCATCCCAGTGGCTGCCGGAAAAAATGGCGCGCTCGGCCGGGGGGCCATCCTCAATGACTGAGCGGGCCAGGGGAAGACTGCTGGTCAATCCCTCCGGCAGTGTTTCACTTTGCCCATCCGGCATCAGTTTTCTCGTAGCTCGAGCTGCCAGCCCGAGCTACTACTGTCCGTCCCGAACGTTTGACAAACTGTCCAGCCTGTCAGATTGGCCCAGACCGAACATAAGGCAGAGAAGGCCCTGGCGCCTCATTCGGGCGCTGCTTGCCGCTTCGCCTTACGTTCTTGCCAGGCGGCATTTGCTCGAAGCCACTGGGCAGCCTCGCGTATATCCGGGTTGTCAGGCATGGTGCGCTCGGCTTTTTCGTACCAATAGAGTGCCTCCGTCAAATCCTTCCTGTGGAAGGCGCCGTAACCCCGGTACCAGTCGTAACGGCCATTCCACGGCATATACATCGAGATGCCAACCAGCAGCAGGACACCGCAGAGGACTCCTGCGACCATCAGGAGTCGCTGCTTCTGGAGAAGTGCCTGGCCGACGAGCCATCCCACCGCCGCGCCCACACCATGGGCGGCATTGGCGACCGGCATGATGTTTCCATAGGTGAGCAGGATGCACAAGAAGAACCAAAACACGAAGAGCTGAACCGTCTGGGATGACATCAGCAGAGCTGCAAATTCCTTGTCGTGCCGCAGGCTGAAGAGGATTCCAAAGAGGCCATAGCCCACCCCTGAGAGGCCAATACCGGTCTGGGCGCTGAGCAGGAGCTCGCCGGCGGAGCCGCCAACGGCCAGCAGGACTATTAAGCCGGCGTAACGGACGTGCCCCAGCCAGGCCTCGAGGTCTCTGCCAAAAATCCACAACCAGTAAAGATTGAAGGCCAGGTGGAAGAAGTTCCCATGCAGAAAAGTCGTCGTGAAATAGCGCCAGAGTTGGCCGCTCCACACCTGCCAGGGGTCGCCAATCGCCCAGGCCATCCATTGGTGGTTTTGCCAGTAGGCGAGCGTACCCACGACGGATGCAGCCATGACTGCAATCGTTATCACCGGCTGAGTTGCCGCCGGCAGTTCTCTGCGCGGAGCATTGTAGATCGCCGTGATGCGCTGCGCGCATGCCTGGCAACGAAGTTCGTCCGGCGGCCCGTACATGACCTCGCGGGGCATCTCTTTGCCGCATTCGACGCAATTTGGCATGCACTGACTCTTGGCAATAAGAATCGATCAAGTAGCTCGGAGCGGCGGCCAAGTGCTGCTTTCCCGATGGCTACTCGATGGTTATCCGCAGCAGACTGCCCGGCTCGATCACGAGTTCGGATTCCAGTGCCAGCTTCACCTGACGGCCGTCAACTTGATGGCTGGCCGCGACCGTTCGATCCCCGAGCACAACAGTAACCTGGTTGGGTCGCGTGTCGGCTGGCACTTCGAACATCAAGCTGCGCAAGCGCAATCGGCCCCAGTGTACCGCAAGCTCCTCGGATTGCCGCCCGTTTTCGCGTTTTTGCGTGAACGTGCCCCAACCCTCGGCGGCCGTGAAGGGAGCGCGGAAGTGGTCGGGCGTCAAGCGCGGCGCGAAGGCCAGGTGCCCCCTGGGGCCATGATACTCGAAGCCGCAGGCCGCGAGGAAGACTCCGTAACTGGCCATGGAGCGGGCGTAATGATCGCTGCACTCCACCTCGTTCCACGGGTTGCGCTTGGCGGCGTGGTAGCGGTCATGGATCATGCGCGTGATCGCCAGCCCCTTTTCGACCAGCCCTTCCCAGATCATGTGGGCCGCCACCTGGTACTCGAACCCCGTCATGCATTCGTTGAAGTAGCCCACAAACACAGGATTGCCGCCCTTGCCGGGGGCTTTCTCCGCGCCGCCACGCGGCCAAGTGCACATGAGCAGGCCTCCTTCGCCCGGCATGGCATACCAGCGCCCGGCCTTGATGGCTTTGAATCCTCGACGGTACGGGCCCACGTCGGGCGTGAAATTGTATTTCCAGAGCGACTCCAGGGCTACGCGAGTCTCGGCCGCCGGGATGACGCGCGGCAAACCGACTTGAAAGGCCCAGCTCTGACCAAACACCTGATCGATATGACAGCCGTCGTTGGTGTTGATCGAGTTCAGATGTTTGGGATCGAGGAGCTGAATGAAATACTCGCCGTTATAAAGATGCGCGACGATCTGCTTGCTGCCTCGCGCGGCGAGGGCTTCGCAACGCTGAGCGAAAGCGCGGTCGCCCATCTCGTGCGCCATGGCGGCGCCGGCGCGAAGGCAGGCCAGGTAGAGCGAGCTGATCCAGGCGATGCGGCCATACCAGGAGGCATCGAGCGTGTTGTACTGTTCGCCTTCGAGCAGACCCTCATGGTTCCTATCCTGGGCCATAAGATACTCGATTGATTTCCTGATCTTCGGCCAGGCGCGGTGCAGGAAGTTTTCATCAGGCGACATCTGATGCTCGCGGTAAGCGCGCAGGATGGTCCCCGCCTGGCCGTCGTGGGCCACCCGGCGGTCGTACTCCGCCCGGTAATCCATGGCCCCAGTATCGGCGTGGAACGCGATACCAAAATCGACCTTGTCGCGCGTCGTTCGTTCGAGCTGTGGAAAGATCCTGGCTGGGGCGTGCGCGTAGTGCCAGACGTGGGTACAGGTGCCGTCGCAGCAATAGGTGCCTTCATAGGCATAGAAGCGGCCATTGGTGAATTGGTACGCCATGGCCGTCGCCAAATTGCAAATCGTCAGGAAGGTGCGATCCAGCAACCAGTAGGGCAACGTCGAGTTATACCAGGTCTTGTGCCAGAGCTTGGTTTGACCGGACAGCTCAGTGAACCTGCGGGCGACGTGCCTGCTAACCTCAGCCGCCGAGCCGAAATGAGCGGCGTAGGAACGCTGCAGTGATCCGGAGCCGGTGAGGCGATCGAAGCGGCCGCGGGGCAGGGCAGGGAAGTACCAGGTGATCAGGAAGATCGCCTCAGCCTTTTCTCCAGGTTGTAATCTCCATTTCCGTCCTAGCCCGCCGCACAATCTGCGGCCAAACGGCTCGGCGGCCTCTTGCGCGGCTCGGTGGCGCTCGCCGGCAAAGATCGCCTGAGCGGGCGAGCCTTTAACAGGCACCCAGGCAAAAGCAAACGTCCCCTCGGCCTTGCCCAGAAGAGCCAACGCCAGCGATCCATAATCCGCCTGCTTTTCAAGGATGAACGGCGCGCGCGGTACGTCGCTGAACACGATGTCATCGATGCCTATGTTGCCCCAGGGGCCTTTCTCGGCATCAACGATTTCGAGGACCGCGTGCTGGCCCTGCAGGGCGCTGACGTCAAACGTGGCGCCGTGCATGTGGTTTTCGTTCCGGCCGGTGGCGGAGCGCGCTACCTTCCCATTCACCACCAGGTTGAGGCAGGTCTTGCCGGGGTGAGCGCCGCCGCCGATGAAGAAGTTGATGTAGTTTCTTTCAATGGTGAAGGACTTACTCGTGAGTTTTCCGGTCTGAGCGTCGCGCTGCACCACGTCGTTGCCCGGGGCCGATGCGTGAGAATTGACCACGCGGTCGCCCTTGCCGCCAAGGTCGCCCTGGTAAGGAAACACTGCCGAGCGACGGACGGGCGCGTGTCCAAACGCCTTGCCTTCCACCTTCCAGCCTTCGTAGCTGTCCTTTTCGAAATCTTCGAAGAGAAGGTCAGGCCGCTTTTCGGCTGGCTGCTTCTTCGGCGGGGATTCGGCAGTGCAATGCAGAAGGGTCAGCTCCGGTTCGTGCACGATGCGATTGCGGCGCGTGCCTGCATCGTTCTGGCCGCTGCCCAGGCACACGGCATTCTCCAGCCAGCCTGCAAGCTCAACTTCGACGGGGTGGTCGCTCGTATTCTGAACCGTGTAATGCATCACCGTGGCCGGCAGCGACGAATCCTGCACATGAAGCGGAATGAAGGGAGAATAGGCCTGCAATTCCACCACGACCGGTAGCTGAGCGTCGCGGTACTCGACGAAGCCGATGGGATATTGCCCGCGAAAACGGATGTCGCTGAAGCCTCTGCGGTCGAGCGGCCGGACCGATGTCTTTCCCTCAGCCGTGACATGGAGTGCAAACCCTTGTCCGATGGGATAGGTCGGTTTTGGCACGTGGGCATAGTTAGGGCCTTGCCAGTCGCCGAAATTCGAGGCCTGCGGAACGTTGAAGATGTCCCAGTGCCATAGCCTACCGTCGCCGCCTAGGTAGAGCTGGCCGGCGCAGAGGCCGCCGACGGGCATACCGATGTTTTCCAGCTCGGCACCGCGGTAGACCGTGGGCGTACCGCGCTCAACGAGCGAACGCAACCACTCGGGATGAAGTTTCTTATCGGCGGGTACGAGCTTGTCGAAATCTGCTGTCTCGAATGGCCCCGCCAGCGCCGAGAGGCCGGGAGCCAAGGCAGCTCCGCTGATGGCCACGTTGCCAAGGAACTCCCGGCGGCTCGGCCCGTCGCAACAGCCCGGTTGCGTGCAGGTCTCCGCGAGCGCGTTTTCTTCGGCAGGATGTTTCATAAATGTCTCCTCCGGCCACTCCGCACGAGGGGTAATCTCTCAATCACCCATGCGCGTGCTTGCTTACTTGTCTTTCTTGTAAACGATCCTTCCGCCAACGACCGTCATCACGACTTCGCATTGGGCAAGATGATCGCGTTCTCCCTCCGAAAGGATGTCCCGCGACAGGACGACCAGGTCCGCCAGCTTGCCTGGTTCGAGCGAGCCGCGATCTTTCTCTTCGAAGCCGGCGTATGCAGACGTTAGCGTGTATGCCTCGAGCGCTTCTGCGACCGTGATTTTTTGCTGCGGGAACCAACCTTCGGAATGCTTGTTATCCAGCGGCCGGCGATTAACCGCGGCATCAATGCCGAGCAAAGGGTTGAGGGGCGCGACCGACCAATCTGTGCCGAAGGCTAACTTGGCGCCAGCATCCAGCAGGGAACGGTAGGCATAGCTGGATGCGCAGCGGGCAGGGCCAATGCGTCCTTCGGCCCAACGGCCGTCATCGATAACGTGGAACGGCTGCATCGAGGCAATGACGCCAATCTGGCGAAACCGCGCAACGTCCTGCGGCCGAAGATGCTGGGCGTGCTCGATCCTGAACCGGTGATCGCGCGCGCCATTTTCCTTGATTGCCTCGGCGAAAATATCGAGCATTTCGGCGTTGGCCCGGTCGCCGATAGCATGTACGGCAACCGACAGGCCTGCCCGATCGGCCCCGAGCACATATTCGCGCATCTTGTTGAGCGGCGTGACGTAGATGCCGGTGCTGCCGGGCTCGTTGAGATAGGGCTCAAACATCTTTGCCGTGCTCGAGCCCAGGGAGCCGTCGGCAAAGCCTTTGAGGCCGCCGATCTTGACCCAGTCGTCGCCGAGTCCCGTCTCAGCGCCCAGTTGCGCAAGCTGCTGCCAGTCGGCAAGCGGCCAGCGCAGATCGATACGCAGCGTCAACAGCCCCGAGTGCGCCAGTTGCTGATAGAGGCGAAAGAGCGTGCGCCGACTGCCGGCAGAGCCCCCGTCCATGTCCTGGGCGCTGGTTACGCCTGCCTGGCTGGCTTCCACCAGGGCGGCACGCACGGCCTCGGTGATCTCGGTTTCGGATGAGGCCGGGATCAGCCCGGACACAAGGCTCATGGCATTGTCGCGCAGGAGGCCGGTTGGTTCCCGCGAGCCCGTTTTGCGATAGATCACACCGCCGGCCGGGTCGGGCGTCTTCGCAGTAATGCCCGCCATGTGCAAGACACGGCTGTTGACCACCGCCATGTGACCATCGTAGCGGCGCAGGAAGACAGGTCGGTTGGGCACATACTTATCGATTAACTCGGCAGTGGGCAATTGACCGCTCAGAGCGCGATCGTGGTCCCAGTCGCCGCCCAGCAGCCAGCGCTCCCGTGGCAGTTTTCGGTCGAATTCACGTAGCCGGCGGCCAAATTCCGCTTCGTCCGCGGCATCCTTGAGCGCCACCTGGCTCAGGCGCTGCCCTGATCCCAGCAGGTGAATATGACTGTCGTAGAACCCAGGGACCACGCGGCGGCCCTGGAGGTCGATGATACGCGTGCCTTTGCCCGCGAGAGTCCGAACCTCCTCGGTGGGCCCGACTGCCACGATGCGGTCTCGCCAGATGGCGATTGCCTCGGCTTCCGGCTGCGCACGACAGACCGTCCAGATCTTCCCATTGATGAGGATGACATCCGGCGCATTGCCGCCCGCCTTGGCCGCAGCAGCGCGAACGGTCCCGGTGTCGCTCGCGGTCAGGAAAAACGGTCCCAGGAGGAAGAGAGTTCTCAACATGTGTACCCCAACTGGTAGGATAAGACTCGCGGTGGCCGTCAACGGGTTGGTTGCTGCCGTCCATGATGATGATTACACTTTGCAGGATACAAAGCGGCAAGCCTTGCCGGCACCAGAGAACACGATTTGTTGCGCGGCCGGGCCCCGAATCTAAAGTAGGAGTGACGAATGAGGCGGTGTTTCCCTTCGATAAGGCTGATTGTTGGACTACAGGTCTTGGCCGCCTCGGGACTGCTGTTTTTGGACCACAAGGCAGCGCCGAGCCAAACGGGCGGCAACTCGCTGGCGGGACCAGCCGCTCTCACGCCGAAGGAGGAATTGGCCACCTTCCACCTTCCCAAGGGTTTTCGGGCGGAGCTGGTCACCTCTGAGCCGAACATCGTCGATCCGGTGGCCATCGCCTTTGATGAAGAGGGCCGGTTGTTCGTCGCCGAGATGCCCGGTTACCCGAATGCCGGTGTCGCCACGGGGCCAGTGCACTCAGGAAAGATCAAGATGCTTGAGGACCGCGACGGCGATGGCTTCTACGAGCACTGTACGACCTTCGCCGAGGGCCTGCGGTTCCCAACTTCGGTCATGCCCTGGAAAGGTGGGCTCCTTGCGGCCGTTGCTCCGGATATTCTCTTCTTCGAAGATACCAAGGGGACAGGCCGGGCGGACCGGCAGCATTCGCTGTACACGGGCTTTGGCCTGAAGAATATTCAGCAACTGATCAACAGCTTGCAATGGGGCATCGACAACTGGGTCTATGGCTGCGCGGGCATCAATCCGAGCACCGTCCACTCTGTTGAAAGGCCAACCGACACGCCCATCGAGCTGCGCGGCCGCAGCGTCCGCTTCCATCCGGAACTGCCCGGCAGCCTGCAACCGGCCTCGGGCGGCGGTCAATTTGGTCAGGCAGCCGACGACTGGGAGCACTGGTTCACCAACACCAATAACCAGCATCTGCGCCACATCATTCTTCCCGACCACTATTTGCAGCGGAATCCAGCCTTGCCGGTCAGTGCCGTGACACTGGACATTCCCGATCACGAGCCGGCTTGCAAGGTTTATCGCATCAGTCCTTTCGAAGCCTGGCGCGTCGAGCGCACGCGGCGCCGGGCGACGGGACCCGACCCACGACGCTACCCCTCTACGGAACTCGTGCCCGGCGGCTACATCACCTCTGGGTGCAGCCCCGTGGTTTACACTGCCGATCTCTTCCCGAAGGCTTACCGTGGCAACACCTTTATCTGCGACCCGGCGAACAATCTCGTGCATCGCGACATTCTCGAAGAGAATGGCGCGACCTACGTCGCCAAGCGTGCCGAGCCTGATCACGAGTTCCTGGCATCGACCGATAATTGGTTCCGGCCGGTGAACCTCAGCATTGGTCCGGACGGTGCCCTCTATGTCGTCGATTTCTACCGGGAAGTTATTGAGACGCCTCTATCACTACCGGAGGACATCAAGCGGAGGCTCAATCTCCAGAGCCGGGGTCGCGGCAGGATCTGGCGGATCGTGCCGGAAGGCTTCCAGGCCCGCAAGAAGCCCTCGCTGCGGAAGGCGCCGAGTGCTGAACTCGTGCAGTACCTGGCGGATGCCAACGTCTGGTGGCGCTTGACTGCCCAGCGCCTTCTGGTCGAACGACAAGACAAATCCGTTACCGAGGCCCTTGTGAAGCTGGCGAGCGAATCACTGTCGCCTCAGGGTCGTGCGCATGCGCTCTGGACGCTATCCGGGCTCAGGGCTCTGGACACCACGCTCATCGAGCACGCGCTGAAAGACTCAGAGCCCGGCGTCCGCGAACAAGCCCTGCGACTGGCTGAGGATCGGCTGGCGGCATCAACAAGTCTGCGCAGCGCCGTGGTGGCTCTGGCCGACGATCCCTCACCCAAGGTGCGTTTCCAGCTGGCATTCACGATGGGCGAAGCAAACGCTCCTGAATTCACGGAGGCGCTGGCCAAAATCGTGCGCCGCGATGTTGAGGATCCCTGGACGCAGCTGGCTGTGCTCAGCTCGAGCAGTCGATCCGCGCCTGGTTTGCTGGACTCGCTGGCTGAAGACCGCGAGTTCGTCAAGCATGACAAGCAGTCGCATCTGCAACTGTTCATTCGGCTCGCCGCCATGGTCGGTGCCAGGGCCAGCGATGCCGAGCTGGCACGTGCCCTGCATCTCGCTGTTCCGCGCGAGGGCAAGCCTCAGGCATGGCAGGTGGCCATCATTGAAGGCCTTGGACAGGGCTTGCAGAATACGCCGCACAGCTTGAGCAAGCTTTGGGAGCGGCCTGGAACGCTTAAGGAGCCCTTGGAGCAGACCAAGCCGCTTTTCGACCGCGCCGCGGCGACGGCGCAGAATGAAAAGACGAGCGTCGCTGACCGGGTTGCGGCCGCGCGTCTGCTCGGCTATGGCCCGTTCGCGACTGCTGCCGCTGTGCTTCGGGATTTCCTGGGGACCCGTTATCCGACCGAACTGCAACTGGCAGCAATCCGGGCCTTGTCGCTTCACGAGAATGCACAGATTCCCGAGATGCTTCTGGCGGCGTGGGGAAGCTACAGTCCTATCGTCCGCCGGGAGGTGCTCGAAGCGATCTTTGCCCAACCGGACAGGGTGGCACACCTGTTGAATGCCATCGAGCAAAAGAAAGTATTGCTTGGACAACTGGAGCCATTCCGCCTCACGCAGTTGCGCCAGCATCCCGATGTAAAGGTGCGTGGCAGAGCGACAACCTTGCTGGCCGGCCAGCTGAATTCGGATCGGCAGAAAGTCATCAATGATTACCGCGCAGCGCTCGACCTTAAGGTGGACGCCGTGAAGGGAAAAGCGGTGTTCAAGAAAACATGCTCTACCTGTCATCGACTCGAAGACGTCGGCGTCGAGGTCGGGCCGGACCTACTGTCAGCGCTAAGGAATAAAACGCCCGAGACGCTGCTGGTCGATATCTTCGACCCCAGCCGGGAGGTCGATCCGCGGTTTATCAACTACGTGGTGAACAACAAGACCGGCAGGGTATTTACCGGCATGATCGCCGCTGAAACCTCTTCCAGCATCACGCTGAGGCGCGCGGAAAGGGCAGAAGACACGATCCTGCGGGATCAAATTGACGATATCCAGGCAACGGCCAAATCCTTGATGCCCGAAAACCTGGAGCTGCAACTGAGCAAGCAGGACGTCGCCGACTTGATTGCTTACCTGCAGTCGGTGGCGGTGCCGAAATGATTTACGCTTTGCCCGATTCAAAACGAGACAATCTACTATCCCTATCGGCTGTAGAGTAGGAGTCCCCTGGTTGCCGGAAACAGGAGTTGTACTTGCACAGCTTGTTGACCGAGAAAGTAATACGCGTACTTATGCGACTTCGAGCAAGGCTTGCGGGTTTTTCGCAGCAATCATGAGCAAGGTCCGCGCAGCTCCTGAAGGCACGCGACGCCCCTGCTCCCAATCTTGCAGAGTCCGTACCGAAACGCCGAGCAACTCGGCAAAACGCGCTTGGGAAAGCTCGGTCTTTTCTCTTGTCTTGGCAACGTCGGGCACATTGATCACGCGGCCATATTCGCCGCGCTTGATTTCCCGAATTCCTTGGAGGATTTCCTTCCCAACATCGCGCGTTTTCTTAGCCATTGTCTACCTCTTTGCGGATCTCTCGCAGCACGTGAGCTGGGATCTGCTCTGCGACGTTCTTGGGGTACATCCTCAGCATCCAGATCACGCCTTGGCTGATCTTGGCGTAGTACACCACGCGATAGCCACCGCCCTTTCCTCGGCCTGGCGGAGTCGAGGCGCACCGGCAGCACTCAGCGCAATTGCAAATGCAGCGCTAGTTTGGCCAAGACAAGCTGATTGAGACTCACGCCTTCGGCATCGGCCTCGCTGGCCAAGGCAGCATGGAGCGACTTGGGCACGCGTACATTGAATTTGCCGCTGTACTCCCGCCGCTGCGGTCCAACTGGAGGGTCGGGCAGACTGTCAATCAACCGGTCGACTTGCCGGCTTTCTTTTGTCTTCGCAAAGGCCACTCGGTCCTTGGGATTCGGAAATAACCGTGCGAACGGCCCTCCGGGGCCGTAGATTGCATTGTTCGCTTCCACCCAGGTTACGCCCGAAGTTTCCGCCAAATTGCGCGCGCGTGTCAATAGTTCTTGGGCACGGTTCTCAATAGTTCGTTTCGACATGCTCCCAGCCTCCGATCAATCCAGGTCGATAATCTCGCCGGCTTCGCGAACTTCGAAGTAAATGGCTCGTTGACCCAGCTGCCTTCCCATCTGCGTGAACAGCTCACGGGCTTCGCTCACGCGCTCTGGCGGGACCAGGACCTCCAAGCGATAGCTTGTCTCCTCATACACGCGGCCATCATCCGCCACCCAAGCGCCCACGAACGGACCCTCCAGAGAATAGCCTCCAAACGTGTCACGAACGAGGGTCAAGAAGGCGCGCCGCTCGCGCTGGCTGATTTTCGATCTATCGTTGCGATGCGTCGGGATGCGGGTGACGACGAGCATTGCAATTTCTCTCAGCTCGCGGGCGGCAACCGATCCGTGCGCTGATGATACCACAAGTAGTACCATAAGCAAAGGCGTTTCAAGTCGGGTTGGAAGTCCGGCCGACAGCCGATTCTCGCAGGATTATCTAGCATCACGCTGCGTCGGCCAGCGACCACATCTCTGTTTGATCGGCGCTGATCGAATGGACCCGCCCTTCCTCCCGGAGCTTGTAAAGCCCGGCGAGGACCTGTAATTCGGCGAAGCGCACCAGTTTGGGCGACAGCCCTTTGTAGAGTTGACGTGCAAGATCCGGAACACTCTGTGCAGAAGAGGCCAGCGCCGCCAGGAGCTGCTCTTCGCGCATATTCCTGTGCTTGATGCAATCCTCGATCGTTTGGGTGGGTCGAGTCGTGGGGCTGCCGTGGGCTGGCAGGAGCATTCTGCAATCCAGCGCGCGCAAACGCTCCAACGAATGCAAGTACACCTTCAGGTCCCCATCCGGCGGAGCAATCACCACGGAGGAGAGCGTCGAGATCATGTCGCCGGCAAAGATCAGACGATAATACGGTTCATAAAACGCCAGGTGGCCTGGTGCATGTCCCGGTGTGAAGACCCCCTCGAGATGCCAGGGCCCGCGGCCGTCGGGGGCCGTGCCCAAATCGAGGCGCTCCCCGGCTTCGATCTCGCGGTCCACGGCGACCTTGCCTTTGAGCCGCTGCGCCGTGATCGGATGAGCATAGATCGGCACTCCATAGCGTTTGGCAGACGCCGTCGCCGCACCAATGTGATCGGGATGATGGTGCGTGAGTACCACTGCGGTCAAGCGATTGCCCTCGGCATGGTGGCGATCGAGCAAGGCGAAGAGGTGCTCCTGCTCTTTCGCATCTCCCGGGCCCGGGTCGAGTAAATAGCTCGGATTCCTGCCAATCAGGTAAGCGTTCGTGTGGGTGCTGGGTGGTAGGGCGAGCGTTCGCAGCGGGATCATGCGCACGCCGGGCGTAAAGTAGATCGAGTGAATCGTCTCATCCGTTTGCGTGCGGATCAACTCCGACAGCCGGGCGGGGATTTGCTCGATCGTCAGACCGTCGATCGTCTGCAGGATCAGCACGGTCGGCGGCGAGACGAATGATTCGCCGCGTGTCCATGGTTCCAACACTGCATGCGGTGCCGCCCATTCTCCGGTCTCCAATTCTCCCGGCCAGACTTCTGCTTTCTGGTTGTCCGGCACCCTGGCCAGGAAGAAGACCGTATTGAAGCGCGTCGGAACGAAAGAAGGCGTCGTCACGCTGCCCAGGGGAATGAAATCAGCCGCGTTCAGGCGCACGCTTAGGTGGGAGAGCACATCGGGAAAAGTCATTTCCTCGACCATCAATTTGCGGCGCAGGTAATCAAGGAGGGAACCGCTGGGAGGAAAGGAGCCGTCCGCCCGCCGGGCGATCAGAGCGCCGGTCTCTTCGAACAGCTCTCTGGCGGCTGCTGCATAGCGCTCCGAATCAACGTCTAAGGGATTGGGCCTTTCTGCTGGCGCATCGACGGGAACCTCCCTGTCCCCAGCGGAGACCTTCCCTCCGGGAAATGCCAGGAAGCCGCCCAGGAATCGTAAGTTCGCGGACCGCCGCACGACAAAAAGCTCGGCCGGACCGGAACCTCTAGCCAGCAAAACACTGGCAGCCTTCGCGATCTGGCTCACCTTGATTGGCTTCCTCTGGTAGGGAGAAGCATCCCGAACACGGATGGGGCAGGTGTCCGGAGAGCGAATGCCTACTGTTTCGTCTCGCCCTCGGCAGGCGGCTTCTTGCGCTCGGCGGAGGCGTTGAGCCCTTTTTCGACGCTTTCCAGGAGACGTTCCATCGCAAACGGTTTGCGGATGTAATCGACGACACCAAGATACTCGGCATACGCCTTGTGCCGGCTACCCTCGTTCGCCGTGATCATGATAATGGGCGGAGCATCCGATTTATTTTTGAAATGCTCCAGAACGGGGTAGCCGCCCATGCGCGGCATCATCATGTCCAGGATGACCAGGTCCGGATGGTGCTGATAGACCATCTGCTTACCCTGCTGCCCGTCGCGCGCTTGAAAAACGCGATGTCCATGTTTTTCCAGGACAGCGCGGAGCCCGTCGCTCAGCTCCATGTCATCGTCGACGACGAGAATGGTCTTATGGTCCGCCATTTTGCTTGTGCCTCCCGCTTATTCTCCGAGCAACCTTATCATTACAAGGTTAGCAGTCAGTCAAGATCTCGACAAGCGGCGTTGCCCGGCAGGTCTGGCCATCGCTACGCCACGTAGACCGCGGCAAGCTAGCAGCTTGCCCTACAAGTTCTGTTCCTCGAGCAGCATGGCTTTTGAGCCATGCCTGCACCGGCTGGTCGGATCGAAGCCGCATGGATCGTGCATCAAGAGTTCTACGTCCTCGTTGCCACTGACAAGTTCAGGGAACTTACATAACATCAGTAATTATAACCGCGACTCTTTGGGACGGTCAGGACGCTTCGGCGGGGCCGTTACCCCTCTCGTGCAGCGCGAGGCCGCGGGCGTCGTGTAGCATAGGACCAAAGGATGCCTCTGCATTTCACCGTGCTTGCCAGTGGGAGCGCAGGCAACGCCAGCCTGCTCGAAGTGGATGGGTTCGGCCTCCTGCTGGATGCTGGCCTGGGTCCCCGCAAGCTGGTCCAGCGGCTCAATGCCGCGGGCGCTTCCTGGAGCGGCGTCCATGCTGCCGTGCTGACACATACCCACTCGGATCACTGGAGCGAGCGGACTCTTGCACATTTGCTCCGCCGGCAGATTCCCATTTACTGCCATGCAGAGCATCATGCGGCTCTGGTGGAATATGGGACGGCGTTCGCCTCGATGCGCGAAGCAAACCTGGTGAACGGCTACCAGGACCGGGAGGAATTCTCCCTCGGCCCCGGCCTGCGCTGCCGGCCGCTGGCTCTGCGGCATGACGGAGGCGCCACCTTCGGCTTTCGCTTCGAGATCGCGAGCGACCTGTTTTCGCCGCCGTACGCACTGGGCTATGCCGCCGACCTCGGTTCGTGGACGGACGAGCTTGCCGGCCAACTTGCTGAGGTCGACGTGCTTGCACTCGAATTCAATCACGACGAGGACCTGGAACGCGCGAGCGGCCGATCCCCTCAACTCATCGCGAGGGTGCTCGGAGAAGACGGACATCTCTCGAATACCCAGGCAAGCATGCTGCTGCAAGAAGTGCTGCGCCGTTCCACTCCGGGACGCTTGCAACACCTTGTTCAGCTCCACCTGAGCAGGGACTGCAATCGACCGGGCCTGGCGGCGGAGGCTGCCCAAACAATTCTGAATGAGTTTGAACCTTCCATCCGCCTGCGCACGGCAAGCCAGGACGAGCCCAGCCCAAAGATAATCGTGGGTGGCTCCCTGAGCGGCACGTCCCGTTCGGAGAGGCGCTCGACGCAGACGAAGGATGGCCCAAGAGATGTGGCATCCGGCCAGATGCAGCCTAGCTTCTTTTGAGAGTGGGAAGAGAGACCGCGGCTGACGCCGAACTTCACAGAAATGCCCCGCGTCAGCCGCGATCTGCTACTTCCGACCGCCGTTGTGGACGGATACGCAACTGGCCCAAAGTTGTCTCCTCCAACTCGCCTCGATCACCGCGCCGCTCCCACACCCGAAGGCCGATCAATCCCGCCCTTGGATACTCCTCGCCTCTGCGCAATTCATAGCCAAGGGACGGATCGACTTGCAGTTCCAACCGGCGCTGGAGTCGCTCGTCGTAGACCGTCACGATCTCTGCCGTACCGTTGTCCTCCGAGCCGCCCCGGACAATCAGGAGCCGTGGGCCGGCGATCGTGAGGTCCAGCTTCGAGCTATCACCGAGAGCCGCAAATTCAAATTGATCGAAAAAGTGCTGCTGCGTCTGCCGCGTCGTTCGCAGAAGAAGAAAATCGTCCGCTACCTTGAGCGCGTCCTGGAGCGAGATTACGCCAGGTCGCTCCACGGTTCGCCCAGCGGGGATCGCAATGCCCGCGATCCCGGTTTTTCTTGATAAAGAAAGTCGATGTATTTCGTGGAGTTGGCCAGGCAGCAAATTCAAGTCTCCGGCCAGGAATCGCAGCCGGCGCTCGGCGATAGAGCGAGAATAGGCTTCATAAGAAAGCAGCAACGTCCGGTCTGGTTCGCCAGGCGCTTTGCCGGTTCCCAGCGGTCGATCAAGGAAGACCGCCATGCCCAGCTCTTGCAATTCCTCCGGCTGGTGCAGATCGTCGATCGACTCCATGAGCAGGTCGTGCATCGGCAGGGACTGATCCAAGTAGAGCCGCCTGGTGCGCTTTCCAGCAACCTGGATCTGCTCCTCGGGCACCCGCAGGTGCGCTCCCGGAACAATACGCGCGTTCTCGCCTGGCGACGTCGGGGCATCCGGCACAGGCAATCCTTTGAGCAAGTGCCACATGAGCCAGCCCTGGCGAAGGCCGCGACGGCGAATTCTCTTTTTCTTCTGCAGCGCTGGGTCGTCATGGGGCTCCGAATGAAACAGCACCGGCTCGGATTCGATAAATTGCAGATAGGCTCTCAACAGGCTATCGAGCATCAGTGCGTCGGGGTAATTCGCGCCCTGATGATGAAACGTGACGAGATCGTAAGCGGTGAGGTGCCGCGCCGTCTGGCGCAGGAAGTAACTCAGAAGGTCTGCCACCTCTTCTCGTGTCGATAAGCCTTCCTCTGCCTGCACTGCCAGGAAGTGCAGCAGGTTGTCGACAAACCCCGTATACGGCGACAGGGCAACCTCGTTGAAGAGCCTGCGGCTGACCTTCGCCAGATGTGTGCCCTCAAATCTAAGCTGACGCCAGCGCTCTCGAAAGAGGGAGGCGCCGAAGCGAACCTCTTGGTCCGGAATGCTGCGCAGGACCGTCTCCAAGAGCCTAGCTGTCTCGGTCTCTGACAGAGATTGGGTCAATACTCGATCGATGAGCTGGTCATAGGAACGCATGGGCCCTGATTCTGCCGGTAGCTCTTCCGCTTCCATCCGGCCGAAATAAGCCAATTCGCCCAGGGAGAACGCGGGCAGAGGCGCTTCGATTGAAGTGATCGGCAACCTGCTGGAGCCGACAACCGCCTGAAAGAGCAGGCAGCGCAACTCTTCTTGAAGGTTTGATACGGAGCCGACTCGATCCAGATGAATGGAGCCGACCAGCTCGCGCAGCCACTTGCGCACCTCGCGGCTGGCGTAGACATTGTCGCCGGCATGATACCCTTCCCAAGCATAACAATGAATGGAGCGGACGATGTGCAGCATTCGATTGGCAACGTCGAGCTTCACCGCCAGGATCGGTTGCACGGAACGGCCGGCCGCGTCGCCCCAGAACAAATTCCAGGCTTCGAACGATTGCCGAAGTCGTGTTTGGGAAGCATCGAGCAGCCGGCCCCTGAAGATTTCCCAGGAGATCTCTTCGTGTGCCTCGTGCTGCCACTCAAGGGCCGCGTCCAGGCCCACGAAGAAATGAGCCGGATGGAGCGCCGAAGTGACGGCATTCCGCACCAGATTGAGGGGAACAGAAGTCATGGTCACATCGAATGGGGGGTTGTCGAGTCTATATCACCGTGCCTGATTCGGCAGCGGCGTAGGACAGATTTCCCAATCTGTCCGGTCAGGTTGGAAACCTGACCTACTGCCGAGTCCCGCATGGTCATTTGGTTCCAGCAAGGACCTTGCCATCTATACTATGGGCAATCTAGCGAACGAACGGCGGAGTGCTCAAGTTTGCATGGGTTAACGGTCCCGCGGCAAATTCGGAAAGAATTCGAAGATGCCGCTATTGAGGAATGCGCGCGGGAATGCCGAATCGTATTGGTGAGTGCTAACGAATTCTCCGGACTTGCGGAGACGAGTGAATAATGTGTTCTCAACGCCAAGTTGGGCAGGAGTGGATAGTCATGCACAAAGCATGCGCGTTTCTGACCGCAGCATTCCTGGCATGGGCCACGACGCCTTGCCACGCCGGGGACAACGCACAACAATCAGTGCTCCCGGCGGCGACGACTCTGTCCAACGGGGCCGCACAGGAAAAGCTTCCCCAACCCACCGCGACGTCCGGAACTCCAGCGCTGGCAGGATCGCCGGTGCTGAACCACCTCACACCCGTTCCCGAAGGTCCCGCAGCGCCAGGCTGTTGCAGCAGCGGCTGCAATCACTGCCAGCGCTTCATCGAATGGCTGACCTACCGCCCCGTGAAGACTTGTGGGCCATGTGGCTGCCTTCTTTGTCCGGCTCCCTGCTGTGACCCGCCTCTCTACATGTTCTTCCTTGCGGAATGCCATCAGCCTGGCTGCGGAGCCAGGACAGGATGCGCCCCTAGCGGTCCGGTCGGCAAGGCAATCGACTGCTGCGCGAACCGCCATCCTTTCCTGGAATGGGTCCGCGGCCAATCCTGTGAGAAGAACTGCTGCTGCCCATGCGTAGCCGCGCCTGCCGAGGCGCACTGAGAGAAAGGGCGTGGCTCCGTGACGTGATTTCCCGTCACGGAGCGACCAGTCCGGCAAGTCATTCACGGCATCAGCAGATCGCCATTTCTTTCGACAAAGCGGACGCGCACATCCGGCGCTTGAATGTGGTGCAGAAGATGCCGTGGCAGCAGACAGCGAATCGTGACAAGATTGTCGTGGTACTGCTTGCCGTGGATCTCAGCGTGCGCGGAGAGATATGAAAGAACTCTACCATTGCCTGCATCGGCCTCGATTTCCGCGTCGGCAAAATCGGCGCTGAGCGATTGGATCACTGCATCGCGCAGGCTATCCAGACCTTGGCCGCTGGCGGCACTGATGGGTACGGCCCGCGGATGCTGCTTCAGCAGCACATCGAGATAAGAACGGTCGGAAACCAGATCGATTTTATTCAGGACCAAGAGCGTGGGCTTATCCGCGCAACCGATTTCCTGCAAAACCTGATTGACAGCGCGAAACTGTTCCTCGGCCGCCTGGTTGCTGGCATCGATCACGTGCAGCAGCAGCCGCGCTTGCCGGGTTTCTTCCAGCGTCGCCTTGAACGACGCGATCAAATGGTGCGGCAGCTCCCGAATGAAGCCGACGGTATCGCTTAGCAGCACCCGGCCCCAATCTTTCAAATGCCATTGTCGAGTGCGCGTGTCCAGCGTGGAAAAAAGCTTGTCCTCGACGTAAACGTCGGCCCCGGTCAGCGCATTCATCAGGGTGCTTTTGCCGGCGTTCGTGTAGCCGACCAGCGAGACCGTGTGTTCTTCCTGCCGGCTGCGGACTTCGCGCTGCTTCCGAGCCTGAACCTCTCCCAGGCGTTCCTTAAGGTCGCGAATGCGCAGGGCCACCAGACGTCGGTCTTCCTCAAGCTGCGTTTCGCCGGGGCCGCGCAAGCCGATGCCGCCCGAGTAGCGCGAAAGATGCGTCCACATGCGCCGCAAGCGCGGCAGTGAATACTCGAGCTGGGCCAGTTCGACCTGCAAGCGGGCTTCCGCGGTGCGGGCCCGCGTCGCAAAGATGTCGAGAATCAGCTCGCTGCGATCGAGGACCTTGACCTCGGTGGCCTTCTCCAGGTTGCGGACCTGCGCCGGCGAGAGGTCGTTGTCGAAAATCACGACGTCCGCATCCGACGCCTGGACTTGCGCCTGCAACTCCGCCAGTTTCCCCTTGCCGATGTAAGTGGCGGGAATGACGGACTGCCGTTTCTGCACGAGCCCCCCAACGACAACGGCGCCAGCTGTCGTTGCCAGACCTTCGATCTCTTCGAGGGGGTCAGTACTGATCCAGGGCCGATCTGGCAGTGCCACGCTTACCAGAAAGGCGCGTTCACGGTGGACGGTGAGTTTGTCGCGAGTGATGTCTAGGCTCACGTGGTGTTTTCGTTCCTCCCTATCAGAACCAGGTGATCGAACTGCTGATCGCAGGCCAAAGTCGGACCCATTCTCCTACTGCGGACGCCTCGTTTAACCGCGAGCCAGCGGCGAGCGCGTGAACTAACGGGATGCTGTATCCCTTCTGCACACGCGCTCGCCGCTGGCTCGCGGTTAAACGAAGTGAGTGAAAAGCGTCAAGTGCGGTGAGGGAGTCGCCAACCTGCACAACTCATCCCTTCACGCTAACAAGAAACCTGCACGGTCTCTACCCCGAACTAGACCAGGCCGGAAATGCTCTGCTCCTGGAAGTAGCAAGTCCCGCCCGCACATGCCGCCCTGGCGTTCTATTCGAGGTCTCAGGGAGTGAGACACAGCCCTGGCATGCGGGGTTCACGGCCACTATCATGCCTTACGGCATGGAGGCTTTCAAGTGCGGCGCCGTCTCAGCCTAGCGGGTGCCGCTTGGTCGATTTGATAGGGGAGTACCTAGCCTTGCCAGTTGTCGTTCAGAAATTTGGTGGGACAAGCTTGGCCAACGCCGAGCGCATCATGGCGGCCGCACGGCGGGCAATCCGTGCGCATCAGAGCGGCAATCAAGTGATTGTGGTGGTCAGCGCCCGCGGCGACACCACCGACGAGCTAATCTCGCTGGCGCGGGAGATCTGCGATCAACCGCCGGCGCGGGAAATGGATATGCTTCTCGCCACCGGCGAGCAGATCTCGATTGCGCTGTTGGCGATGGCCATCCAGAGTCTCGGCCAGCCCGCCATCAGCTTCACGGGAGCCCAGATCGGCATCGTCACCGACAGCAGCCACACCAAGGCCAGGATCAAAAACATCTCCACGCAGCGCATGCGGCAGGCCCTTCACGAGGGCAAGATCGTCATCGTGGCTGGGTTCCAGGGCATCGACGAGGAGTCGAATATCACGACCCTGGGACGAGGCGGCTCGGACACCACGGCAGTAGCCTTGGCAGCCGTCATGAAGCACGATCGTCACGGCGAAAACGGCGAAGTGGGCTGCGAAATATACACCGATGTCGATGGCGTTTACACCACCGATCCGCGCCTCGTGGCCCAGGCACGGAAAATGGACGTGATCAGCTACGATGAAATGCTTGAGCTGGCCAGCGTCGGCGCGGGTGTGATGCACTCGCGCAGTATCGAGTTTGCAAAGAAATTTCACGTTCCGATCCATGTGCGCAGCTCCTTTAGCGACGTGGAGGGAACATGGATCATGGCCGAGGCGGAGTGGATGCGGAACGTGGTCGTATGCGGCGCGGCCATCGCGCGCCAGGAGGCCCGCGTCAGCATCGACAATGTGCCCGATCAACCGGGTGTCAGCCATCGGATCTTCTCCGTGATTGCGGAGCACAACATCGTTGTCGACATGATCGCGCAGAACGTGGGCAGCGCCGGCCGGGCTGCCATCGGCTTTACGGTGCTGGAAAACGATCTGCGCGCTGCCCTGGATCTGCTCCAGCCACTGGCCCGCGAATGGGGCTCGACCATCCATCACGGAGAGGAGGTGAGCAAAGTATCGGTCATTGGCACCGGAATGCGAACCCACACCGGCGTGGCCGAGCGCATGTTCGCCGCACTCGCTGCGGAACGCATCAACATGAAAATGATCACCACGGGAGACATCAAGATTTCGGTACTCGTGGACAAGGCCGATGGCATGCGTGCCTTGCGCGCCGTGCACCAAGCGTTCAAACTGGACGAGCCAAGACCGGGTGCGGGTTTGACGGGACCGGGAAGTTCGAGCAGCTATCGATTGCGGCCGGCCCCGGTGATCGAGGAATCGACGGGGCGCGACCTGGCTCGACTCGCTCACCGGCTGGCAAGCATGGAAGAGATCGTCGTCAGCGAGGTCTTGATGAACACGCAGGAAGGCCGGATCACGATTTTCCAGCTGCCGGACCGCCCTGGCAATTGTTCGCGCATCTTTCAGGCGGTGGCGGGTGGCGGGATCGTCGTCGACATGATCATCCAGAACCTCACCGGTCCCGGAACCGCCCAACTGTCCTTCAGCGTGCAACGCAGCGACCTCGCGAAAGCCCTGAGTCTGACGGCAGCCGTGGTTCGCGAGATCGATCCGTCCAGCCACGTGCTGGCTGACGAGAAGATCGCCCGGCTCTTCGTCTTTGGCGTGGGCATGCGTACCCATACGGGAGTGGCCCGCCGGATGTTCGGGGCGCTCGCCGAACGCGGGATCAACATCAGCATGATCAGCACGAGCGAAGTTTGCGTGAGCGTGGTTGTGGATGAGGACCGTGGCGAAGAGGCCCTGGGCAGCCTGAGGAAAGCCTTTCACATCTCTATCGAAGGGCGGGAGAGCGCTACGACAGCAGAAGCCGCTCGCGGGTGATTGAAAGCAAATTGCTTCGCGGACGACGGCCGACGACTCGCAGTGAGACCAACTCAAGCATTATTACCCGGCCTACAGCTCAAGCCCAAGGTGAGGTCGAGTGCGCAGCAAAAAGCCGCCGAGTTCTCAAGGAACCCGGCGGCTCAAGTGAGACTTTAGCGCTGTTCAGCCACAGCCGGCTGGGCCGCCAGGTCATAATTGACCAGGGCCTGGTAGATCGCCATGTAGGATGCTTCCTCGCCGGGGACTGAAGGAGCGAAGCGTAGGCCTTGCTCGGTCATGTACTTGACCACTTGCGGTATGGTCTTGCCTTTCAACGAGTACTTGCCAGTGAAGTAGTTGCCAACGTCGCGCTGCTGGAGGGCAGAGACGCTGGAATCCAGATTGTTCAGGAAGGTCTTCGCTTCGATGTATTGGGAGGGAGGAAGATCCCTTCCGGTCCGCACGAGTTCCTTCTGAACAGTGCCGGCGTCGTCGATCATTTGCCGGATGGTGCCGGCGTCAACCGCGTTGTTGAATTCCGCCTGCTTGACCGCCTCCTGGCACAGCGAATTGAGGCGCTCGCGCTGTTCCTTGAACTCTTGACCGCTCAGTGCGACAGGCCAGGTCAATTTGCCTTCGTTCTTCAGCAAACCGATGTTTCCGCGGCCATCGGATGGTGACACGTTCACACGTTTGAGGTTTTCCTCATCAAGCGGAACGTCGAAAGTGCGGAGGCTAGCTCCATCTTTGGCCGCCAGCTTCTGTATGTCCGCGAGCAGATCATTGAGCGCCTTACCCGACAAGATTTCGGTGGTCGGAGGATTATTCCGGCTGCGGGCCAGCTGTTGTTTCATGAATCGTTCACGCTCGTCCTCGGGAGTCGGCGTCCTCTCACGCTCGTACAGGTATTCATCGAAGATCTTACGGCGTGTGTTTACGGTCTCCTGCCGAACCTGTTCCCTCATCATGAATGCCTGCTGCTGGTTCACCATGAACTGACCCTGCGAATTGATGACATCGGCACCGCCGCGCAGATAGCCGCCGTACGGATCGTAGGCGTAGGGATTGCTGTACATGTAGGGATTCGTATAGGGGGAACTGTAGGCTCCGGCAGCGTAGCCATTGGAGTACATGGCGGCGCTCGCGTAGGGATTCGCGTAGGCATTCGCATAGGACCCCATTGCAGCAGCCCTGTAGCCGAGTGAGTTAGCCTGCACCCGGGCCAGCGTGTTGCCAACAGTCGAAAGGTTATAAGTGTACTGCTGCAGCGTAAGGCCGGGCCTAACCTGGAAATAGGGGTTTTGGCCCAGAGCCTCCTCCAAGTTGATCGTAAAGCCGGCCAAGCCGCAAATGGCCACCAGGCAGAAGCGCTTCGTCAAGCTCAACATGGCATGCCTCGCACGATAAGAAAAGGGCCACCGTCCCGCCATCGCATATTCGCATTCTAGCTCGCGTTTTGCATCTCTCTTCCGGACTTGGTGGAAGAGCAAATCTCATGCCCATGCACAACGCCAGTCACGCATCCCGATATTCTCCCGCATGAATCTTACGCAATTGCTTCCCGAAAACAACGATCGACGGACACTTATGCCTTTGCTGTACGTCTCGGCGCTCACCGAAATCATCCCGTCCGGCAAAGCCGTTATGGCATCTCTGTGTGCGTTTTTGGATCAAGGGGCGCCTAATCAACCAGCGTAACTCCATCACTCACCCCCTGCAAGCTGAGTGGCAAAGAACGACCGGCCAATTCCGGCGGCCTAGTTCCGGCAATTCCGGTCAGGCAAGCCTCATTGCACGTAAATGAACTCGTTGGAGTTCATGACGGCCAGACAGAAATGGGCGAGCGCCAACTCTTGGGCTCGATGGAGCTTGTCCGTCAGGCCGGGCGCTGCCCCGGCTGCCGCGTTCGGGCCCATGGCTCTAAGGATCGATTCTTTCTGCAAGGCCAAAAACTCGCGGGCAAACCTCAACTCCACGGAGCGCGGGGCACGTGAGAATGCCAGCCGGTAAGCGCGGTCGATCTGTTTCTCCGAGTCGGAACCACACTCCTTCATGAGCCGGGCTGCAAATCCTTTGCTCTGCTCCTGTGCGAATGGCCCGTTCATCAGGATCAGGGCCTGCGGAGCAAAAGTGCTCACCGGCCTAACGGGGCAAGAACTCAAGCTGTCCGGGCGGTCGAAGGCTTCCAGCAGCGGCAGCCTCAGGTTGCGCTTGGCGAACAGGTAGATGCTCCGCCGTGTGTGCTGCCTACTGTCCGGCGTAACGGGCCATAAACCATCGGGCTCCCCTTCCGTGAATATCAGCTGATAGACTTCCGGTTCCAGGGGTACGTAGACCTTCGGCCCGGCCATTTCGAGGTTCAGGGTGCCTGCCGTGGCCAGCAGGTGATCGCGCAAGATTTCGCCCTCTAAACGCCTGCGGTTCATATGCCCCAGCAGCCTGTTGCCAGGATCCGCGGCAACTGCCCCATTGGATTCGGCAACCCGGCTTGCCTGCTGGTATGTGCTGGATAGCACCATGAGACGGTGCAGATGCTTCAGCGACCAGCCTTGGTCGATAAACTCGCAGGCAAGCCAGTCGAGCAGCTCGGGGTGCGATGGTGCTTGCCCGCGCAGCCCAAAATCGTTTGGCGTGGTCACCAGGCCTTGGCCGAAATGATGCTGCCAGAGGCGATTGACCATGACTCGGGCTGTGAGGGGGTGCTTCGGGCTCGTGAGCCAACGGGCCAAAGCGATGCGGTCCAGACGTGCGGAACCCGCGCCAAGGGATTTGACACTCTGGGGATCGACGAGGACTCGTGGAAATGCCGGCTTCACTTCGCCTGACTTACGTTTGGGATCGCCTCGCGCCAGCAGGTAGGTCTTGGGCACGCGCTGTTCGTCTCGAATTGCCCACGCCTGGTCGGGGGCGGCCGGCTTCAAAGCCTCCAGGTCGTACAACTCCGCGCGCCAAGCGGCACGACGTGTGCGATCAGCCGAGGAAAACGCCTCGAGCAATTCATCCCATGTGATCTGGATCAGGGTGGAGGCCTGGCCGGCAAGCTTCCGCTGTTCAACCGTGCGTTTGCTTTCCTCCGTCGCCAGCGCTTGCCGATAGCTTGGCTCCAGCCGTGCTTTCTTCGCCTCCGTCAGCTTGGCCCGATAAGGAGCCTCCAGCTGAGTGATTTTTTGACGCAGCGGATCGATTCGAAGGTCGATTTCCTTCAGCTTTTTATTGTAAGCGGCCCTTTCGTTGGGCTCGGCGATGTCCACGTCTTTCGGCTGCGCCGCGGCAAAAAAGCTTTGCAACCGATAGTAGTCCGCATGCGAGATGGGGTCGAATTTATGGTCGTGGCAACGCGCACAGCCCATCGTCAAACCAAGAAAGGCCGCACTGACCCCGTTGGCCATCTCGGTCAAAACTTCTTGTCGATTGACCTCGGGATCTGTGTTACCGGACACCAGATGAATCGGCCCACAGAGATTGAAGCCCGTGGCGACCAGCAGATCAGCAACCTGTTTGGGATCTCTGGTGCCTGCCAGCTCGTCGCCGGCAAGCTGCTCCGTCACGAAACGGTCGTAGGGTTTATCTTCGTTAAACGAACGGATTACGTAGTCTCGGTAACGCCAGGCCTGGGTGCGCTGGGCGTCGATCTCATAACCGTTCGATTCAGCAAAGCGAACGACATCGAGCCAATGCTGGGCCCAGCGCTCGCCGTAGTGTGGTGAGGCGAGCAGGCGCTCCACAACTCTCTCATAGGCGCCGGGAGAACTGTCCGCGAGAAAATCCTCGACCTCTTTCGGAGCAGGGGGTAGCCCAATGAGATCGAAGGTAATCCGGCGGAGCAGGGTACCACGATCCACGGGGAGGGCTGGCTTGAGTCCTGCGCCTTCCAGCCTGGAGAGGATGAAGGCGTCGACGGGAGTGCGCACCCATTCGGAACTCCGACAGTTGGGTATCCGAGCCCGAATCGGCCTTTGGAATGACCAATGCGCCCGGTCCCTGGCAGTAATGGCCGGCTCACTGGGCGGCTGTTCGGCCAAGAGGAGAGCGGGAAACAGGAAATGAAGGGCAAAACCAGCGATCATGCGCGTCTGGGCAGTCAGCATCCAATCCTCGCAATCGGAAGCCCTACTTGGTGTTATGGCCCGCGCTTCATAGGTTAACTCTTACGATACGCCTTTGCAATGTAGCGGGCATAGACAGACCCACCCATCCGCCCTCTATTAAGCATCCATCCCGAGCATGAAATCGGCAATCCGTGGCTCGGGAGCGGCCGAAAGGACGGAAAACCTTGTCGGCTTTCCATATAATTGAGCAGTGAAGGCTGGGCGATGATCTGCAATTGTGTATGAAAAAGAAACAAGCGCCGGCTCAGGACGAGTCGGGCGGGCGGTGTGTTGTTTGCGTGCAGGCCTTGGCTTTGTGCATCGCTCGTGCAGCAAGATTCCCAGCCATAAGGATTTGCAACCTACGGACCAAAGAGGCACTCTGAGAATATTTCATGAAACGAAATAATCGCGCCGCCGTTAGGGAAAGCACCGACGGCACAACGCGCGCACATGCTCGTAGCTTGGTGATAGAGGGCACGTTTGGAAACGGTGGAGGCAACCGTGGCCATGACGTGAGCGAGTCCGTTTTTCCGACGGACGACCATCACCATGACGATTTGCATCTCCTGGACGAGGACCATGCCGCCGTAGCGGAAGCCGCCGAGGGAGAATCCTCGCAATCGCCGGATGACACGCTGGGACTGTACCTTCGGCAGATGGGCGCAATTCCTCTTCTTAGCAGAAAGGAAGAACTGGATCTGGCACAGCGTCTGGAAACGGCACGCCGCCGTTATCGCCATGCGGCCCTCCTGAGCTGGCAGGTCTTGACGCGCGTGCTCGACACCTTCAGCCGCGTGCAAGCCGGCGAATTGGCGGTAGACCCAACGATCGATGTGGTCACGAGCCTCGGGCTCAGCAGAGAAAAAATCCTGGCGCGCATGCCTTACAACGTGCGCACCTTGCGTTCCTTGATCAACAAGGCGGTTGCCGAATTCCGCATGATGCTTCGGTCGAGCAGCTCGTCGAACCAGGCGCGCATTCGCCGAAACCTTTGGCGGCGTAGCCAGAAGGCGGTGGTGCTGGCGGAGGAAATGTCCCCGCGCATCGATCTCCTGGATCGCTGGACCGAGGAACTCGAAAATCACGCAGCCAAGATGACGGAATTGGCCCGCCAGATTGCTTCCGGGGGCCGCTCGAGCGCCGACCGGGAAGAACGCACGAAACGCATCAAGCAATTGCGCGATCTGATGCTCCTCGTGCAGGCGACGCCGGAAGACCTGGCACGGCTGGTGGACGTTTTGCGCTTGCGGCGCGCTCGCTATCAGATCGCTCGCCGGGAGCTTGCCGAAGGGAACTTACGGCTCGTGGTGTCGATTGCCAAGCGCTATCGCGGCCGCGGGCTAGCTTTCGCCGACTTGATCCAGGAAGGCAACCGAGGCCTGATGCGCGCGGTCGACAAGTACGAACACCGGCTCGGCTTCAAATTCGGCACTTATGCAACCTGGTGGATCCGCCAGGGAATCACCCGCGCCTTGGCTGACCACGCGCGCACGGTCCGCGTTCCGTGCCACCAGGTGGGTATGCTCGCTGCCATCGAACGAGTGCGTGGCGAACTGACAGTGCAGCATGGACGAGAACCGTCGGTGGAAGAGATCGCCGGGGTCCTGGGAGTGACGGCCGAGGAGACACGTTCGTTGCGCGTGGTGGGCCGGCACCCTGTCAGCCTGCATGAACCGCTGGGCGGCGACGGCGAGCGCGCACTCGAAGACTTTCTGGGTGATTCTGACGCATCCAACCCCGGCCTGGCAGCCGATCAGCATCTCTTGAAAGAGCGCATTGGCGAGGTGCTGCGTTCGCTCACCCCGCGCGAACGCGAGGTCATCGAATTGCGCTTCGGTCTTCGCGACGGTCACCCGCGCACCCTGGATGAGGTAGCGCGGACCTATGGCATCACGCGCGAACGCATCCGCCAGATCGAGGCACGCGGCTTGCTCAAGCTTCGGCAGCCCAACCGCAGCCAGCGCCTCGTGGAGTTCGCCCAGGCTGAGTAGCCAAATTACGATATCCTAAGATGCCGGACGGGGACTGACGCCCTGCGAGTTTTCGCAGGTAATTCGATCCTCGTTCGGCAATGCGTGTCTTATGGGCGGAGATCGGGCGTGATCTCGGAAACCGCACCGAGGTACACCAGTGCATACAGTCCGATAGTTTCTGCACGCTCGCAACGCCCAGGGGGCTAGCGCCCTAGGTTGCTTGATTCTTAAAACTCCCGGCGGTTGAGTCAAGTTTTTGGGAAGGTTCGAGGTGAGAGTAAGATGAAGACTAGGATGAGGAAGAAGAGTAGGAGCAAGATTAAGAAGAAGATTAAGAGGTACAGTTGAGACGGTTGACATCTTGCTCTTACTCCTGCTCCTCTTCCTAATCTTCATCTTGATCTTTCTCTTCACCTCCCATGACTATACCGAGCCCCATCAAGAATGAGACATCGGCCCGTAGCCGCATTCGCCAGAATGCGGGCTATCTCACAGTTTCCCCCGCATTCTGGCGAATGCGGCTACGGCCTATTGGCATGATCCGGAGGGTTGAGTGTCCACGGAGAATCCTCGACCATCTCCCGAGCATTTCCTTACGCTGATCCGCCAGCAGCAACGCGGCCGGCTCAAGGTCTACCTCGGCTTTGCCGCAGGAGTGGGCAAGACCTATGAGATGCTGCAAGAAGGCCAGCGTCTGAAGCGTCAGGGAGTGGATGTGGTGATTGGCATCATCGAGACGCATGGCCGGCAGGAGACGGCAGCGCTGATCGGCGACCTGGAGCAAGTCCCCCGTCGAAAGGTCGAGTATCGCGGCGTCGTTCTTCAGGAGATGGACGTCGATGCGATCCTGCTTCGCAAGCCCATGGTTGCCCTGGTTGATGAGCTGGCCCACACGAACGCTCCCGACAGCCGCAACGCCAAGCGCTACCAGGACGTCGAGGACCTGCTCCGCGCTGGAATCAATGTCATCACGACCTTGAATATTCAGCATCTGGAGAGCCTGTACGATGTCATCGAACAGGCGACCGGCATCAAGGTCAAGGAGCGCATTCCCGACTATGTCCTGGGCATGGCCGATCAGCTGGTAAACGTCGATCTTACCGCTGAGGACTTGCGTGAGCGGCTTCTTGCCGGCAAGATATACCCGTCCGAACGTGTCCAGCAAGCGCTAACAAATTTCTTTACTCCCGAGAACCTGACCCGGCTTCGCGAGCTGGCCTCGAGTGAGATCGCGCACTTGCTCGACCGACGACGCAGAGAACAGAGCAATGGCGAAAATCGAAGCGGCCTGGAGCGCGTCATGGTCTGCTTGAGTTCACGCAGCCCTAATACCGCTGCATTGCTGCGTAAGGGTTCACGCCTTGCAGCCCGGCTGAATGCTCCCTGGTACGCCGTCTACATCCAGACGCCGAAGGAGCAGATGGAACGCGTCGATGCCGGGACGCAACGGCAGGTCGGCAACATGCTGACGCTGGCGCATCAGCTCGGCGGCGTCCCCATGGAATTCAAAGGGAGCGAAGTCGTGGGCACGATCGCCACATTCGTGAAGGAGTACAGCATCACTCACATCGTCATGGGGCGATCGCAGCGGCCATGGTTTCGCCGTTGGTTCAGCCAACCTGTTTTGGATCGGCTATTGCGGACTGTCGAAGGCGTCGACGTGCTGGTGGTCGGCAGCATGTGATCTACATCGGCGTGCACGATTCCGCCGATACTAGCCCGAAGCGTTAGCGAGGACCTGTTCTGGATCGGTTATTGCGGACCGTCGAAGGCGTCGACGTCCGGGTGGTCGGCAGCATCTGATCTACATCGGGGTGCACAATTCCGCTGATACTAGCCCGGCGCGTCAGCGAGGACCTCGCTAACCCGTCGGGCTAGTATCAGCCGATTTGCGCAGGGTTATTTAGTGGTTCGAGCGGCAGCCGCTTTTCACTCCCGATCCATCCTGCCCAATCGGCCAAGCACACACGGCCTTGGCTCCTTACCTGTCCAACGCCTCTTTGCAACTTAATTGGACGAAGTCGAGTGCAAGAGCCCAACCGCCGTTGTTGAAAGCAGCCGGCGATTGGTATAGTGCGCGGCGACTTGGCAGGTTGAATTCAGCGGCAGCCGATACCAATTCCTTCGCTTATCCAGGGAGATCGAATATGAAGTACTCCAGCCGATTACTGTGGCTCATTACGGGTATCGCGCTGGGAGTGGGAGTGACGAGTCTCTACCTACTTCCGGGCCAGAAGGCGGTGGCGGCCAATGACCGCTTCGAAGATTACATCCTTTGTACAGGGGCCGTCGCGATCCAGCCGCGTGCTCAGACAGACGGCGTCTGGCTTCTCGATTACCGGTCCGGCAAGCTTCTCGGCACGGTGATTGACCGAACCATCGGCAAAATCGTGGCCTGGGCCGACGTGGACCTCGTCAACGAATTTGGCATCAAGCCTGGTCAAAACGTCCATTTCATGATGACTACCGGCAACATTACTCAAGGACAAGCCGCGCTTTATGTTGCCGAGACCACAACGGGCAAGTTTGCCGTCTACTCGATGGGACCACGTCAGGATGGCCTCCCGGGAGTTTCCATTCGCCGGCACGACATGGAGATGTTCCGAGCGCAGGCAAAATGACTGCGTGCTTCGCGAACCTTAGCCTGGTCGCGTCGGCTCTGCGCCGGCGGCCGCATCGATGCGCGCCGGCACCATGCCGAATACGACGGCTGCCCAGCGGCTGACAGCTAGCAACAGCAGCATCCCTACGCAAGCGATGACGAACACCGTCAGCGCAATGTTGACAATGCCCTTCCAAAGCTCCCCGCCGCGAATGATTGCAGGAAATTGAACGCCCAGCATTTCAGCACCGGCCGTGAGGGTCGTCGAGGTCACGAAGAGCATCGGCAGCAGCGTAATGGGGGCGTACCTGGCCCGTCCGGTATTGATGAGCAGCGTGGTAACTAGCGCCAGGGCCATGACTGCCAGAAGCTGGTTAGCGATGCCAAACATGGGCCAGATGGTGCTTATCGAGCCAGCCCAGATTAACACTCCCCAACCTGCAGTCACAATCAGAGTCGCCAATAGCGCTCCGGGCAGCCAATCGGTGCGTTCGAATTTCGTGTACACCCTGCCCAGTGCTTCCTGCAACAGGAAGCGGGCGATGCGCGTTCCCGCGTCGATGGTCGTGAGGATGAACAGCGCCTCGAACATGATGGCAAAGTGATACCAGTACTTCATGATCCCCTCGATCGGCAGCCCCGTCCAATGGAAGGCATCCGAGAAAACGAACGCCATACCTACTGCCAGAGTGACGGCCCCTCCCGTGCGCCCGCGCAGCGCTTCCCCGCCAACCATGCGCTCCACGCTCGCCAGATCGACAGGCAAATGCTGTGCGCTATCCACGTTAGCCGCGTGCAGCGGGTCCCTGCTTTCGGAAATGCCGACGGAGGCGTATAGTTCGTCAAGCTTGGCCTGGTAACGCGGCACCTCGGGAAGGCTGGTATTGATTTCGTAGTACAGATCCGGCGGCAGGGAGGCGGCCGTGATCAGGGCCACGATACCGACCAGGCCCTCCATCAACATGGCCCCGTAGCCGATGGGCCGAATATCGCTTTCGCGGTCGATCATTTTCGGCGTCGTGCCCGAGGAAACCAGAGCATGGAACCCCGAGACTGAGCCGCACATGATGCAAATGAACAGGAAGGGGAAGAGATCGCCCTTGAAGGTGGGGCCGCCATGCAGAAATGTCTGGTTGACGGTCGGACATTGCAGTTTCGGATTTGCCATGAATACGCCGACGATGATCAGGCCGACCGTGCCGATCTTAAGGAAGCTGGATAGGTAGTCGCGCGGGCACAGCAGGAGCCAAACGGGCAACACCGAGGCAATGAAGCCATATCCTGTCAGAGCAAGGATCGTCTCGTTCTTGGACAAGGAAAAGATGCTTTCGAGGGCTGATCCTGGAATCCAGTTACCCACGATCACGGCGCTGAGCACGGCAACGGCGCCAAGAATCGACGCTTCGCCGATGCGGCCCCTGCGAATCTTGTACATCCACAGGCCCATCACCAGTGCGATGGGAATGGTGCAGGCAATCGTAAACGTCCCCCAGGAACTGCCGGGCACCAGTTCCTTGGCACCCTTGGGCAAGAGAACCGCTCCACGCGCATCCGAACTCAGGGTGAAGGCAGGGGGCACGCCGATGCGAAACTGTTCGGAGCGGGGAGTGACAGCGCCGCCGTCGGAATAATGAACCTGACAGCCGCCTGGGAACCGATAGACGGCGAATTGGATCGTGCTCGCCTCTGGATCGTGTTGCGGCTGCTGTTGCGGCGGCAGCGTAATCCGCGTGTTCTCTGCAAGCTGGATATCATCGCCCCCAAGCGCCTTGACGACGACAAAGCCAAGGCCGGCAAGCGCTATCACCACGATGAAGAGGATCGCGGCCGAGACGATGATTGCCGCCTGCGGCCCTAATTCTGCGCGGGCTATCTCCGCCAAGGATTTTCCGCCCCTGCGTACAGAAGCGGCGAGCACGAGCATGTCCTGAACCGCTCCCGCCAGGCAGACGCCAATCACCAGCCAGAGAAGCCCCGGCATGTAACCGTATTGAATCGCCAGGACCGGCCCGATCAACGGCCCAGCCCCGGCGATAGCCGCGAAGTGGTGGCCGAAGAGGACCCATCGATTGGTTGGGTCGTAGTTCTGACCGTCACGGAAACGATGCGCAGGCGTTATGCGTGAATCATCCAGGGAGGCGACGCGTGCCGCAAGGAACGCGCTGTAGTACCGATAGGCGATGGCCAGCACGCACAGCGCCCCGAGGAGCACAGGCATAGCGCGAAGGACCGTGCGGCCGGACTCGGACTCGAAAAACACATTGGCCAATATCAGTCCAGCCACGAGACCCTCCCCAGCGGCACCACAAACAAAAAGCCCACGGCCAAGGAGCCGTGGGCTTCATGTTATCTAGCAGGCGAAAGTTCGTGAACCGATCGTGGAAACTACGCTTAATGGGCGCTCTTGGCCGTGGCCGTCTCGTCCGCGACGGATCGGGCAAATTCCTCGTCCATCTGCCGCATTTCGTCGGTCTCGCGCTTCGACTGCCACCAGGCCCAACCAACCGCCAGCACCGAGATCGCAACCACCAGCACCCCCACGAGGGCGCTCGATGTTGCACTGACGATGTTGTACTTGATCACGAGCGGCAGTGCCAGCAAGCTCACCATGTTCATGACCTTGATGAGCGGGTTGATGGCCGGCCCGGCAGTATCCTTCAGAGGATCGCCCACCGTATCGCCCGTCACGCTGGCCTTGTGGGTTTCCGAGCCCTTACCCGTGAGGGAAGTTCGTGGCTGGTCCTCGATCGTCTTCTTGGCGTTGTCCCATGCACCACCGGAATTCGCCATGAATACCGCGAGCAGCTGGCCGACCACGATCATGCCTGCCAGGTAGCCACCCAACGCGTAGGGTCCCATGGCAAAGCCGACGAGGATTGGGGCAAAGATTGCCAGCAAACCCGGGCCCACCAATTCTTTCTGGGCGGTGCTCGTGCAGATGTCGACCACGCGGCCATAATTGGGTTTCTTGGTGCCAGCCCAGATCTCCTTGTCGCGGAACTGCATGCGGCATTCCTGAACGATCAGGTAAGCAGCGCGGCCGACAGCCCGGATGGTCATGCTGCTGAAGAGGAACGGCACGGCGCCGCCAATCAACATGCCGACAAAGACCGAGGAGTTGGCAACCGTGAGAAAAGCGGCCTTGGCATTGAAATCCGCTGTCGTGAGCGTGTTAATGCCTTCCTCGGAACCGGTAACCATTACCGCGATGAAACTGGCGAAGAGCGAGACGGCCGCGATAACCGCGGAACCGATCGCGATGCCCTTGGTGATGGCCTTGGTGGTATTACCGACGGCATCCAGGTCAGCAAGAATTTGGCGAGCCCGCTTGTACTCTTCGGGATTCATGTACCCTTCGTCGCCGGGTTGGAGATCGCGGTTGTTCGAATCCTTGTTGTAGCCCATTTCACCGATGCCGTTGGCGTTGTCTGCAACGGGTCCGAACACGTCCATGCTGATGGTGTTGCCAGTCAACGTAAGGAGACCGATGCCGCACATGGCTACGCCGAACGCGACGAAAATAGGATTCGTTTCTGTGTAGATGAGAGCAGAAGCAATGATGGCTGCACTGATGATGATGACAGCCCACACGGTGCTTTCGTATCCAACCGCAATGCCTTGAATGATGTTCGTGGCATGGCCGGTACGGCAACTCTTGGCGAGCGATTTGACCGGTTCGAACTCCGTGCCGGTCCAGTATTCCGTACACTTGTTCAGCGCAACAGCGAGAATGATGCCGACCAAACATGTCAATGCAGGCCGCATGTCGAGAGTGCCTGGTAGAAAACTCGTCCATCCCCAGAGTTGTGCCCACTGCGGAAGGTTTGGTTGAATTTTCGTCGCCCAGCCTTCGTAGGCTTCATCGAATCGGAAGTAAAAAAGTCCAAGGAATACGAAGCCCACGATGCTGATGATGGAACCGAGGACGAAGCCGCGATTCACTGCCTTCATGGCCTGGGCCACGTCGCCCTTGTCGCCAGCCTTCACGCTGTAGGTGCTGATGATGC
This sequence comes from Gemmataceae bacterium, assembly GCA_035296965.1. GTDB lineage: Bacteria > Planctomycetota > Planctomycetia > Gemmatales > Gemmataceae > DATGZX01. The sequence continues at coordinate 50,838 of DATGZX010000114.1, forward strand.
TGCCGATGACGCCAATGGCCCGAACGAGGAGCGGGAAGATGACTCCCTTGTGACCGAAGGAGGCATAACCCAGGATCATCGCAGCCACAATCGTAACTTCGTAGCTTTCGAAGATGTCCGCGGCCATGCCGGCGCAATCGCCGACGTTGTCGCCCACGTTGTCGGCGATCGTCGCCGCATTGCGAGGATCATCCTCGGGGATGTTTGCTTCGATCTTGCCGACGAGATCGGCGCCCACGTCGGCGGCCTTGGTATAGATGCCGCCGCCGACACGCATGAACAGGGCCAGCAACGTGCCGCCGAATCCGAAGCCCAGCAATGCCTCGTAAGCCTTTTCGCCGAAATAGAGGAAGATCAGCGAGCCGCCCAGCAGCCCAAGCCCGTCAGTCAACATGCCGGTGATCGTTCCGGTCCGGTAGCCGATTTGTAGCGCCTTGCCGAAGCTTTGCCTGGCGGCCGCTGCCACGCGCAGGTTGCCCGTAGTGGCCAGCCGCATCCCGACAAAGCCCACCGTGGCGGAAAACAGTGCCCCAAAGAGGAAGGCTATCCCACGACCGATCGCAATTTGTACATGCTCATTATGAAGGGCAGCTGTTTCCGACACCCCGAATGGCCATTTCGTCACCACGAGCACAACGGTGATAAGCAAGATCAGAATGCCCACCGTCCTGAATTGGCGCTTCAAGTAGGCATCGGCGCCTTCGCGGATAGCCAAGGCGATTTCTTTCATGCGCGAGGTGCCCGTGTCGGCTCCGTACACTTCGCTCACCAGCATGAGGGCGTAGCCGAGACCAGCCAAGGCGATGAAGACGTTCAGAATCAGCGCGATTTTCTCGAACCAGTCGTACTTCAGGAAGCTGAAGGGCTCCCAAGCTTCATGGCTTCCAGCCGGGGCTGCAGAACCAACCCCGGCAGCCCCCATGATCCCCACGACCATAAAAGCCAGCATCATCCAGATCCAGCGATTCGACACGCCCCTCTGACGCGTCATTTTTTTGTTTTGCATTGGCGGAGAGCACTCCTCGATCAATCCGATTTAATCGACAAAAATCGCAACGTACCATCAACGAGTCGGTACGAGTGAGAACGTGTGCAGCGAGGTTCTATCCTTGGCTCGAACAAGGATTTTCCCAATTCTGAGGCAGTTGATGCTGCGCAAGACAGAGGGATTGCGCCCCTTTTACTACACGCTCTAAAGAATACGCTATAAAGATAGGAACCACTTGAGGGCAAGTCTACGGGTTAGTGAAAATCTGCCGGCTGATATCCACTCCGACCCTTGCACTCCATGCAGCCAGCAATTGCTGGAAAATCCGACCTGGCCAGGGAATCGACGTGCCGTTAATTGCGCTTATTCCAGCTATGCAATAGGGCGTACTGCTCAGGAATGCCTCTTCTGCCGAAATACACTCCGACAAGCTGAGCGCGCGTTCCGCAAATGGGATCTCGAGTTCCGAACATAGCTCTTGCACGACTTGTAGGCTTATGCCTCCAAGAATCGATGCACGAGGCGGCGAGAGCACGGCGCCTCCGCGCACGAGCAGGAAGTTCGCAGCGGCGGTCTCGGTCACCATATCCAGGTCATCCCGCAATAGAGCGCTCGCCCGCGGGTCGATTTGATGAGCTTCCTGTTCCGCCAGCCACCAGGTGATCCGACTCCGCTGCTTGATGGAGGCATCGACGCAGGCTGCCGGCACATGTTTCCTATCCGGGACGACCAAGTGCGCCCCCTGCGCGAACAGACGCTGGTAACGGCTGAAAGGAAGCGGGAACGTGTGCAGCCCGAGCGTCGGCGGGCCATCGCCTGGCCCGCCCGCCTGGCCTGCGTAGTACGCGATCGGGCCAGGCGTCGCGAACATCACCAGACCCAGGTCTTGCCCAGGGCCGAGGTATGCAGAGTTGTGAGCGACAAGGCGCTCCGCAATGTCAGCGATCTCATTGTCAGGAACGGGCTGAGGTATGAGCGCGCACGTGCAGCTAAGCCGAAAACGGGCGAGATGATCGGCCAGGCGGAAGAGCCGGTGGTTGAACGTGCGGCACAGGTCGCTTACGGTAGCACCGAAGATGAACCCAGCATCGTGGATGGCGATATGCGCCGCTTCCTGAGCGAGGAACTGTCCGTTGAGGTAAGCCAGCGGTAAAGGCATCGGCAGATTTGGGAAACTCAGTGAGCGATGCTTGGTGCATTCACGCGTGGTCGTGGGCCGTAATTGCCAACTCGTACCGGCGGCTCGGCAAACCGTTCAACCAATTCATTTTTAACCGAGCGCCAAATCAGCGTGCGCTGATCAGCAGCAAGCGATCGAACTTGGGTGCCATGTTTTCGCGGCCCAAGCCGGGGCTGCACCCAGCCAGTTCTACCTGCCGGGGCCGCGAAAGCATGTCGTGCCCCAAAGCAAAGGGACAGTTCGCCGACCGCTCCATGCTTTCGGGCCTCGCCTCCTGGAACTCTTTCCCGTAGGTTGGGCCCGAAAGCATGGCACCCAACATGTGTCTGGTGCAAGATCACGCAGGGTCATTTAGGCCGCGCTATCGCACCGGCGATAAGACGTCAGCAAACGACCAAGACATTCAACCGTTCGCTGGGTCGCCCCTTGTTGAGAACGGACAAGCTGCTGCGCGGCACCACCCATGCGCTGACGCTCCAATGGGTCGGCAAGGAGGTTCTGCACGACATTTTCAAGTTCCTTCGCGTCCGCAACTTGCAAGGCCGCTCGCGCAGAGACTAGCCTATGGGCAGTATCCCGAAAGTTCCAGACGTGCGGGCCAAAGAATACCGCTGCCCCGTATGCAGCCGGCTCAATCATGTTCTGCCCGCCCCGATGGCCGTCCAGGCTGCCGCCCACGTATGCCAATTCAGCCAGCCCCCATAGTGCGCCAAGCTCGCCGATGGTATCCATCAAGACAATCGCTTTTCGATCCTCGACCGGTTTGGCAAGACCACTGCGACGAACGAACGCCTGACCGGAGCGCTGCAATAACCCGGCCACTTCTTCAAAACGCTCCCGTTGCCTGGGGACCAGAAAGAGCCGGAGCCGGGGATATTGCCTTCTGATCCGAACGAAGATGTCGAGGATGATTTGTTCCTCGGGAGCTTGCGTGCTGCCGGCGAGCCACACGAGGTCGTGCTCTTGCACGTCGAAAAGCCTGCCCAGCTCGGCTGTCTGACGGTTTGTGCGGTCGGCAGACACGCCGTCATATTTGACCGACCCGGTGACGTGCAGACACTCGGGGGGAACGCCCAGGGCCCGGAAGGAGAGTGCGTACTCCTCGGTCTGCACCGCAATAAGATCGAGGTGACGCAGAAGATACCGAGCCAGGAGCCGCACGCGCGAATAGTTCCGGAAACTGCGCGGGCTCAAGCGCCCGTTGATGACGGCGACGGGGACAGCCCGCCGTTTGGCCGCAATGAGAAAATTGGGCCAGATTTCACCCTCCGCCAAGACTACCAGAGTCGGATTGACGGCGCGCAGGGCACGATGCACGGCCCACGAAAAATCCCAGGGCCAGTAGCAGATGGCAAGATCGGGGAAGCGCTTGCATGCTTCTTGGTAGCCGGTGTCGGTAGTCGTAGAGACTACGCAGTCCCAATCGGGATAGGTCTGTCGAAAGCGAGCGATCACCTGCCGCAACAGGTGGATCTCACCCACGCTTACACCATGGAACCAGACGCACGGAGCATCGCCATCCCGCAGGAAGGCCGTTCCAAGGAACTTGCGCAGGAGACCGCGCCGGTATTTCCCGGTTCGCAAGGACTTGTAGAGAAGCCAGGGTGAGAGGCAGAGCAGCAGCAACAAATAAAACGTGTCGAACAGGTACGGCATGAGAGTCCTTTCTCACCATTGCTTACGAGCCCGACGCGTGAGCGAGGGTTTTATTAAGACCCTCGCTCATGCGTCGGGCTGGTAGCCGCTAACCCACCGCCTGGCGCATGTGGCAATTCTTATACTTCTTGCCGCTGCCGCAGGGACAGGGATCGTTGCGGCCGACGCGTTCGCCACGGTTGCGGATCGGTTCGAGTTTCTTGCCGCTGTTCTGACTGTTGGTGATGGCGGCATCCTGCTGCCCGCGGATGCTGTCGCCATTGGCGGGCGCGCTATGCCGCGGCGCCGCCGCGTGCACAGTGGCCCCAATCGACCAAACTGATTCCTGAAAAGCCTCTTCCTCTTCCATGCGGAAAACTGTGTCGGTGACCTTGTCTTGCACGCTCTCCCACATGAGGTCGAATTCCTTCATGCCTTCACGCTTGTAGACGGTCTTGGGATCATCCTGGGCGTAACCGCGCAGGCCGACCGTCGAGCGCAGGTGATCCATGGTATACAGGTGGTTCTTCCAGGATGCATCGAGCTGGCTGAGGACCAGGCTCCGTTCCATGGTGCGCATCTCAGGCCGATAGCGTTCATCGAACGCGTTCCACACGACTTGCCGGGCGGCTTCCCTTGTGATGCCGGTCAGCGTCGCTTCCGGCACCTCGACGGCCAGTTCGGTGCGCGCCCACTCCGCCAGCTCCTTGGCGTCATCCGGTTCGGAAAGTTCGGTACCACGGAAGGCGTCATCGAGCTTCTCGTCAATCTGCGCGTGGCCGGATTTTGGGAAATACTGCCGGCTGATCTTGCGCAATTCCTCGTAAAGCCTGGCGCGCGATTGGGTGCGGAATTCCTCCTCGCTGAGCACCTCGGCAACGCCCGGAAAACGCATTCGAGTCCATTGGTACAGGCCTTCACGGTCATAGCGCTGGCCCCCCGCTGCCACCTGCTGGCGATCGGCCATGAAGCGCGCCATGCCAACCTTCACCGGGAATTCGACCTCCTTCTCGCGGTAGATCTCCATCACCTTGCTGTGCAGGAGCTGCTTGATTTCATCGGCGCTTTTGCCGGTGAGGTCTTCCAGCGACAGCTTGATCTGGAATTTGAGCCGAGTCCAGTCCGCAACCGAACGCAGACCCCAATCGGGGTCGAGGAACTGGCGGCCGCCGCTAAGATCGAGGGCGGTCACTGCTTTCTCCGCTTGCTCGATCAGGAATTGAGAGACATCTTCCTTGCCCATTTGCTTGAGCTGCCGGTCGTTGGTACTCAAGCCATAGCGCGTGTTTACCTGGTGAGAAAGCGCCTTCCAGTTCCACTCCTTTGGGTCTTCCGCGCCCAGGTTCTCCTCCATCGACTCGCTGATCTGGGTTTGAATCATCCGGCCGGCCTTGTCCCGAGCCGTCTTTTCCGCCTCATCAAAGTTGCTGCGTGCAAAGTCGGAAGCGTCGAACTCGACTCCCAGATGGTTGGAGGCAAACTGGGCAAAGCCCGCCGCGCCGTAATCCTCATCCATGAAGCGGTCCGCGGCCAGATTCACTTGATCATCGAGCATGTCGAGCACGCGAATCTTGCAGTTGCCCCCCTCCAGGATGGCCTGACGGTAGCTGTAAACGCGCTTGCGCTGGTGATCCATCACCTCGTCGTATTCCAGGAGGTTTTTGCGCGTATCGAAATTGCGCTCCTCGACCTTCTTTTGGGCTCCCTCGATACGCCGTGAAACCATGCCGCTCTCGATGGCCTGTCCTTCCTCCATGCCGAGCTTCGTCAAGATGTTGGCTACCCATTCGCCCGCGAAGATGCGCATCAGGTCATCCTGCAGCGAAAGGTAGAAGCGGCTGGAGCCCGGGTCGCCCTGGCGGCCGGCGCGGCCGCGGAGCTGGTTGTCGATGCGCCGGGCCTCGTGGCGTTCGGTGCCGACAATGTGTAGGCCGCCCAGTTCGATGACCTTGCGACCTTCTTCCTTTATCTTCTCCTTGGCCTCGATATCCGCGATAACCTGTTTCCACTCCTCATCGGGTACGTCCAACCTCGTGGGATACTTGTCTTTGAGGCGTGCCCAGGCCAAGGTTTCCGGATTGCCGCCGAGGATGATATCCGTGCCGCGGCCGGCCATGTTCGTGGCAATCGTCACCGAGCCGATGCGGCCTGCCTGGGCTACGATCTCGGCTTCGCGGGCGGCGTGTTCGGGAAGAGCGTTGAGCAATTCGTGCTTTACGCCCTTTCTTTTGAGCATGCCGCTCAGCTTGATTGACTTGTCAACGTCGGTCGTGCCGATCAGCATCGGCCGGCCAAGGCGATGGACGTCCACAATCTCTTCCACGACCGCGGCCCACTTCTCCTTTTCGGTTCGGAAGATCACGTCCTGCTGATTGAGGCGAATGAGGGCACGGTTGGTCGGAATCGCGATCACGTCGAGCTTGTAGATCTTCCAGAATTCATTGGCCTCGGTCATGGCCGTGCCGGTCATGCCTGCAAGTTTCTTGTAGAGCTTGAAGTAGTTTTGCAGCGTAATCGTTGCCAGCGTCTGGGTCTCTTCCTTGATCTTGACACCGTCGCGGGCGTGCTTGGCTTCCACAGCCTGATGCAGACCATCGCTCCACTGCCGGCCAATCATGAGCCGACCCGTGAACTCATCGATGATGATGATGCTCAGCTCCCCGGTCTCCGGGTGGCGCATGACGGCATACTTCTTGTCCTTCCCGTAGAGATGGTGCGCCTTGAGAGCGTTGTCGATCAGGTGAGGCCACTCCATGTTGCCCGCGGTGTAGAAGCTTTCCACGCCGGCCAGCTCTTCAGCCTTGTGGATGCCCTCATCCGTGAGGTGGCAGGTATGTTCCTTTTCCTTGACCTCGAAGAAACGTCCTGGTTCTTGTCTTTGCAACTCGGTCAGCTGCACCGCGATGTCATTTGCCTGGGCATAGCGGCGGACGTCGGTAAAGGCCGGGCCGGAGATGATGAGCGGCGTGCGCGCCTCATCGATCAAGATGTTGTCGACCTCATCGATGATTGCGTAGTTGAGCACCTTCTGGCATTGCTGGAGCCAGGGCGGATAGGCAGGGTCAGCCCAGCGGGCCGGTTTCATGTTGTCGCGCAGATAATCGAAACCGAACTCGCTATTCGTTCCATACGTGATGTCGCAATCATAGGCCCGACGCCGGGCCACGGGATCCATGTCGCTCTGGATAAATCCGGCAGAGATCCCCAGGGCCTGGTAGATGGGCGACATCCATTCGCAGTCGCGGCGTGCGAGGTAGTCGTTGACCGTGACGATATGGACACCCTTTTGTTCCAGGGCGTTCAGATAGGCCGGTAGCGTGGCGACTAGGGTTTTCCCTTCACCGGTGACCATTTCGGAGATGTTGCCACGGTGCAAGACGATGCCGCCGAGGATTTGCACGTCGAAGTGGCGCATGTTCTTGGCGCGCCGGCCAGCCTCCCGGCAAGCCGCGAACGCCTCGGGCAGCAAGTCGTCGAGCGTCGCTCCGTTCGCAAGCCGTTCGCGGAATTTGGGCGTGAGTGCTTTGAGTTCTTCGTCACTCAACGCACGCGTTTGTTCCTCCAGCGCGTTGACTTGCGCCACGAGTGAGCCAGGAATGATTGTCGGAGGGACGTCGGGGCTGTTGGAGCGGATATAGCCGAGCTTCCGGATAACGCGTTCATTGCTGGACCCGAAAAGGCGCATCAAGAAACGACTTGCCGCTTCGGAAAATGCATTGAAACCGTCGCCAAGCTGCTCAAGAAAGCCCACGCCCAAGTCTGTTTGGGTTGTCATGCTGCCAACGCCTCCGCAAATGGCAAAAGCGGTTTATCCGGAATTTCGGTAAACACTTGCCCAGTTTCGTCAGTCTAAAGGTGGAAGCGGAAGGGGTCAATACGGACCGAACCCCTTGCCCGCCGTGCCAGTTACAGCATCGAGGCTCTTCGAGCCGCCTTCCCTCGGTACCATAAGGCCACACGGAGCCCTTCAATTAGAAACGGACAAGGCCGGAAAGGATTCTCGCTCCATCCATAATTTGCAGTTACGCGTAATTTTCTGTTAAATGGTCAGTAGCTCGGAGCAAGGCCATGATTGGTAGTAGCTCAAGCTGCCAGCTTGAGCTACGAGACACTTGGCACCAGGCGAGACGAGGTCTCTGCGCGCATGACTACGCCAGCATTATCGTGCCCTTATTGCAATTCCAATATCGTCTTGAGCAAGCCGGCCGTGCCTGGCCAGCGCATCCGCTGTCCGCGCTGCCATGAATTGCTGCCAGCCCTAAATCAGGAAGCCTATGGTGCTTCTAGATTCACGACAGCCTCAGGTGAGCCCGCAGTTCAAGCATGGCAATCAGAGCAGGTCGCTACGGAAACGTATCGCTTCCAATGGGCGAATAGAGCGGTCGCCAGCACAATCGTCTCCATCATGCTCGTGATGGCCGCCATTGGCCTGGCTTTTGCCTGGCACACGATCGACAAACGTCGACAGCGAGACCATCCAGATTCTGCGGCGCCAGCTGGGTTGGAGCGGGTTGTTTCGGTTCGACCCGATAGGTTGGCAGCCTTAGCCTATATGCCCCCCAAGGTGAGCGTTCTAGCGGGCATTCACGTCGCTGAGCTAATGGGACAGGATTCGAGCCGCGAACTTCTCTCGGAGTTCCGCGCAAATCCAGGTTCTATGATTGCCGACTTAGAACAACGGACTGGAGTGAAGCTGGAGAACATCGATCACATTGTCGTAGGATTGGGGGCCGAAGCTTCGATTTTTCCGCCAGTCATTTGCGTGGTGCGAACTCGCGATCCTTACGGTGCGCGCGGCCTGCGGGAATCGCTAAAAGCCCGAGCCTCGGAAGAACCTCGCGGGAGAACCATGTACCACTTTCAGGTTGGCGACTTTCTCTGGTATCTCTGGTGCCCGGATGATCGAACAATCGTGACGAGCCTGCGAAGCAAAGATATGCCGACTGAACCCTTCGCCCCCGCAGCCGGCGAAAGTTACGCCGCTCATTTCGAACCAACTGTGCGAAAGTGTTTACAAGATGACATGACCGAAGGCACTCAAGCATGGATCGTGGGTTCGACAGAGACATTGGATGCTACCTTCAGCGCTATGCCCTTCCTGCAAATTCCGTCAGAGCTGCGAAAAAGCCTAAAAGATGTGCAGGCGTTCGCCGGCTGGATGCAACTGGACGGCAAGGCGGCCTGGCACGTAACGATTGACTGCGCCGGCCTCGAAGCAACAGACTCGCTAAGCGGCTACCTGAATCGACTAGGATTGGAGAGGGGCAAGGACCTTCATCTGTTCGGCAATCGTGCAACGACTGCGCGTCTCGCGTCGCAGTTGTCGCACTCGCTAGCGCGCAAGCGCGAGGGAACACGCATCGTGCTGACGGCGGAATCCAGCCTCGAAAGTATTTGGGAAGCACTCTCCAACCAGCCTCGTTGAAGAAACTCAGTCCCGAGGCGAGGGAGGAAAACCAAAAGCGGCGGAAAAGCGCCGCACTCCATAGAAGTCACTTTTGGAGTGCGGCGCTTTTCCGCCGCTTTTGTTTCCTCAATTCTGCCAGGCCCTAAGGAGCCAGGCTCCGCAGACCTCAAGGGTCTGCCACCCTTTTCAGCACGCTCCGAGGCTGCAAGTCTGCGCTCTGGGCCGAAGTCTCTTGGTCGAACTAGGCCTTCAGCATTTCGTCATGGCGCATGCCGCTAGGGGGCAGGTCCGCACGATGGACGTTGGCCAGCGCTGCCTTCGCACCAGCATGCTGCTCGGCGTCATTGTCTTCCCATTCGATGCTGACCGCACCGTCGAAGCCGACGCGGTTCAATTCGATCATGATCTCTTCGACGCTGTTGGCGTCGCGCGCGGTGCCCGCCGTGACGAAGTTCCATCCGTTCAGACGGTGGCCCATGGGGCGATGGCCGCCGAGGAGGCCGGCACGCGTGTGTTCACGAATCACCTGCACGCCCTTGATGTGCGCGCAGTGAATGCGGCTGCCGAATTCGCGGATGAATTGCACCACGGAAACGCCTTGCCACTCCATGTGCGAGCCGTCGAGGTTGAAGCCGGTGACGTCGGCGTAGCCCGCCTTGTCGAGAGCGGCCAGGTAATCCGTTGCCGACTCCAGATCCCCCATGGCCCGTTCGCTGGGGTGGCATTCGAGATCGAACGTGACCCCGTATTTCTTGCAGGCGTCGAGGACTGGCTTGAAGCGCTCGACAAGAATCTCGAGGCTGACTGTGCGCACATCTGGAATGGCGTGTCCAGCAATACTCTGCGGCAGAGGCGGAAAGAGAAAAAAATGGCTCCAGCAGTGAGCCGGCGAGCCGACGAAGCCCGGCACGGCTACCTTGCGGTTTTGCAGCTTGCCCAGGTAATGAGCCAGTCGGACGATGTTCACAAGATCCTTGGCCGCTTTCTCATGGATCAGCTTGCCGACTTCGTCCGGGACATAGTACGGATTCGTGCGTGGCGGTTTGTTCCCTTTGTCGCGCCAGGCTTTGTAGGCCGCGACAGGTTCGCCGCCGGTGAACTGCAGCGTCTTGGCGCTCGGCTCGTCGCCAAGGGCCTGACCTTGAAGATGGGAGGCGACTGTGAGTATCTCCAGGCCGTGCTTCCTGGCAAGCTCCACGCGCTCTTTGGCGTAGGCCTCCGCTCCTGCGTCCGTGCTGCACCGGCCCAGATCAAGCTCCCAGCTTGCTTCCTCCCAGCCATCGAAACCGGCGCTTTGCACGAACTTGAGCCATTGATCCATAGGCACGTTGCCGAACTGGCCGCGAACCAGCCCGATCTGATGATACGAGCCCTTGCCGAAGCGATGTTCTGCTGTCTGCTTGTAGCCCATCGAATTCCTGTCCTTTCCGTCCAAAGCCGCCAGAAACGCCGGTAGTGAACGCTAACTATACATGGCCCGCGCAGGATCGCAAGAGGCTACCGACCGGATCGTCGCACATTTTTGCGAAAGGCCGCATCAACGGGTGGACCGATCGTGCCCGCCCTGGTCAGCTCAGTAGAGCTCCCTGTCCCGAGGCAGTATCATAAAAGCCGTCCATACCAGGCTAAATCTTGTTCCGTGGCCGCCAGATTGTTCCAGTGCGGCGGGCCTTCTCAGATGGCAATCCAAACGCATCATTCCCTAAGGGTCGGCGGCATCGTTCTCTGCGGAGGGCAGAGCAGGCGCATGGGCCGGCCCAAGGCCTGGCTACCTTTTCGCGAGGAAACCATGCTCGGACGCGTGGTCTGCTTGCTTGGGGAAGCTGTCAGCCCCATCGTTGCGGTTGCGGCACCTGATCAGGACGTGCCGCCGCTGCCGGATTCGGTGCGCATTGTCCGCGATGAGGAGAAGGGACGGGGGCCGCTACAAGGACTATTAGCCGGTTTGACCGCGCTTGATGGCCGGGCCGACGCAGCTTATGTCTCGTCCTGCGACGTGCCCTTTTTGCAGCCTCGATTCATTGGCCGGTTGGTTGAGTTGCTTGGCGATTCCATGATCTGCATGCCATATGTCGGCGGGTACTATCATTCCCTGGCGGCTATCTATCGAATCGGCGTGCGCAATGCTGTCGGTAGGCTTCTGGCAGAGAATCGATTGCGGCCTTACTTCCTCTGCGAAATGGTGCCGACGCGAGTTGTGCAGGCGGACGAATTGGTCGACGTGGACCCGACCTTGCAATCGCTGCGAAACCTGAATGCCCCCGAAGAGTACGAAGCCGCCCTTCGCGATGCAGCAGGCAACGAAGCGCTATAGCACGACCGGGAGTATTCCCACTTCTGCAGATTGCGAAGAATCGTTTAACCGCGAGCCAGCGGCGAGCGCGTGAACCACAAGCTGACAGGTCGCTGTCTGTTCACGCGCTCGCCGCCGGCTCACGGTTAAACGAAAAGCCTACGAAGGGATCTGCGAAACCACGAATTGTGCACGTTTGTACACATGACATTTGTCATTTTGAGATGTCTTGCAGTCTGCGACGTAACTTGTTTCATAATAATAGTTTGAGAACTATTGCTTTGTCAGACACGCTGTCTGCCTACCCCCCCTTTAACATGACATAACATGACATTTCTCATTTTCGGCATTAGTCCACAAATTCGACTGCCACTGGATTGGGAATCACGCCAGCGCGATAGCCGGCATCGAGAAGTCGGCGCACAGCTTCCCTGCCACGCGGGCCATAATCCAGCGTCCAGTCATTCACATACATGCCCACGAATCGGTCTGCCAGCCCCTTGTCCATGTCGCGCGCGTATTCCAGAGCATATTTGAGCGCGTCATCACGGTGAGTGAGCGCGTAGCGAATGCTTTCCTTGAGCAGGCGGCTGATCTGGTGGATGGTTTCAGTACCGAGATCGCGGCGCACCACGTTGCCGCCAAGCGGCAAAGGCAGACCAGTTTGTTCCTGCCACCAGACCCCGAGGTCCACTACCAAATGAAGCCCCTGGTTCTGGAAGGTCAGTTGTCCTTCATGAATGATCAAGCCCGCGTCGTATTTGCCCTCGGCAACCGCAGCAAGGATTTGATCGAAGGGGATCACCTCGTAGGTGAAACCGTCTGGGATCAGCAATCGCAAAGTCAAGAAAGCGGTGGTCAGGGTGCCTGGCACGGCAATCCGAGCCTTTTTTAGGTCGTTCACCGGCATGTCGCGACGGGCAACGACCATCGGGCCGTAGCGATCACCCATGCTGCAGCCGCTGGGCAAGAGGGCGTATTTATCGAGGAGGTGAGCGTAGGCGTGAATGCTGACGGCAGTCACTTCCAACTCGCCACGCAGCGCCCGGCGGTTGAGCGTTTCGATGTCTTGCAGTTCGTGCCGAAAGCGCAGGTCGCCGGTGTCCAGTTTGTCGTGCGCGAGTGCGTAAAACATGAAGGCGTCGTCCGGGTCCGGACTGTGGCCGACGGTAATAAGTTGTTTGCGCATAGGTTCGCTCTTCTCTAGGAACGCGTTTCTTGGGATAGCCTATGTGCCCGTGGGGCATTCGGCAGCGGTGGGAGAAACATAGAAGGCGGATGAGCGATTTGCGAGATCGGTCCGACGACAGCGACCTGAAAATGCGAAAGGGCAGGGTGGCTACCTGCGTTTGGGTCCGGCGACTTCTTCGACTGCCGTCTTGCGGATTCGGTTCTTGTTGTCCACGAGGATGATCTTGGGCAAGTGTTCCCGAGCTGAGTTGTCGTCCAACATCGTGAATGTCGCCACGATGACCAGATCACCTGGCTCGGCCAGTCGCGCAGCCGCCCCGTTGGCACACACGACACCGGAACCGCGTTCGCCAGCCATGGCATAGGTCCGAAAACGCGTTCCGCGGGTCACGTTCCAGACGTGGACCTCTTCGTAAGGCAGAACATCCGCCGCCTCCAGCAGCCCGACGTCGACGGTAAGGCTGCCTTCGTAATCCACGTCGGCGTGGGTTACGGTCATGCGGTGCAGCTTCGATTTGAGCATGTTTCGGTACATAACACTCTTTCTCAGCGCATTTCAGGCTCTGGGAAATTCCTATCCCATTTTACCATGCAAAGGCAAATCGGCTCGAAGGGGCCGGCAGCCTTTGACAGTTGGACAATGAGATGGAAGCCTACCTTCGACGCGATTTTTAGCGGTAAAAATCATTCCGGTCAATAGATGGGGAGCGGCGGGGGCCGGTCCTGGCGCGCGTTTCAGCTTTCGCCATTGCACTGGTAACGCACCTCGCCATTGACGATGACCGTCTGCGCGCGGCCGCGGACTTTCCAGCCCGCGAATGGGCAGTTCCGGCTTTTGGAGCGGAATTTTTTGGGGTCTATCGTCCACTCCGCCGCGGGGTCGATGATGGTGATATCCGCAACGGCACCTGCGCGCAGCGTGCCGCGGTCGATGCTGAGAACGCGGGCCGGGTTGATCGTCAGTTTTTCGATAAGCTGCGGCCAAGTGAGATGGCCCGGTTCGATCAGGGCAAGTACGCAGACCGGCAACAGCGTCTCCAGGCCGATAATCCCGTTAGGAGCCAGATTCAGCTCACGCATCTTTTTTTCAGGAGCGTGAGGCGCGTGGTCCGTGGAGATGACCTCCAGCGTGCCGTCCTTGAGGCCGGCGATGATGGCTTGAATGTCCGAATCGGTGCGCAAGGGCGGGGCCATCTTGTAGTTGCTGTCAAATGTTCGCAGGCACTTGTCCGTGAGGGTGAAGTGGTGCGGGCAGGCCTCGCCGCTAACGCGCGCGCCGTGCTGTCGAGCCCGGCGAATCAAATCGACGCTTCCGGCCGTCGAGACGTGCATGATGTGCAGTCTACCACCGGTCAACTCGGACAGAGCGATATCCCGGTGGACCATCACTTCCTCGGCCGCTGCCGGCATGCCTCGCAGGCCCAGGCGCATGCTTTCGAAGCCCTCGTTCATGACCCCGTCGCGTGCCAAATCGAGGTCTTCGCAGTGACTCAGCACCGCCTTGTCGAACATGCCGCAATACTCGAGTGCCCGCCGCATGATCTCGGCGCTGACCACTGGCGAGCCGTCGTCCGTGAAAGCGACAGCCCCGCCTTCCACCAGGCCGCCCATCTCTGCCAATTCCTCGCCCTTGCGCCCCTTGGTGATGGCACCTACGGGAAAGACGTTAGCATTGCCGGCGCGGGCTGCCTGAAGGTAAACGAACTCCGCCGCTGCCTGGCTATCGAGGGCTGGCTCCGTGTTTGGCATGCACGCAACGGACGTCACACCTCCAGCCAGGGCTGATGCCGTACCGGTGGCAATCGTCTCATCTTCTTCCCGGCCCGGTTCGCGCAAATGGACGTGCATGTCGATCAAACCCGGGCAAACGATCTTGCCCGTTGCGTCCAGGATTATGTCAGCCTGAAGCTGGTGCTGCGTGCCAAAGCCAACGATGCGGCCGCCGCGCACCCAAACGTCACTGATCTGATCGAAGTGCTGTGCGGGGTCAATCACCCGGCCATTGCTGATACGGAGTGTATTCATGAGGAAGGCCGTTCTATTCTTCGACGGTACCATGTCCGCAGAGTAAATCGAGCACGGCCATGCGCACGGCCAGACCGTTGGTGACTTGCTGCAAGATGGCCGAGTGAGGGCCGTCGGCCACCTCCGGGGTCAATTCCACGCCGCGATTGATCGGACCCGGTGCCAGCAGCAAAATATTTGGTTTGGCACGCAACAGCCGTTGCGTATCCACGCCGAACAGGTGGAAGTACTCGTGGATCGACGGAAACAGGCCGCTGCGCTGCCGCTCGAACTGAATCCGGAGCACGTTGATTACATCGCAGCGCGGCAGGATCTCGTCCAGCCGATAGGAGACCTCGACGCCCAGCCGGCCAATTTCCTGTGGGACAAGGGTAGGGGGACCGCAAACGATCACGCGAGCGCCCAGCTTTAGAAGTCCATGAATGTTGCTTCGAGCCACCCGGCTGTGAGCAATATCGCCGACAAGACCGACGGTGAGGCCTTCCACCACGCCCTTTGCCCGCCGGATAGTGAAGATGTCGAGCAGTCCCTGTGTCGGGTGCTCATGCGCGCCGTCGCCGGCGTTGACTACGCTGCACTGCAGGTTCTGGGCGAGGAGCAGCGGAGCACCGGGCGACGAGTGTCGAACGATCATCACGTCCACGCCCATTGCTTCGATGTTCTTGGCAGTGTCGATGAAAGTCTCGCCCTTGCTCAAGCTGGAGCCGCTGGGCGTAAAATCAATCGTATCGGCGCTCAAACGCTTGGCCGCCAGGCCGAAGCTCGTGCGCGTCCGCGTCGAGGCTTCGAAGAAAAGGTTGGCGACAACCTTCCCTTTGAGAGTGGTGAGCTTTTTGCGCCGGCGCTGGCTGACCTCCATGAAGCCCTCCGCGACATCGAGAATGGTCTCGATCTCGGAGCGGCTTAGGTCTTCCAGGTCAAGCAAATGGCGGCGCGTCCATAGCACGGCTTTCGGCTCGCGGGTTGCAAGATCGACACTCACGGCGCGCTCTCCTCTGGGACTATGCTCGCGCATACTACTACTGTTGGCATGGCAATTCTGTCACCCTGGTATAGGAAGGATACCGACTAGAGGGGTCAGCCGACAAGAACATATGAGCGATTGAAGAAGGAGAGTGATGGATTTGGAAGTTTGTGACGACCCCTAGCGCCAGCTGCGGTTCATTGCCCTTATGCTTGGTGCAGTTGAGCCCACCTTCTCGCATGCGCCAACCGCCAGGCAACAGGAAATCCGATGGCAATCAGCTCGAAGCAGCAGTATTGCTATGACTATCCCAGACCAGCTGTGACGGTCGATATCGTCATCGTCACGCGCGCGCCGCGGCCGCGGGTACTGCTCGTGCGACGGAAGCACGATCCTTTTGCCGGCATGTGGGCAGTCCCGGGCGGTTTTGTAGAAATGGACGAAAGCCTGGAAGACGCCGCGCACCGGGAATTAAAAGAAGAGACCGGCATCAAGGCAGGTCGGCTCCGGCAACTTCACACGTTTGGCGCCCCTGGACGCGATCCGCGCGGGCGGACCATCAGCGTGGTCTATATGGCCCAGCTGGATGCGCGCAAACTCAAGCCTCAAGCCGATGACGATGCTGCGGAAGTTGGCTGGTTCAGCCTATCGAAGCCGCCGACTCTGGCGTTCGATCATGCCGAAATCCTGGCGGCCGCCAGAAGCTTTCTACGACAGAAGCTCCAACGGCGGCGCACCGGCCGCAAGGGTTCCTGAGCAGGCCCAGCGGTTCTTCCAGGGATGATAACTCACCATTAGGCACGAACGCCCGAGAACCAGCGATCGGCAATAGAGACAGGTCTTCAACCCACGGCAGCAAGAACCTCGGCCAAAGCAACGTAGTGAATGCCCAGGCCAAGCCCCTCGGCCTTGGCCGACTTCTGGAACAGTCCTGCTGCCGGCACATCGATTCCGGCGCTGGCATCTTCAACGAGGACAACATTGAAACCATCACGACGCAGGTCGCGCGCCGAATAAAAGCAACAAATGTTCAAGGCAATCCCGCAAACAATTACGTTTCGGATGCCGGATGCGGCGAGGAATTTCGAAAAGCCTTCATGCTGGGCCGTGATGGCATACGCTTCGAAGTCGGGGTGAAACCCCTTGCGCCAGATGGTGTGAAAGCGTTGTGCGCGCAGGCCGGGCAAAAATTCCGCACCAGGCGTGCCCGCGACGCAATGCGGAGGGTAGAGGTTATCTCTCTGGGAAAGAAAACTGCAGTGATTGGCCGGATGCCAATCCTGACAGGCATCAATTCGAGACCAGGGCCGCTCGAGTAGCTGGTTGATTTTCGGCACGATCTCAAGCCCACCGGGCACCGGGAGTTCATTGGGAAATAGGGAGGTAAAGCCACATTGGACGTCGGTCACGAGCAAGCTACTTTCGCGAGGCAGCAGGGAATGCATGGAGGTCATTCCTTTCTACAAGCCGGTCGTTTTCTTCTCTCCGAATTCTGCTGGCGTACATATAATGGCTGCAGCACCTCTCCAACCAAAAGGATTGCGCCATGCCCCTATCGATGCACAAGGTGCAGGTGTGGACCTGCGAGATTCCAGACCGACCCGGTGCCGCCGCGGCAAAGCTCGAGCTTCTTGCTCGCAGCGGCGCCAACCTGGAGTTTATTTTCACGCGACCCGTCGCCGGAAAGCTGGATACCAGCGCCATCTTCCTTGCTCCCATCAATGGGCCCGAGCAAGTTCAGGCAGCCCAAAAGGTCGGACTGGCGCCTGCGCGTGATATGGTCATGCTCAGCGTCGAGGGCGACAACCGCGCCGGGATCGGCTTCGAATTGATGAGTCGACTTGCGGTGGCCGGCATCAATCTCCGCGGTCTCTCCATTTCCGTCGTTGGCGAGCGCTTCGCAGCGAATCTTGCATTCGACCATCCCGACACCGCAGGGCTCGCCATTCAGGTGCTAGCCACTCTTTGACATCGATCCGCAAGCAGATTGTTGCCCATTCCACGCGCCCCTGCAGCGCTCCTCCTGACTTGCCCGACCTGGACGCGCTTCCTGCAGGCCCAGGCTCGCGAACATGATTCAGTATGCTTTCGCAAAGACCACGCGGCCTTCCGACGGCTTGCCCGTGACCATGCACCGGCCGGGTTCCTTGGGCCGATCAAAGGGGATACAGCGAATAGTTGCCTTGGTCTCGGCAGCAATTTGGTCTTCTGTTTCGCGGGTACCGTCCCAATGAGCCAGGAGGAAGCCGCCCGGTTCCTCGATCTTCTTCTTGAATTCGTCGTAGGCGTCCACGGGGAAGGTGTTCGTCTCGCGGAATTTCAGTGCCCTCTCCAGCAGGCCACGCTGCATTATCCGCAGAAGTTCGCCAATTCGGGCCGGTGCCGTAGCAAGCGGTACGCCCGTCTCTTTCGCCTCTTTGCCCGGCAGATCTCGACGCTTCAATACGCACGTGCGGCCCGCCAAATCCCTCGGCCCCAGCTCCACCTGCACCGGTACGCCGCGCAACTCCCATTCGTTGAATTTGTAGCCGGGCTGATACTGCTCGCGATCGTCCACCTTGACAACGAGAGGGTCGTAATTGAGCCAGTCGCTCGGCGGCAAGCTGCGCAGGGTGGTCGCCAGCTCCTGAGCGGCAGCGACGACCGGTCCACGATCTTCAACTTTCCCAACCGGTATGATCACTACATGAATGGGGGCCAGGCGCGGCGGCAGCACCAGGCCCTGGTCGTCGCTATGAGTCATGATCAGGGCGCCTATCAAGCGTGTGGAGACGCCCCAGCTCGTCGCCCAGGCATATTCTTGTTGGCCGGACTGGTTTTGGAACTTGACGTCGAATGCCTTGGCAAAGTTCTGGCCCAGGAAGTGACTGGTGCCGGCCTGAAGTGCGCGCCGGTCCTGCATCATCGCTTCGATGCAGAGCGTGTAGACGGCTCCCGGAAATTTCTGCCCTTCCGTTTTCGGGCCCGTGAGCACCGGCATGGCCATCCATTCCTCGGCAAACGTGCGGTAGACCTCAAGCATTTGCCGTGCCTCATCCTCAGCCTCCTTCTGGGTCGCGTGGGCCGTATGGCCCTCTTGCCAAAGGAATTCCGATGTCCTCAAGAATAGCCGCGTGCGCATTTCCCAGCGGACCACGTTAGCCCACTGGTTGATCAGCAGCGGTAAATCTCGATAGCTTTGAATCCAGCTCTTATAGGTATTCCAGATGATCGTTTCCGAGGTCGGCCGTACGATCAGCTCTTCTTCCAGCTTGGCGTCCGGGTCGACCTGGATGCCCTTGCCGGGAATGGCCTTTAGCCGGTGGTGCGTGACCACGGCACATTCCTTGGCGAATCCCGCCGCCATTTCTTCCTCGCGTGCCAAGAACGATTTCGGGATGAAGAGCGGGAAATACGCGTTGACGTGGCCGGTGTCTTTGAACATGCGATCGAGGGCACGCTGCATTTTCTCCCAGATCGCGTAGCCGTGAGGCCTGATGACCATGCAGCCGCGCACGTCGGAATTCTCCGCCAGTTCCGCGCGCTGGACGATATCCAGGTACCACTGCGAATAATCCGCGTCCCGTCTCGTGATCTTCTCGGCCATGCTTGACCCTCGTTAAGAATCTGGAAGTATCCCGATTATAGGAGGTACGAGCATCGTCGGGGAGTGAGGTGTCGAGGCGCCCGAGCAGAACCGAAGTCCGGGCAATGAGAGGGCGTAACAGCGACCGTGCGAACTGAAGCTGCCATGTGGCAGCCTCAACTATAGATAAGCTGAGGGCGCCCGGCTCTTCCAAAGGCCTCGAGGGAAATTCCAATGGCTCAGCCACTCGCCAATCGCATGGCAGAGTATGCAAGTTTGCTGCAATACAGCGATTTGCCCGCGCCCGTGGTCCACGAAACCAAGCGCCGATTCATCGATTCCTTCGCCACGGCGGTTGGAGCAATGGACGCAGACGCCTTCGAGATTGCCAAATGCTGCGCTCTACGCGTACAGGGGCAACCGGGTGCAAGCCTGCTGGGCGGCGGTCGCAGCAGCGGCGAATTGGCCACCTTCGTCAATGGCCTGCTCATCCGCTATCTGGATTACAACGATACCTACCTTTCCCTGGAGCCCGCCCACCCGAGCGACAATCTGGCCCCGGTGCTGGCAGTGGGCGAGATGGCCGGCGCGGGTGGACAGGATCTCATCGCGGCCGCCGTGCTTGCCTATGAAATCCAGTGCCGTCTTTGCGACGCGGCCAGCCTGCGCAAGCATGGCATTGACCATGTGACCTATGGCGCCATATCTTCCGCCAGCGCAGCTTGCAAGCTCCTTGGCCTCGACGCCGTTCGCACAACCCATGCCATCGGGCTTGCCGGTGTCGCCAACGTGGCCCTACGCCAGACCCGCGCCGGCGAGCTGAGCATGTGGAAGGGCTGCGCCTTTGCCAACGCCGCGCGCAATGGTGTATTTGCCGCCTTGCTGGCAGCCGAGGGAATGACCGGCCCGGCACCTATCTTCGAGGGCGATGTCGGCATCATGAAGTTGCTGACGGGGACCTTTGACCTGCCGGCCTTCGGCGGTCATGGGCGGCCGTTCATGATCACGCAGACCTACATTAAATTCTGGCCGGCCGAGTACCACTCGCAGAGCGCGATCGACGCCGCCCTGCAGCTCCGTCCCGAGGTTGGCGACCTCCGCAAGGTGACCGCCATCGATATTCACACCTTTGATGCCGCCGTGGACATCATCGGCAAGGATCCCGAAAAGTGGCGGCCCAAAACCAGGGAGACGGCAGACCACAGTCTGCCCTACTGTACGGCGGTCGCACTAGCAGACGGGGATGTCACCCTCGCCCAGTTCGAACCAGAGCGAATCAGCGACCCAACGCTACTGGACCTCGTCGCCAAGGTCAAAATTCATCGGGATGCAGCGCTGAGTGCACGCTACCCGTACGGCATTCCAAATCGTGTAAGTGTGACGCTCCAGGACGGCAGGCAGGCAGTTCGTGAAGTGGAGTTCCCACGCGGCCATGCGCAGAATCCGATGACCGACTGCGAGGTCGAACACAAATTCCGCACTCTGATTGTGCCGCGCTACGGCAAGGACCGCGCGGAACGCATCCTGGCTGTTTGCTGGGAATTAGAGAAACTCAAATCGGTGCGCGATTTGATTCAGCTCTTTGATCTGCCGCCTGCCTAGCCGTGCTGCGGCACCATCGTTTGCAGAAACCTTGCACCTATCTTTGTCTGCACCGAGGAGCACGCACCGATGGGCGACGAATCTCGTCTAGAGACACTGGGCCGGCCCATGTGCACCGCAGTTTGCCCGCGAGGGTTGCATCTTGCTTCTTTGGCGGCAGCGCGTTTTGACTCCCATCCGAGGCGCCCGTAGAATGGGAGCGGGCTGGGAACGGCCCAACCAGGGCAACGATGCCTGGATTTCACGGGAGTCGCGTTCAGTCTCGCGCCTAGAGTTCAGCTCCACGTCGGCTGTCCTTGCTGGAGACATTAAGGACCATGTTGCAGGGCTTGGCCAGTAAAGCCCGCCGATTTTTCAGCGAGCTGAACAAGTCATTCATTCGCGTTCCTGCACCCGGGACTTGGGCGCAACCGCAGGCCTCGCCCTTACCGCCGAGGCATTTGCCGCTCAACGGCGTTGTGCTGACCGATGGAGTTGGCCGCACTCTCTTCGAAGAATATGCCGACCACGTATCGGGGCCACGTCGCGAGTTGGAAACGGGATGGATAATCTTGGGCGTACGCAATGAAGAGCAAGCGACGGTGCTCGCTACTTTGCCCGCAGGCTCGCTAAGCGACGCCGGCTCCGGGCACGTGCAATTCAATAGCTCCGGTCAGGCCATCGGCAGTCGAATCGTTCGCCAAAGCGACAGGAAGGTGACTATTCTTGGCGTCGTGCACACTCATCCGGGCACTTTGCGACATCCAAGCGATGGCGATTTCCGAGGCGATAGCGAATGGGTTGGACAACTGAGGGGCAAAGAAGGTATCTTCGGGATTGGTACAGCGGACAGCAAACCGGCGGATGGGACGGCGATTGCGCATCAGCCACGTCCGCACGTGCAGTGTCTGGGAAAGTTGCGCCTGTCGTGGTATTCCTTGCGGGAGGGGGACCGGCATTATCGGCCGTTGCCGGTGCGGTTGACGCTGGGCCCGGATTTGGCACGGCCCTTGCATCCTCTCTGGTCGTTGATCGAGGGCCACGCCGACCAACTGGATCGGCTGTGTCGGCAACAAGCTGGAGTCGTCTTCGAATCGGTATCGAGTGAGCAAGGGCCCGCGCTGGCCGTCAGCATTCCCCTTGCGGAAGCTGGCGGTTCGATCAAGGTAATCTTGGGGGAGAAGCAAGTGCAGTATTGCCTGCTACAACGCGGTGAGATGTACCTGGTCGACCCTCAGGAAAGCCGAATTGACCGAGCGATTTACTTGCTGCTTGCGGAACTGGCAGCAAAGGTCGAATGACGTTTTGTGTTCCACTTTTTAGGAAGGGAGAGCATCCCATGGACTTCCGTCCGCTAAACGACACGGAACGGCGACAGTTGATCACGGCGCTCCGAGGCAACGCCGAACATGATCGCGCAATCCTGATGGATCGGCGCGACACGAGCTTCGTCGGCACCGCAGATGAAATCACGGACGAGGAAGTGATTTCCGCCATCAAATCGGTGCCGTGTCACTATTGATCGTCGTCTTTGGTTTGGCCTCGTCGATGCTCCGACTGCAAATAGGGCGAGGGGCTTTCCTCCGGAAGGACTAAGCCTTTCTCCACGGCCGTTCGGCTGCCTCGCGAAGCAAAACTAAAGTCCGCGAAGTGCCACAATGGGACTACTGGACAGCGAAGCCGGCAAGCGTCGTCTCTTGACTGTGGAAATCCCGGTCATCGAAAAGTATAACGAAGGCCGGGATCCCGTGTTCAAGATTCACCTCGTCCGGCTGGGCAGCAGCCTGGTATTGCGCCACCGGCTGAAACCAGGCCATAACGTATATCAGTTGGAAACTCGCCTGGTTTCCAGTTATCCGACAGTGCCACCGGAGATCCGGGTTCTGACACCTATGAAGCACTGTCCCCATCTCCTTGAGGGACAGACTCTGTGTCTCTGGCGACAGGGAAGCACTCGGATGACAAGTCGCTGGGACCCGGCCCGGTTCACCTGCGTCTTTGCGGTGCAGGCGGCCTGGCGTTGGTTGGCGTGTTATGAAATCTGGCACGAAACCGGCGAATGGCCTCTGCCCGAAGCGAAATGAGTGTTAGTTTTCGTTCGGGTGCCAAGGAAGCACTCGAATTCAGGCACCAGCTGGAGGAGAGCCATGGCGCATTTGCTCCAGGTCGGAGCCGGCAGTGGCGGCATGCCCGTGCTGGACATGCTGTGCCGCGATCTGCGCATCCGATCGGTCTGCATCATCGAGCCCGATATCTACAAGCCCCAAAACGTGGAGCGCCATCTCTTCGCAGCCGATGGGATCGGCGAGGCCAAAGCCATCCTGGCGGAACGCTGGTTGAAGGAACGCCGGCCAGACCTCGAAGTCAGAGTCGTTAATTGTGATCTCCTGGACCCGGCATCTGCGGAGGAGATCGACCAGGAGGCAGCGAGGGCCGATATTGGCGTCTGCGCGGCCGACAACGAGCCAGCCAAATTTCACTGGGACGCCCTCATGCGCCGTCATCAGAAGCCCTGGACGTTAGGAGAAGTGCTGAGCGGCGGCATTGGCGGCTTCGTCCATTGGTTCGCTCCCGGCGGTCCATGCTACGGGTGCGTCGCCAGCTACTTGCAGCGCTCGGTCGTGGTGGAGAAGCCCAGGGCAGCGGATTATTCCAATCCTGGCGGGGCAGTCCCTGAAGAAACAGTGCCTGCAGGCAAGGCGTCGATCCAGGCGATTGCCGCCTTGCACGCGCTAGTGACCCTCGATCTGCTCGACAATCCGTCTGCCTACGCACCCGGGTTCACGAGCCTGCTATTCACCTTGCGGCGCGTTCCTGATGTGTTCGACGAGGCGTTCCGACCCTATCGGTTCCGCATCCCGCGGTCGGCCGAGTGCTTGATCTGCCGGCCCGAGATGAGAACAACTCTTCCCTCGTCGGAGGATCTCGATGTGGCCTTGGATCAAGCGCTTGCGCGGCTGGGTCATGCATGAACTCTGGCCAATGCACCGGATCGGCCTCCAGCCACAAGCCTTGCATTACAGATATGAAAAGGCAGGCTTAACCGTCCACGACCAGGCCATTCCATGGAATGCCGAGGCTGTGGTGGTGGAAGCGCTCGCGCGCCTGGCGACGACGAGCGCTAGGCGCAAGGCAGATTTTCAACTGCGCGTCGGCCGGCAAGAGCCCCTCCTTCCGGAGTGCATTCGCCGGGATGACGGCGAAGAACGGCACCACATCTTCTTTCGGTTCCCACCGCCAGGCAAAAGCGTCACACTGGAACTGACCTACCGCGACCACTTGCTCGGGCAGCTAACGTTGCCCATGCTTTCCCGAGAAGACTTTATCAGCCGGTTACAGCTGCACATGCCCACCTTGTTCGTCCGGCTTGGCGATCAAAGCGTGGCATGCCATACGTTTGTAGCCACGCAATGCCGAGGACTTCTCGCCAGCGTCTTGATCACCAGTCCCACAAGCCTGGTCCCGATGCTGGATCTCGGGCTGCAATTGCAGCTGCGATCCGAGCGCAGCACTCCTGGCCACAGTGCGCGAGCCTTGCTTTCCAGCTCTCAGCTCGCCGGCAAACAGGCGCTGATCAGTATTGTTCCCAAGCGCCTCCCCAAGCGAATCGGGCAGTGGACAGCCACCTGGGAAGTGGGCGACAAGCCGCTGGCGGAGCAACAACTGCGCGGCATTTCGCAGCGAGCTTTTCAACGATCTCTCCGGCTTTCCGATACGCGATTTGTAGTGCAGCGGGACGATGACCAGGTTTGCGTGACCCGACATCTCCCTTCCTTGGAGGGCGTGCGTCGAATCGGCCCCTGTTTCCTTGTGAGCAGCCAGGAACCCGGCATGGCAGGCTTCTGCTCCTTGCAAGTTCGTGCTCAAGTCGATGGAGCCATCCGCCCGCCCATGCTGGTGCAAGAGGAGATTTTGATCTCCGACGGACCCACGATGGTCGCGCCTGGAACGGTGGACGTCGCCGATGCCGGTCAAGTCAGCGCGTTTGAATTGCGATCGAAGGGCGGTGTCTTGGGCACCTTGCCGCTAAGCCCAGCCCCCGCGGCCGGCTTCAATGCCGAGGGCGCGTTCAAGGCCCCCGAGGCATTCCTATGGTCTGGGGCGGCCGAAGATGAACTCAACGAGCGGCTGGCTCGTTTGCTCGAAGGGCGCGGAACCAATTCTTGACGTTGCCGGAATGCGCGGAGACATTGGCCGCGTGGCACAGCGAGTCTTGTCAGTCATCACTGCCACATATTACCGTCTCGGTCCCATGGTCGGCGCGAGTTTTCGAACTGGAGCATCTGGTAGCTGTTGTACGCGAGAAAACCGAACATGAACGCGGTGTATAAACCGGAAAGCCTATTTAAGAAGGGAATCTGGTCGAGGATCGGAAGGGGATGTTTGGAATAGTTCGCCAGGGCATTGACCGCGAGCAGCCCTGCAACAGCGATCGAAATCCCATAGGCGATGCGAACCCCGCGAGGCCTGAATAGCCATTCGCAGAGGTCTCTATTTACTTGGCCGCCATCGAGAGGCCAAACGGGCAACAGGTTCAGCAGGCCCCAGCCGAAATTGATCCATATCAAAAACGAGATTGCAGACAAAATGAGCGGCGAAGCTTCGTCGAGATCGAGTTGTTGGGCCCCCAACCAAACCAGTCCTCCCAGGAGAAATCCCGCGCCGGGCCCAGCCAGCATGACCGCGATTCTCTGCCAGCGATTAGGCAGAGAATTGCTGCCAATCGCCAGGCCGCCGAAACTGTACAGTACGATATGCCCATACGCTCCAAACAGCCGACCGGCGAAGACGTGGCCCAATTCATGAATCAAGATGGAAACGAAAACACAGGCAATCCAGAGCGCCAGGAACTCGAACCCCATTTGGAGTATGCCCCAGCCGAGGATCGCCGCGATCGCCCAGAAAAAAGGGTGCACGCGCACCTGAATGCCGAACATTCGCCAGTTCAAATCGTAGGCTGTTCTTTGTGGTTCGTAAAACACAGCTCAATCTTCTCCCAAGGGAGTATCCAAGCGCCAGACTTCCCATCATGGTACCGCGCAGGCCACTTGCGCGACGAGAGATTCAAGGCACTCTCTCGAAGTGTCGTCCTGCCGTCGATGCCAGAGAGTCGAGAACCGCCGCTCTTTTTCCCTTCCATGTTTTTTCGTTTTTTGAGTGAATCTATTCTGCTGCCGGGTATGCTGCAGGTCTTGATTCGAGAGGTGTAACCACATGGACTGGACCGCTCTCCGCGAAGAATTCCCGGTCACACGTCGCTGGGCTTTTTTTGACCATGCGGCAGTGGCACCCATCAGCCGGCCGGCGCAGCGAGCCATGGCCGAGTTCGCTGCCGATCTGGCCGAGAACGGCGACGTCCATGAATCACGCTGGGTGCAGCGTGTGGAGGCAGTTCGGATGCTGGCCGGTCAACTCCTGAACGCAGACCCGTTGGACCTGGCATTCATCAAGAATACGAGCGAAGGCATCGAC
Source organism: Gemmataceae bacterium (assembly GCA_035296965.1). GTDB lineage: Bacteria > Planctomycetota > Planctomycetia > Gemmatales > Gemmataceae > DATGZX01. The sequence continues at coordinate 77,139 of DATGZX010000114.1, forward strand.
ATCGTGGCCGAGGGATTTCCTTGGAAGTCCGGCGACAACGTGATTACCGCCGCCGAGGAATACCCGGCCAACATCTATCCCTGGATGAACCTGGCGAGCCGTGGCGTAGAACTGCGCATGATTGCCAGTCGGGGCAATCGCATAAGCGTCGATGATATCCGATCTGCCATCGACGCTCGGACGCGGGTCATCAGCATCAGTTTCGTCGAGTTTGCCAGCGGCTTTCGCAATGACCTTGATCGCATTGGCTCTCTTTGCAGGGAACGAGGCATTTGTCTGTTCGTCGACGCGATTCAGGGACTGGGCATATTGCCGCTCGATGTACGGGAAACACCCGTAGATTTCCTCGCTGCCGACGGCCACAAATGGCTACTCAGTGCAGAAGGGGCCGGTATTTTCTATGCTCGCCGCGAGTTGGTCGATATCTTGCATCCCATTGGCGTCGGCTGGAATAGCGTGGTTGGCTCGCGCAATTTCTCGAAGATAGACTTCCGTTTGAAACCACATGCCGGTCGCTGGGAGGGCGGCAGTCTCAATGTCGCCGGCATCACGGCTTTGGGAGCGAGTCTGGAGCTTCTCCTCGGCATTGGCGTGCCGGCAGTCAGCCAACGCGTTCTGGACCTGACGGATCACCTGTGCGAGCAGGCACGAACGGCGGGTCTCGAGGTGTTCAGCAGTCGTCAGCAACAGGAGAAATCGGGCATAGTCTCTATCGTCGTGCCCGGCGGCAACGTCCGCGAATTGGTCCAGCGCTGCCGGGAAGCGGGAATCGTCGTCAACCAGCGTCTCGGCCGCCTGCGCGTCAGTCCGCACTGCTACAACTCGCTTGAAGAAATCGATCGGCTCGTCGACTATTTGAAAGAGGCAATCCCTCATCCAAGTCATTCCATTTGAAAGGCAGATATGACCGCGTCCTTGGAGCATCGGGTGGCGGTTTACACTGGAGTCTTCGATCCTGTGCACTTCGGCCACCTGGACGTCATCGAACGAGGCAGCCGGATTTTTGACCGACTAGTAGTCGGGGTAGGCATCAATCCCGACAAGTCGTCCTTATTTACGTTGGAGGAACGCGTCGACTTGGTTAAACGCGTCGTGGCAAAGTATTCCAACGTGGAAGTTCATCCATTCCAGGACCTTGCCGTTCGTTTTGTACGTGGCGTCGGCGCCCGCATCATGCTCCGTGGCTTACGGACTCTGAGCGACATGGAGTACGAATTCTCCATGTCTTTAACGAATCTGGCACTCGATGACGAGATCGAAACCGTGTTCTTAATGGCCAATGAGAGTTATTCCCACTTGAGCAGCACGCTGATCCGGCAGATCGCCAGCCTGCATGGGGAGCTGGAAAAATTCGTCCCGCCGGAGATCAAGGACGCTCTTCGCGACCGTGTGCGCGAACGGGAACAGGGCCGCTAAGCAGGAGGATAGAGAAGAAACGTGACGGACTGGCTCGTGTGCTTCCCAGGCTTTTTTGCGGTCGGCGCTATGCAGTAAGCACTACGACGGCGTGGGCTGACTCGTTACGGTGGCGCGTGGGCTGCTCTGCGGAGACGGTCTTCTATGATGAACGCATCGGGCCTCGATCCGGGATCCTCCTCCTTTGCGGACTTTATCGTGACGCAGGGAGCCGCACTTCGGGCTGAGGATCGCCCGGCAGCCAGCCGCAAGGAATGGGACGAGCGCAGGGTGAAGTTGCGGCTGGCCATGTTTACAGCCATGGGTTCTTTTCCCGAGAGGGTGTGTCCCTTGGAGCCCAGGGTTGTCAGCGTGCTGAAGCGCTCCGGGTATCGGATCGAGAACCTCATCTTTCAAAGCAAGCCGGATGTTTGGGTTACCGCAAGTGCGTACGTGCCCGAAGGTATTTCTGGCCGTGTGCCTGCGGTTCTCGCCGTGCATGGACATTGGCCCTGGGCCCGCCGAGATCCTGTGGTGCAGGCTCGTTGTGTTGGTCTGGTCAAGCTTGGCTTCCTTGTACTGGCGGTGGATGCCTTCGGCGCAGGCGAGCGCTACCCGACGCCAGCACGGGGAACCTACCATGGCGCCCTCTTCGGTAGCACCCTCTGGCCGGTTGGCCAAACTCTCCTGGGGATGCAAGTCTACGACAACAGGCGGGCGGTCGATTATTTACGGGAGCGCCCGGAAGTCGACGGCGCTCGGCTTGGCATTACCGGGGCATCCGGAGGCGGCAACCAGAGCATGTACGCGGGCGCTCTGGACGAGCGCTTTCGCGCGGTCGTGCCTGTTTGCTCAGTCGGCACATATCAGGCGTACTTGCGCGCGGCGTGCTGCGTCTGCGAGGTTCTTCCTAGCGCGCTGCGATTCATGGAAGAGGGGGAAGCATTGGCCCTGGTTGCGCCGCGTGCTTTGATGGTAATCAGCGCCGCCAAGGACGGCTACCAGTTCAGCGTCGGTGAGGCGACCAAGAGTTTGGCGCGTGCCCGCACGGTCTTCCGGCTCTACGAGGCCGAGGCCAAGCTTCGTCATGCGATCTTTGATTCGGGCCATGACTACAACCAGCAAATGCGCGAAGCCATGTACGGCTGGATGACGAAATGGCTCAAGCACGAAGGCGATGGCAAACCAATCCCGGAACCGGAACACGCGATCGAGTCACCGGACGATTTACGTTGTTTTCCAACCGATTCCCGGCCAAAGGGTTTCCACTTTCCGCCAACATTTGCCGCTCAAACAGCCGCTACCCTGCTCCTCAAGTATTCAGAGAGGCAACCAGATCACTCCCAGGATTGGGAATCCACGGCCATTTACATCCGCGACCAGCTGCGCAAAGAGGTTTTCGGCGACTTTCCCAGGCTCAACACGGCTGCCGCGCAAATAGATAAATCGCAAACTGCAGACAGAATCACGACCATTCTCGTTTCCCTGCGTCCGGAGCCCGGACTTATCCTCCGGCTGACTGCCCAGCACCAAAGCAATCTGCGTGGCAGGAGGCCAGCCTGTGTCTTGCTGCACATGGACGGCAAGGATGAAGCGGTCAAGCATCCGCTCTGGGTCGCACTTCTCAGCAAAGGATGGATTGTACTGTCTGCAGACCTGCGTGCCACCGGTGCCTCTCGTCCCGCGGGCGATGCCATCGCCGGCGCCTTGGACCACAATAGCGCTGAACACTCTGTCTGGATCGGCAGGCCGCTCTTGGGACAGTGGGTATTCGACGTGCTCTCCATTCTGGATTGGATGGGGACGCAACCCGAGATGGATTCGCGCCGATTTGCGGTGGTCGGACTGGGACAAGCAGGCGTCGTGGCCATTTGCGCGGCCGGGATTTTCGATGATCGGGTCGCTAGCGCCGCTGCCCTGCAAACGCCGGCGACCTACGTGACCAGGCAGGCATATCACGCGGGCACCCACATGGGCCTGCTCGCGCCGCGCATAGTGCAAATTGCCGATATACCGCAATTAGCAGCCCTGATTGCTCCCAGGCGCTTGACGCTTGCCGAGGCCATCTCATTCCAAGGCGAGAAGCTCTCTCTGAAGCAGTTGCAAGGCGCCTATTCCTTTACGCACAGCATCTACAAACTGTACAAGGCCGAGGACCAATTCACGATCGCGGCAGAGCTTTCCATGGAGGAACTGGCGGGCAAGTTGTGATGAGGTTTTCCGGAGGAAACTTCTTATTGCACGTCGCCTCGATTGTGGTGTAAGCGATGCGCAACCTATGCGGGGAGACTGCGCTCCTATTTCTTTCTTGGCATCGGCGGCGTGACCGTGAGGTCGAGGCCGTCGCTGCCGAGATGGCTATCTAGCAGATCGATCCTGCCGTTGTCTTTCATGTTCAGCAGCAATTTACCCATTTCATCCCACCAGATGCCGGCCAGGAAATCGGGATTCTTCTCTCGTAGCTCATGGTATTGTTCGAGACGTTTCTCGAAATTGGCCGCCTCGGCTTTTGCCAGGACAAGCTGCTCCCGAACGTAGGCCGACGTCATCTTTTCGATGCGATTCCTTTCTGAACTGGCTTCGCGAAGTCGCCGGGCCGCATTCTGTTCGGCCTCATGTGTGCGGGTGCGGATCGAGGTTTGGGCGCGCGTGACGTCGTCAAAGGCCGGCTTGACTTCATCGGGAGGCAGAAGATAGGCGACGCTGGCACCGCGAATCACCAGGCCCAGCCGATAAGGCTCGATGCGCTCCTGCGTGCGCTGGGTCAACAAATCCGGAAGTTCGATCTTGCTGCGGAGCAGCACCTCATCGACCGTGCGCCCGGCCACCCACTCCGCCAATGATGCCTCGGCAGCCCGGGCGATGATGTCGTCGGCGCGCTCCGCCTGAAGGACATAATCCTCCACCTGCTCATCGCGGATAGCGTAATCGAGCATGACCTGGATATTGACCAGGTTATGATCGCCGGTCAGGAGCTGGCCCCGCGGTGTGGTCAAATCGTTGTCTTCCGCTTCTGGCCGATAGCCCAGATGAATGCGTCTCAGGAAATCCACGGGCACGCGATCGACACGTTCCATGCCGTAAGGCAGGCCGATGCGCAATCCCGGCCCTGGCTTGTCCACAACCCGGCCAAAGCGACGCACGACGGCGCGCTCGCCCGGTCGAACCTGCGTCACCCCCGTGAGCAGATAACCGGCCAGTAAGATCGCCAGAAAAGCGGCAAGATAGCGCACGATCAATGCCCTCCGCCTGCGAGCGGCTGCTTGGATGTTAGCGGCCCCGCGTTCGCTTTGGACTTCACCGCCGGCGCCTCAGGGCTCGGCGGCTTGAAGAGCAGGTCAAAAAGTTCGCGGTGACTGGAGAGCAACAAGACCGTTTTGTTGTCGCCAAGGATCTGCTGGTACTCATTGAGTTTCTTCAGGAAGGCATAAAACGCAACGTCCTTGGCATGTGCTTCGTTGCGAATCCGGTCAGCCATCGCATCGGCCGCACCTTTCTCGCGCTGCTCCCGGGCGTGTGCATCGGTGAGCATGGTGCGCGCCTCATACTCTGCCTGGCTCTTGATGTTCTCCGCCAACTGAGCTCCCTCGCTCTGATAGTCCGAGACCTTCTTGTTTCGTTCGCTGCGGATGCGATCGAATATGGCCTCGCGCACCTGGGGCGGATAATTGAAGCGGCGCAGGCGGATATCGACGATTTCAATGCCGTACGCCTGTCGAGCGCTAGCCTTCAGGCTCTCCTTGTTACCGGCGTCGCTGCCTGTCTCATCCTCGGTCCCAAGGAGCTGGCGGTTTAACTTCTCCATGCGCTGGTCGGCATGCGCGTTCGAAGCCACGCTGATCAGGTCCTCTAGCTTCATGTTGCCGATGACGGCGCCCAGTCGGCTGCTGATCTGTTGCCCCAAGATTGCTTCCGCCCGCTCTGGGGTGCCAACAGTGCGAACAAAGCGGTCGACACCCTTGGCACCATCAATCCGCCAGCAAACATAGGCGCTCATGGTCAGCGTTTTGTCGATGGTCTGGCCCAGTGCATCGTGCGTCAGCAGCTCGGCCGACGGCAAGTCGAATACTTGCAGGCGGTGGTCCAGGCGCTGCACGGACTGCACCGGCCAGGGAAATTTGAAGTGGAGCCCGGCATCGGTTGCGCCGTCCAGCGTCTTTACGGGCTTGCCGAACTCGGTGACATAGACGAATTCAGCGCGATCGACACAGAAAAGAGCACTGCCAATCGACGCGACCGCCGCGATGCCGATTAATAAGAGAAGAAGAATTCGCATGATGCTCCAATCCACGTTGTCATCAAGGTCCCTCGTCATGTCCTTCCGGCCGAGCGCCGCGCCGCAGCGCCGGGGCGCGCTCCGGAGAGATGATTTGCGGGACCGGCACCCGGAGTTGCTCCGGGTCGAGCAGCAATAAATGACGCCGTCCGGGTACATTATCGGCGTCGATGATTATCTTTTCGCGGCCTGCCAGAGCACGGCCAAGGCTGTCCCAGAACAGACGAAAATCGGTCAGGGCGGCGAGCCGGGCGAGGGCTTCCTGACGCTCCTGGGCGTACGCCTGATAGGCAGAAGGAGCTGGCCGGCCAGAGCATGCATTGCGGAGTGCCCCTAAGAAGAGACGGCATTCCTCCCAAACAGGCAGGCGCGAGCGCACTGCATACTTGCTTAAGAAAACGGACTGGGCTGCTTCTTCACGCTTCACCACCTCGTGGGCCGACGCCTGGGCTTGTCTCGTAATTTGTAAAGCCGCCGCCGCGCTGGCCCGCTTCTTCCGGATCGCATCCGCCTGAGCCTCATTGACCATGCGATCGCGCGCCTCCATTGCCTTGGTGACATCGTGATAAGCAGGAACGACCTCTTGCGGCGGGTGCAGGTCGTGAAGCGCCAAACCGTCCACGCGAATTCCTAGTTTGCCGTATTGCCGGCAACGCTCTTCGATCCGCGCGAGAGACTCCTGCTGAAAACGCTCGCGGTTCGTGGTCAAGAGATCGAGGAAGGGCTGACTCGCCACCGATTCACGCAGTACGGATTCGGCAATCGCACGAAGGACGGAGCCGGCATCGCGCACCTCGAATAGGTAAGTGCGCACCTGAGCCGGGTCGATCGTGTAACGGACAGTGGCTTGCACTTCCACCAGGTTGCCGTCGCCCGTGATCATCACGGATTCATCACTCCAGGGGCCGGCACTATCCACTCCGTGAGGGCTGGCCCATGTGAGGGTGCTCGGCGCCGCTGGTGACTGAGATTGCGATCGGAAGCCGATTTCGAGCGTCTGGATGCGTGCCGGCTGGACGCGCACAACCTCTTCCACGGGCCAGGGCCAGCGCCAATGCAGGCCGGGTTTCAGGTCTGCCACCGGTGCTCCGAAACGCCGGACGACTGCCAGCTCATCGGCTGCGACTCGAGTCACTCCGCTCAAAGCACAGAGCGCAATAGCGGCCGTTGCTGCAACTGCCAGGATGGAACGCCAATAATGCTCGAGCCGGTGCAGGATTTCGTGGCCGTCGAACTGATGCTCCATCCAGCGATCGACCGCATGCATGGCCCGCCGCAGACCCGAAAAGGCCCGGCTGTCCGCCTTGCGCTCGAACCAGAGGAGGCGCATGGCATTGAGCAAGACAGCGAGCGAGCCGATCTGATGGTAGATTACGGCGACCAGGGGCGACTGCTCGTACCACAGCGCCGAAGGAGCAAGCAAGGGCCAAAGCCAGGCCGTGAGCACAATGCCGACGGCGTTTACCCCGAAAGCAAAAACGATAATGTTCTGACGAATGATGTGCATGGTCTGCCGCGACAGACGCACGAGCAGCGGGAGGGATCGGAGCGGATCGCCCATGAGGACGATATCGCCAGCTTCGGCCGCCAGGTCCGATCCTGTGCTGCCAATTGCCAGGCCTACGTTTGCGCGGGCGAGCGCCGGGGCGTCGTTGATCCCGTCGCCAACCATCGCCGTGCGTCGTTCGTGCTGCCAATTTGTAATAAAATCAGCCTTTTGCTCAGGCAGAAGTTCAGCGTGCACTTCGTCGATTCCGACCGCGGCGGCCACCGACCGAGCTACGGCCGCCCGATCTCCCGTCAGAAGGGCAATATGGTCAATGCCAAGTTCTCGAAGCTGGGACACCACCTCGCGGGCTTCACCGCGCACCCTATCGCGGACGCCGATAACCCCCAGCACGGTGCCGTTGCGAGCCACGAGCAAGCCGGTTTGGCCCGATGCGTCGAGTGTTTCGAGCGCAGCCGTGGCCTCAGGTGGAATGACGATCCGCAGCTCTTCCAGCAGCCGCGCCGTCCCAACTACCAAGGTGCCCTGTGCAGCGATGGCTACGACGCCTGCCCCTGGGTGTGCGACGAAGGTCTCGACATTTTCTGAGGACAAGCCACGTGTGGCAGCCGTCCCGGCAAGAAGACAGGCGATGGGGTGCTCGCTCCGCTGTTCTGCCGTGGCTGCGGCGCGCAGCAACTCTTCGGGCGCCACGCCTGGCAGGCCTACCAGGTCGCCTAGCTCCAACTTCCCTTCCGTCAGGGTTCCGGTCTTGTCGAAGGCAAACGCCTGCACACCAGCGAGGCGTTCCAGGGCCGATCCGCCTTTGATGAGGACACCGGTGCCTGCAAGACGCCCGAGCGCCGCGATGACCGCCGCCGGTGTGGCCAGGATCAGGGGACAGGGGCAGGCCACGACCAAGACTGCAAGCGCGGGATACACACTGGCGCGAAGGTCGTTCAGCCCGAGCTTGCCGCCTTCAGGCAGGCCTTTCCAATGCAGACCCAAGGTTGTGAGGAATGTGAGTGCAGCTAGTCCTAGCACGGCCGGCAGGAAATAGAAGGCCATCTTGTCTGCGGTGCGCTCGAGCGGGGCCTTGTCCTTGAGGGCACGGGCAGTCAGCTCTATTACCCTGCCAGCCACCGTCTGCTCTGCGACGCGCTGTGCCTCGATGGTCAACGCCCCAAACTGGTTCAGCGACCCTGCCAGAACTTCCTCGCCTGGGCCCTTCTCGACGGGCATGCTCTCGCCGGTCAGCGCGCTGCAATCGATGGCGGAGCGCCCCTCGAGAACAACTCCGTCCACAGGGATTCGCGCCCCGGGCTTGACCACGACCTTGTCGCCGAGTTGCAGGTCTCCCGTGAGAACGCGAACCTCTTGACCTTCGCGGAGGACCCAGCAGCGCCGGGGAAAGACCTCGACGATGCGCTGGATCGCCCGTTGCGTGCGCTCGAACGTGAAACTTTCCAGACACTCCCCCAGCATGCCAATAAAGACAATCTCAGCCGCTACGAGAGGTTCGCCGATCAGGATGGCTGCGATACAGGCGATCGCAATGGCCAGGTCAGCTCCCAGGCGCCCTTCGAGAAGGCTTTCCACGGAGCCGTAAAGGACCCTTGCGCCCCCGAGGATCGCAGCGAGGAGGGCGATACGGTAGCCGGAAACCTCAGGAGGTTGTCCGCTGAATTTCAGCGCCAGATCGACGCCGATGATCAGACCCAGCAGCCCTGTCAGGGAGTAGAGCGAAAGGTTGCTCTCCCGGTGAAAGGCTCCCTCGGCGTGCGAAATTTCGCGGTGCATGAATGGCCATCCGTCCGGAGGCTCGAACCGGCGCAGATAAGACTTATTGCAGATCCAATGAGCGTAATTCAGGCTACGGGCGCCGAGCGAATGAGTCAAGTTCGCTGGGGGGCTGCGTGTTCGATAAGCTGAGAGTACTTCAGAAGGGAGTGGAAACTCTTCATGCCCATCTATTATTTCCTGATCGATGATACGCTCTTTCAGCGAAGGATTGTCCCGGCACTTGCGGATACCTGGCGAGGGACCAGCTTCCAACATTGCCGTGAACTATGCGCCTCGTTACTTCCGGCTGCCCACTCGTTTGCGGAAAAATATCATGTCGGACCTGAAGAGCCACTTTTGTCGAAGGTTGCGCGCGGTATACCTTTCGACCGGCACTACTTTCAACTCCTTGTTGGGGAGATCTTCCTCTTTACAGCTTCGGAAATTCCCGAAATCGAAGTCACTCCAGAGACGTTATGCCATCTCCTCGCTCCGGACCTGTCGTGGCAGACGCCGGTGCCGCGCGAGGGATCAGCTCCCATTCAGCGGGCCCTATACGGATCGCGTGATATCACATTCGGCAGTAAGGTGTTCCGACCTGACCTGGCAGGCCTTAACGATGTGCACGACGTTGTTGAGCTTTCGGCCTATCTGGAATGTGTAGATTCCGGGAGCTGGACGATTGAGCGTCTGCGCCAGATAAGCAGTCTAAAGGACGACGCGGACCGGGAGGATGAATTGGAGCTCGCCAAGGAGTGGTTTCCCTTTCTTCTGCAGCTTTACCGCCGTGCAGTGAACCGAAACGAAGTGATCGTCAGTGAGATTCTGTGAATTCGATGTGGAAGGCGCACTATGGAGGAAACAAAAGCGGCGGAAAAGCGCCGCAGTCCAAGGAAGTCCCTTTGGGAGTGCGGCGCTTTTCCGCCGCTTTTGTTTTCCATTCCTCCACGATTCAATCCGCCAACCCTTTAGAATTTGCGAAACTCGAATTAAGAGTGGGAGTTCAAGCCGTGACTGCCCCTACTGCCCTGGAGAATTTCTCCATAGAAAGAAGGACGGAGCAAGAGCGCTCGCCGGCATCCCCCAGTCCAGCTTAAATCCTGTCTGGCCGGGAACATTGCCAGAGTTGCCTGCGTACAGAATCGCGGGGCTACGCTTCTCCTGTTTCTGTCATCGGTTGTCGATCTGAGTTGCCTAAATCGGCTCCGCTCTGCCATCGTGGGTCGGATGCTTGTGGAGGGTTAGCTTCTTTGTTGGGTCCCATTTTCGTTCGCGAGTGGCTAACCATCCCGCGACAGCCGCGACACTACCTGGTTCGTTCTGCTTACCTGGGGCTTGTCTGGGTGCTTGGAGTGACGGCCTGGCAAGCAACGGTCGGTTGGAGCCACACGGCCACGCTTGGAGACACAGCTCGCTTCGGCACTATCCTGTTCAATCTCTTTACGTTTTGGGTACAGCTGCCCCTTCTACTTTTCTTTGCCGCCCTCTCTGCCGCCAGCACTATTTCTCGCGAGAAGGACAGGCGCACGTTTGTTCTCCTGCTCATGACCGACATGGCCAATTACGAGATCGTTCTTGGCAAGGTGTTGGGCAGCTTGCTGCAGATTGTTTTGCTGCTTGCAGGCATGATACCTATTCTGGCCGCCATCCTGCTGCTTGGTGGCGTATCGCCCCTCCAGGTGGCCCAATCGACCTTGATCCTGGCTGCCACGGCCATTGGCGCCGCTTCGCTGGGCGGTCTGGTGGCTTTGTGGCGCGAAAAGACCTTCCCTGCCTTAGCTCTTACAGTCCTATTCCTGGTGCTGTATCTCTGCTTGGTGCGAGCTTTGGGATTATTGCCCGGCGTGCTCGGCTTGGGCATCAGCGGCGAAGCAGTACAGCGCTGGCTGGATCCGTTTCAGGCGCTCATCAGTGTTCTGGAACCTCCAATCGATACTGACTTTGCTATTGCGCCCGCGTATGGTTTCGCTGCCACCGTACTGCTGATCAGCTTTCTCCTCAATGCCTGGTCCATTTTGCGTCTGCGCGTATGGAATCCCAGTGGGGAGCCGGTCATGCAGCGCGAGGCGCCTTCCGATGCGGAAGAGGAGGAGAAAGATCGCGCCAAGGCCCACGCCGCGCCGGGAGCATTGCGCGGCGTCTGGCCGAACCCGATTTTATGGCGGGAAATACGAACGCGAGCTTACGGCCGGCGGCCTTTCCTTGTGAAAACTGCCTACGCTTTGGTAATCGGCCTCATTTGCTATTACGCATTGGAGCCGCTCTGGTCTTCGAGTGGGCGAACCCCCTATTTCGCCGCCCGCGGTCTGGTGCCCGTAGGCATCCTTAGCCTGCTGCTCGTCACTGCACAAGCGGTCACGGCGATCACGTCCGAACGGGACAGCGGTGCCCTTGACTTGTTGCTGGTAACCGACCTGACGCCGAACGAGTTCATCTTCGGCAAACTGTGGGGCATTCTCTACAACTCCAAGGAATACCTGATCCCCCCGCTCTTGCTTGGCCTTGTGTACGCTTATTTCTCCCTTCTTGCCACCCCCCCGCGCGCGCATCCTGAGCTGGCGCTATCAAGGAACATCGAGTCGCTGGTCTGCATTGATATCGGCGCTTTGGTCCTGATTGCTTTCGTGGCTGTACTAGGCGTTCACGTCGCCCTGCGCACCATCAATAGTCAGCTGGCGGTCATCAACACGCTGGGCACAGTCTTCTTTCTGACGGTGGGTACGCTGATCTGCATTTACCTGATCCTGATCAACGGCAAATTCGAATCCCAGTGGTTCAGCTTCGTGTTCTTTCTGGCAGCAGGGATCGGCGGCCTGTGGTGGGTGCTCAGCGCGGACCGGCCCTCCGCGGCTCTGACGTTGGCCAGTTGGCTCTGCCCGCCCGCCGTTTTCTATTCAGTGACTAACATTCTGATTGCCAAACCTGGCACCGAGGAATCGGGCGATCCCATGATGCCTTTTCTCGTCGTGACCGGAGCGTTCGGCTTCGCGATCGCGGCCATGCTCATTCCGCTCCTTAGCGAATTCGACGTTGCGCTAGGCAGGACCACCGCCGGGCAAGAATAAGCGAGCAAAGGATCCCGAATGGAGTATTCTGGAAGCTGCTTAAACATGTTCAGAGAGAGGAATATTGGAGCGTTTTACGCCCGATGGCAAAAGGCATTCTGCTCTTTGCCTGGGGGCACGAATGGCGAGCGAGGCGCCATGGCGGAAGCTTGGAACAGGTCGTGATCACGTGCCCTAGTGCACCCGAGTCCGCTTGAAGGACAGGAAACACTTACGAGTAGACGCAAGCGAGCGAAGGCGGCCCAGGTCATCCAGCAGCCTGCTGACATTGATCCGCGGGCGGAGAAGCTGCGCCGCGCCCTCCTTGGTCTCCTAACTGCTCTCATCGTTGCCCGGCCGCTGGTGCTTGGTGAAGATCCGGGCATGACAAGTCCCTTATCCAACGCCTCCGGGCTGCTGCTGAGTGTTCTCTGGTTCATTGCCGCCGTGGGTTGGGGAGTATGGCGGGCGTGGTCTCGCCAATTAAGCTGGCGTGGCAGCGCCGTGGAAGCGGCTTTGCTGGTGGTCGTTGCGCTGGTGTTCTTCAGTGTGCCCGGCGTGACGCGCTACAAGCATGCAGGAACTCTTGTCGCCTGTGAATGGCTCATTCTGCTGCTCGCATTTTGTCTCGTTCGTCAACTCGCGCGCTCTCGCGAAGACAATCAAGCCCTCCTTGCGGCCATCGTGGCGACAGGCCTAAGCCTGGCCATTTACGCGATCTACCAATATGGGATAGAGCTACCCGCTCTACGGGCGAAGTTCGCCTCTAACACCGAAGCCCTGAAACAAGCCCTTGGTGTCGAGGGAACGCTGGATGAAACGACTCTGGACCACTTGCGCCGGCGGATCCTCGAAGACAACGTGTTTGCCACGTATGCCCATCCCAACTCCTTCGCTGGATACATTGTGCTCCTTTTCCCCTGTGCCGTTGGTTATGCGCTCGTCTGCTGGCGGCGCTGGCCCTGGGGCTGGCGCGCTCTTTGCACGAGCGGGTTTGTGCTGTTGTTTGCCGCGGCCTTGTGGTTGACGCACAGCCGTGGGGCCATCCTGGCCACGCTCGCGGTTGGGCTCGTCGTGCTCCTGATTCAGGGGTGGCTGTTCTTATGGCGGCACAAGCCGTGGCTGCTCGGGGGACTCCTCGTGCTGATTGGTGCGGGGCTGCTGGCCGCACGCACCGACTGGGGTACAGCCGGCTTGACCAAGGGAGTGCGCTCGGCCGGATTGCGCACGGGGTACTGGTCAGCCACCTGGAACATGATTCGTGAACAGCCATTTCGGGGAGTGGGACCGGGAAACTTCGGCCGTCGCTATCCCCATTACATGTTTGCGTCGGCTTTCGAGAAAGTGCAGGATCCCCATAACTTCGTTCTGGAGGTATGGGCGACTTCTGGGTTGTTTGCGCTTGCTGCCTTGCTGGCAGCCCTGGCCTTGTTTTTTCTCCGCACATGGATTGCGCTGCGCCGCCGGCTTATCGAACCGCCGGTTGAGAATCAGACTGACAACGACGCGGGCTTTCGCATCTGCTGGGAATTCTACCTGGGGGGCATGGCTGGTCTTCTCTTGGGTTTTCTGCTGCGCGCGATCGATGAACCCGCAAGTGACATACTGATGGAGGGCTTCCTTTCTGCGGGACGCTCCCTCATCTGGTTTGCGGCATTCACCCTCCTGAATACCATTCCCTGGCCTGGGCGCGGGCGGTTGCTGGCACTGGCTGCCGGAGTGGCCGCCCTGCTTCTGAACCTCCTGGTGTCGGGCGGCATCGCCCTGCCGTCGGTTGCCCAGCCTCTTTGGATTGTCGCGGCTCTGGCATTGAACGTGCCGCAGGAGGATTCTTCCCCTCTCAAAAGGCCGCGGCCCTGGTTTGAATCGATGGTTCCGTTGCCGCTTCTAGCCGGCGCAAGCGTGGCCTATCTTGTCCTGGTCTTCTATCCCGTTGTCAGCGGCACAGCCGCTCTCGCTGAGGCCCGAGGGTATGCGGCCCAGTGGCAAAAAACCATCGCGCCGCTGTTAATCCAGCGACCGCCTGACGCCAAGCCGACGCCGCAGGAGCAGGCGCTTCTCGTTCGCTCCTTCGAGTATCTCAAGGGGCACGTCCTCAAGCCATTGGAGGAAGCCATTCGCCAGGATCCAGGCGATGTGACGCCTCGGCTGGAGCTGGCAAACTGGTACCTGGAAATGGCGATGCTCTTTCCAGCGAACAACCAGTTTTTCAAGCTGGCGCGTGACCAAATCGCAGCCGTACAAAATCTCGATCCTTACAACAAGGAAGGCTATCTGGTCCTGAATCGGCTCTACGTCAAGGCCGCGGAGCGAACCAAATCCCAGGAGGCGTCCGAGTATGTACGTGCGGCCACGGCCTTGGAGAAGGCAGTCGAGCTGGATCCCACAGAGGCTCGCCTCCGCTACCAGGCAGCCGAGGCATGGTTCCGGGCGGGCGACCCCGTGCAGGGCCGCCGTCAAGCAGCGGCCGCCGTCGAGTACGATCTTTCGTCAGCAGTCCCCGAGCGTAAACTAGGCGAGCAGCGGCAGAAGCAGATTCAACTCTGGCTAGAAAAACCAGTTTCCAAGTAGAGCGGGACGTGGGTGTGCGGTCGCCCCGGTGCCCGTGTCGTCTGGTCACGGTAAATGAAGAACCTCACCCGGCTCCTGGTCGCGCAATCTGCTTCGCGCGGTACTCCGGTTACGCAATGACCAGCTTATTGCTCACCCATGCCTTGCAGCGAGTTCGTTCCAATCAGCCTCTTGCCGCTCGATTGTCCCGATGGTACGATGCTATCCATGATCCCACCAAGAATGCCTAGGTCACGGTGCCCGAACAAGGTACCCGAGGCCATTCTTGCGCATTCGTTTGCCGATGCGCTTCCACATTGCCGTACGGCCGATCGCAGGCCGGCGCTTTGTTCCCTGCCAGGGACGGCAGCCAAGGTGGTCCAGGCTGGGACCGGCTGTTTGACCGGACGAGCGTAAGCACATGGCTCTATGGCTCTTCAAGGAAGAACCTGACCATTACTGTTTTGCCGACCTCGAACGCGATGGCAGCACGCTTTGGGATGGCGTCACTAACAATTTGGCGCGACAGAACTTACGTAAGCTCCGCAAGGGTGACAAAATTCTCTATTATCACACCGGAAAAGAAAAAGCCATCATTGGAGAGATGATCGCAGTGAGCGATGCAACCTCGGATCCCAACGATGCCGACGTGCGTGCGCTTGTGGTTGAGGTTCGGCCGGTGCAGCGTTTGCAACACTCTGTTTCGCTTCATCAAATCAAGGAAGATCCGGCGCTGGCAGGCTGGGATCTCGTACGGTTGCCCCGGCTGTCCGTCGTGCCCGTAACGAACGAGCAATGGCGCCGCGTGCAGCAACTTAGTAAGGAACGCGGGTGAGTGCCGGCAGCTGCTAACGGCGCATACTTGCTTGGATCAGTTTTCGCAACAGGTAGATCCGGGAGGCGTCATGCGGTTAAACGTTCATCTCGCATGAGAAGGACGTGCATGAGCATATTGTCGCTGCACTAATACAGCCCTGGTTTCGATAACTTTCTTGAGGCCTTTGGGGCCCAGGGCCGGCGACACCCAGTTCTCCTTCGTTTGGAGGATAAGCACCATGGCGCGTCGCAGCGCCGATTCAGGTACCAATGGCAAATCGAATTCCGGCCGCCGCTCCGACCAGTTTCTGGATGGGCTCGCCGAGGCGAACTCGGTTACCTTCGTTTCGCACGTTTATCCGGATCCCGATAGTCTCGGCAGTATGATGGGATTGGCCTACCTCGTCGAATCTTGCCTGCAAAAGAGGACAAGGATGACGCGAGATGGGCTGATCAGCCGGGCCGAAAACCGCATGATGGTCGAGATGCTCGACCTCGACCTGCGCCCCATCGACGACCTTAGCTGGCAGGATGGCGAAGCTCTGGTCATGGTCGACAGCCAGCCCAACACCGGCCGGCATACGTTCGATCCCACCGTGCCGCTTTACGCGGTGATCGATCACCACGATACGCCGGGTAACGTGGAAGGCGTCCCATTCGTGGACGTGCGCCGAGGGCTGGGAGCGACCTGTTCCGTGGTGGCCAGCTACCTGATGGAGCAGAGCATCCCTCTGCCGGCACACATTGCAACCGGCCTGCTCTATGGGATTGAGACCGAGCTAAGTGGCTATCCTCGCGAGGCAAGTTCGCTGGACGATAGCGCCCTGCTCTATCTGTATCCCCTTGCCGACAAAGACCTCCTCGCCAAGATCCGCAACGCCCGGTTGCCTCAGAGTTATTTCGAATGCCTCCTGCAGGCGATGCAAAGTTCGTTCATTTACGACAAGCTTATTATTAGCTGGGTGAACGAACTCCCTCAGCCGGAGCTTGCCGCGGAAATCGTGGATTTCCTCATACGATTCGAAGAGGTCGACTGGGCTGTCTGCGCGGGAGTCTACGCCGATAAACTTGTCTTGTCGGTGCGCACGGGACTCCATCACGCCGGTGCCGGCGAAATGCTGCGCCAGGTAGTCGGCAAGCTGGGGAAAGCCGGCGGCCATGATCGCCGGGCCGGTGGCACCATCTACTTGCCCAGCACTGCTCCTTCGGCTATCGAGCAAGTGCAATCCGATCTGCGTCGCAGGCTTCTCAAGGCTTTGCACATCGATGAATGCCGCGGCCACCGCCTGGTGCCTCGTCGAGAATTGCTCCACAACCTCCAGGCCTAGCCGGACGGGAAGCCAATTCCATGAGTGACTCTACCGGACCGCTCGATGTCCTCCCTGTTCGCGAGTCGCCGACCAGGCGCGGCTCCGGGATGCGCGGCGCCGGCTGCCTCATCCTGTTCGTGATGCTGCTGCTCTCCTTGGGGTTAAATCTCGTCCTGTTCTTGATGTTCATTCCCTCCTTCAGCGACGGCAACATCCAGGTCGAAGAGCGCTTTCATTCCGGCAGCAAGCTCGCTTCGGACAAGATCGCCATCGTGAACATCGACGGCGTTCTGATGGAAGGGATGATTGGTTTCGCGCGGCGTGAACTGGAGCGTGCGGCCACGGATCATGGCGTGAAGGCGGTGATCTTGCGAGTCAATAGCCCCGGCGGCACGATCACGGCCAGCGACGATTTGCACCAGCGCATTCTTGAGTTGCGCGACGGCAGCACGGAAAAAAAGACCACGGGCAAGCCCGTTGTTGTCTCGATGGCCAGCGTGGCGGCTTCCGGAGGATACTACATCTCCGTGCCGGCCAAGACATTACTGGCGGAGCCGACAACCATTACCGCCTCCATCGGCGTCTATGCGGCCCTTCCCAACGTCACGGAGCTTGGCAATAAGGTCGGCTTCTCCATGGAGGTGATCAAGGCAGGCGAGGTCAAGGACAGTGGCTCGCCCTTCCATGCCATGACACCCAAGGAGAGACAGCTCTGGCAGGACATGGTGGACCATTCCTATCTGCGCTTCCTGCAAATCGTGGAAGCAGGCCGGCCGCAGCTCAAAGGAAAGCTCCAAGAGACCATCACCATCGACAAGACGGTCCCGATTCGAGACGCCAACGCTGCCGAGCGGAAAGTGAACTATACGCGCTACCGCGCCGATGGCGGCATTTTCACCGCGGATGAGGCGCTCAAGTATGGGCTAATCGATCAGATCGGTTACCTGGACGATGCTATCAAGGCTGCCAAGCAAGCAGCAGCAATCTCGGAAAACTACAAGGTCATCTCCTACGAACGGCCCCCGAGCCTCTTCGGCAACCTGCTCGGAGTAGCTTCGGATTCCCCTGATTCGCACTTCAATTTGGGGCGGCTTTCGGAGGGGGCGATTCCGCGTCTGTGGTACATGGCACCTCAATCGGAATTTGCAGGCCTGCTTGCTGCCGCCGGCCGCAAACCTGAAGCGCAGAACCCGTGAGTCTTAAGTGCGGCAGCATCTTCTTCCATTGCAGCGAGTGTCCGCTTGCAGTCCCAGGTCGTGAAGAGGCCGCAGCCGCGCAGCCGCTCCGATATGAGCGAGATCGCGGGGAGCTTCATGCCGGCTGACTCTCGAATTCGAATGCACATCAAGGGGGCAAGCGCCGGGCGTTCTAACTGTCCATTCGCTGCGACCGGCAAAACCCTGAGATTCGGATTGCTGTTGGAAAGGGTTCGAGGAACCTAATTCGGGACACACTAGAACTTTGCCACGAGTCCCGCAAACATTCCCTAAAGCGTTTCCAATTTGCATCTTGTGGGATGGATAGTCGCAAGGAAGCTCAACCAATTTCCGGAATTTCTCCGTTTTTTCGCGCAAATAGGCCCTTCTGGTTCGTCTTTACCAGTGAGGATAACTGCTCCCGCCGCCTTCGCCCGCATAATGATTGCAATTCCTCTGCAAGCCTTTGCAATCTTTTACCTTAGGTAAGCTGGATGCGGCCGAGCGGCCTGGACTTGAGAAGCAATAGTGCCAACGATATGGCCTGGATGTGGGTATAATTTGTGGGCAACAGAGAGAATGTCTAAGGATTTCTGCTCGCCTCGCTGCGCTCGCCCACAGATCGTCGGATATACTTGCTCCGGTTTGCCTTGGGTTTCTCCAAAACGAAGAACAGTACCATTTTGGGACGCTCTTGCCGTGATCGGTGAGCAGGAATTGACCAAACCCATGAGCCGATGGATTTCCTTGGAGAAAGAAAATGGTGCAAGGGTTTATAGGGGATAGAGTTACCGATATAAGGACAATCGTGTTTTTTTCTTGAACCTTCGGCACCGGGCTTGCATCTAAGGAAATGACTTTAGGAAATTGATCGTCGTTCTACCCCTCGAAATGGGGAGAGAGGCGCAAGAGAAAGGAATGGCCGGGAACTCGGAGCCAAGGAATGGCGAAGGAGTGAGCTAGCCGGGATTGCAGCTGATGGGGACGACATCTTGAGAGAGGTGAAGAGCTATGGCGCGACGGGATGCCTTACTGCGGTTACATAAGACCTTGTTCGCTCGCCGGACTGCCCTGCGGAAGGCCCTGGCAGGCGAACTTGCAGACCTGCGCAACTTCAAGGGCGATACCGGCGACAGTGTTGACGTTGCTTTCGATAGCGGGAGCGACGAGATTGCTACCCAGCTCGCCGAATTGGAGGCGCGCGAACTTAGCCAGATCGAGAGAGCCTTGGCCCGCATCAAACAAGGCATCTACGGTGTGTGCGAAGGTTGCCAGTGCAAAATTCCTGTGGCTCGGCTCAATGCCTTGCCATACAGCACGACTTGCATCGAGTGTCAGCGTGAGATGGAGAATTACCCAGGATGGGAAGGTGGTCGTGGGGGCCGGGATTGGGAGAAGCTCTATGAGAGTGGTTCTCCGCTGGAAGAGGAACGGGAGATCAACATTTCCGAAATTGAAATGGACCTAAGCAGCAACCATTAAGGTGCGATTCCCGGAGCAGACAAGGAACCACCAGGGCCCGCGGAGTGATGTCCGCGGGTCCTTTACGTTTTATAGGGACTCCCAAGAAGCATTTTGCCTTGCCGGCCTCGATTTTTCTCAAGTCGCTTGATCTGAGCCGGGTAGAATTGGGTGACATCTCTGGGAAGTGAGCTACCCTGCTCGCCAGAACCCGTCGTGGAACTGGTGCGGAACTCCTGGCTCTCGGTTCGTCCTGGCTGCGACCCTGCGGGCGTGAAACGCGCAGTAAAACGGCGCGAAACAGAATTCGAGTTACTGGAAATGAAACGAGCGATCATCCTCCTGTTTTTGGGAAGCAGTGCTTTTTTTGGCGGCGGCCTGGCCGTCACAATTTCCCCTCAGTTGCAGGCCCCGGCCGCCGCCCAATCACCAGCCTCCTCGCATGGCTTGCCTTCTCCTTCCAGTGACGTGATTCAGATCGGAGATCGGTTCGAAGCCGTCGCTCAGCGCGTGTCGCCGGCCGTGGTCTATGTAGAAGCGACGAAACCAGCCAAGCCCACTGCAAGCAAGAGCTCTTCCATCGAAGAATCAGGCTCTGGAGTACTGGTCCGCTTCAGCGGCGAAGCCAATGTCCTGGTGCTGACCAACAATCACGTAATTGCCCATGCAGCCGCCGAGCAGATTACGATCGACCTCGCAGATGGCCGACTCTTTCATCCGACGCGTGTGTGGGCCGACGCCGAGTCCGACGTGGCAGTGCTGCGCATCGAGAGCAACACCAATCTGCCGACCGCTCCACTAGGCGACAGCGACAGCGCACGCGTTGGCCAATGGGTGCTGGCGATCGGCAGCCCCTTCGGCCTCAATCAGACAGTAACGCATGGCATCATCAGTGCCCGCGAGCGGGGTCAAGTGAGCCTAGGCACGACTATTCGCATCAAGGATTTCCTGCAAACCGACGCGGCCATCAACCCAGGCTCCAGTGGCGGACCGTTGGTCAATCTGAACGGCGAGGTCATCGGCGTAAACACGGCGATCGCTTCCCACTCCGGCAGTAACAGCGGGGTGGCGTTCAGCATTCCCGTGAACCTGGTCAAACGTGTCGTGGGGCAGCTGCTGGAAAAAGGCAATGTAAGTAGAGGGTACCTGGGAATGCAGCTAGCTCAATCCTTCGAGCCGGCCGATGCAGTCAAACTCGGGCTGGATAGGGTACAAGGCGCGCTTGTCGAGACGGTCTATACAGGCACGCCCGCCGCATCGGCCGGCTTACGCGCTAACGACGTGGTGCTGCAAATCGATAACTTCGCCGTCCGGAATGAAAACCAGTTGATCAACTCGGTTAGCGCCATGCCGGTGGGTCAAAAGATCCGCCTTCAAGTATGGCGCGATCGCAAGATCGTCACCCTTGAAGCAGTGATTGGCGACTGGTCGCAAGGCCAGACGCGCTTGCGCAACGAACCCTGATGAAGCAGCGCATTGCTCATTTGTTGAGAATCACATTTTCCTCATTCGCCGCTGGTCGAACTGCCTCATCTTGGGGTCGCTCTGCGTTCAGAAGCTTGGGGCTCACGTAGCCATACAGCACCGAGGTCACCAGAAGCACCAGGCCGAGCCCGATCAAGGACAGCACGCGGTAGCCATATTCCACCTGGCTGATATCGAGGATCGCGACCTTGAGCAAGGTAGCGCCGAACAAACCCAGGCCGAAATAGCGAAGGAAAGCTGTTCGGAATCGAAAGCCCGCACTGACTGAGCTGATGGCAAATAATGACCAGAAGAGCGAGACAGCCACATGCTTGGCGATGACCGGATTCTTGAAGTCAGCCGCAAGTGAGGTGGCAAAGGCGCGGTCGATTTCCAGCGTGCACGCGGTCAAGAGTACGAATAACGCGGTCAGATCGGCCAGGCCTCGAAAGAAAGCACCTTCACTGCGCCCCAGCGACGCGGGTGGCACAAGTCGGCGGAGTGCGAAAAATGCGGCCAAAATCACTCCTGCCGTAAGCATTTCGAGATTGAGAAAGACCCGAACAGGCACCGGCTGTGCGGTCACATTCAATCGGATGTACAGCATGTCGACAAACAGGAACTTTGCCGCTACGACGATCAGGAGGATCCATGGGAGCAAATTAGGAAACACCAAACGCCGCGCCGCGAGCGCCAGGATCAAGGCATAGGCTGTCCCGAGCAAGCTCAGCCAGAGAAGCTTGACCTGAAGCGGGGGCGCAACAAAGGCAAATCCTTGCGCCAGTTGGCGTTCGACCATGCGATCGACTTCAAAAGTGAGGCCCAAGACCAGCAGGCCGACCGATAAAGCTACGGTCGCAAAGGCCCACGCGCGAACTGGAATAGGCTCAGCCTGGTTCTTCCTCAGCAGCGCTTCGAAGGTCGAGCGCCGCAGTACGGTCACCCCCCACAGAGAGGCTGCCAATAGTGCGCCCACCCCCATGACAGGGTTGAGCACCGGAAGGTAATGCAAGGCGTTCCATTGAGGGGAGAATCGATCTCCCGCAGCGGCGAAGACAACCCACTGGATCGTCGCAATGAGGAAGACCGCGAGACCGTGCAGTGTGAGCGAGAGTTGCTGCGGGACGTAATCCGCACAGACCAGCAGCCAACCCCACAGCAAGATGGCAAACGCCGCGCCCACCGGCGGTAGCGCTTCGAGCGCGGCCACAATCCATACCAGCGATGCCAGGATGCTGATAAACCAGGCCCGCTGCCACGAGAACGTTATCCTGCTTCGCTCCAGAGGCGCGAGTCCAAGTTGCAAGAGCCAAGCCAGAATCAAGCCGACTCCCGCCAGTAACCATGCCAGGACCGTGTACCCTGGGATCGGCTGGTTCAGCAGGGTGAGCCAGGTCGCGTGGGCACTTTCGTGCGTTTTATCGATGGCGTCAACCATCAGGCGCCCGAGCGCGAGCAACCAGGCGGCACTTGCCGCCAGCCGCGCCGCCCAGCGATCGAAACGCGCCCCGAGTGCGGCGAGCGTCAAGCTCAGGACGGCCCACGTCAAGCAAATCCAACTGCCCGTCAGGCTTACGGGCACGGCCAGGATCAAGAGGCCCAAGCCTTGAAGGCGATAGCCGGCCGCGAGTGCTGTGACCAGGCGATTCTCCCGCGCGACGAGCAAGAATCCACTGGACAGGCAGAGAGCCGAAAGAAGCAGGGTAGAGCAGCCCCGTAACATGGCACTGTCGTGTCGATAGAACGTATCGAGTATTACAGCCGTCAGTCCGGCAGTGACGAGGGCACTGAATAGTGTGCCCCATCCCTGTGCCAGCTGCATGCCCCATTTGCTTTCGCCGCTGCCTACCAATAGTGCAGACCGGAGGAGTTCGCCCTGATAGGCCGCCGCATAGAGAACCGCAAACCACAAAAGCTCACTGGTTAGCCCGCTCCCCCATTTCCCGGAGTCGAGGCAGACCGCTACCCACCAGGCAGTTGCGGCGAGAGATAGAGACCGCAGTACCCACCACTTGGGAAACTTGCCCCATAAGGCAAGAAGGAGAGCAACTATCTGGAGCGTAAACACATAGGTTAGCAACGGCACGCCTGGCTGTTGTCCCGAGCTGAGTAAGATTGGAGCCAGCTGACCGCCAAGCTGCGATAGGACTGCAATCGAGGCAAGTCGGCCCCGCATCGCCACGGCCGAGCCAACCAGCGTGGACAGCACCGCGAAGGCGAACGCAACGTTATAGGAGTACTCCTGGTAATAGATGTTTCCCGCATAGCTTACAACGAAGAGAACTGCTACCCCCGCCCCGAAAGGGCCGACCGAAGAGATGGGGTTAATGCGGCGATAGACGATTTCCCCGGCCGCGATCAACAGGAACCCGCCCAGCGACATGAGCAACAGGCGCACGGGCACTGGAACGTGGCCGAACCAACCCTGGTCGTAAGCGAACTTGATGCCCAGCGCGACTCCGCTCACCAAAACGATCGCGCCGACCCACCCGGCCCATTTGAGGCCAATCGTCTGTTCAAGCGCGAGGGCTTGGCGCGGCGCCGGCGTTTGCGGGCCTTTCTTTTCATGACTCGCATGCGCCGTTCGAGGTCTCGGGATAACTGTGCGAATGGCTGTCAAAGCGGGTACGGGCTGCGAAGGACCTGGTCTCTCTGCAGGCAGCGCAGAAAGAATCTCTTCCACTGCACCACGCCGGCTGCCTGCAATGTCGAGGAGCGGGTGCTCGGGCCGGCGCGGCTCGCTAGATGTCGGAATACTAGGCGACGGAGCTGGAGCAGGGGCGGGGCGCAAGACGGCCTCCAGGCTTGCCAGGCGTTGCTCAAGCGTGTCAAGTCGGCGACATACCTCTTCGAGGCTGGGTGGTACCTCGTCGGGCATGATCTACTCCTGGAAACTCAGGGAGCCGAACTGCTTTCATCATAGGCTGAGCGGAGGCAGACACAAGAAAAACCTCTGCAGCGGAGCCCAGGGAGGGCGGCGGGGCCGGGGATAAGGGGCGGAAGTGCTTTTCGTTTTACCACTCTGTCCAGGAGCACGCTGTCTTGCCGATCGGGAACGGTCCGCACCCAGATGAATTCCTCGCACGCTACTTTGGTCCGTCACTCTTCGACAGGCTTGCGTCGCGCCGACTTGGCGGCGCCGCGCCGGCGCTTGTCTCTTAGTCGTGCTTCACGCGAGGCTCTTGTCGCTTTGCTTACTCTGCGAACTTTGGGACGTAAGGCGGCCTTGCCGATCATCTCTCCCAGCTTTTCAAGGCAATCCTGCCGATTCCTCTCCTGGTCGCGATAACGCTGGGAACTGAGAATCAACTCCCCTCCCACAGTGATGCGCCCACGTTGTTGTGCCTGGAGGCGTTGTTTCACTTCTGGCGGCAAACTTGGACTGCCAGCAACATCCCAGCGCAGAACAGCCTTGGAGGCCACCTTATTGACGTTCTGTCCACCCGGACCTCCGGAACGGACATAGGTCCAGTGAAATTCAGTTTCAGGAATTCGAATCCCACGACCAAACTCCAGCATCTCTACGACTCCACATCGCCGAGGTGCGAGATCGGCTGCTTCTTCGCTGCACGTTGTACAAGTAGTTTATGAGAGTCCAGGAACACTGCCGTATTTGCGTCAAAAGGCTTTCCCCCTCTCTCCAGCCAGGGTCGCTAGCCTTTCCAGTTATCCAAAGCTGCGATAAGCCCCCGTTTAGTCGAGCCTGGGCAATCGAATGCCCAAGAGTTCGATCAAATGGAGTTTACCGAAAGAAATCAACGACAGAGATTTGTCAAAAACACCGACTAGAGAACAAAGGACTACTTGGGCCGATAGGCAGGGGTGACCTGCCTTGACCTCAATCGCCAAAGGTCCTACCATCGGCGAGATGTTTGCTCCCTGTACTGGGCGTCCTGAGCCGATTCAAGAGAGTCGGGCCAGGATGCCAAGGACAGAGAAGCGGGGGAATTCATGGAAGAAGGGCCCGCGGCAAGCACCTGCACGCAAAGCGCTCCACCCCGAGCGGCGCTGAAGGTCAGACTGGGCAGCTTGCCTCGATTCGAATTGGCGAACGCCGAGCCGAAGTCGCAACGTATTACGCTGTGCGACCTCGGCCTGCTTCTGCTCCTGTTACTTCTGGCCGGCAGCGTCCGTTTCTGGCTCATCGCTCGCACGGAAGTTGCAGCGCGCGACGGCATCGGCTTCGTTCGCTATGCGCTGCAACTTGAGAGCCAGCCTTGGTCCCAGGTGCTGCGCGATAGTCAGCAGCATCCGGGCTATCCCTTTCTTCTGATGCTGGTGTCCTGGCCTGTGAGGTACTTCTCCGGCGTTACCGACTGCGTCAGTATGCAGCTTAGCGCCCAGCTCACCAGCGGTCTGGCAGGACTCCTGCTCGTCATCCCGATGTACTTCCTGGGAAGAGAGCTGTTCGACCGCAAGGCGGGTTTCTGGGGAGCCGCACTTTTCCAGTGCCTCCCGGTGAGTTCCCGCGTCATGTCGGATGCCCTGTCCGAAGCTACTTTTCTTCTGTTCTGCGCCATGGCCCTGCTCTTGGCTGTTCGCGCCATGCGCACGCGGTCCGTACTGGGGTTTCTGGCGTGCGGCATGTGCGGCGGTTTTGCCTACTTGACCCGCCCCGAGGGTGCCCTGGTGGTGGCCGCAACCGGCCTGGTCCTGCTGGGAATCCAGGCCAATAGACTTTGGCGCTGGCCAGGAAGGCATCTTTTGGCATGCGGAGTGAGCCTCGCGCTAGGCGCCCTCCTCATGGGTGGGCCTTACGTGTTGGTCACCGGCAGCTTGACAAATAAACCTACGCCTCGGGCAATGATGCGGAGGGCTCAAGCCGTTCGATCGGGAGAGGAGAGCAATCCTCCCGCGCTCGCGCCTGAGCCAAGCAGGCCCCAATCTGCTCTCATGCGCGGCCCGATCCTGGCGTCGATCCTGGCGGTCTACGCCCCCGAAGGAGCGCAGGACCGGCGCTGGTGGGCCCTTCAAGCAATTGGCACCGAGGTGGCGCGCGGTTACTTGTACGTGATCGGCATCCCCGTGCTCGTCGGCATGTGGTGGTTTCGTGGCCGCATGCACGAAGTACCGGGAGCGTGGGTACTGCTCGTCCTTTGCCTGCTGCAGGCATTGGTTTTGTGGCGCTTGGCGGTCGTTGTGGGTTATGTTGCCGACCGCCATGTGTTGCTTCTGGTCCTGTGCGGCGTCTTCACCGCCGCTGCTGCGACATCGAACATCGGCATGTGGCTCGGCGCTCTTGTGGGTCGAATCGCATTGGGTTCGAAAGGAAGCACTTGGCAGTCGGCAACTTTCGCTTCATGCTTATCCGTGCTGTTGCTCATCGGCCAGACGGGATTTGGGCTGCCGGAGAGTCTAAAGCCCTTACATGCGAATCGGGCCGGGCACAGGGCAGCCGGGGAATGGTTGGCGAAAAATTCCATCCCGGCAGATCCGATTGAAGATCCCTTCTGCTGGGCCCACTTCTACGCGAACCGTGTCTTCTGGGAAGGTAAGACTCCTCCCGCCCCACCGGGCTACAAGCCCACGCAATATGTCGTGATCGAACACTCCGAGCACGACCATACCAGACTGCCGACCATGGAGAGGGCGCTCCGGCTTGCCGCGCAAGGGCACGCCGTCTACCACTGGCCGACCAACAAGTCCGAGGAAGATTCGAAGGTCCTCGTCTATGCCATCCCGCCGCAGAACCCCAGATGAGGATTGCCGTCACGCACCTACTTGGTTACTGCCGGAATCGAAAAATGTCAGGTTTTGTCATGTAAAAGGGGGCATGTAGACAAATCGTCTAACATGAAAAACCTCCCCAAGTGACTATTCTGCAATTGGTTACATATCAGCTAGGAACCTGGACCAATGGCAGTTCCACCTGACATTTGTCATGTGTGCTAACGTTCCTATTTCTAAGATTTCCGAATCCATCTCCATACCCCAAAATCAAGACTTGAGCTCGCGCCAGCAAATCGACTCGCGTTCAGCCGCTGCGGTTCCCACGGCTCTTGAGAAGCTACAATGGCTGCTAATGACCGCTTGGAGCCCCCGGAGTGGGGACGGGCTTCTCTTTTGCTGGGAGATGGAGGTCACATGAATGCCGACGAGTTGAGGGCCTTGCAGGCACCTCTCAAGGCGCGTTACCGCGAGGAGCCAGGAACCGCGTCACTCACCCTCAAGGCCCACGGAACTTTGGGAAGCGGAGGCGTCACTTGCAAGGTCGAGACTGGCAAGGCTCTCGTGGAAGCGGGATTGCATCCGGCGGCGGGCGGAGATGGGCTGGCGGCGTGCTCTGGCGACATGCTTCTCGAAGCGCTGGTTGCTTGCGCAGGAGTGACACTCAAGGCGGTGGCGACTGCACTGGATGTGCCCGTGCACGGCGGCACAGTGACCGCGGAAGGCACGCTGGATTTCCGAGGAACACTTGCTGTTAGCAAGGAAGCGCTCGTAGGCTTCAAAGACATTCGACTGCACTTCGAACTGGAAACGAATGCTTCCCAAGAGCAACTAGCAACACTATTGAAGCTGACGGAACGCTATTGCGTGATCTACCAAACGCTGCAACGCGCGCCGAGCATGAGTCTCTCTTGCAAGGCAACGCCTGATTGACCCGGCGCCCTGGCCTATTCGTGTCGAAGCGCTTCGATGGGGTCCAGCCTGGAAGCACGCCACGCCGGATATAATCCGAAAAGTACGCCGACGACGATGGAAACCGCCAGCGACAAGAAAATGGAAGGAACATGGAGCTTTGCAGGCACGTTTGATTTGAACATCTGCGCGCAGACTGGAATGGCATACACGAGGATTAAACCGAAGATCATGCCGATCAGGCCGCCAAGCGTGGTTTGCGCCACGGCTTCGATCAGGAACTGTAGCGTGATATCGCGTCGCTTGGCGCCGAGGGCGCGCCGAATTCCAATCTCACGTGTACGCTCGGTGACCGTGGCAAGCATGATGTTCATGATGCCAATACCGCCCACGAAAAGCGAAATACCGGCGATAAAGAACAATAACACTTCATAGCGCTGCTGAGTGCGCTCGGCTTCCTCCAGGCGGTCCAAGGGCACGGTCAAGGCCCAGTCGTTTTTGAGGTGGCGCGCCAGTAAGCTGCGGACGACGTCACCGGTCGGGCGCACCTGGTACGTTTCCTTGACAGTCAGCGTAACCTGGCTCAATTCGACCTGTTCGCCTGAAAAGGAGCCAGACGTACGAATGACGATGCGCTGCCCAAAACGACGATTGCACGTCTCCAGGGGAATATAAACGTCGTCGTTAAACTGTTCCGCGGCCTGGCTGCCGCCGCTGCCGCCCGTCGGCATCCGATCGTCTAGCACCCCCACAACGACATAGAAATGCTGGCCTAGGCGCACTGTTTGTTCAAGAGGGTTGTCGAATGGGAACAACTTCTGGGCGACCGAGTTTCCCAGTACCGCTACATTTTTCATGTAGTGGTTGTCTTCCTCGTTCAAAAAACGACCCGCCAGTACCTCGAATTTGTGCACGTCTGCGTAGGCAGGCGTCGTGGCGACAACGCGACCGTTGGCCATACGTGCCAGGTGGCGGATTTCCTGCGGAAACACACGGAGAGGGACATTCCGGATTACGGTCGGAATCGTCAGTAGGCGCCCATAGTCTTCTTCGGTCAACCCATAAACCGCGAATCGGGTACGGCGTTGCGTCGAAGAATCATCCGGCGGCTTGACGCTCCGGACGATGATGTTCGTTGCACCCTGCCGCTTTATGTCTTCCAGGGCATCCTGCATGCTTCCTTCGCCGAGGGACATCAGGGAAATTACCGAGGCGGTACCAATAATGATGCCGAGCACGGAGAGGAAGGCACGCAGTTTATGCAGCCACAAACTGCGGAGAGCCAAGCCCAAGCCGCGCCGGCCCTTATCGGAAAAACAGACGCCGATAAATCCAGCGCCCAGGCTAAGGCCGAACAGTATCCAAAGGATATAGGTCATTGGTGCGCTCGGGGAGCTACGTAGTGAGCTCGAATCTGGCTAGCGAATTTGTCCCGAAAACAAGGAGCCAAGCTTTGAGGCGGCCGGACCGGCTGCCGCCATCGCCGGCTGCCGATCGTTCCGCGTGTCCGATTCGATGACGCCGTCGCGCATGCGAACCACTCGTTTCGCCCAGGCCGCGATGTCATTCTCATGAGTTACCATGATAATCGTCTTGCCGGCGGCGTTAAGTTCCGTCAGCAGCAACATAATTTCTTCACTGGTCCGCGAATCAAGGTTGCCGGTCGGCTCATCCGCGAGGATTATGTGCGGATCGTTCACCAGGGAGCGGGCAATGGCGACGCGCTGCTGTTGTCCGCCTGACAGTTGCATGGGCCGATGGTCGAGACGATCTCCAAGCCCCACCAGGCTCGCGAGTTGGACGCAGCGTTCACGCGTGGCCGCCGTGAGCCGGCTGCCTTGGTAAAGCAGCGGAATCTCGATGTTTTCGACCACGGTGTACTGAGGCAACAGGTTATAGGACTGAAAAATGAACCCCAGGTAGCGGCTGCGCGCCTCGGAAAGCTGGTCGTCATCGAGCTGGGCAACGTCTTCCTCTCCGAGCAGGTATTGCCCGCTACTCGGCCGGTCTAAACAGCCCAGGAGGTTCAGTAGCGTGGATTTCCCCGAGCCGGAAGGGCCCATCAGCGCCACAAAATCCCCTTCATCGAACGTGAGCGATACGCCCTGCAGGGCGCGCACAGTTACCGACTCCAGATAGTAGTTCTTGACCATGTCGACCACTTGCGCGATGGCAGGCATTCCGAAAACCCCTTCACTCTCCGAGCATGGCGGAGATCGGCGCAGAACGCCGGACAAGAACTTTCACTCTGGGACGGCGATGCCCCGGTCCTTGAGGGTTTGCTTGAACTTATCGCGGTACGTCTCAGGAACTTGCTCCAGCATCTCTTTGCGCTGGTCCGGCGTGGCCTTGCGGAATCGCTCAATACCTTCCTGCATTTTTTGCCGCTCCTCCGGATTTCTCTGCTGGCCGCCCGCTCGTCCATTCTTGGAATCGGCACCGCCTGCCTTCCCATCCTTGGCCTTGCCACCGGGGCGCTTGCCGGACCCGTTATCGGCGGGCAAATTCGCGCCATTCCATGAGGGGCCCGCGCTGTCCGCTTCCCCATCGGTTGGCGTATGGGTCTTTATCTTCTCGCCCACCAGCCCCTTGGGGTTGAGAATGACCTGTTCCCCCTCCCTGAGCCCGGACTGAATCTCCGCCATTTTCTCATTGGTGAGGCCTACGGTGATTTCGCGCTCCTCCGGACCATCCGCCGTCATGACAAAACAATGGCGGTGTCTGCCCGAATCCACTTTCCCTAAAATTGACTCGACAGGAATTAGCAAGGACGCCTCCTTGGAGGCGTCTACCAGAATCGTAACTTCCGCGCTCATGCCGGGCTTCATACCGTCAACCAGTTCGTCGATGGCGACCATCGTCTGGTAGACCTTCACATCCGCTGAAAAGAAGTCCTGCTGTGAAGCCACTGTCGCCACCGACTTGACATGTCCTGTTAATATCCGGTCGGGATAGGAATCAAGACGCACGTGCGCCGGCATACCAGTATAAAGGAGCTTTCCGTAAGCGTCGTGCTCCTCGCCGCGAAGGTGTGATACCAGGGCTTCGTGTACTTTGGTGTTCACGAGCATTTTCGACAAGTCAGGGATGCGCATGAGCTTCTGGCCCTCGCGGACAGGCTCGCCCTGGGCCACAATCGACTGCTGAGAGCCACTTCCATAGCGACTCTGCTCGGAAATGTAATAGACGACCAGGCCATCCTGCGGAGCACGGAGAATGCATTTTCTGACTTCCTCTTCGTACTCGTGGTATCGATCCCTCTCCTGCTCAAAAACAGACTGCTTGGCCTTCGCGTCGGTTTCCGCCTGGTTATACTTCGCGCGGGCCTGGGTCTCTGCCCGCAGGAGTGCCCGCTTTGCCTCCTCGACCTTGTTAGTCAAGTCGGTAATGGTTCGCTTTGCCATGCCGTAGCTCTGGTGATCGAGTACTCGAATCGCTTCAATGGCTTTTTTCAGGGCCAGCTCATAACTCTCGAACTTGGATTGGTCAGCCTGCGCCTGGCTTTGCGTCTGGTAACCCTTCTGCAGCATGCGTTTCGACCATGCGGCCCGGTCTCGGGCTTGTTCCACGTCCGACTCAGCATTTTTCTGCTGCCCCTCCAGATCCTTCTTGGTCTGAATGTATTCGCCTTCCCTGTATTTCATGAGGTCTATCTGTGCTAGCTGTAGGTTTACCTTCGCTGTCTCGATGTCCGTGCCGTTCTGGCTTTCGACTATGGTCAAGTTATCCCGGGCTTGTTTAGCGTCAGATTCTGCCTTATCGAGCACAATTTTTTCACTCTTTACCTGCTCGACCAAACCGGAGTCGTCTAGCTCTGCGACAAGATCGCCCTTCTTGACGCGCGTGCCGTCGTCAACCACCATCTTAATCGTCGTGGCCACGGTGCTATTCTTTGTTCCCGCCTTGACCCGGCAAACGATATCGGCGTTGTCCGCCGACTCCAGGGCGCCACGTTCGACGATCGTGAGGAGGAGTTTATCCTTCTTGACGGGATAGAGCACGAGGTCTGTGCGCGCCACGTGATGTCCGGAAAAGTAGTACCAGGTGCCTCCGCCGCTGGTAACAACCAGGACGAGAACGATTCCTAGAACCAGCGCCTTGATGCTCGTGCTCCAGCGCCGCGCCCGCGGGAGCCGGCTGGAATGCTTCGATGTGGCCTCGTTCGACGCGTGCTCCTTGACGTTGCCGGGGGACTTGCCGTTCGTTGTGTTCGCGGCAGATTCCGCATATCCTGATTCGATCTGTGTTGCCGCATTGGGTTGCACAGTCATCGGTCCACACTCCTCGGATTTCAGACCCTCGTTAGATCCAGGCAAGAATGCCGGTGTGAATTATCGCCCAATACCCTTCGCTGTCGATCGGTTCCCCGCTTGCCAAACTCGGGGCGGATCGGCGATGCTGACGGCGTTTTGGGCTGGGCGCTCACCCCAAGGGTAGGATCGGGGCTAATAAGCGGACACTGGCCGGTATCGGTCGCAAGGTTAAGCCTATTAAATAAAAAGCCTTACAAGGTCGTAGCTTACAATTTTATCGACTTCAATGTGTCGCCGCAACAGCCTTGTCCGAATAAAGCAGTGGCGGATATTCCAGATTGAACGAGCAGCGGTTCCAATGCCTCCGTTTTTACCAGGACAATGATTGGAAAATGATGAGAACGGACGGCCTGCAGGAAGCCGATGCCTGCAAAGGCCCCTCTTGGACCTCCCTAGTCCCTTACCGCCTGCCGGCGCCGCTCACGGGCCTCACGGCCCAGGCCAAGTCATGCTACTATAACCACTGGGCATTAACGGAGTCGCGTTCCGAGCGCGGACCGCACGAAGGAATTGTGCAGTGGGGTGAAACATGTCCAGCGAAATCCCGCCTTCGGAGGCGGGATCGCTTTCTCCCAGCGAGAAGGCAAAGCAGTTTCCACCCACACCCGGCGTCTATCTCATGAAGGACGGCCAGGGGCGCGTCCTTTACGTCGGCAAGGCCAAGAACCTGCGCAACCGCAGTTCGCATTATTTCAGCAAGCCGGCCGCCGAAGATCCGCGGACGGCAGACTTGGTGAAGCTCATTGCAGACATCGACTTCATCGCCGCCGATACCGAGGTCGATGCCCTGCTCCTGGAAGCCCGCCTCGTCAAGGATATCCAACCGCGCTTCAACATCGATCTGAAAGACGACAAATCGTTCCCCTATTTGCAAATACGCATTCGCGAAGATTTCCCACGAGTCGAATTTACGCGTACCCCGCGGCGCCGCGGCGTCAAGCTTTACGGCCCATTTACCAGTGCCAAGGGATTGCGGGCAGCCTTGCAGGTGCTGCAGCGCATCTTCAAGTTTCGGACCTGCTCCCTGGACATCGACGCCGAAGACTCGCGCTGGCGGTGGTTTCGGCCCTGCATCCTGCACAGCATCAATCAGTGCACGGCTCCTTGCAATTTCCGGGTTTCCAAGGAAGAGTATCGCCGGCAGATCCGTGCTCTCCGCCTAGTGTTGGAAGGAAAGAAGCACAAGCTTCTCAGGGAACTCGAACGCGAAATGCAGGAGGCCAGTGCCGCCCTGCAATTCGAACGAGCCGCCCGGCTACGTGACGAGATAAGTGCCCTGAAGAAACTGGAGCTGCGCGGCGATGTGGACAGGAACGTGCAACCCGAAGTGTTCCAGATCGAGCCGAGAAAGGGCATGGTGGGCTTGCGCAAAACTCTAGGTCTATCGGCGACTCCGCGCACCATCGAGGGCATGGACATCGCCCACTTGGGCGGGAACGAAACCGTCGCGTCGCTGGTCACGTTTATCGATGGCTTGCCGTTCAAGTCGGGCTACAGGCGCTACCGCATCAAGTCGGTCGAGGGAGTTGACGATTTCGCCTCCATTCGCGAGGTTGTGACGCGGCGCTACCGCCGAAAATCTGGTGACGAGCAGGTCTTCCCGGACATTCTGCTGATTGACGGCGGTAAGGGTCAGCTGCACGCTGCCCTGGAGGCATTCGCCCTCCTGCAGATCGAGCCGCCCTGCTTGCTCTCGCTGGCAAAACGCGAAGAGGAAGTCTACCGGCCTGGAGCACAGGAACCGTTGCGTCTGAGCCGGCACGCGGCTGCCTTGCGGCTGCTCCAGTATGTGCGCGATGAAGCGCACCGTTTTGCTCAGCACTACCATCACATTCTGCGAAGGAAAAAACTAAGCACAGAAGTCGCCGAGGGCGCTGACAGGAATAATGAAGAACCGCAGTAGCGACACACATCGAAGTCCCCTGACATTACTTCTGAGCCCGATGGCATGAATGGAGGAGAACATTTTGCGGATCTTACTAACCAATGATGACGGTGTGTATGCGCCAGGGCTGAGGGCGCTGCGGGCCGAGTTGCGCAAGCTCGGAGAAGTCATCGTGGTGGCGCCGGCGACGGAACAGAGTGCCGTCGGCCACTCCATTACCCTTCTCACTCCGCTGCTGGTCCAGGAGGTGCTCGACGAACAGAATCAGCCGATGGGTTGGGCAGTAGAGGGACGGCCCGCCGACTGCGTCAAGCTCGCCCTTATGGAACTGCTTCCCGAACCGCCGGACGTGGTTGTGAGCGGGCTGAACGCGGGTTCCAATGCAGGTATTAATGTACTCTATTCGGGAACCGTCGCGGCTGCCATTGAAGGCGCATTTTTTCAACGGACGAGCATCGCAGTCTCCCTGGAGTACACCAAGCCAAAGCTTGATTTCCCGCGTGCCGCCGGCATCGCCCGCCGCGTTATCGAACAAATCCTGGCCAAGAAGCCGGCTGCCGGCACCCTTTTCAATGTGAACATTCCCAGCCTGGATAAGGGGCCAATCCGCGGCATCCGGTGCGTGCCGCAAAACGTGGCGCCCTACGTGGAGGAGTTCGATCGACGCGTCGATCCGCGCGGCCGGGTGTACTTCTGGACGAAACCGGGCCTCAGTTGCCCCGATCCCCATCCCGACACGGACGTGGTCGCCCTTGCGGAAAGCTACATCACGGTGACCCCGCTACAATTCAACCTGACGCACAAGGCGCTGCTGGATCCAATGCGCGAGTGGGAATGGGAATGGTGAAAGCCCGACCTGATTCTTCAGATGGTCTGGGGCCATCCTCGGGATGGGCGTCCGCCCGAGGTCTGCCCTCGCGGCAATTTTGGAAAAGCAAAGTAGAGGCAGCTCGGCGCCCGTTCCTTCGACCTTTTCCCTTGCACGCTTGAAGTAACGAGCCCATGATGGGCCTAATGGCAAGGTGGCAACTGCATTCCACGCGATAACTCTCCATGTGTAATCCTAGGGCGAGTTGGTGTGTTTCTGTCCTCAGTGGCTTATTGGCAGCCAATTGTTGCCGCGCGGAGCATTTCGCCATCGATTTGGAAGTCAAGTCGTCCAAGGAAACCAAGATCGCCCATGCCGAGGTGGCCGACCTTGCTGCGAAGCCTAAGCCGCGGCTCGTTCTTGCCGGCGAGGTTGGCAAGCCGGTCCGAGTGCACTGGACGATCATGAGCACCGCCAAGACCGGCGAAACTAAGAACGTCACCGTCCATTTTTTCGCCGTCCGCCAAGCCCAAGTCGGTCAGGCTGCTATTCCGAAATTGGACAAGGACGTTGCAGCGGAAAGCGCGCTGGTCATGGACTTTCAGCCAAAAGATAAGGCCAGGGGTGAGATAGAGTTCCAGATCGACAAGCCGGGCGCTTATCTGGTGAGGCTGGAGACGATGGGGGCCGCCAACGAGACCGACAACCACGAGCATTTCGCGGCGCTGGACCTCCTAATTAAATAGCCTGGCACGACTCCTTCTGGGAACACTTAGAAAGGTTCTGAATGAAATTCAGCATCGGCTTGCTAGGACTGCTTTTGATCGGCGGCTGGACTGCGGCCCGCGGAGAGCATGCCCGCATCGACCTGCGCGTGATGCAGTATGACCCTGGGACCGGACAGTTGAAATCGCAGGCCACCGCGTCTGCCGACGCGGAACCGCCGGTCGGCGGCGTCAACGCCCGGCCGCTGCTCAAGGTCAAGGCCAACGATCCGCTAATTCTGCAGTTCATCTACACGAACACCTACCCGCACGGGAACGTCAAAGGAGCAGGGGTGAGCTATTTTGTAGTTCGCGAAGACAAGATCAAACAGAAACAGCTGCCCGGCCTGACAAAGGACGTGGTTACTCGCGGCCGCTTTGACCTCAATTTCAAGCCGCATTGTCGAGTGGGAGCGCGCGTTCAATTCACTATCCCAACTCCAGGCATCTACCTCCTCCGCGTTCAAAGCGAAAACACGAACAGCGACCACGAGCACTTTTCAGCAATCGACCTTCAAGTCGAGTGATGGCGGCTCAGTGGGTACAATCGCAGCCTAGCATGTCTTCTCCCACTGCAGCAGTTCAGGGCCGCAGACGTTTCTTGTCTCGCTCTTCGTTGAGCCTATTGACGGCTTCATATAGTTAGCATGAACGGTCACCTCTCTCAACAAACTCATTCAAGGAGATTTCATGGTTCGGTCTCTTGGGCAGTGCAAGGAATTGCTCGCTCTGGTAATCACTTCCGTCTGCTTCCTCTCGGTCGCCCTGGCCGACAATCAAGAAACACTGGAAAACAAGGTACAAAAAGTGGTCAGCCTGCCCAAGGCGATCGAAGCGAGCACGCCGCTTAAGGACGCCCTTGATGTTCTCGCCGAGCGGTGGAATCTCAACATTCAGGTGGAGAGTAAGCTGTTCCGCAAAAAGGGAATGGCTAATGTCGAAGGTCAGCCTGTGAGCGTTCCACGATTGAGGGACGTTCGCCTGGCGACACTACTCGACCTTGTCGCGAGCCAGGTGGATGGCAGCTGCATGATTTGGAAGGAGCGGCTCGTGATCGTACCGCGTTCTCACGCCAGGGGCGCGAAGGGTGCCGGCTACCAACCGATGCCCTTTGCCACCACGAAGGAAAACGCAGAGCTGCGGTCCAAGCTGGATAAGCAAATTTCCCTTCCGAAAGAAAGCGATCCCCGGCCCGAGTTTGGGGATGCTCTCCACGCATTGGCCGAGCAATATGAGCTGAACATCGTCATTGACGAGAGAGCTTTCAAAGCGGCCCGGGGCAAGGAAGTTGCTAAGCGCCGAGTGGAATTGTCCGGGCTCCCGCCCATGCCGCTTGGGAAATTGTTGGAGAAGGTGTGCGCTCAAGCAAAGAGTTCTTACCGGTTGACCGAGAACATCATCTGGATCGTCCCGCAAAAATCCTGAAAGGGAAACTTGGACTGCGTGGGCGAATTCTTCAAGCTGCCGTACGAATCAGCCGTGATTCCCTGAAAGCACAAGAACGCAAGCGCCGTTGCAGGGCACTGGCTCACTTCCTCCTTGCGCGCGGATAGAATGGAGTTTTGAATTGTGGCAAGGGAGCAATGGGCATGAAGGTGCTTGTCATAGGGAAAGGCGGCCGCGAGCACGCCCTGGTCTGGAAGCTGGCTCAGTCTCCGCGCGTGAAGCAAGTCTATTGCGCTCCTGGCAACGCTGGAACCGCCATCGAGGGGATCAATATACCCGTCGAGCCCGTCGACATAGAGCGGCTCATCCGGTTCGCGAAGAAAGAAGCGATTGACCTGACAGTTGTTGGCCCCGAAGATCCGCTCTCCCTGGGAATCGTCGATGAATTCCAGAAGTCAGGTTTGCGCATCTTCGGCCCGCACCGCGCTGCGGCGCAGATTGAGGCGAGCAAGGTGTTCGCCAAGCAGCTGATGCGCGATGCCGATGTCCCGACCGCAGAGTTTCGCGTCTTCGACCACCCAGCCCCAGCCCGACACTACGTCGAATCGCGCGAATATGCCGTGGTCGTAAAAGCTGATGGCCTGGCAGCTGGTAAGGGCGTGATCGTCTGCAATGATACGAAGGAGGCGCTGGAAGCCATCGACCGAATCATGGTGCGCGAAGAATTCGGTAGGACGGCCGGCCGCCAGGTAGTCATTGAAAAACGCCTGGAAGGACAGGAGCTGAGCATTTTGGCTTTGGTTTCAGGACGGACCATCATACCGCTTCAGGCGACGCAGGATCACAAGGCCGCGTTCGATAACGATGAAGGTCCCAATACGGGTGGGATGGGCGCCTATTGTCCCCCCGCCTTGGCCACGCCTGAACTCCTGCAAGAAATCGAAAGCACCATCTTGGTGCCCACTGTCCATGCCCTCAAACGTCGTCGGCGGCCATTTCGGGGGGTCCTCTACGCAGGAATCATCGTTACTAAACAGGGGCCGCGCGTGCTCGAGTTTAATTGTCGTTTTGGCGATCCGGAGACGCAGCCGTTGCTCTTGCGCTTGCGTACGGATCTTGTCGATCTCTTGGAGGCGGTCGTCGACGATCGGCTGGCTGAATTGCCCGAAAGCAGCCTTGAATGGGACCCGCGCCCTGCCGTTTGTGTCGTCATGGCTAGCCAGGGGTATCCTGGTAGCTACGCAAAGGGCAGAGTCATCACCGGTCTGGACAAAGCAGCGAGCTTGCCTGATGTGAAGGTCTTTCACGCAGGGACAAAACTTGAGAATGCGTTCCCGGTAACGGATGGCGGACGGGTATTGGGGGTGACAGCCCTGGGAGATACCCTGGAAGCCGCGAAAAGAAATGCCTACGAGGCGGTCGGACGCATCCAGTTCCAGGGCGCTTTCTACCGTCACGACATTGCCGATAAAGCCCTCGTCAGCAAAGCCGAGGGCACAACGCAAGCTTGAGAAACCGCCTGCAATGGGCCAAGCTGCCAGCTTGGCCTACATCAGCAAAGCCGAGGTCACAGCGGAGGCTTGAGATATTCTCTCCTCCACCGCAGAGCGTCTGCTCGCAGCTACGATCCGGCGATCGAATCCGAACTGACTTACTTGTCCGACTGGCGCACAATGCGGCCTTCGCGATGTAGTTTACCCTCGCCGAAGAGCCGAATCGCCTCGGGATATGCCTCGCATTCCTGTTGAAAAATCCTGGCTGCCAGGGTGTCGGGAGTGTCATCGTCAAGCACAGGCACGCTTCTTTGCAAGATGATGGGCCCGTGATCGTAAGCGTTATCCGCAAAGTGTACGGTGCAGCCGCTGATCTTCACGCCGTATGCGAGGGCTGCCTCGTGAACGCGATGCCCGTAGAAGCCTTTGCCGCAAAAGGCCGGGATCAGTGCAGGGTGGACATTCATGACCCGATCCTGGAAATCGTCCGGAATCTGGATGAGCTGAAGAAAGCCCGCAAGACAGACGAGGTCGGCCTTTGCCTCGCGGCATAATCCAAAAATGCGCTGACTGAACGCCTCACGAGAATCATAATTCTTACGATCGACTACGGCGGTTGGCAGATTCATTTTCTCCGCCCGAAGAAGGCCAGGCGCGTCCCCGCGGTTCGAAATCACGAGCACGATTTTCGCTTGCAGCCGGCCATCGCCTATGCGGTCAATGAGGTTCTGCAAAGTAGTCCCGCCGCCGCTGATGAGCACTGCCAGTCGAATAGGATGCTTCATGAGTGTTCCTGGTCCTTGGCAGACAGACCCTGGCGGACGCAGCCAACCGTCGCCCGGTCACTGCCTCCGCGTTCCCCCGGACTGTCTTTCCTTTGATAAGATAGGCACTTTCCCAGTGCTCCGCGAGGTATCGGTCATGGCGTTTGAGAAGGTTGATACGCAGGTGGATTTCCCTGCCCAGGAACGGGCCATCCTCGAATTCTGGGAGCAAACCAAGGCGTTCGAGCAACTTATCGCGAAGAATCGCGGAAAGCCAAAGTGGTCCTTCCTGGATGGGCCGATCACCGCCAACAATCCAATGGGCGTCCATCACGCCTGGGGCCGCACCTACAAGGATGCTTTCCAGCGCTACTTCGCCATGACGGGGCACGACCTGCGCTATCAGAATGGTTTCGATTGCCAGGGCCTTTGGGTCGAGGTCGAGGTTGAGAAGCAGCTCAAGCTGAAGTCCAAGAGCGACATCGAAAACCTCGTACCCGGCAATCCATTTGCGAGTATCGACCGGTTCGTGCAGGACTGCAAGGACCGGGTCAACAAATACGCGCGCGTTCAGACCGAGCAATCGATCCGCCTCGGCTACTGGATGAAGTGGGACAAAAACGGCGATTGGGACAAGCCCCCCGATCAGCGGAACAGCTACTTCACGATGTCGGAGGAGAACAACTACACGATATGGTCGTTCCTCAAGAAGTGCCACGACCGCAATTTGGTTTACCGCGCCTACGACTCGATGCCCTGGTGTCCGCGCTGCGCCGTCGGCCTGAGCCAGATGGAGATGCACGAAGGCTACGAGATGGTAGCGCATCGTTCCGTGTTCGTGCGCTTTCCTCTCCGGGGACGGCCCAATGAAAACCTGCTCGTCTGGACGACGACGCCCTGGACCCTTTCGAGCAACGTCGCGGCAGCCGTCAATCCCAAGCTGGTTTATTTGAAGGTCCTGCATCGCGACCACGTTTACTACCTGGCCAAGGGCGCCTTTACCGCGCATCGTTTGGAAGAGGAATTCAAACAGAAGCAATGGGTCGAAGGCGTACCCAAGCTGAAGACGCTGGAACAGATCTTCAAAGAAAAAGGCGGCTACGAAATCATCGGCGAGTTATCCGGCGCGGAAATGATCGGTTGGTCATATGACGGCCCCTTTGATGATCTGCCTGCCCAGAGTCATCCAGCGGGTTACCCCGGCGCGATTGCCGAAGTGGTGCTCAAGCAAGAGTGGGCGCCAGCTCACTCCGCGCGTGACAGCCATCGTGTTGTCGCCTGGGAGGAAGTTGGCGAGAAAGAAGGAACCGGTATCGTTCACATTGCCCCCGGCTGCGGCAAGGAAGACTTTGTGCTGGGTAAATCCGAAGGGCTGGTTCCGATCGCGCCCCTGGATGAATTCGGGGCCTTCGTGCCCGGCTTCGGAAATTTGTCGGGTAAGTCTGCCATCGATTCGACGACAACGGACTGGATTCTCGCCGACCTCCAGCAAAGAGGGCTGCTCCTGGCCTTCGAGCGCTACCCGCACAGCTACCCGCACTGCTGGCGCTGCAAAACGGAGCTTCTCTTCCGACTCGTTGACGAGTGGTACATCAACATGTCATGGCGCGAAGAGATCATGACCATCTGCCACGACATCAAGTGGATTCCAGACTATGGCCTCCAGCGCGAGTTGGATTGGCTGCGCAACATGGGCGATTGGATGATCTCGAAGAAACGCTATTGGGGATTGGCACTGCCCATCTGGGTTTGTTCCAAGTGCAACGCTTTTGAGGTCATCGGCAGTCGTGAGGAACTGCAAGAGCGCGCAACCGCGGGCTGGAAAGAGTTCGAGGGACACACACCCCACCGTCCCTGGATCGACCTTGTAAAGACCCGCTGCGGCCAATGCGGCGGCGAGGCGAGCCGCATCCCGGATGTGGGGAATCCCTGGCTGGACGCCGGCATCGTGCCGTACTCAACTTTGGGGTACAACCGGAATCGCGCATATTGGTCGCAATGGTTCCCGGCCGACTTTATCACCGAGTCGCTGCCGGGGCAGTTTCGCAACTGGTTCTACGCCCTGC
Organism: Gemmataceae bacterium; assembly: GCA_035296965.1. Classification (GTDB taxonomy): domain Bacteria; phylum Planctomycetota; class Planctomycetia; order Gemmatales; family Gemmataceae; genus DATGZX01. The sequence goes on from DATGZX010000114.1 coordinate 117,977, forward strand.
TGGCCATGAGCACGATCATGGCCAACCGAACTCCTTTCAAGGTGCTTCTCGGTCATGCGCTGGTCCGCGATGAAAAAGGCGAGGAGATGCACAAATCGCGAGGCAATGCGATCCCATTCGAGGAAGCCGCGGAGAAGATGAGCGCCGATCTGATGCGCTGGATGTTCTGCCGGCAGAATCCGGTCAACAACATCAATTTCGGTTACGGGCCGGCCAATGAGCTGCGCAACAAGTTCGTGATGAAGTTGTGGAACAGCTATGCGTTCTTCTGCAACTATGCCCGACTTGACAGCTTTGATCCGCACGCACTGGCGGTTCCGGTCAAAAAACGCCCCGATATCGATCGCTGGATACTTTCCGATTTACAACTTCTGATCAGAAAGGCGCGAACGGAGTTCGAGGATTTTAACCTGATGAAATTCTGCCTCGAAGCCGAAGCATTCGTCGAAGATCGCCTCAGCAACTGGTATGTGCGTCGGAATCGCAGGCGTTTCTGGAAGAGCGAGCGAACCGATGATAAGTTGGCGGCCTACCAAACCCTTTATACGGTCCTCACGACGCTGACGAAGCTCTTCGCTCCTGTGATGCCGTTCCTGACGGAATCGATGTTCCGGAATCTCGTCGCCAAATCAGATAGTTCAGCGGGCAGCGTTCACCTTGCGGACTACCCGGCCGTGGACGAATCCTTGATCGACGCCGATCTTTCAGCCGACATGGACGCGCTCCTCCGCCTCGTCTCGCTTGGTTCCGCGGCGCGAAACAGCTTCAAGATGAAAGTCCGGCAGCCGTTGGCTGAGATGAAGGTGCAGCCGGCCAACGATGGCGAACGCCGGGCCGTCGAACGCTTCGCGGACCAGATCTGCGAAGAACTGAACATCAAGAAGGTCACTCTCCACGATCCGGTACAGGGGCCCCTTCTCAGGTACGAGGTTAAGCCAAACTTGAAGACTCTCGGACCGAGGCTCGGACCCAGAGTGAAACAAGTGCAAGAGGCGCTCGCTCAGTTTGCCGGCGATCCGGCCCCGCTTGTCCGCACGCTGAACGACAAGTTTCCCATTCAATTGCCGATGCCAGACGGCACTCCCGTGGTCCTGGACCCAACAGATCTAATCGTCCAGACAAAGGGACCGGAGGGATGGGCTGCCGTGACCGACCGGGATACTATTGTGGCTCTCGACACGCGTCTCACGGATCAGCTCAAGCAGGAAGGCATGGCACGCGAAGTTGTCCGCCATGTTCAGGAGCTGCGTAAAAAGGCGGAGCTGGAGATGGAGGATCGCATTGAGCTTTACCTTGGGACCAACTCCGCGGTTCTGCGTGCAGCGATCGAAGCTAACCGCTCCTACATCGCCAACGAAACTTTGGTTGGGTGTTGGTCGGACGAACCTTTGACGGGAGAAGCGCATATAGCCGCCGTGAAGATTGATGGGCACGATCTGATCATCATGCTCCAGAAGCTTGTTACTTGAATTCTGCGAAGTTTTCGAGTTTTCAATTTGCCTTGAAAACTCAGCTTGGTGTGCTATGACTACTGTGGCGGCGGTCTGCCCATTCGATGCGAGTAAATGCGATGATTCAAAGCAGTGACGTCAATCGCCTAAGTTCAATACGCAGCAAGGTGGAGGCGGGTGAAAGGCTCTCCTTCGAGGATGGCGTGTTTCTCTCCGAGGAGGCCGACCTCTTCACGCTCGGGGAGCTTGCTAACATCGTTCGCGAGCGCAAGAACTGCCAATTCACATACTACAACGTGAACGCCCATATCAATCCGACGAACGTTTGCGTTTACCGCTGCACGTTTTGTGCGTTCCGCGCGGATCTGAAGAGCCCGAAAGGCTACGTCATGTCCGACGAGCAAATCCTCGCTCGGGCGGCCGAGGCAGATCAAAGCGGTGCGACAGAGCTACATATCGTCGGCGGCCTGCACCATCAGCTTCCTTACGAGTGGTACCTGAACGTTGTCCGCATCATTCACGAAGCCCATCCGCGCCTGCACTTGAAGGCATACACAGCGGTCGAATGGGATTGGTTTTGTCGCCTTACGGGACGGCCGACGCGCGACATCCTTGCCGAGTTCAAGGAGGCTGGGCTCGGCAGCCTGCCGGGTGGCGGCGCGGAGATTTTCCACCCTGAAGTACGCGACAAGATTTGCGAGCACAAAGCAGACAGCGATTCCTGGATCCGCATCCATCGCGAGGCGCACGAGCTAGGGCTGCGCTCGAACGCAACGATGCTCTATGGCCATATCGAGCAGCCCTGGCATCGCATCGACCACCTTTGTCGGTTGCGGGCCCTCCAGGATGAGACAGGAGGATTTCAAACGCTCATTCCCCTCGCCTTCCATCCGGAGAACACGAAGCTGTCGCACATCGCCAAGCCGAGTGGGCTGATGGATTTGAGGACAATGGCGATCAGCCGGCTGATGCTCGACAATTTCCCGCACATCAAGGCGTACTGGGTCATGCTCGGCATCAAGACAGCCCAGCTGGCGCTGAGCTTCGGCGCTGATGACATAGACGGCACTGTCGTCCATGAGAAGATTTACCACGATGCGGGGTCGGATTCGCCGCAGGAATTGACGGTCGCCGAGCTGCGCCGACTTATTCAAGAAGCTGGGCGCATCCCCGTCGAGCGCGACACGCTCTATCATGAGGTCGTCCGTCGGGAGGACGGCTGGGAGACGGGCCGGCATATGACCCCCGAAGCCCTGGGAGCCGCGTCCTAGTACTTCGTTATTCCCTCTGCAAGGGCGTTAACGTCGGCGCGAAACTTAGAAGAATGGTCTCGCCGCCCTTCACCTTATCGCCAGGTTTGACCCTCACGTCGAAGGCGTCGTTGATGGGTAGAAGCACTTCGGTCCGCGAGCCAAACTTGATCATGCCAAACCGATCGCCTCGGTGAAGCAATTCTCCGGGCCGCACCCAGCAGACGATTCTCCTCGCAATGGCGCCCGAAATTTGCTTGACGCGCAAAATCCGTCCGGTGCCGGCCTCCTCCAAATCGAGCCAGAGCTGCTCGTTGCGCACCGCGCATTCCACGTGGCGAGCATCGAGGAAGGCGCCAGGGAAGTAGCGAACCTGGAGCACCGTGCTGGAACGCGGCACTCGATTGACGTGGACATTGAATACCGACAGGAAAATGCTGATACGGTAGGCCTTCTTGCCGGGAAAAGCGTCGTCGTCCACTGCGCCCACGTGGGTCACCGTGCCGTCTGCCGGGCTCACCAAAACGTCTGGATCAGTCGGAATCGGCCGTTCGGGGTCGCGAAAGAAAGAGATCACGAAAACCCAGAGGATAAGCAAGACACCCACCGGCAGCCAGAATAGCCAGTGCAGGAAAAGTGCCCCCAGCACGAGTACGATGGCCGCGCTCAACAGGACGAGGCTGAAGAATACGACCTCACCCAGGCCAGCCCGTGCCAAGGGAATACCCGGGAGCCGCCGACACGGATCGTCCTGGTCACGGAACTGGCAGCCGCAGACGTTGCGGTAGAACTTCAGATCGCGCGCATCCACGGCATCATGAGAGCAGCCGGGACAATTCCCGTGCCGCTGTGCCGCCATGCGCCGGACATAGCCTGGAAAGAGCCGGCGCAGCCACGCGCGCCGGAGCCTACCCCAAGCCAACTCCAGGCTCATGCAGAAACCGCCGCCGGGCTGGATACTCCTTGGATCGATGGGAGTCGGAGTTGCCATATCCTTGAGGATAGAGAGCTGCAGACGTGCCGGCTATCTCACGTTCCTGAACTTGGCTGCGGCGGGGTCCGGCTGCGAGCCCGGAGTCGCTCAAGGAGCTTGGCTTTCGCAGGAATGGGAAGACGTGGACCTGAGGCTGCGGCTTCCGCCGGCTCCTCGAGCGGTTCCACAGGTTGAGGTTCCGCCTCGGGTTTGGAAAGTGACTCGGTGACTTCAGGCTCAACTTGAGCCCTGTCCTTTGCCTCCTCTGCCGCTTGCGCAGCCGCCGCCCCGGCGCCATCACCCACGAGAGCCTGAATCTGCGACTGCTTCATTTCCTTTTGGAAGCCAAGATAGTTGATTTGGTCGTAAGGGACGAAGAAAACACGTCCCATGTCCGCGGTCCCGGCCAGCCGACCACGGATAACCATGTGCTCTTGCTCCATGGCCACGACATTCTGGATGCTGATCTCCATGCCGATGGTGGTCATGAGCATCAGACTGTCTTGCATCTCCCGAGGGATTCGCCGAAGGATCGTAGTCCAGGAGCTAGCTTGCATGTCGGTCCCTGATTAGCAATTAAGAGGAGCGATACTAGGGAGTACTCAGGAGGGTGCGCAATACTCCTGCAAGCCCATCGACCAAGATCAAGCTAAACGACCCTGGCCGCCTGTAGTTTAGCTCATAATCCGAAGCTTAGCTAAGGAGGTGCGGTTGGGTCGTGGGCCAGTCCTTGGTCGTTGTGTTTTAAGGACTTGCATACCTGCGGGCATTACTTTTTCTGGCGCTCATAGGCGAGATCGCACCACCCAATCATCATTTCTTCCCAGGTTTGCTCGCCCCAGCTGACAAACTTAGATGCGTCGGGATTGTTCGGGTTCTTTGTCGAATTGTCAAAGTGCGCAACGCAGCGCAATTTGCTCCCAGCCGGTAGGTGGATGGGCTTCTCCAGGCGGTAGACGCTTTGCCAGTTGAAGTTGTAGTGCGGGACAGCGAGCAGGATTTCCTTCTTGCCGTCGGGATAGATTGCCTCGTACATGAAGTCCTTGCCGCGCAGGTGCATGTGGGGCATGAAGCCAAGCAATGAGGCTTCCTCGAAGATCGGCAACCATTGTTCGACTTCATAGTTGTCGGCTCCTGGAGGGATCCTGAACCTTGGTTGAGCGATGGGCACCGTGCGCACGGCATACTTGGGTGGCTCCTTGGCGAAGATCAGACCCAACCGGGAACGGTCTTTTCGCGCGACGCCGTTCGGCGTGTAATGCATCTCGAACACGAGCGAGGAACCCGCCGGGATCTTCTTGGCCGTCCCCGGCGGCAGGATCAAAGGCATGTCGCCCGGAGCGGTGCCGCACAGTGTCGGCGTCTTAGGATTGCCGGGGAAGAAATCTTCGTTTGGAGGAACCAGAAACATCACGATGTGGTGGACCACGGACGGTGCGCCAGCCCGCGATTCCGCAGCCTGAATCCAGCGATCCTCCTTGAAATTGGTCTTAACCTCGAAGCGTTGATAGGGAATTCCACCCTTGGGCATGTCCGCCGGGACTGAATACTCTTCCGGCATCGTAAATATCACGTCCGGCTTGCCGATGACCCAGCCGTCGACGAACTCACGCGGCGCAGGCAGATCCATCTCATCGCCCCTGGGAGTTCCCTCGTCCAACCAGGCCAGCAAGGTCTTGCGGTCTTCGGACGGAAGCCGGCGATCGTTGGAAAAATGTCCGTAGCGAGGATCCGCGTACCAAGGCGGCATGCGCTGCTCTTGGATCACTTCGCGAATCGTGTCTGCCCATGCCGTCGCATCTTCAAACGTCATGAGTGACATAGGGCCAACCTGTCCGGGACGGTGGCATTCCTGGCAGTGCTTCTGCAAAATGCGGGCGACATGCTTGCTGTAGGTAATCGCCCCCTCCGCTTTCTGCTTGGAACCACGCGCGATGATGCACCCGGCCACCGGAGTCGTGGCTAACTTAACGGGCTTCTCCTCTAGAACCTCTCCAAGTGCAGCCGCCAGATCCTGCCGCGTCGGCTGGGCCCTCTTGTAGCCAATCCCGAATTGATCATCGATTCGCCCCTGGTAACGAATCCGTCGCTGGCTGTCGAGGACGAAGGCCTCGGACGTGCGTTGGGCGCCAAACTGGTCGGCAACCACGTTGTCCACGTCCTTCAAGACTGGAAAAGGCAACGCGTAGGTCTTGGCGTGTTCCGTCACTTTTTCAGGGCTATCCTGAAGATTGGCGTTTATTGCCAGGAACTGGACGCCCTGGGAGGCGAAGCTCTTTTGCATCGCCGCCAGGCGGGGCATATAAGCGTTATTGATCGGGCACTCGGTGCCAATGAAGATCACGACAACGGCCTTCTTGTCTTTGAAGTCGTCGAGGCTGATGCTCTGCTTGTTGGTGTCTTTAAGCGTGAAGTTGGCTATTCGCTTGCCCGGATTACTTGCTGGCTTTTCAGAACCAGTGGCGAAGAGGAATGCGCAAAATAGGATTGCTGGGCAACTAGCAATCGTCAGAGACAGGGAAAGCCGGTGCCTCATGCGATACTCCTTACTTTTCACACCGGAGAGATTCAAGCCGCTGCCGCTGGGGAAATGGAGAGAGGCAGCGGCAGTGCCGACATGGTAACGAATAGCGCTCAGTCTGCCCAGACCTAACCCATGAAGGGCAATGGTGAGCGCGAGCGCCTAGAGCCCCGATTGGGGTGTGACCGTAAGCTCTATATCCTTGCCTGCCCGCTTGATCACTACCTGCACAGCCGTGCCGGGTTTCACGTGTCCGGCGGCCTCATAACAGTCGACAACGGTGTCCGTCCAGCGGTCGTCAACGGTCAGCAGGCGGTCACCGCTTTTGAGTCCGCCCTGGGCTGCCGCACTTTGAGGCAGCACTCGCTCGATCACTATCCCCGGATCATCGTCGACCTTCTTGTCGAGGACCAGGCCCCAAAGTCCGGCCGGCGCCAGAACCTTCTTTTCAGATTTGTCGCCCGACATCAGCGTGACCATCAAGGCCTGGATGATATCCGTTGGCTCGAAGCCACTCGGCACGAAGGTCATTTTTTTGGCCTGGTAGTCCAGGGTCATCTTGTAGCGGGCGAAGAATGGAAATCCAATAATCCCTTCCACCGGGCCAAGGACCTTGGAGACGATCTCCACTGTCGGGTGATCCATGACAATGACGGGAACCGATTCGGCCTTCAGGTCTCCTAGCTCCAGGTTCTTGATTTTGCTGATCGGTGGGCCGCTGAACAAACTGAATCCGGATCCCGAAGCGTTCTTACCTATGAGTCCACTCGCCTTGGCGGTCTTGGTGTTGATCAGGTTCACCGGCGCGCCCGTATCGAAGATGACTCGGTACGGCCCTTTACCGTTGATCTTGATCTTCACCACAATGTGTTTGGTAATCAGAGTGTCGAACGGCACAGTAACCGGCTGCTGCTTGGTTTCCTCCGCGCGAACGGGAAGGGCCAGCGCAAGCATAACGCCGGCAACGAGGGCATATCTTCTCATGGCTTATAGTCCCTTCCCGGATTTAATGCGTACTTGGATGGGCTCTTTCTCAGTTCCCCGCGTGACGGTCAAAGTAGCTGTCTCATCAGGCGTGAGAGTGTTGGCGATGCGGCGTAACGCATTCGCAGAGGATACAGATCTGCCCTGAAAATGACTGATCTTGTCGCCCGCTGCTAATCCCGCATCCGCTGCCGGACTGTTCGGCAACACCGCCGTCACCTCGATTCCATGGTCAGTGTCCACCAGGGCAATGCCCAGGAAGCCACGCAGGACTACTTCCTGCTCTGTTTTCCGTCCCAGCATGCCTCCGAGCAGTTTCATCACGCTGCCAATCGAGCCCATACCGCTGGCGTCGCCGCCTTCCCCCAGTCCTAGCGGAGCCGGCGGCTTGAAGTTCAACGGTGTCCACGCCATCTTATCTTTGGTGAAGTCGAACTCGAGCCGGTAGCGAGCGAGAATGTTGTACCCAATGATGCCGTGCAATTCGACGCCGGCAAGGCCAAGCCCATTCATCCCTTCCAGTTGGAACGGATCCTCGACACGCCCCTTTGCCTTGGTGAGGGCCACCCCTCCTTCAACCTCGAAGCGATCGAAAGTGCCCCAGCCTTGCTTATTAGCTTCCACGCCGAGCTTGCGGCAAATCGTTGTGGAGACGAACAACGCGGGTGCCCCCGTATCGAGGATGAAGTTGTAGGGCCCCTTGCCATTGATCTTGGCGCGCACCAGGACATGATTCGTGTTGGTGAGTCGATAGGGAACGTGATGAACTTTGGTGTCGGTCTGCTTGCCCTCGTCGGCCCAAAAAGGCGGGGCCATACCAAGAGCTACCAGGCTAACGATCAAGAATCTCATGGCGTGTTTCCGGTTCAAAGCGTTAATGCGTCGCGCACTCGTCTCAAGTGTACCGAATGAAGGCATGATTCAACAGCGAATTCGAGCATCACCGGTTTGGAGTTTGGAGGTTTGGAGCCGTCAGCCCGTCAGCTTGGGACGATATCAATCGATACTGAACCCAACGCAGCAAAGTTTCAGTGAGCAGGATCCCACCGGCTCTCAATCGGACTGGGAAGGCTTGTCCCATTCTTCCACTTGCTGCTTGAGATTCTCAAGCGTTGCCGGTTTCCTGGGTACGCTGAGGAGATCCTCCGCCATGAGAGCAATCGTGGAATTGGCCCCATGGACGCGCCGGACTTCCGCCTCCAATCTGCGCAGCCACTGAGGCACATCCAGGCCGACTCCGGTTGGGTTCGTCTTGAGTGGTTGCAGCTCTCTCTCCAGGCGGGCGAAGGATTTTCCTTGTCGTTTCTCGCGCACTTCCGCCATCGCCGGCTCGATAGAGGCGCACATTCGGTCCAGGGCGAGCGACTGCACAAAACGTTCTTGCAGACGGTCCGCGACCGTGGGGAGTTGCATGCCGTGTTCTTTAACAAGCAGCGCCAACTTCTCCAAGTAGCGCGTTGCCAGTTCTTCGGTGAGCTGGGTAAAGGCCTCTTGCCAGGAGACTGCCAAATCAGCGCGGCCGCGACGAGCCAGTACCTCGTGAGCCAACATCAATGGCCGCAGCCTCCACGCGTGCCGCTCGTAGCTGGCCTTGAGGCGCAGGAAATCGAGGAGCATATGCAGGTTCTCGCCGTAGTCGGACTGCGGCGTGGTAGTGTTGTAGTCCTTGTATTCCTCGTAGTTCTCGACCAGCGCGCCCAGAATGACCTGAAGAATGCGCAGGGCCTCCGCCCGGTCGGCGTCCTGGTCGAGTTCTTCGATCAGCTTTACGGGATGTAGGGGGTCGGGATTATCCCGGAGGTAATCGAGGTAAGCGCCGATGCCCCGATGCAGGATGCCCCTCAGATTGGCGAGGGTCATGAACTTCGCGTGAAAGAGATCATGGCCGTATCGTTGCACCCACGCCCGCAGCTTTTCCCATTCTGCCTCAGTGGAGACCGATTCGAGGGCGGTTAGCTGGAGAGTTTGGCTGTGTTCGACCCAGATGCGGAGGAACGGCCGCGTGAGCGCTTCTAACAGGTCCACGATTTCCTGGTCCCCTGCGAGGCCCCTCGAATTGGCTGCTGCCGCGTCGACCACGGCCTCGACCACAGCCTGGTAGCCAAGGTGGAAGAGCTGATTGAATTCCGTCACGCCCCGGCCCGGAAGAGGATGCGCCTGCTCCATGTCGCGAGCCGTGAGCAATAGATGAAGCGTCTCCCGCAGCAACCCCAGTCGCGGCAGGCTAACGACCAGGGCGCGGAGAATAGCTTGCGCCGTTCGCACGCGTAGGATCTGCCCGGGCTGGCCGCCATCTGCCAACGCCGTGAATAGGAGGCGTTCCGTTCGAAAACCATCGAGGAATGTCTGTAACTGCCGCCGTGTTTGTTCGGCATCCCCATTCAATAGAGCCTGCTCAAGGGCGATCGCGCTCGGTTCCCAGGGGGGACGTGCCGCCTCGACTTCTGTGGGGGCAGCCGCGGCGGCCTTCGGGCCTAGCGTCCCCTCCAGGGCCCCCATGGCCATCCAGGTGTCCAGACAGTTCCCGATCGCGGTGTAGAGCAGCTGCTCCTTCAAGGCCCGGCGCCGGTCGTATTCAACGAGGGAATCAAAAGAACCGAGCGGCTCGGGAACCCGATGCTGATTGATGGCCTCCAAAAGAACCAGCAAAGCCTGGTGATGGTTTCGGGCCGTGGACAGCCACGCATTTAAGGTTTCAGTGCGTTCGACTGAAGCCGATCTAGATGAGGTTGAGACTGGTCCGTGCCGCACGGCGATCTGCCAGAGTTTTGCAACCGTGGAGAGAAAACGCAAGCGGTGGGTTATCCGTTCGGCCTCCAACTCCAGGTCGAATTCTCCCTGGAATTCGTTATGGTCCGCGACCGTCCCCTCCTGTCGATCGTCAGTGCTGTCTTGGTAGGTGACCTCTGCATAGGCGGCGCTGTAAAGGGACTCGTCGTCTTCGTCAGGTGAAACCAGGTTGGGGCTGGGCAGCAGTTCAAGAGCAGGAACTTGCCAGTACTCGTCCGCATTCGCCTCCAGGTGATCAAAGAATCTTTTCATCAGGGCCCAAACATCGGAGTGAGAAAGCTGCTCCTCTTTCCCCTGGGCAGGTTCGCCGGCTGCATGCCGTTTCCCTGCGAGGCTCAACATCCAGCGCAACGCGCAAGTGTGGAAGGAAAAGTTCCCATCTTCGAGTGGCACGCGTTCAGCTTGGCTTAGCCAGTTCATGAGCAGGCCCAGCGCCGCTCGATAATCCTTCTTTCGCAAAAGTGCGTCCACCACGAGCGCGAAGGCTTTCGAAGACTGGAATCCCGGCAGATGCTCGCGCCAGAATGCCAGGTCGGCGGCGGTCTCTCCGCGCTCGTGCCAGCACGCAAGGGCCGTGGCGACATGTTCCGCCGAGGCGACAGTCTCCCTCCCGAAAACATGGCGGACGTCGCTTACCTCCACGCTGGCAAATTGGTCCCACCAGGTCGCCAGCCGCCGCAAATTGGACAGCAAGGTATCGCTGCGAGCCTTTTCACCGGCAGCGGCTGCCTCGCTGATCAAGCGCGAGTACAGATTGAGCAGATTCTCGATGACCTGCACCAGTTCGTCGATCCGCGTGTCGCGGATGGAATCCTCCCGCGCATTGAACAATGGGAAGAGCCCCTGGAAGCCAAGGATGTTCCACGGATCGGCGAATGCTCCACAGGCGATGCCGCGGCGCAACAGTTCCTCTGCGCGTGGAATTAACCGGACTGCTGAGGCAAGCTCACCTTGGTCTGCCAGGAGTTGTCCGGTGGTGATACAGCCGAGGATTTCGCTCTGGAGCCGGATCGATGTTGCTGGGATGCGCGCGGCCTCCTGGCGACTTGCATCGGGATAGCCCATGTCGGCAAATAACAGGGCGAGTTGACGCTGCTGTAACTGGGCCGCCCGGTGCCTGGCGAGGTACTGATTCAAGTGCTGTCGAGCACCCCCGAACGGCTGCCTGGTAGCGGCGGCCTCCAGCCGCAGGCGTTGGCCGTGGGTGCCGCCGACGGTTTCGAGAAGGCTTGCATAGAATGCGTCGCGATAGTGGGCGATACGCGGCATCAAAATGGCCAGCGTGACGGAAGAATCATGAGCGCCTGGACCGCTGCCACTCGTGCCCGCGGCCATGAGCATCGTGCCCGCGAGCACGGCGCCGGCTTCGGTCAAGAGTTCCGTTGGATCGAGGCCGCCCGCGTTCTGGACTCTGTCCAGGAGAGCATCCAACGTCACCTGACGCACCACGTAGCGGCGAAAACGGCCTTGCTCGTCGATGTGGTGCGGGTCCCATTCCCCAAAAACGTAGTTCGGCCGTCTATTGACCGGATGCGCATGGTCGTAAGCTCGGGGATCGACCGCTAACTCATCGAGGAGAGTCAGGTCGAAGTAGGTCTCTGCGAGAATGGCCCGATCCGTAGACTCCAAAACGGTCAGGGTCGCAGCGATCAGGTCGTGGCAGCGTCCCTGGGCCACACCCGCGCCGCGAATGAAAAGCGGGATTGGCCGCACGCGCTCGTGATCGTAAGGTTCACCTCTGGGCCGGGACTCCAAGATGGCAATGGGGCGATGACCGACGTAATCATCGAGCTGCGCTAACGCGCCCGAGATAATACGGTCTTCTTCATCCCAGGGTGGGCCCTGAGCCAGAACTGCTTCGAACGCCCGCGCTAGAAAAAAAGGTTCGAACAATGCTTGATCGCTGAGATGGACAAGCAGGTCGGCGTGATGGTGCCGATAGGCTGCTAATAGCTTCGTGAACGTGAGAATGAGGACAGCTTGTGCTTGTCGAACGTCTCGAAAGGCGCTGCCGCCGCTCGACTGTAGCGAATCAAGCTTGGCTTGCAGCAATTGCTGCAGCACTTTCCATGGCTCGTCGGCTTGCTCCTTCGCCAGAAATCCATACGAGTCGCTGATCTGTTTTTGAAAACGAGCGTCCGGCCTACCGCTGCCGAAGTTGAGGTATCCTATCATGCCCTGCAAGGGCGCTACGCGATCCAATTGTGCATAGCGCTCATCCACCTCACCCGGTCCTCCCAAGGGAATTGGGGTTCCTGTTCCACTGCAGTGCAGCATAACGGGATCGCGGGAGCCTCGCTAGGCAATATGGTCACTGGAAGTGCGTTCCCTTTCTTGCGGAGGCCGATCTGGTGTCTAACCTCAAGCCAACTTGGAGTTGATGAGAATTCTGTCGATTGAGGGAGTGGGCGCAAGCCGCATTGCGTGAAGTCAATCTATTCGCTTACTGTGCAGGCCGTGCAGCAACTGGGTTTTCGCCGAATGGCTCGATGCGGATATCGTCAAAATAAACCTTGCCTATCCCCGTCAGGGCCAAGGTCACGCTAATCGTTCCTGCGGTCGGTCCTGAGGACGGAATGCGGCGGTAAAGCGTGAACTGCGACCAGGGAGCTGCTTCTGTTTGACGAATTGCGAGCGGTTCGCCGCCGGCACTGTCGTAAAGCAAAGCCCCGTCGGCCGAAGCCTTGATCGTAGCGGGCACGCGCATCCATCCGGTGACCCGGACCAGCGTTCCTGGAGGAAGACGCAGAGTTGGACTGTTGATCGCCAGAAAGGTTCGCTCCAGGGCCTGCGGCGGAAGCTGAGGAGTCTTGGCCTTGATTTCGAGAAGGAGGCATTGGCGGCCTTTTTTTGGTTCATCGGTGACGCGCTTGGCAGACATTTCCAGGTCGTCCAGTGTCGTTTCCTGAATAGACCACCCATCGGGTGTCTTATCCGGACTGGCCTCAAAATCACCCCCTAAGAGGATGTTTGCACCGGCAGACTTTTTGCGTATTTCGTCCATGAACTGCCAGTGGCGCGGCAGAGTGTAGAAGCTGACCGCGTAGGGGCTGGAAACTGCGGTGCCAAGCTCGCGTGTCGCTTCTTCCCATTGAGCCCGCATCAAGATACGCAACGGCCGCATGGCGCGGTTCGCCTCGGCGTAAGCGTCCCGATAATTGCCCTTGTTCCATAATTCCACGCAAGTATTCAACCGCTTGCGGGAGTCGTCGATGAGGTTTTGGCCGTCGGGAAGAGTATGGCCGCCGCGCACCAACTGATCCTGGACGCGCGTAACTTTGCCAATTTCCTCTGCCGCCTGATCATGGGCCCATTGGGCGGCCATGCGGCTGTTTTGCCGGACCTGGTTTTGAAAATTGACGACAACGCCTGCAGGGCTATTGTCGCCCGTGAATACGATCGCGGTCGTGAGTCCAAATTCCGGCAGCGTGATCCGCGTGCCGCCGATCACCCGTTCCATTTGTAAACAGCGCACCTCGGCGGGAGTCACTTCCCAGGCCTGAGTGCCCACGGGAACCTGAGGTACGGTAATATTCAACTTGCTCGTCGCGGACTGACCCGGGACAAATTGGGCGCCGCGACCCAGCCACATCGGTAAGAGGAGCAAGCCTCGCTCACTCCGAAATACTGCTGCCTTCACTTCCGCATTGGAAGTGTCGATCCAGGTGGGGGGCTCTACGGCCCGCACCAGGAGCGGCTCGAGCATTTTGAGTTCCATGTTCAGCAGTGCTAGCGTCAGGAGGCGATCGCGTCCTTGATGGCTGTCTGCCAGAAATTGGTCCGACCAGAATCCCAATCCGCGGCAGCCCGCGGCCAGCGCGATATAGGTCAGCAAGCGGATCTGCTCTGGTTGCGGTCCAACCGGCTCGTCGAACCCCGTCGAGCCAGGATGATCGTAAACGAGCGTGGTATACCAATCGGGAAGGTGCGTTTGCACCCAGGTCCACATGAATGTGCCCGAGCGGGCCAGCCGTCGGCGCTGCGTCAGCCACTGATAGTATTTCGGCAGCTCCAGGCTCGTCATCAACGGCCAGCGGTGCGCGCCCAGGAGATCGAGGTTGCGCGAGTACGGCCGGAAGCCGTCCCAGGTGTCGGCCCCAATGGGGCGCAGCGGATCTGCCGCCCGAATGACCTTAACGGCCTGGGCGACCGTACCACTTTGCTCGTCTGTCAACCCGCCGCCGACATCCCAGAATAGGACTGCATCCTTGTCCACAAACCGAGCAATTTCCTGCTGTAACGGGTCGCCAGACATGAGCCGCGGATCGCCGGTCGCCACGGGTAAGCTAGGCACGATCCAGAACCCGAGACTGATCGCTTCCTCCAAGACCGCGGGCGACGCGGTGTGGTCGACCCAGATGGTATTGAATTGCGCATCGCGCAAAGCTCGCAACGGTGTGTCGGTGTGTCGAATGCCCCGAATGAAAAAATACCTACCGTTGACGAGCAGGTGGTTATAGTCCAGCTCGACAACCGCCGGGCGATTCGCAGGCGGAGCTGTTCCCGCAGGGGCCTGCAAGGTGACCGGACCGGAAGGGCGGCTCGTTGTTTGAAAGGGCTGCAAATCCGTCAGCGGGCCGACTTCGAGATCATCGATCCAGGCCTCGACAAGCCCCGGGCCGGCATAGAAGTTAAGGACGAGGCGATCGATGTACGCATCCGTGAAGTCCACATCGCGTTTCAATTGAGTCCGCATCACCTGCTGCTGTTGCTTGGCCAAGCGTGCCGGCCGCCGCAACTCGAGCCGCTGCCACCGAGCCGTTGTCTGGTAAAGGTCGCCACGCAGCATCGTGGTCAAGGGCTCATCGAGGCTATTGGGGTTGCGCTCCTTGGGAAGTACCAGCCGCGCCATCAGTTGAATGCCGGGGCGATTGGCCTTGACCCAAACGCATGCACTCAGGTCTTCGCCGATCGGCGCGCGACCAATGGGGTAATAATAGTAGAGGTAGGTTCCTTGCTCGGCGGTGATTTGCACGTGCTCGGAATACTGCCCCGTGTGGGCGAAAGTGTCCGTGAGGTCATGCACGATCTGCCGAAACGGGGCATCGGCTGCGCCCTTGATCCAACCAAGGTCACGCCCTTCGAATCCATTACGATGGATCTGCTGGGCGTGCGTCAGGCTCGCGAAGATCGCGACGGAAACCGGCAGCACCAGCAGAATGCGAGCTAGTCGCGCGTGCCTCATGTTACGCCGCTCCAATGGAACGCAAGCTGCCCTCAATCATCCGGAGAGCATCCCATCCCTCCAGAGAAAAGGGGGCGCGGGTTCTACCACAGCCGAACTGTCCAAGAAAGGGCATTTATGCGCCGATTCGATGTGCGCCGCACATCATTCGGCCGAGTGGCAGCCGATGAACTACTCCAAATGAGCAATTAGGGTAGCCTTGGCAAGAACCAGCAGCAGTAAAGCGAGGCGTGGGTGAGACAGCGCTGGATCGATGCAAATGAGGCTGACAGAGAAGGACGGCGAGCCCAGCCCGCCTGGGCATTCATGGCAAATTGGCAAAAGTGACCTGCCAGGCTCATCCACACTGTCCGCGAAGGTCGGTGCCGGCTCACATCGGGCCAGCCTGACGCAGACTTGTCAGTTCACGCCGACCCCATTGAAGGAATCACGTCGTCGGTAGGCTTTGTGCGGGAGGCGGCTCCTCCTGCTTCAGAATTTGAGGCAGTCGAATTCCTCTTGGTTAGCCGTAGATAGAACCTGTTAATCTCTTTGCGACGGGGCAATCGAAGGATGCTGCGGACAAGCGGGAAGGACAATCCGAGCACGACAAGTGCGGTGGCAAGAAGCACTCGCACATCCAGCCATGCAGTAGAGGCGTTTACGTAATAAAGGTCATGGGCCAATTTGCGGCGCACGCTCGCGAGATCAGTGTCTGCATGAAGCTGGACCTGGGCCAAACCTGTTAGGCCGGGCCTGAGCATCAAGCGCATCCGATAGAGAGGCAGCGCCTCTTCCAGGAAAGGCAGAAACTCGGGTCTCTCTGGCCGGGGACCGACCAGGCTCATCTCGCCGCGGAGCACGTTCCACAACTGGGGCAGTTCGTCGAAATGGGTTCGGCGCAGGATGCGGCCCAGCGGCGTGATGCGCGCATCGCTCGACGAGGACCAAATTGGCCCTGTGTCCCGTTCACTATCGAGGTACATGGTGCGGAGCTTGTAAATGACATAGCGCTTCCCGAAACGGCCTGAGCGCGATTGAAAATAAAAAGCAGGACCTCGAGAAGTTAACTTGACCAGAATCGTAGCCAGGCAAATTGACGGCAGCGCGATCACGAATAGGACCAAGGCGACGCAGAACTCGAGAGAGTTCTTGGATCTGGTTGACCATGTTGATTTACACCGGAGCTCGGGGATTATGACGGGCTGTCCCTCCTTGCCAGCTTTGGAGCACGTCCGAGAAAGATTTTTCATGGCGTCCATACGAAATCTAGGGTCTTAGGATTGAGCACACCGTCCGACATTTGACAAGGTTATGTCAGCATTCCAAAGATGCAACCTTGGTCCAGCTTTTGCTGGACGGTGATCTCCCGTCCGGGTGATTTTCAACGATGAACGGTTCCCTTGGACAGAGACGCATAGCCCTGCACACGAAGTGCCGACGAGGACGCTGGATCGAGCCTAGCCTCGGGAGACGGCTTGTCGGTAGCTTCCAACAGCCCGAGGCTCCAGACGACCTGACACCTCGCATAAACGTGTACAGCAGGCGACTGGGGACGGTCGCGACTATGCCCTAGGACTTGGCTCAGCGTGGAACCATTTCCTCATCCTTACCGGTAGACAAGGAGAAAATGAAAAAAGCCTCTCGTGCAAGTCAGAGCACGTGAGGCTTTCGTAGCCCGATTCGAACTGGCCGGTTGAGCACCAGAGGAACCGAACTCTTTTAGCCCATTGGGATGGGGTGTGTCAAACGTTTTTTCAGAAAATCTTCTTGAATCTTCGAATCTGGACTTTCAGGGTGTCTTCATGACCGTCACCGGTCTGTCGCTGGGCGACACCTGCCATAACCTGGCGCTTCGGTCCGCGCTGGCGGAGAGAATGGTTCGGCCGTTAGGTGAAAAGATGGCGCACACGACGGCATCCCGGTGCCCTTCCAGGCGCCGGAGCTCTTTACCGCTTTCCACATTCCACAGCCTGATGGTGCGGTCCGCGCCAGCCGTCACGATCTGCCGGCCATCCGGTGAGAATGCCACACTGCGCACGCCCCCGGTGTGACCATCAAAGCGTCGCACCTCGGCGCCCGTTTTCAAATCCCATAGCCGCACAGTGCCGTCTTCGCTGCCGGACAGGACGCGGCGACCGTCCGGGGCGAAAGCGACACCCCAGACGTTGCCGCTATGACCCACGAAGCGGCGTATCTCCTTGCCAGTGTCCACATCCCAAAGCCGCATGGTATTGTCTGTTCCAGCCGCCCAAGCGTTGCCGCTGGCAGGGCCGACAGGTCCTGATAGCGCAAGCTTGCCGTTCGCTGAGAGTGCTACCTTGCAAACGCCGTCGGTGTGTCCCTCGAATTTTCTGATTTCCTTGCCCGTTTCGACGTCCCACAGACGCAAAGTTTTATCGAGACTCCCTGACAGCGCCCGCCGGCCATCGGCTGAGATGGCCACGCTCATCACGGCAGCGGTATGGCCCTTGAATGAGCGGATTTCCCGGGCTGTATCGACGTTCCACAGGCGAAGCATATTATCGAAACCGCCGGAGAGCGCCCGCTTGCCATCGGGCAGGCAAACGACCGTCTGCACCCAGGGATGAGAATGTCCCAGGAAGCGATGGATCTGCCGTCCCTTCTCGGCCTCCCAGACGCGACTCGACTTGTCGTGTGATGCAGTGAGGGCCCGTCGGCCATCGGGAGCAAACGCCACGCATTCGACCTCAGCCGAGTGGCCCTCCATCTTGGCAAGTTCTCCTTCGATGTCTCCCACGTCCCAGAGTCGCAAGGTCCTATCTCGCGAACCGGAAATCGCTGTATGACCATCCGGGGAGAAGGCGGCGGAATAGACAGCGTCGCCGTGCCCTTCGAAGCGGCGCATGGGCGTGGCGCTTGCCTGATTCTCCTGGGCCACCGCGTAGCGGACTCCCCGCCTGGCCATCGGAGCTGGAGAAGTGTTGTCTTCCGACAAGTCCCACAGGAGCATCGTTGAGTCCGCGCTCGCCGACAGCGCATAGTGGCCCCTCCGTGAAAACACGACACAGTAGACAGGACCCTTGTGGCCATTGAACTGCCGCAACGTTTGGCCGTTATCAAGATTCCAGATCCGCACCGAGTTGTCGGCGCTGCCGGAAAGTGCGCGCTTGCCGTCGGGAGA
The DNA here is from genome assembly GCA_035296965.1 of Gemmataceae bacterium. Lineage (GTDB taxonomy): Bacteria > Planctomycetota > Planctomycetia > Gemmatales > Gemmataceae > DATGZX01. Next base: position 136,255 of record DATGZX010000114.1, read on the forward strand.
AAAGGCCACGCTGGTCACCGTTTGCGCGTGACCTCCAAGACTCCGTACCTCCTTGCCGTTCGCAAGTTCCCACAGACGCATGGTCTTGTCCGCGCTGCCGGAAAGTGCGCGCTTGCCGTCGGGGGAAAAGGCAAGCGCCCAGATCCAATCCTTGTGCCCGACAAAACTACGTTTCTCTTTTCCGGTTTCGATATCCCAGAGTCTCACGATTGAGTCCGCGCCTCCCGACAATAAGGAGTGCCCATCCGGTGCGAACGCAACGGCATTTACCGCACCCATATGGCCGGCAAGGGTGCGCATTGGCTTCCCGGTCGCCACATCCCAGAGTCGAACAGTCCCGTCCGCACTCCCCGAGGCGGCACTTTTGCCGTCCGGCGAGAAGGCAAGGCTGAGAACAGCTCCCGTATGTCCCTCGAATATGCGAAGAGTTCGGCCGGTAGGTAGATCCCACAGTCGAAGCGTCTGGTCGTAACTCCCGGAGAGCGCCTGATGTCCGTCGGGCGAAAACGCAACGCTCCAGACGGCGTCCCGGTGTCCATCCAGGCGGCAACGGGCGCTAACAATGCTCTCTCGAACGGACTTTTCAACGGACGAGGCACCAGGGACGGAATCCGGCACCGAGGCTAGAGCGAACACCTCGACAAGAAAAAATCCTACGCAGGCAGTGCGAAGTCGGGCAAACGGCATGGTCCAGAACCTCGTGATGGACGGCTGCGCTGTCGAACCGCGTATGAATCCTTGCATTCTCCCCGGAGTAGGCGAAAAAGCAAGTGGTCGGCCTTAATCAAGCTTCAGCATCGCCCACGCCAGCCCGAGAAATGCCGCTCCAAATCCGACAAGGACCAGGCAGGCATGTTCGACGCGAAGCAAGTCCGGAGAGGGATTGATCAGCAACTGCAGATACGCCTCCAGCGCCCAGGCATGGGGTGTTGCCAGGCTGACGTCCTTCATGATTTGCGGCATCAAGTCGCGCGGCATCAAGCAGCCACTTATCCCCGCCAGAACGAGGACCAAGGGAGTGCCGTAGATCGCCACCTGAGTCTCCGTGCGTGCCAGGCTGGCGATCAGCAGCGCGAGCCCCATGGCCGCCAGGGATGTGCTCAACACCACCGGCATCAGCCAGAGAATCTGCCTGCCGATCGCCCAAGTTTCCGGCCCCCAGCGCATGCCGAAGACGAGCTTTCCCGCCGCGAGCAAGAACAAACCCTGACCGACGGAGATCAGGTAAACAGGCAAAAGCTTGCCGAGCACAATTTGGCTGTTGTGAAGGGGAGCTGCCCGCAGTCGCTTGATCGTCCCTTGACGGCGCTCGGAAACAAAGAGCCAGCCGACGGTCAAAACCAAAAAGAATGCGAACATCACCGTATAGGAAGGAACGAGGATTTGATAGCGAATCGCTCCTCGATGCGGCAGGCCCAGGCCTTCCGATACATAAACAGTCGTCTCTGCTCCGCCATCCGTCCTTGGTTGCGACTTTGTCAGTCCTGCCCAGGTTTTCTCAGTCAGGTTATACTTCGGAAAAAGCTTTTTGAGCGCCCCCTGGACACCGCTGCCAAGCGCAGTTTTCACCGACGCCGGCAGAAGCTTGCCACCAGGAACCTCCTCGGCCAGCAGGGACATGAACGATGGTTCTCCCAGCTTTTCGAAAGCTCGGCCGATCATCCAGGGCAATATCACCCGCAGGAGCGAAACCTGGGCAACCTGTTCGATGATCGAGGCAGCAGCCACCTGAGTATTGTCCACCAGAAGTCTGGCGTCGAGTTCCTTGAGCATGACGCCGTCGCGGTAGAACGGATTGCGGTAGATCGGATTGAACTCCGCCGCCAGCCCCGGAGGCGGCTCGGGCGTGGCCAGGAATGAGCATTCGTGAACGCGCTTGCTGAAGTCCGGTCCGAAAACGAGGATAGCCGACCGCTTGCTCTGCTTGATGAGGGCCTCCGCCTCCGCCTCTGTCGAGACGATTTCGACGCGGATATTGGAGTCTGTCATGTCGCGTTGCACGACCTTGGCCCAGGTCTCCTGAGGGAATCGAGCGGCACGACTCGCAGATGCCAGAGCCAATCCCGCTAGCTGGTGCACGTCGACGGCGCCTCCCGTTTCCGGCAAAGAAGGAGTCCACGCGAAAAATCCCATGGCTTCCTTGATCGTTGTCGCGGGGGCCACAAAACCCTGGTCGAGATCGACAATGGACACACGCAGGCGGTCGTCCGGTTTTTGGCCAAACCCTTCGCCCAGCGACAGCCCAAGGACAAGGATGAAAAGGAAGGGCATGGCAAGGAGGACGATCGCGGCCCGGGGGTCGCGGATCAGCAAACGCAGCTCTTTTTTTGCGATCGTCCAGATAGGCATGGATAGTTTCCGAAGCGGCTCTATCGAGGGCGGACAAGAATGAGGTATCGACCCGTAGCCGCATTCGCCAGAATGCGGGCTATCTCAGACAGTTTCCCCCGCATTCTGGCGAATGCGGCTACAGCCTATAGGTATTGACCACACGCTGTATAACTCCTGGCCGCAGGAGCAGCTCGGCAAAGGCTCCTTGTTTCTCAGTCTCTCAGTGCTCTGCCGGTGAGATCCAGGAACACGCGTTCCAAATTTGGCTCCTCGGTCTCCAGGCTCGTCAGCTCGAGCTGCATCTCGTTAAGGATCGAAACCAACCGCAGGAGAGTCGACTTCACGTCGCGGCATTCGAGTTCGATTGCCTGGCCGTCCCGTTCGATGAGGCGCACGTCCGGCAACGTGCGCAGCCGCTCACGAAGGGTTGATGTGACACTGGGGACGCGAAAATGGACTCTCCCTTTCATGAGCTGCAAAAGGCCCGGCAATGTATCACAGGCAATGAGCCGGCCGTGATCGATAATGCCGATCCGCGTGCATAGCGTCTGCACTTCTTCCATGTAATGGCTCGTGTAAATCATCGTGGTCCCGGCAGAGTTTACTCTCCGGATCTCTTCGAAAATGTGGTTGCGCGATTGCGGATCGACGCCGGTCGTGGGCTCATCCAGTAGCAAGAGTCGCGGCTCATGCACCAGAGCGGCGCCCAGGTTAAGGCGGCGCTTCATGCCCCCCGAAAACGCGTCAACCCGACTGTTAGCACGGTCCTCCAGGCCGACGGCAGCGAGAACGTCTTCCACCCGCGTCCGCAGGGTCGCTCTCGCCAGTCCGTAAAGTTCGCCGAAGAAATGCAAATTCTCGCGTGCGGTCAGCTCGCCGTACAGAGCCAGCTCTTGTGGCACGATCCCTATTTGCCGGCGAACCTCCCGGTCGTCGGGTTGTAGCCTCCGGCCAAGCAGCAGGGCCTCGCCCGTACCAGCAGGCAGCAGGCAAGAAAGGATGGAGAGCAATGTCGTCTTGCCCGCGCCGTTAGGACCGAGCAGGCCGAAGATTTCTCCTTCTGATACCTGGAAGCTCACGTCGTCGAGGGCCACGGTGTTGCCGTAGCACTTCTGCAAATGTCGCACGTCAAGAAACGATCCCGCCATCGCTTCAGGTCTCCCCGGCGCGCACAGCCTTCTGGCATGATAGCAAACCCCCTCCTCAAACCCAGAAAGAAAGCCGCTTGACACCTCAGTCGAAATGTCTTAGGATCTGCACAGACATTATGTCTGTTCCGGAGGACCATCATGGCACGCACTCCACAAGATATCACTGATGCCGAGCTGGCCGTGCTGGAAGTGCTCTGGGAGCGCGGCCCCTCCACCATCCGCCTGCTCACCGATACGCTCTATCCCCAGGGTGGCAGTGCACATTACGCCACCGTGCAGAAGCTCCTGGAACGACTGGAGGCCAAGGGATTCGTCCGCAAGGAGCGGGGCCAAGTTTCCCACACCTTCTCGGCAGCCATCGGCCGGGAAGAGCTGATCGGCCGGCGGCTTCAGGCAACCGCCGAAAAACTATGTGGCGGCTCCTTCACCCCGCTCTTGATGCATCTCGTCCGCGGCCGCAGACTCAGCGCCAAAGAACGGCAGGAGCTGCGCTCCCTGATCGATGACCTTGAGCGCAAGCAAAAATCAAAAGACGACGGCCGCTGAAAGGAGCAGGCGATGCATCCGCTTCTCGATGTTGCCTTGAGAAATGCCGGAATGGCCGCGCTCCTTGCCGTGCTGGCCGCGGTTGTCGGCTCCGTTTCCAGCCGGCCGGCTCTCAAGCACAGCCTCTGGCTGCTTGTGCTGCTCAAGCTGATCACGCCGCCCGTCGTGAGCATTCCCATTTCCTGGCCGTCACTTTCAGTGCCCAGTGCAAAAATCGACAGTTCTCTTGACGATAATCGAGATGCTATCGCCTGGGCAGAACCGATGGACGATCCTGAGCAGAATGTCGACCACCTCCGCCCCGAAACGGACCTTCGGGCTCTAGCCCCGCCGCCAGCGGAAGATTCCCCTCGCCCTGCAAGCCCCGGCACTGTCGATCAGCCTGGGGATCAACTAGTGCCATCCGATGCGCATCTTGCCGAGCAGGGCGGTGTGGAGGCAGAACACGCTTCGGCGCCCTTGTCCTGGAGTTCCATCATCGCACTCGTCTGGCTGGCCGGCTCGGCGTGCTGGTTTGCAGTGTCGTTGATTCGCATCGAGCGTTTCCAGCGATCGCTGCGCTGCGTTGGCCCTGCCCCTGAACGTCTCCGGCAGCAGGTTGAACAGTTGGCTCTGCGCATGGGATTGTCGCGTTGCCCAACGGTCTGGCTTGCGCCTGGCCGGATCTCCCCGCTGTTGTGGGCCCTGGGAGGGCCTCCGCGCCTGTTCATTCCCACGGTTTTGTGGGACAGGCTCAACGAAGATCAGCGGGAAACCCTGCTCGCCCACGAGTTGGCTCATTTGCGGCGCGGCGATCATTGGGTTCGCGGTCTGGAACTGCTGGTCACTGGTCTCTATTGGTGGCATCCGGTGGTATGGTGGGCCTGCCGCGAACTCTGGGAAGCCGAGGAGCGATGTTGCGATGCCTGGGTCGTGTGGGCTCTTCCCGATTCCGCACGAGCCTACGCGACCGCCCTGGTTGAAACCGTCGATTTCTTGTCCGAGACCCAGATCGCTTTGCCGGCGTCGGCGAGCGGCATAGGTCATGTTCCCGATTTGAGGAGAAGACTTACCATGATCATGCGTGGGACGACTCCCAAGGCCCTCTCGTGGGCCGGCTTTTTGGCCGTAGTTGGCCTTGCGGCCTTTCTTCTTCCCATTTGGCCCACCGCAGCCCAGCCGCCGGATCGGCCGACAGATCCGTCCTCCCGGCTCGAGCGACCCAGAAACGAGGCACGCCTCGCGGGCGCATTGGTGTTGCCGCGCGACGACCCAAACAGCGATGAGCCCGCCGACGGCTCTCAGGATCGGGCCAATGCCGAATTAAAAAGAGCGCAAGCAGAAGTGGAACAAGCCTCGGCCCAGTTGCGGGCCATGCAGGCCCAGATGGAAGCTGCAACCAAGCGTCTGCAGAACATGCAACGCGCCCTTTACTACCGGCGTATCGCAGGGGAGGAGCAGCCCAAGCCAATGGCCAGGCCAACCCCTGTTACAAAAAATCCCACGGCGGCCTCTTCTGAACGCTTGTCAGATCTAGACCATAAACTGGACGTTGTTCTAGAAGAAGTACGCAGCTTGCGCCGGGAGATTCGACGTTCTCGACCCGATGGCGGTGCCCCGGGAATGCCTGGTATGCGAGGGCCGGGTGGACTGCCACGCGTACCTTCTCCGCCCCTAGAGAAACCGGCGGCGCCTGGTGCCAGCCTAGTGCCCCCAACAGATCCTTCTAGCCCGATTCCGCCAACACCGGCACTCGCTGCTCCCCCGGCCATTCCCGTGCCACCGGCCAACGGACCTCCGGGCGCGGCCCCTCTCTCAACTCCACCGGCAGTCTTGAATCCCGTTCTTCCTCCTGGTTCCCCTGGTCCTTTGCCAGGAGCGCCGGTGCCTGCACCCGCACCCGCACCCAAAGGCCCGGAAAGCCCTACCCCATTTCCTTCGGACGGACTTTCCACGCCGCGTTGATCGCCCATCGGCTCCCAACGAAACCCGAGGCGTCCGTTCGATACAGGACCGGCGCCTCGGGTTTTCGGTTTCCGCATTTCCGGCTCATTTCCTGGTCTCTCTAGACAGAAGCCGCCTTGACCGCTTCCCCAGGTCGAGAATAGAAGTCTGGTAGTCTGCCTGAACACCTTGAATAGAAGTCTGGTAGTCTGCCTGAACACCTTGGCTGCACCTCTTGCTAATCAGCGGCAGCAAAGAAAGAGTAGCCTCACCTAGGAGAGACAATTCTCACCCGTGAGAGTTCTATGTGGCCCATCGTCATCGCGCCAGTCAGATGGAAGACAGTCGCGCTCGCGGCAGTCCTGGGGTGCGCGGTCCTGTTTCGCCTCTATCACATCGAAGCGCCACTCGTTGACGGCATGCCGATGAAGCAGGTGGCTATCGCAAACAAAGCGCGCAATGTCGCGGGGCCGCCCTATGCCCTTTTTCGGAACACCTTCGACTTCCTTGATAACGAGGGCCATCCGGGGACCTTGACCGAGGAATTCCCGCTCTACGTCGGCCTGATGGGGGGATGCTACCGTCTGTTCGGCGAGCACGAATGGTTTGGTCGGGCCTGGAGCATTCTGGCCACGGCGATCGCGATCGCCGCGTTCTACGACCTGGTCCGTTTATCCAGCAGCCCAGAGCGCGCCTTGGTCGCTGCATTCCTGTTTTCGATGTGCCCGCTGTTGCTCTTCTATGGCCGGTCGTTCCAGCCGGACCCATCCATGCTGGCATGCATGCTGGCGACCGCAGCGTTCTATCAGCGCTACTTGCTCGACGGCCGAAGGCGCTGGTGGATCGCCGCCGCGCTGGCAGGAATGCTGGGGCCGCTATTCAAGAACTACGCGCTCATGGTCCTGATCCCGCTGGCAGACAGAACGCGGCGCCACATGGGGTGGAGCGCTCTCATTCGTCCTGGCTTTGTCCTTTTGAGCATGGTCATGGCGGCGCCCGTCATGGTTTGGACGGCACTTGTGTTCGTGCAATCTCCCAACCCGGCGGAGACCAATACCTACTTCCTGTTCAAGATGCCGGAGCTGCTCTGGCAAGCGCCGCTTTATGAACGATTCTTCGACAGGTTCCTTTACAAGGACTGCGGGCCAATCACCGCGCTGCTCCTCCTTGTCGGCGTGTGGGCAGCGCTTTTCCGCAAGGCGCGAGTCGAAGGACTGGCGGCCTGGACCTTCATGGGACTCCTCTTCTACTTCTTGCTGGGACCCAAATTGCTCTGCCATGATTACTACGGGCTCATGCTGCTGCCCGCGGCCGCGCTCTGGGGGGCCCTGGGGTGGCAGAGCCTCTGGAACCTGTCACGAGCTGGTACCTATGCAGCAAGAACCTCCGTCTGTTGCTGTCTAACGGTCTTGGTTGCGGTTGCCCTCGTGCATTCACCCTGGATCATGAAATCAAAATTTGAAATGGAGAGCGGCTTTGCCATCCTGGGCAAGCGCCTCGATGAATTGTGCAGTGCGTCCACCAAGGTAATCGCGATTGGGTCAACTTTCCCGGTGGAGATTGTCCACTACTCCCATCACCAGGGCTGGGTTATTGTCAGTGACAAGCCGCTCGCCCCCGATTGGCGCTCTGTCTTCGCGAACTACAGAAGCCTGGGCGCTCGTTATTTGGCGATCTATCTGAACGGAGCCGTCACCGAAGCCGAGCGACAATCCTACCTGCCTCTGTTGCACTCGGCCCACGTGGTGGAGCATTCGACCGGCCCCTGGTCCACGCGCAGACGGCCCGCGGAATACTTCATCCTCGATCTCAACGGCGCTGTCCTCGATCAGCCCGACGAGCCGGCACAGGATTCGCATGCCAAGGTGACCATCTGGCCGTGAACGCGATTGCAGCTCCTCCCAGCTTGCGGGCAAGGCAGTGCGGCACTATGGTGAGCTTATTGCTCACAAGGGGAGAAGGGGTGCATGTGTCTTCTCGCGCTATTTTTCCGGGTCGTGGAAGATGCTCCCGTGGTGGTGGGAGCCAACCGGGAGGAAATCTATGCGCGCGGCGGTGAACCGCCGCGCCTGTTCGACGGTCCGCCGCGCTTTGTTGCAGGGGTCGACCCTGTCGCGGGCGGCACCTGGTTGGGAGTCAACGAGCATGGCCTGCTGGTGGCAGTCACCAATCGCCCCAAATCGGATTTGCCGCCGGAGCCCCGCAGCCGGGGTTTGCTGACGCGCGAGCTGCTGGGCTATCGCGACACCACCTCTGCCTCCGAGTTTGCCGCACGCGCGCTCGGCAAAAACCACTTCGCGGGCTGCAACATTTTATGTGTCGACCGGAGTAGCGCCGTCGTGCTCCATGCGGGCGACTGGCTGCGCGTCCGCCCTCTCCCGCCCGGATTGCATGTGCTAACCGCCCACGACGTGAACGATGCCAGCGACCGCCGCATCGGCCACAGTCTCTGGTGGCTCAGCCAGCGCAGCTATGCACATGCACAGCAGTGCGTGGAGGCACTCAAGGAGGTGTGCGCGCAACCCGGCAACGGCGATCCGCCGATTTGCCTCCGCGGGGAGCGCGGCGGCACTGTGTCGAGCACGATCGTCTGCTTGAACGCCGATCGCGCGCGGTCCACGTACTGGCACGCCCAGGGGCCCCCTGATCGAACCCCCTACGTCGAATACTCCCAAGTTCTGCGATCGATTTTGAACGGCTCATCACGGTAGCTACGACTCATGTATCCGCATTGCATTCGCCTTCGGGGACCATGGGAATGCGAGCCCATCGCCCGCATGGTCGTTCAGACGGACGGCGGTTGGTCATGGAGCCGTCAAGGCCTCCCGCCGGTCTGCCGGATGACGATCCCAAACCCCTGGAGCGAAGGCAGCCTGGCCGACTTTGCCGGCCGCGTACGGTTCCGGCGCCGCTTCGGCAGGCCCCGCCAGGTCGATTCGGAGGAGCGGATTTGGCTCAGATTTGCCGGCGTGAAAGGAGACGCGGAGGTCTCTCTGAATCTGCAGATCCTCGGCAAACACGAGGATTCTCTCGGGTCCTTCGAATTCGAAATCACTGAACGTCTCCGGGAGCGTAACGAATTGATCGTCGACGTCGAATCCCGCGAGGAGGATGGCGGGCTCTACGGCGACGTGGTCCTCGAGATTCGCCGGACAGCCTATTTACGGAACGTTCGCGCCTGGGTGGTTCGCGCTGGGGCAGCCGAATTCATCCACGTGGCAGGTGACGTTGTCGGATCCAGCAGCAGTATGCTGGAGCTGTACGTGATTCTCGGCCGATCCTCCGTTGCTTACGAACGAATAGAGTCCGTGGACGGCTGCAAAGCATTCGAGCTGGTTGCCGAGGTCGGCGCTCCGGCGCATGCAGCCGGCCCGCACGAGGTGCGCGTCGAACTCGTTGGCGGAGCGATTGTTTGGTATGCGGTAGAATTGGGGCTGTCGCCTGGAGCGACCGACTAGCAAACCTACTTCTTGTCGTCGCGCTTGCCTTCTTCGCCGAGAGCGTTTTCCAGTGCCTTGATGGCCTCTTCAATCCCTTCCATACTGGGATTGATTCGATAGGCGTGGCGGAAGGCTTTCAGAGCTGCCCGGTGTTTGCCCAGCTCCATGTAACAGCGGGCCATGCCGGCAGCCGCGCCGAAATGATAGGGGTTCAGTTTGAGGACCCTCTCGCAATCGGCGATGGATTTTTGCCATTCTTCGGTCTGAAAGTGCAGGATCGCGCGTTGGTTGTAGGCCTCGGAAAAATTGGGGCACTTGGCGATCAAATTGTCGAGGGCCTCGCGTTTCTTGCGGCGATCGCGCGTATTCATAAGTCGCTGAAGTTCTGCGTTGCTTGCCGGGATCTCCGCGCGGAACCAAAGAGACCAGAGCGCATCCGCTGCGAATTGCCGGACGCCCCGATCCTCGTCATGCAACATGCAGGCTACCGCCTCATTGGAGGCCCTCATCGTCCCCATGAGGCCTAGTGCCAAAAGAGCGGCGCGCCGCCCGCGGACATCGCTGCTGGCGAGCAGCCGCTGCAGCGTGCCTTCGTTGTAGCGAGCTGCCACCTTTCTCTTGAATTTCTCGAGAGCAATGCGGACACGTCCTTCCCACGCCTTGGTGTCGTTGCCTTGGGCCTCGGGGAGTTCCTCGTAGTACTCGACCAAAAGCGCTGTGCCCACTTTTATACCCCCTCTGTATTTGCAAAGCGGGAAGGCTGCCTGCTTCCTGGCTGTAGTACAACAGCAGTCCGAAGCCGCGCGGGCGTCTCCGATCTGCAGCGCTGCCACCCCCCGCCGTTCTAGGCCCTCTCATTCTAAGGATGGCGGTTCCGAGTGGTAGGGCCATCCCCTTTTCGCAGTCTATGGTCGCCTCCGCAGCGCTGCAACTCAAATAGGGCATCACTTTCCGGCATCGACCAGTTTGCGGTCAGCAGTCGTGTACAGCACCGTCGCGATGTAAAGCAGGATAAGAACGAGCGAAGTCCCAACGCCAATAAGAATTGCCGCCAGAAGAGCATGTCCGCGGGATTCAGGGGCCGCGTAGATCAGGAAATAGCTGAAGAGCAAAGCCGAACCGCCGCCCGCGAGACTGATCAGCAAGTGCATGATGAAGAATATGCTCAGGAAGCCGATGCGCTTCACGCGACCGATCGGGAGTCCGAGTAACACGTTCATCTTGGCGACTTCGTAAATGAGGCCAATCCGGGTGCGGATCAAAAGGAAACCGGTGAATACGGCAAGCACCGCAAGGACGCCAAACGTGACAGGCAATGCCAGAAATTGGATCGTCTCGATGGGCACCATGAGAGCGACGGTTGGCTTGACGTTGAGAATGGCTCCGGATGCGGTCCAGAGGAGTGAAGCAACGGCAAGATAGATGCCCACGGCACGATTGCGGTCGGTCACGAGCTGATGGATGGTACGGCTGCAATGCAGGTAGCGCATGCCGGCCGAGACTTCAGATTTCCCGATAGCATGGAAGCCCGCAGCTTCTTCCTCGCCGATCATCTCTATCGTATCGAGGCGCTTTTCCGTTGCTTCGTCCAGCGGGGCAGCGACGCCGGCCAGGCCGTCCAAATCCTTCAGGTCGGGAGGAGCAACTTTCGCTGCCATCTCGGCAGGCTGGGAGCGCGAAGGGGAAGGCTGGGTCGACATTGCGGCATTCCTTTAGGTTGCAAGTCATTTCCGGCTCGCTGTCGGCACAGAGGCGGCGCCCTTCTGCTCCGTGCTCAGCGCCAGGCCCGAGTGCGTCTTCTTCCAGGCAACAACATCTTGCTGCACCACCTCGACGGCCTTTTCCAGCTGAGGATCGATCCCCTTGGCCAGCTGGTCGGGCAGCTGATCGACCAGAACATCCGGCACGACACCCTCTTTTTCCATGTCCGCGCCCGACGGTGTGAACACGCCAACCCGCGGTATGCGAAATTGTGAGCCGTCGATCAAGCGGACCGTGTAAGTACCAATGACATGTGCGCCAGTGGGCTGGCCTACCAGTTTCCCCAGGCCAAGTGTGCGAAAAGCACTTGGGAAGATCTCGGCGTCGCTATAGGAGCGGTTGTTGATGACGAGCACGACAGGCTTGGTCCATTTCCTATCGAAGGCGCGCATGACCATGCCCTGTCCCCCATTGCGCTGCCGGAAATAGGTATGGTCTCGGCCGCCCAGGTAGCTGAGGACCTGGTCGTGAGTATAACCGCCGCCGTTAAAGCGGACGTCGAGCACAATCGCGTCTTTGTCAAAGCTATCCGAATACAAGGAGCGCACGAACTTGTCCAGGCCTGCCTCATCCATGCTTGGAATATGGATGTAACCGAGCTTGCCCTTGCTCAGCTCCGCCACCCGACGGGCGTTGTGCCCGACCCAGCGTTCATACATCAACTCGCGGGTCTTTTCCCTCCCCACAGCCTGGATTTCGACGCGGCGCTTGGCTTTCGGGTTGCTGGGATTCGTACCCACTTCCAGCACGACCGTTTCGCCTGATTTGGCATTGAGCAATTTGCTCACGTCTTCCCGTTCCGACAATTCAACGCCATCGATGCTCAAGACGATTTCGTCGGGTTTGAGCGTGAGGCCACGCCTGTCCGCGGGCCCGCGTTTCAGGATTTCGGCGATCTTGAGCCCGGGCCCCTGGTACGACTCATCGAAGAGCAGGCCCAGGTCCGCTGTGGTCTCCTCAGGAGGTGGAGCTATCCCCGCGATGCCCAGATGCGATGCGTTCAGCTCCCCCAGCATCAAGCTCACCAGACCGTAAAAATCTTCGCGGAGCGCCACATGCTTTACCAGCGGACGATATTTGTCTCGGATCGCCGTCCAGTCGGCGCCGTGGTAGAGCGGATCGTAGAACTCCTCAGCCAGGGCTCTCCAGCTCTGCTCGAACATTTCATTGAATTCGTCGTCCCGGCGGATGGTGATCTTCGCGCTGAATGGTATTCTTCCGGAATCGCTACCAGGCATGCTCATGCGGAAAAGCTCGCTGGACGGGCTGCTGCCCGCGCGGGCGGTGCGGATGGTGCCGGCACGGTCTCGGAAATAGATGACCTCGGACCCGCGCCTCGACCATTGAATTTGCTGCGGGTATTGGTTACCGGTAGTCAAGCGCGTGAGATGGCTGCCGTCGCTGCTGGCCACCCAGAGGTCGGCGCCGCTTTGGCTGTGCGCACGAAAAGCTACTTTGTTCCCGTCCGGAGAAATGGCTCCCTCGTCAATCCGCAGGGGGGCAGGCTGCTCGACGCGCAGATGGATGTCTTCCCAATCGATGCTGCTGCTGGAGGGCGCATTCGGCGTTGCCGGCTTCTGCAGCGACAATACGAACAGGCTCTGTTCATCGCGGCGCCGCTCACTGATAAACGCAAGCTTTTTACCCCTGGCGCTCCAGGTTACATCGCCGTTGTAGGTTGCAAAGCGCGTGATGTTCTTGGACTCGCCTCCCGCCGCAGGGATGATGTACAGGTCACTCGCAAAATACCCGTCGCGCCTTGCATAAACGATGTACTTCGAGTCAGGCGACCACTCGTAGTCGAAGACCTGGACCTCGCTCACGAGAACCTTCTGGTCGGTGCCGTCGGGATTCATGGTCCAGAGCTTCCCGGCGCGAATAAAGGCGACGCGCTTGCCGTTGGGCGCAAAGCTCGCGCCGATCTCGGCCTCAGGAGTGTTGGTCAATTGCTTAACTTTGAACTTGTGCGCCTCGACCAACTTGTCATGCTCGGGATCGTCGGATTCGAGCAAGTAGAGGTCTTCATAGCCGTTGCGATCCGATGCGAAGATGATTTTCTGCGCACCGCGCTCGGGAGACCAGGCGATGCCGTGATCGTTGGCGGGGTGGTCGGTCAGGCGCGTGGCTTTGCCTCCCGAAATGGGCATCAGGAAGATGTCGCCGTGGACGACAAACGCTACATGTTTTTCGTCGCTGGAGAGCGAAAACTCCGAGGCGCCCTGGGTGAGCGTGATCGTGCGTTCCGTGTTGGTCTTGTCGTCCGCATGGACTTCAATGGCCAGCTTGCGCGGGGAGCCGCCCTTGCTGGGTACCACCCACAGGTCCGCGCCGCATTCATATACGATCCACGCGCCATTGTGGCTGATGCGCGCCCTGCGAACGCCATCTTCCTTGTGAGACGTGATTTGTTCCGGCTTGGCCTTCGCGCCTACCGGCTGCCTTACGATGTTCGCCGGTGTGCCAAAATGCTCGCTCACATAAAAGAGCGACTGCCCGTCGGCCGCCCACATGGGCGAATTGTCGTGACCGTTGAAATCGGTGAGTTGCCGGCTGTTGCTGCCGTCGGCGCTACAGACCCAGATGTCGTCGTTGGAAGAGCCACGGTACCCTTTCCGATACCAGGCGCCAGGACCACGGACGTAAGCGATTGACTCCCCGTTGGGAGAAATCACGCCATCCCGCCCCTCCGATCGCGTAATGCGCCGTACACGGCCTCCCTCAATCGGCACAGAATACAGCTCGTACCTGGTCGGAAAATCTGTGCTCCGCGTCGAAGTAAAGAGTACCGACTTACCGTCCGGCGACCAGCTGTTGATAATGTCATCGGCCGAATCGAACGTCAGGCGTTTGGGTTTGCCTCCTTGCACCGAAACAACGAACACGTCGTAGCTGCCATGCCGGTTCGAACTGAACGCAATCGACCGGCCATCGGGGCTAAAAACTGGAAAGATGTCGTGTGCTTCGTGCAACGTGACCGGCCGCGCGACGCCGCCGATCGTCTCCACAATCCAGACATCGCCGAGGTAACTGAACGCCACCAACCGGCCGTCAGGCGAGATATCGGGCGTTCGCCCAAAGCGAATAGGCTCCTGGGCATGGGTTGTGGATATCAATGCTAGGGTTGCCACAAGGGCGAGGAGGAGACGGCGGGAATGGAGCATGAAGTGAAGTCCTGTTGCAAGACGGATCAAAGCCAGCCGCTACCTGGGGCAGCGGTGCAGGCGTGGATGGAATATCAAAGAGCCATTCTTTGCAGCATCTACCCGGAATCGTCACTGGAAATGCATTTTAACGAGTAGATGAGGGCCAGCGAAAGAGGAGAAACGCTGCAAACTGCAGGGGATGGGGAAAGATGCAGCCAAATCTCGGTGCTTGGATTATAAAGCTCGGCTTGCTCGTGGTTCCGCCTTCACGAACTGTTCCGTGCTGAAGCGTGCAGTACGAACTCCTCAACTCGGACGAAACAGAGCACCGGTGTGATGGCAAGCAAACGTCGAGGCGCGCTGCCCTATTTGGCCAAGTCGTCTGGTCATCCTGCTGCGGAAGTGCTAGATTTTCTATTTCCAATTTTGAGGCGGTCAAGCGCGGAGTGAGTGATGTACGCAGTGTTCGAAGATGGTTCTCGGCAGTATCGGGTGAGCGAAGGCGACGTCGTGAAGGTCGATTACCGAGAGGCTGAAATTGGGGCTCGGCTGGAGTTCCAGCGCGTTTTGTTGTTTCAGTCGGTTGATGGCTTGCGCATCGGTCAGCCCGTTGTCGAAGGTGCACGCATCCTGGGGGAGGTGGTGGACCATCCGTCCACGAAGACCTATATCCAGCACTTTCGTCGCCGGAAGAACTACCGCCGGTTTCGAGGGCATCGCCAACCTTACACTGCGGTACGCGTTCGTTCGATCTTGTTGCCTGGGATGGAGCCGCCGGCTGAGACGCCCGCGCCAAGTGCTGCAGAACAACCATCGACATCCGCCCCGGCAACGAGTTGAAGCTTCGTATAGGTATTGCAAGCTGAACAGCCTGCGCTGAGAATGTTCAGTCGTCCTTTCTGGGCACGGAGGCCTGGTTTATGCGCAAACGGAAGCTGTTGTTCGCCGGCAGTCTCGTCCTTGCCAGCGCTGGCTTCATCGTCCTGTCTCTCGTTTACGGACAAGAGCAATTTCCTGCTGCCCAACCCTCTGGCCCCGGTTCGCAGGGCCCTGCGGCAGCTCCGCCCAATGCAGGACGGCCTGCACGGGATTTCCGCAACCTCCCAAGCTTGCAGAAGCAGATGTTTCTGAGCCTCGAGCAAGGCAGCGATTGGCTGCGCAGGGCCAACCGTGCCGACGGCAGATTTGTCTACGGCCTTTTGCCCGACTTGAAATCCGCACTCGAAGGCGACCACTACCTCCGCCAGGTTGGAGCCGCCTACGCACTGGCGCGCGCGGCCAGTCTCCTGGGAGAAGAACGTTACGCGGCGGTCGCCCGCCAGGCGATCCTCACTTTTCTCCTGGATACCACCATCGACCCGAAGGACCCGCAAGCACGTTACACGACGTTGCCGCTGATGGCAGTGAATCGTTTGGGGGCGGCAGCGCTCCTGGTCCTCGCCATCAACGAGCTGCCTTCGCCGGGCGACGACCTGCTAGAGCAGTCCGAACAGCTGTGCAGGTACATTCGCAAGCAGCAGGGAGCCGACGGTTCCTTGGATTATGCGGAGGGTGAAGCGAAAACAGACCTGGACCCGGACGCTATCAACTACTACCCGGGACAAGCGCTGCTTGCCGTCATTTGCAGCCAGCGCCACCGGCCCGCCGCCTGGAAGATCGACCTCGTCCGTAAGGCTCTGCCTTACTATCAAGCGTGGTGGCGGGCCCATCAGAACATGGCCTCGGTGCCCTGCCAGAGTGGGGCGTACGCTGAGGCGTTCCTGCTGACCAAGGAAAGGCCGTTCGCGGATTTTGTCTTCGAGATGAATGATTGGATTTGTGCGCTGCAGTACACCCAGCTCGACCCGCGCCACCCCATGTGGAGTGGCGGATTCATGGAATGGACAGATGGCCGCGCTGTCAGCGCAGTGGCGCAGGTCGGCTCGGCGGTCTATGCCGAGGGATTGGCCAACGCTTGCCGCCTGGCCTTTGAAACAGCGGACAAAGCTCGTTGCGAACGCTATCGCAGCGCGGTCGAACGTTGCCTGCAGTTCGTGAGCACGTTGCAGTATACGGACGCCAACACGCAGCACTTCGCGGATTGGTACCGCCCCCTGCTGATAGGCGGATTTCATGCGTCGCATCAAGATGGCACGCTCAGAATCGACTACACTGAACATGCCGTCTGTGCACTTGTGCAATATTTGACACTGCCCGAGCAAGCGCATTAGTGTTGGCCCTGAGCTCTTGTGAACGCATCCTCTGCGGCCAGCCTGGCTGCGCCAAGGTAGCCAGCGCGCACAGACAACAGTATACTGGTCCTTTTAGATGAGGAAGGAATCCTCGGAAGTTCCTGCGAGCCTTCGCACTCGCCCATAGGGTAGCCGACTATGAGTTCTGAACGACCTTCCCAACCTCGGCCACCCTGCCGCAGCTTGACCGGCATTCGCATCATCGGCACGGGAAGCTATGTTCCCGATTCGGTGGTTACCAACGAACACTTGCGTCAGCGTTTTGGTTGCGATTCGGAATGGATCGTGAAGCGGACCGGAATCCTGGAGCGCCGGCACGCGCTACCCCATCAGGCCACCAGCGATCTTTGCCACGAAGCAGGAAGGCGCTGCATCGAGAAGGCAGGCGTCAAACCCAAGGACGTGGACATGTTGATCGTGGCCACGTTCACGGCTGACATGACCTTTCCTTCTGCCGCCTGCCTGGTCCAGGAGCGCCTGCACCTAAACTGCCCAGCTTTCGAGATTCAGGCCGCCTGTTCCGGGTTCATGTACGCCTTGGTAACGGGGGCGGCGTACGTCCTCTCTGGTGCCAGCGATCTCGCGCTGATCATTGGAGGCGACTGCAATACGCGCGTTGTCAATCCGAATGATTTGAAGACGTTTCCCCTTTTCGGCGACGCCGCGGGCGCAGTGCTGCTCACGCGTGGCTCCGCAGAACAAGGTCTGATCAGCTACTGCCTTGGGGCTGATGGCTCGGGGGCCGATCTTCTGAGTCGGCCCGCCTGTGGCAGCCGGCTGCCGCCGACACCCGAGTTGCTGGAAAAGGGTATGCACTTCATGCACATGGATGGCCGAGCCGTTTTCCGCTGGGCCGTCGCCATTTTGTGTGATTCCATTCAGGACGTGCTCAAGGCAAGTAATCTGCGGCCAAGTGATATCGACCTTTACATCCCCCACCAGGCCAACATCCGCATTATCAATGCGGCAATCGACGTGCTGCACATCCCGCGCAGCAAAGTTCAGAATAGCATCGAGCGGTATGGAAACACTTCTGCCGCGTCCATCCCGCTGGGCATCGACGAAGCGCTGGCCGACGGACGCATCCATCCCGGAAGCCTGCTCGTCATGAGCGGCTTTGGCGCCGGCCTCTCCTGGGGCACCGGCGTTTGGCGCTGGTAAAACATCTTTTCGTAGCCAACCTCTCCTTCAAGCTGGATAATATTCCTTTCCCACGAGATGCAGATCAATACTGTGCCGAGCCGTTCGGCCAAGGGAGGCAGCGATGGACTTCGCAGTTCCGGCGGAACTCCGGGAGTTATGTCAGCGCGTTCGCATGTTCATCCGGGACGAGGTGATTCCACTGGAACCCCTCGAGAGTGGGGAGGACGGCCTTGCCGATGATGTTCTAGCGGCCGTGCGCCGCAAGGCACGCCAAGCCGGGCTCTGGGCGCCACAACTGCCGCGCGAGTTCGGCGGGCTGGGTCTCGAACCTCTGGGCTTGTGTATGGTCTTCGAAGAAGCCGGCCGCAGTACGCTTGGGGCCCTGGCGCTGCACTGTGCCGCTCCCGACGAAGGCAACATGCACCTTCTCCTGCGGGCCGCCACCGCGGAACAAAAGCAAAAGTACCTCGAACCGCTGGCCCGAGGCGAAACGCGCTCGTGCTTCGCAATGACGGAACCGGCTCCCGGCGCCGGCGCCGATCCCACCCTGATGCGGACGCACGCGGAAAAACGCGATAGTCGCTGGGTCATCAACGGTCACAAATGGTTCGCGACCGGCGCCAAAGGCGCCGCCTTTGCCATCGTAGCCGCGGTCACGGACGCCGCAGTGCCCGCAAAGCACGGGGTCACGCTCTTCCTGATCGATGCCGGCACTCCCGGCTATGACGTTGTCCGGACCATTCCGACAATGACGGGTGGCGGCCAGGGAGGCCACTGCGAAGTGCGGCTGACGAATTGCGAAGCAGTCGACAGCCAGATCCTGGGTGGCCTGGGCAACGGCTTCAAGCTGATGCAGGTACGCCTCGGCCCAGCCCGCTTGACACACTGCATGCGCTGGCTCGGCGCCGCCGCGCGCGCCACCGAGATCGCCAGGCGCTACGCGCTGGAACGACAGGCCTTTGGCAAACTGCTCAGCGAGCACCAGGCCGTGCAATGGATGTTCGCGGACTCCGCCATCGACATCCACGCCTCGCGCCTGATCGTTCTCGAAGCAGCCTGGAAACTGGAGCATGGCGACGAAGCGCGCCAGGAAACGTCGATCTGCAAGGTCTTTGTCGCCGAAGCGGTGGGCCGGGTCATCGACCGCGCCGTTCAGATTTGCGGCGCCCTGGGTATCTCTTGCGACACCATCCTCGAACGTTTCTACAGAGACGTCCGCGCTTTCCGCATCTACGACGGCCCTTCCGAAGTGCATCGAATGGTTATTGCCCGGCAGATACTCAAGGGGAGTAGTCAGCAGGAAATGACCTTGCCGCGCACTTGAGACGACGGCCTGCAGGCTACTGGCTGGTGCGCGCTCTCTTTCGATATTGTTTGTAAAGTCGCTCCATCGTCGTCAGATCCTGACCTATTTTGGTGGGATTGTAGGGCGTGAAGTTGACGAGTCGGATCAACCATTGCCCGACATCGTCTATGTCCAGAATGTTGATGCAGGCGGGGTCCTGCTCCCATGCGCTGAATCCTTCGAGACCCATGCCCAGAGCGTGCGCCAGGATCGCACGATTGACGCCGCCGTGGGCCACGATCAAGAGGGTTTGCCAACTCGCATCATCGATTAGATCTTGCATAGACGCCAGAACCCGATCTTGCAATGA
This sequence comes from Gemmataceae bacterium, assembly GCA_035296965.1. Lineage (GTDB taxonomy): Bacteria > Planctomycetota > Planctomycetia > Gemmatales > Gemmataceae > DATGZX01. The sequence goes on from DATGZX010000114.1 coordinate 155,579, forward strand.
GCCAAACGTCTCGCCCGCCAGGAACCGCGTGTCGCGGTTGATACCTTTCGCGAAGGCACCAAGGAACGCATGCTCTACCCCTTCGCGGGGAATATCTGTCAGCCGGCCTGGCTGAATCTCACGAAGTTCTTGACGCACCTCAGGTGTCAGGCCGCGGCCCGCCACGACAATTTCGGCCGTCGTAACGCTGCGCTCCAAATCGCTGGTGACCACGCGGTCCAGGGTCACTCCCGCAAGCGCCACGCGCGCAGCTTCAGCTTGTATTTTGCCTTCGTGATTGAGCGGAACCGTGGCAGGGTGATAGGGCCGGCCTTCTTCATCGAAATAGCTGACGTCGCCATGACGCAGGAGGAATAGGCGCCGGCGCATCGGTTTGTCCAGTTTTTCTGTTGTTTCCATTGCCACCGTGTGCATGATGATGGGCTGACCCGGCGGCGCGGACATCGCGCCGGCAGTGCGGAGCGTCTCGGAGCAACTCGGCATGACTACCATAAACGATCTTCGCTCCCGGTTGGAGAGCTTTCTTGCAGAAATGGTGCACGCCCCGGTTCACGTGACAGGCGCTCGCCAGCTAACCGGCGGCGCCAGCCGGGAAAGCTGGTCTGTCGATATCGAGGTCGCGGGTGGGCCGGAAGCAGGTAATCAGGCGCTCGTGCTCCGCCGCGACATGGGCGGAGTCATTCATGAGGAAGCCCTGAGTCGCGAGCAGGAATTCCGCGTGCTGCAAGCCGCCTACGACGCGGGGGTGAAGGTGCCACAACCCCGCTGGCTTTGCAGTGACCCGGCAGTACTGGGTGTGCCGTTCTTCGTCATGGATCGGCTGGAAGGCGAATCGGTTGGCCGGCGGATCGTGCGCGAGCCGGCACTGGCAGAAGGTCGGCGCTTGCTTCCCCGGCAGATGGGCGAACAACTTGCCCTCATTCACGGGATTGACGCCAAGAAGGCGGGCCTGGATTTCCTACCGACATGCGAGCCGGGCTGCTCGCCAGCCCAGACCGCCCTCAATCGCGCCGAACGCCAACTTGCCAGGTATGGCGAGCCGCATCCGGCTCTGGAGCTTGGGCTGCGCTGGCTGCGTGCCCACGTACCGCCTCCTGCCGAGCCGTTGTTTCTGCATGGCGATTTCCGCATAGGTAATCTGATGGTCGGGCCTGACGGCCTGCGCGGCGTTTTCGATTGGGAGTTCGCCCATCTCGGCGATCCCGCCGAGGATTTGGCTTGGCCTTGCGTGCGTTCCTGGCGGTTCGGCCACGACGCGCAGCGCCTGGGAGGCGTCGGCCAGGCGGAAGACTTCTTTCAGGCCTACGAAGAGGCAGGCGGCAAACCGGTCGACCGCCGGGCGGTGGGTTTCTGGGAAATCCTCGGCAATTTCCGCTGGGCGGTCGGCTGCGTCGCCCAGGCGGATCGACATCTTTCCGGCCAGGCGCAAAGCATTGAGCTCGCCAGCCTTGGGCGCCGGGCCGCGGAAATGGAGCTCGAGCTGCTGATGCTTATTGACCAAGCAGATCGGCAAGAATCCTGAGGACCAGCGATGAACGATCGACCGACAATGGCGGAACTGGTATCCGCGGCAAAGCTTTACCTGGAAGGCGAACTCATACCCACGCTCACCGACGCCAGACTCCGCTTTCAAACTCTCGTTGCAGCCAATGTCCTGGCCATTGTCGAGCGCGAACTGGAACACGAGGAAGACCATCTTTCCGACGAATGGCAGAGCCTTGCGGAAATCCTCGGCCAGCCTGGCCAGGCTCCCGAGCGACAGTCGGCACTCCGGGAAATGGTTCGCCAGGGCAATCGCCAGTTGTGTGAGGGAATTCGCGCTGGCAAGTTCGACGAGCCCGCGCGCTTTCGCGCCCTATCCGCCCTGGTGCGCCGCCAAGTCGAGCGAAAGCTCGAAATTGCCAATCCCCGGTATCTTGCCGCTACTCGGAACGGCTAGACTTGACGCATCACTCTCCCCTCGCCATGAGGACAATGCGACCCAATGGAAATGAATCGTTCAACCCCGGCGGAAGCGAAACGCTCGATGCTGGCTTTCACGCTGCTGGTGCTGCTCGGCATCAACACGATGAACTTCTTCGATCGGCAGGTGCTGGGGGCAGTGGCTGAGCCAATCAAGGAGGAGTGGAGTCTCAGCGACAAAGATCTTGGCGCTCTCGGAGCGGCATTTACTCTGCTTTATGGCGTAGTCGGTGTTCCCTTTGGTCGCTGGGCCGATTTTGGCAGACGAACGAAAATCCTGGCCGCTGGTGCAGCCGTATGGAGCCTGTTGACCGCCGCTTGCGGGCTGGCCTGGAGTTTCTGGTCGTTGTTCGTGATTCGCCTTGGCGTGGGAGTGGGCGAAGCGAGCTGTGCCCCTGCAGCCAACTCGCTGCTGGGCGATATGTTCCCGCCGCAGCGCCGCGCACGCGCCTTGGCGGTGTTCATGCTAGGACTACCGCTCGGGCTTGGCTTGAGCTCATTGATTGGAAGTGCCATTGCCCAAAGATGGGGTTGGAAATTCGCTCTGATGCTTTCGGGAGTCCCGGGACTAATACTTGCGCTTCTGACCCTTTGGATTCCAGAGCCGGAGCGGGGCGCCGAGGACAGGAAGGGCGTTGGTTCAGCTCGCCGGCCGGGCTCCGCGGTCCTTCTCGTCCTGAGCAGCCCCACCATGTGGTGGCTTATTGTCTCGGGTGTGCTGCATAACTTCAACATGTATGCCCTGGGCATGTTTCTTTCACCTTTTTTGCAACGATACCATCACATGAGCCTTGCCGGCGCAGGGAGAATTAGCAGCATCGTCTATGGCTGCGGCGGGCTTGGCGTGTTCTTGGGCGGCTGGGCATGCGATCGTATCTCCCGGCGACGCATAAGTGGACGGCTTGAAGTAACTGCCTTGGCGCTCTTGGTGTTTGTCCCGTGTCTATTCCTGGCGCTGAGCCGGCCCCCGGAGGACTACTGGGGATTCACCATCTGTTTCCTGCCGGGATGTTTGCTCTCGTACGCTTATTACTCGGGCGTTTATGCCACTATTCAGGATATTACCGAACCCGCCTCCCGCGGCACGGCAATGGCAGTGTATTTTTGCGCCTTTTACGTTCTTGGAGCCGCACCTGGTCCCTACCTGCTCGGCATGCTCAGCGACTTCCTTGCCTCGCGGGCCGCCAGGCTAGAAGTGATTACCGAACCTCAAGCCAAGGCAATTGGCCTGCACCAGGCACTGTATGTTATGCCCATCTTGGGTATCGCCCTCGTCATTGTCCTTTTCATTGGCTCGCGGACAGTAAAACGTGATTACGAGAAGCTACAGAAATGGATGGCGACACAGCATACCGAAGGCTAAGACACTTGCCTTGGGGACGAGCCCAGCCATTTCCTCACGCTGATCGTCAAGCAGGCACCCAGGTAATATCCAGGGTAAAATATCGAGGCGAACACAAGCTGGCGGGTGTTCTCGTCATTCCAATTGGCTGATGACTGTGCATTGGGCGCGAGATTGTTGAGCGAGATCCCGACGACGCGAACGGCCCAGGCTAGCCCCTAAATACTCGTCACTCGATTCAGCCGGGAGGGCTGGCTCGCTTTTTCTTGCGTACGTTGACAGCGGACTTCATGACTCGCGAACAATCAAGGAAGCCAGATCGATCTGCCGGGCGCTTGTGAGGTAATCGAAGCGATCGGGATGGCACGTGAAAATCAGTATCTGCAATGGTCCCGCGGCCGGCGTCCACGCCCCGCTCCCTTCGGCGGCCAGGCGCAAGACTTCCAGAATGCGACGGTGTTTCGCCGCATCGGCATGGGCCAGTGGATCATCAAGGATGGCTACCGTCGGCTCGTCCCTGGCAAGTGTCCCTCCTAGCGCCAGGCGAACAAGCAGGCTCAGTTGTTCGCCGGTTCCATACGACTCATCGGCCAGGGCCTGGAGCCTATTTACACCCGCGCTATCCAGCATGATCCCGTCCGGCAGATAACGTTCGCCGAAGCGAACCTCGCGGTATTCGTTCAGGCCTATGGACTGCGACCACTGCAGGACCCGGGCCCCGATGGGCCCCATGACCTCGGCCACCTGATTATCGCGGCAATCCTCGAAGAGGTCGCGCAGCCTTTTGTGGGCGTCGGCTTCCAGTTGTTCGCGGGCAAGTGCCTCTTCGGCCTCGCGGACGGCCGACTCGGCATCGGCAACGCGCGTGTGCAGGCCTTCGCTCCCCTCCAGCCGGCCGCGCTGGCGATTCATTTCATCTTTGAGGTCGTGCAGGCGTTTCTCTCGCAGCTGCAAGGCTGTCTCAGCATCCTGGTAGCGCTGCTCGATCGTTTGCTCGGCTGCGGTCAGCTCCGACTTGCCCACACGCTCCCGGGCCGCTGTCAGTGCTTCTTCGGCCAATTGAAGCGCTTGTTGCAAGACGGTCTCGTCCCCGGATCGTTCCAGAGCATCGCGCGAACTCTTCGCTGTGGCCCGTTGCCCAATTGATATGTTCTCCCGCTCGCGCAATAGATTCTCGGCATTTTGGTAGGCCTGATTCGCTTGCTTCTCAGCAGCCTCTTGCTCTTTTCGGGTCCGCTGCAACGCTGTCGTGCGTTCTTGATGACGGCGCTCGCGATCGCTGACATCTTGCTCCCAGGGCTGCCAGCCCGACAATTCGGGCCGACGGCCGTGAATGATGCGCACGTCGCTGTCGAGCTTGGCGCGGTCCGTTTCGAGCGTGCCTGGGCCCCTCGGAGCAACCTGCGTCAATTCGCGCCGGACCGCTTCGAGACTTGTGCTCGCAGATTGCCGTTCCACCAAACGATTCGTCAGCCGGTTCAAGCAGCCTTCATCCTCAGGTTGCTCGTCGAAGGCGAGCACAATGGCACGAAAATCTCGGGCGAACGACTCGAGCTGCCGTGCTGCGCGCTCCAGATCGAGGTTTTGTCGGTTCCGGCTGATCTCGATCCGGGCAAGGTTCGGAAGATCGATAACGCCTTCCTGCCGGATGGCCCAGGAGCGTGGCTCCTCTGGTGAGAGGGAAACATTCTCGCTCGTCCCGCCGTCCAATTGGAACTGAAATGGCACTTGTTGGCGAAGCGTGACACGCACGGATAGTTCGTCAGCCTGAAGCTGGACACGCAGCCTGGCAGCGGTTTCGCGATTTGCGCGCAGTTTTGCTAGCCCTTCGCTATCGGGCCCCTTGGCCTCCTGAATTCTGTGCTCTAGTTGGCGAATTTCCTCGGCAAGCTCCAGCGCTCGCTTGAGCGCTGCTTCCAGCCGGGTGCGCTGGCCGCTCAGGCTCAAGAGTCTGCGGCAGTCGGTGATCACCTCCTGACCACCTTGATGCTTTTCCTCGGCAGCGCGGGCCGCTTCCAGCGCCTGTGTCTTCTTTTGCCGTTCCTGATCCAGACGGTCTCTCTCCGCGCGCGAGGATTGCAGGCCTGACTCCGATTTTGTCGCTTCCGCCTCAGCCTCCTGCCAGCGCTTTTTCGCCTCTTGAAAAATCGTCAGTCGTTCCTGAGCGAGGCGCACCGCCTGTTCCGCAGCACGGAACTCCTGCTGGGCCAGATGAAACGCTTGACGGCGTTGATTGGTTTGGTCTCGCTCCTCCTTCAGTCGCTGCAATTCTGCCTGAGCGGCAAGCACGCCCTTCTCAAGCTCGGGCAAGCGTTCCAGGCAGTTCTCCATGTCCAGGATCGTCTGCTCCACCTCCCGGAGTTTCTTTTGATGTTCTTCCAGTTTCTCCTGTCGCTCGTCCTTTGCGTTTTCATATTCGCTCAGCCGCGAAGCCGATTTCTGCTTGCCCTTGGGAGTGAACCACGTATCGCAATGCTCATCCAGTGCTTGTTTGAACGCGAGATCGCGGCCCGTAACCATCATGCCCAGCACGCTCACGAGCCTCTGCTCCAACGTGTTGTCGAGCTTGCGGGCCTCCGGCAGCGTAACATCTCCCTGGTCCACCCATAGGAGTTGATTCATGCCGGCATCCGACTTATCGGTCCCCAGCAGCTCGCGGACCCGGCGTGCAGCCTCTTTGGGTGCGCTCTCGAGTGCCTCCCATGCGCCTTTGCGCCAGGTATCCAGCCTCGCGAGCCCGTCCGTCTTCTTTGAGAAGACCTTGGTGATGCGGTAGAGGCTGCCGCCGGTTTCGAACTCCACGGCCAATTTGGGCGGTCCTTTGCCATTCCAGGGCAAGCTCGCCTTTAGTTCCGCCTGCGAAGTGTCGTGCGCGAAATCGAACAGGCAGCCGCGCAGCGCCTTGACAACGCTCGACTTGCCTGTGCGGTTCGGCCCGTAAAGGACAACAATGCCGGACGGCAAATCAGTCAGATCAAGATTGGCAATGCAGCGCCAGTGCTCGATGTGTATGCCGCGCAGGATCATGCTCTAACTTCCTCCGCGATCTCGTATAGCAGCAGCATGGCCCGTTCCGCAACCTGGCGCGCCGCCGGCTCTCCCTGGTCGATCTCTTCACGCAGCCGCGTTAGGACGCGGCGCAATACACCCTCGCCGGCAACGGAAAGAATTTCTTCCTCGGTCGGCTGGATGTGCAGCGCAGTAGCGTCCAAATCGGCGAAAAGATAGAGGTCGAGCACCTGGCGCAGTTCGCGCACGCGCCGCCGCGTTTGGGCGTCCAGCGTGCCGGAGAGTGCAAGCCGCAGTAAGCACCGCTCCGGGGACGGGCGGACCGCGGTTTCATCAATGAGTTGGCCGAGATCGCCGGCAGCGGTCAGTCGCCGGCTCTGTTCCTCCCAGGTGAGATAGCCAACGTCAAGCGCTTGGATTTGCGGAGGGGCACCCGGCCTCTCAATCGTGATGTGGAGAACCTCCCCTTTGCCGCCATCGAGGAACTCCTCGCGGTTGGAGCCGGTATACGCGACCCAACCGGTGCGGTTCTCGCGGCTTCCTGGAAACCGCATCGGCTCATGGACGCCGGAATACGCGGTCCGCTCAGCGCCGTCAGGCCCCGCGAACAGCTGACGGCGATGCCAGTGGCCCAGAGCCAGGTAGTCCAATTGCAGATCGTGAGCGGCATGGCGGGCGATGAGATGATCGTCGGCCGGCAGATCGTCGCGGGTCCTCAAGCTGCCGTGGGCGAGGCCAATCCGGATCGGCCCCCGGTCCACTGCCTGCTGGGCTATCCACGCCGTGGGATCGGTCATGCAGGTCTTGCGGAGAACGGGGCAGGGCAGGACTACCGCGCCCGGCACGACCTCGATCGGTTCCGACTCCCGCAGGAGCACAAGACGCCCGGAATCGGCTCCGTTCCAAGGCGGGCGATCCCACACAGACCCAGACAGGAGCGGGTCATGGTTTCCGGAGAGAACATAGACCGGCACGGGAAAAGAGCGGAGCAGATCATAAGCCCTCTGGGCAATGTCGCGATCCACGGCATGGTCATCGAAAAGGTCGCCTGCTATCAGGACAAAATCGACCCGTTGCTCGCCCACAACCGCCCGAATGCTTTGCAAGGCCTGAAAACGCGCTTCCCGGATCTTCTTCAAGGTGTCCGCGTTAAAGCGTGTCACCCTCAAGCCGAGGTGCAAGTCCGCAGTGTGAATGAAGGAAACCATGTTCTATGGACCACCCCTGACGACAGCGAATCCTCAGTGCTCCATGCAACCCACCGTGGGAAGATGTCCGCCCCGCGCGTACCAGCGACACAAAATGCGTCAACGCCCCGGTTCCATTTTATGACGGCGCGTGCAAGTTATCCTCTCTGTTCCGAATCCGGTAGATCGCCCATTCGGCTGCCTCGCGCACCAGCGGTTCCTCGTCATGAAGTGCTCGCTCCAGCGCAGGTAGCGCACGAGGATCGCCCTGGTTGCCGAGGACGACCGCGGCATTGCGCAACAGGCCGCGCCGCTTCGCCCTTGTCAGCGCGGTCCCGCGAAAGCGGGCACGAAACTCCTCGGGCGACAGGCCGAACAGCTCGACCAGGTTCACCGCGTCCAAATCGGATCGCGCCTGGAAGGCCTGTTCCCGGCCGGCTGGCGCCTTGTCGTTCCAGGGGCAGACCTCCTGGCAAATGTCGCAACCAAAAAGCCAGTCGGCCATCGGTTCGCGCAGCGGCAGAGGGATGCTCCCCTTCAACTCAATTGTCAAGTAACTGATGCAACGTCGCGCGTCGAGCACGCCTGGCCCCACGAACGCTTGCGTAGGGCAGGCATCGAGACAGGCCGTGCAGGTCCCGCAATGGGCGGTCTCGTGGGCCGGGTCTGGCCGTAATTCCAGGTCGAGCAACAGGGCAGCCAAAAAGAGATAACTCCCCAGCTCCTTGTTGAGCAGCATCGTGTTCTTGCCAAGCCAGCCGAGACCGGCCCGGCGCGCGAAATCGCGCTCGAGAAGCGGAGCCGTATCCACGACGCCCCGTCCGCGGCAATGTGGAACTTCTCCCTGGAGCCAGCAGAGCAACTGGTTTAGTCGATCCCGCAAGATCTTGTGGTAATCTTCGCCGCGAGCATAGCGAGCGACCTTGCCGAAACCTTGCGCGGCGCAGGCTTTAGCAGCACTGGGCTCCGTCTCACCAGCGTCCGCTGGATGGTAATTCATGCCGAGCATTACCACGCTGCGGACTCCAGGGAGGATGGACGATGGATGCTGGCGTGCCTGGGCATGCTCGTGCATGTAATCCATTTCGCCGGCAAAGCCCTGGTCGAGCCATTCGCGCAGCCGGTCGAAATTATCGGCCGGGGCGGCAGGGGCGATGCCGACCAGCTCGAAACCGAGGGCACGGGCTTGTTCTTTGATGCGCGCTTCCAGCATGACCATGTTCTCATGATAACGGCCTTCATGCTCCGGAAGCGACAGGACCCGGTTGAAGTCGTTGCCCCAATCTGATAATCCATTAGGGAATTATTCGAGGCTACGGCAGCCTCCCGGCACTGATTCTTGATGGAGTAGGTTGCATGAAGAAGGCGGTACTGGTGGCGTGCGGGTTGATTCTGATCGCAGGTTCGGCGGTGGCAGATAATGATGACGATGTCCCAGCAGTGAAGGAAATCATGCGCAAGCTTTATGGCGGGCGTAATGGATTGCGTGCTGCCCTCTTGAAAAACCTGAAGTCGGACAAACCCAGTTGGGACGAGATCCAACGACAGGCGGAGGAAATCGCCAAGCTGGGCGCAGCCATCGGCAAGAACGATCCCCCCCGCGGCGACCAGAAGTCGTGGGAGAAGTTCACTACGACGTTTGCCACCAATGCGAAGGCTGTGGACACGGCGGCCCAAAAACAAAACAAATTGGCCATCCAGACAGCTTTCAACAGAATGGGCAATTGCACCGCTTGTCACTCAGCCCACAAGCCCAGGAAACGGTCTTGAGCATCCTTCCGCGCGAGGATGCGGGCAGCAGAGGGAGAGGACATCCATGATCGACGGATCTTCCCTGGTCGACGCCTTGCAAAGCTGCGGCGTCACGCACGTGGTTTGGATTCCTGACAGCGAAATCGGCACCTGGGAGCCGGCCCTCAGCACGGCTCCCAGGCTCCAGCTCATTCGCGTGTGCCGGGAAGGTGAAGCGATTGGCGTCGCAGCCGGGCTGATCCTGGGCGGCAAGTCTCCCGTGGTTATGGTGCAGTGCACGGGCCTGTTCGAGGCTGGCGATGCCTTGCGCAATGTCGTCCACGATTTGAAGCTGCCGCTCTTCCTTCTGATCGGCCTGCGAGGCTATTACGCCTTTCAGCAAGGCAACACGCGCGATACCTGTCCCGTTTTCACCGAACCCATCCTGCGCACCTGGCGGATCCCGTACAAGCTGCTGCTGCGAGAGAATACGGCCGCGGATATCGCCGAAGTTTACCAGCAGGCTCACGCCGAGGGCAGGGCGGGCGCTGTCGTGCTCGTGGAGTGATCCTATGGCCATGACCCATCATGAAGCCCTGGAAATCCTGGCCCGCCATCGCGGCAAGTGCGTTGTCATTTCCACGATGGCATCCATCGCCATCTGGACCCAGTTGTCCGACCAGCCGCTCGACTTTGCCTACATCCCATCGGCAATGGGGCAGGGGCCTGACCTGGGGCTTGGTCTGGCACTCGCGCAGCCGGAGCATGGCGTCATCGTCCTCAACGGCGACGGGTCGATGCTCATGAACCTCGGCAGCCTGGTCACGCTGGCCAATCAACCGGCGAATATCTACCTGGTGGTCATGGATAACGGCATCTACGAGGTGACGGGCGGTCAGCCGACTGCGGCGGCCGGTCATACCGACTTCGCCGCCTTGGCACGCGCGGCCGGCATCCGTCGTGTGTACGCCTTCGATTCGGCCAAGGATTGGCAGGCGGGGGCGGCAGAAGCTCTGTCGGGGACGGGACCGGTCGTGATTTGTCTCAAGGCTCAAGGCCGACTCGGGCAGACGGCTCCAAAGCCGCCGCGCCCCATGGAAGAGCAGATCCGGCGCTTGCGGCAGGCACTTGGAACGTAGTGTGCCTCTCCAAGGCAAATTCTCGGCAGCCGACCACGCGGCCAGAAATCGGTTCCCAGCAATAAGTCGGAAATCAGCAATGTCATGTTATGTCATGTAAAAGGGGGGGTAGGCAGACAACGTGTCTGACACGTTTATGAATCTGCAAGCGATTATTCTGCAATAGGTTGCGGCGCAAATTGAAACTTGAAGGAGTGACGATTCTACCTGACATATGTCATGTGTACTGACGTACATATCGCTAAGGGTTCTGGGCTCATATCGTTGCCCCAAAATCAACACAGGAACACTGGCAGCCCTCTATCCCTTGATAACCCCAATAGGCCGCATGCGCGCCACCTTGTGGGACAACCCCGCGCGGTGGACCACGTCTACCACTTCATCGACATTCTTGTAGGCGCGGGGCTGCTCTTCCGCCAGGCCGCGCAAACTCTGGGCGCGGGCAATGACGCCGCGTGCTTCCAATTCCTTGTCGATGCGCCGGCCGGCCGCATCCTTAACTGCGGCAGTGCGGCTCATGGCCCGGCCAGCGCCATGGCAGGTCGTGCCAAACGTCTTCTGCATGCTCCCCGGCTGGCCGACCAATACCCAGCTCGCCCGGCCCATGTCGCCGGGGATGATGACCGGTTGGCCGATCTTGCGGTACTGAGCCGGTATTTCCGGATGGCCCGGTGGAAAGGCGCGCGTGGCTCCCTTGCGATGGACCCAGACGCGCTTGCGCTGGCCGTCGATCTCATGCTCCTCGAACTTGGCGATGTTGTGGCAAACGTCGTAAACGAGGCTCATCTGCAGCTCTTCCCACGACCGGCCAAACACCTTCGCGAAGACTTCACGGGCCTGGTGCATGAGCAATTGCCGATTGCACCAGGCGAAGTTGGCAGCGGCGCGCATGGCGGCGATGTAATGCTGGCCTTCGGGCGAATCGACCGGAGCACAAGCAAGCTGGCGGTCCGGCAAGTCGATGCCGTACTTCTCCGGCGCCTTGCGCAGCATGGCCAGGGCGTCATCGCATACCTGGTAGCCCAGGCCGCGCGAGCCACTGTGGATCATGACGCAGACCATGTCCTTCTCCAGCCCCATCACCGAGGCCGCGCCTTCATCGAAGATGTGATCGACGACTTGCACTTCGAGAAAATGGTTTCCCGAGCCGAGCGTGCCGCACTGGTTCGCCCCGCGCGTCAGGGCGCGGTCGCTCACCGCACCGGGGTCAGCGCCGGCGAGGACGCCGTGGGCTTCGGTGTGCTCCACGTCGCTGGGGCTGGCGAGATCGCGCTCGACGAGCGCTTGCGAGCCATCGGTTAGCAGCTGGCGCAGTTCCTTGTCGCGGAAATGGTAACGGCCCGACTTACCGGCGCCGGTCGGCACCTGGCGGAACAACTCCTCCACGAGCGTGCGCAGATGCGGCTTGACGTCGCGGTAGAAGAGGTTGGAGCGTGCCAGGCGGACGCCGCAGTTGATGTCGTAACCGACGCCGCCCGGCGAGATGACGCCGCCTTCCTTCGGGTCGGTAGCGCAGACGCCGCCGATGCAGAAACCGTAACCCCAGTGGATGTCCGGCATGGCCAGGCTGGCGTGCTGGATACCGGGCAAGAAGGCTACGTTGGCAACCTGCTCGGGCGCCTGATCCTTCTTGAGCTGTTCGAGCAGGCGCTCGTCGGTAAAGATCAGGCCGTCCACGCGCATTCCCTGCTTATAGCTCTTGGGAATGCGCCAGCAGCATTCGTCGACCTTTTCCAGGGGTCCGTGGTAGCCTTCCTTACCCATGATGCCTTTCCTTCAAGTAAGCGTCGTTCAAATGTCCACAATCACTTCTGCCAGCCAACCGTCGTCCCTCTGCTCCACACGTAAAGCATGGTAGGTGATGGCTTTCACCTCGTGCTGGAGGCGATGCCGGTCTGGATCATATGGTTCTCCCCAGACGGTCGCCGTCAAGCCGGCGTCACTCACATGCGCTTCGAAGCGGCCGGAGACGAAATGCTCGCCATCGAAGTGATAGAGAAGCTCCCGCAACCAGTCGAAGAGAAGATTCTCCCACGAATCCGCCGGCAGGCGAACTTCAAATTGCTGGCTTGTCTTGATCGCTCCCGGGTCCTCGAGGATGACCGAGAAGAGTGCCTGGCCGGCTTCGACAAAAAGGCGATCGAGATCCGGCGCTCGAATCCGCAGTCCCAGGTCTGCCGTGTGTTCGAAGGTCTCATACATGAAGTCGATGCTACCGCGCGCCCAGGGGGTAACGGTAGATGAGAGACGAACCAGGCCCTCGACGGGTTCGCGCACCGTCCAGGCGGTGTGAATGATGGGAAATCACTTGACTTCCCTAAGGCCGACTCTAACATGCATGATTGTCCTCAAGCTCACCCGGAATTGCCGGCCCGGCCGGACCAGCGGCACCAATCCGGGTGCTAAGGGATAGGAGAGGACTACCTTATGTCGTCGCAACCCCGTCGCCGACGTCTTGAAGTGGAAGACATCGGCGATGTGACCGTGGTGAGCTTCATCGATCGCAAGATCCTGGACGAACAGAATATCCAGATCATTGGCGACCAGCTTTTCAGTCTCGTTGACGAGAACGGGCGAAAAAGGCTGCTGCTCAACTTCAGTAACGTCGAGTACATGTCCAGCGCTGCCCTGGGTAAGTTGATCACACTCAACAAGAAGGTGCAGTCCGCAGGCGGGAAGCTTGTGCTCTGCAACATCGACCCGCAGATTCGCGAGGTCTTTGAGATCACGAAGCTGGACAAGCTCTTCGTCATCCGCGGCGATGAGCAGGAAGCATTGCAAGTGTTTTGAGTTTTCCCTGTTTGCCTCGCCTACCCTTTCGCCCAGATCTGGCGTGAAGAGGCCAATAGGGCAGAAGGACGCTTCAGGTCATCGCTCGCCGGCTCCGGTCCCCCGTCACCGGTCCCAACTCGACGACGTCCCGGCAGTTTCACCAGGGCCCCAGGGCAATACCGAGGCGTTCCTTCAGCGAACTATCATGAAAAAGCCGTTGATCTGTCGGCTTGTTGCGACCACAATGCTTTGGCCATGCTGTCGGACAATGTAACTCCGGTGCCCTCTGCCTTCCCAGGTGAGATGGACTCGATGAGTAATGCAGTTCCTCAGTACTCCGCCGAGATTGCAATTCACAGCGATCCTGCTGAAGCCCGGCGAGTACAGGAACAAATCGAATGTCAGCTGAAGAATACTCTCTTCACCGACAAGGAGATCTTCAGCATCAAACTGGCCCTTGAGGAGGCGCTGATCAACGCCATCAAGCACGGCAACCGTTTCGACCTGTCGAAAAAAATTCATATCGCCTATTCCGTCTGTCCGGAGCGCTTCGACATCCTCATTACCGACGAAGGCACCGGATTCGACCCCTGCGACGTCCCCGACCCGACCGCTGTCGAAAACCTGGAACGGCCCTGCGGCCGCGGGCTGATGTTGATGCGGTACTATATGAACGAAGTTGCCTTTGGCCCCACGGGTAACTCCGTCTCGATGACGAAACTCCGCAACGGCAGCAAATAGCAACCACGGTTTACGTTGCCCGGCCCAGGCGCAGGACAGCGCGCCGGCAAGCAGCCAGCGGCAGCGAAACGCAAGCCCCATGAACGCGAGACCATGTCGTTGACCCCCATGATGCAACAGTACCGGGAGGCCAAGGAACGCTATCCCGGCATGCTCCTGTTGTTTCGCATGGGCGATTTCTACGAACTCTTCAACGAGGATGCCGAGCTTGCCTCGCGGGCGCTGGGCTTGACGCTCACCAGCCGCGACAAGACCGTGCCAATGGCCGGGTTCCCGCACCACGCGCTCGACGGCCATCTGCGCAGGCTATTGCAGGCCGGCCATCGCGTCGCCATCTGCGACCAGGTGGAAGATCCAGCGCTGGCCAAGGGCCTCGTCCGCCGCGAGGTCACCCGCGTCGTCACGCCCGGGACCCTGACCGAGGACAATCTCCTCGACCCCCGGCAGGCGAATTACCTCGCTTCGGTTCACCCGCGCGGCCCACAGGTGGGCGTGGCCTGGGTGGAGCTGTCCACCGGACAGTTTCAGGCGGCAGACATCTCGTCGAATAGCTTGAAGGACGAACTCGGCCGGCTGGGACCCGCCGAATGCTTGTGCGCCGAAGGCGACCCGAGCCGCGTGAGCGAGCGCCTGCGCGAAGCGGCTCCCGCCATGGCGGTCACCGAGCGGCCCAGCTGGACGTTCGATCCCGCCTCGGCGCGGGCGGCGCTTCTGCACCATTTCGGCATCGCCACCTTGACCGGCTTCGGCTTCGAGGACGATCAGCCCTGCGTGGTCGCAGCGGGCGCTTTGCTCCTCTATCTGCAAGAAACCCTCAAGGCGAGTCTGGCCCATCTCAACCGCTTGCGGCCTTATCGGCAGCAGCAATTCCTCTTCCTCGATGAGGTCACGCGCCGCAGCCTGGAGCTGACGCGCACGCTGCGCGACGGCAGCCGCGAAGGCTCCCTCTGGTCGGTCCTCGATCGCACCGTGACGGCCATGGGCGCCAGGTTGCTGCAAGAATGGATCCTGGCGCCCTTGGCCGGGCGGCTGCCGATCGAGGCCCGCTTCGAGGCAGTCGGCGAACTCAAAGAAGCAGCGAGCCTCCGGCAGGAACTGCGTGCCAACCTGGGCGAGGCCTTCGACCTGCCGCGCTTGACAGCGCGCATCAGCACCGGCCGCGCTTCCCCGCGCGACCTTGCGGCGGTGAACCGGACCCTTGCCCTCTTGCCCAAGGTCAAGGCGAAGGTGACCGCGCGGCGCGCCCCACTCCTGCAAGAATTGGAAGCCCGAATGGAACTCTGTCCCGATCTACGTGAAGCCCTCGATGCGGCGCTGGTCGAGGAGCCGCCCATCAGTCCCCGCGAGGGCGGCGTCATTCGCCGCGGCTACGATCCCGATCTGGACGAACTCCATGCGATCGCGAAGGGCGGCAAGGAATGGATCGCGCGCTTTCAGGCGGATGAGATCACGCGCACGGCCATCCCCAGTCTCAAGGTCGGCTTCAACAAGGTCTTCGGTTACTACATCGAGATCACGCACGCCCATGCCAGCAAAATTCCAGCCGACTACCTGCGCAAACAAACGCTCAAGAACGCCGAGCGCTACATCACCCCGGAGCTTAAGGCATATGAGGAAAAAGTGCTGACCGCCGAGGAAAAGATCCACGAACGCGAATATGAGCTGTTTCAGGTCCTTCGTGATCAGGTGGCGGCCCAGACCACGAGGTTGCTGCAAACCGCCGAGGTTCTGGCCACGCTCGATGTGCTGGCGGCTCTCGCGGACCTGGCGGACGCACGGCAATACTGCCGGCCCGAGCTGCGCGACGAATCGGTTCTGGAAATCACCGACGGCCGGCACCCCGTCCTGGACCAATCGTTGTCCGCGGGGACGTTTGTTCCCAACGACGCCCATATGGGCTCCGACGCGGGCATGGTGCTGCTCATCACCGGCCCAAACATGGCCGGCAAGAGCGTCTACATTCGCCAGGTCGCCTTGCTGACCTTGATGGCCCAGATCGGCAGCTTCGTGCCTGCCCGCCGGGCCCTGATCGGGCTTGCCGACCGAATCTTCACGCGCGTCGGCGCCAGCGATGAGCTGAACCGTGCCCAAAGCACGTTCATGGTCGAAATGACGGAGGCGGCCAACATCTTGAACAATGCCAGCGCCCGCAGCCTGGTCATCCTCGACGAGATCGGCCGCGGCACGAGCACCTACGACGGCATCTCCCTCGCCTGGGCGATTACCGAATACCTCCACGACCAGATCGGCTGCCGGGCTTTGTTCGCGACGCACTATCACGAGCTGGCACAGCTCGCGGACAAGTTGCCGGCATTACGCAATTACAATGTCCTGGTTCAAGAATGGGAGGACGGCATCGTCTTCCTTCATAAGATTGCAGCCGGCAGCGCTGACAAGAGCTATGGCATCCACGTCGCGCGCCTGGCCGGCGTGCCCGAAGAAGTGCTGGATCGAGCCAAGGTGGTGCTAACCGAACTGGAGACGCGTCACCTGCATGGCAGCGACCGCGCCGGCCCGGCTCGAAAGCGACGCCGGGAATTAGCGCCACAGCCAGGGTTGTTCACTGATCTGGAGTTCGTCGAGGACCGGGCGGACGAGAAGGAATACTAACTTGGAATTCTATTCGGGTTCAATCGATGGCGTCGTCTGGAAGCCGTTGCGGAAGCATTACGACGAGCGCGGCTGGTTATGCGAGCTGTTTCGCCACGACGAATTCCCCGCCGACGTGCATCCGGCGATGGCGTACGTCTCCGCGACGCAGCCGGGCAGCGCGCGCGGACCGCACGAGCATATCTCCCAGACAGATTTTTTCTGCTTCCTGGGCCCAGGCAACTTCAAGGTCTACCTCTGGGATAGCCGCCCGCAATCGCGAACCTTTGGCGCTCGGCAGACCGAGGCCGTCGGCGCAGATAAGCCGATGATCCTGATCGTCCCGCCAGGCGTGGTCCACGCCTACCGGAACATCAGCAAGGAGCCTGGAGTCGTGTTCAACTGCCCCAACCGGCTCTACGCCGGCCCCGGCCGCAAGGAGCCGGTAGATGAGATCCGCCACGAACGCGATGCAGAGACGAAGTTTATGCTCGATTGACGTGCCCGCCGCCCCCTGCAAGTCATGCCGCCCTGGCGGGCCCCGATCGTCCAAGCCATCGTTCGCGATGTTGTTCTTCCTCAGTCCGGCGTGCCAAGGCTTTGAACACGTCACTTCGCGAGAGCATGCCGACGACGCGATCGGGTTGTTCGGGATGAACGACCGGCAAACGGCCCACCCCTGCCCCCAGCATGCGTTCCGCCGCATCGCGCAGCGATTCTTCGGGCCAGGCCACCACAGGCGGACGCGCACTCATCACGTCTGCGGCAACGAGCCAGGCCAGATCCTCGCGCTTGGGGAATTCGGGAATGTCCGAACGTGTCAGCATGCCGACCAGCCGGCCGGTCTCGTCGACAACGGGGTAGCCTTGATGCTTGGACTTGGCTTCCGAGCCGTACACGAAGTCGAACAGGCGTCGCAGTGGCAGGCTCAGAGGGACCGTCTGCACCTCGGTCGACATCACCTGGCTCACCGTGTACATCGACAGGGTGTCCAGCTCGTAATCATGGCCGACGCGTACGCCGCGCCGGGCGATTTTCTCGGTCATGATGGAGTGTTCGAGCAGCCCAAGGGAAACCAGATCGCTCACCGTGCAGGCGATCAGCAGCGGCAACAGCACTTTGCTCTGGTGCGTCAGTTCAAGCGCGAACACGACGGATGTCAGCGGCGTGCGCGTTGCCCCCGCGAAAACGGCGGCCATGCAAACGACGACCCACATGCCGGGATCCGGCAGACCCGGCGCGACCCTGTCGGCAAGACAGGCAAGCGTACCACCCAGGGCGCCGCCCATGAGCAACAACGGCCCCAACACTCCTCCGGACGTCCCCGATCCCAGGGAAACGGTCCAGGCGAACGTCTTGAATAACAGCATGGCCAGGAGGAAGCCGAAAGTTGCTTGACCCGCGGTCATCAATTGCAAATGCTCGGCACCGACCCCGAGTGCCTGTGGGAAAAGCAGGCCGACAACGCCTACCGCCGCGCCGCCAATCGCCGGCCACCACATCCAGTGGAGCGGCAACCGGTCGAAAGTATCCTCCACCCAGTAAACGCCCTTGCTCAGGCCCACCGCCAGGAGCCCGGCGCACAAGCCCAGGAGGGCAAACAGCGGCAATTCCCAGCCACTTATTCCACGCTCGACGGCCAGCGGGAAGAGCGGCGCGGATCCAAGGACGATCCAGCGCAAGCCGGTGGCCACTACTCCCGCCAGGGCTACGGGCAGGAGCGAGCGCACGCGAAATTCGAACAACAGGAGCTCGAGCGCCAAAAAGACCGCCGCCACGGGTGCGTTGAACGTGGCGGCCATCCCCGCCGCCGCCCCAGCCGCCAGGAGCACCTTCCGCTCCGCTGCGCTCATGCGTTGGGTCTGCCCGACCAGCGATCCCAGCGCTCCGCCAGTCTGGATGATTGGCCCCTCGGCACCAAAAGGTCCGCCCGATCCGATCGAGATTGCCGTCGCCAGGGGTTTGAAGAACGCCATCCTCGGACCAATGCGGCTGCGGGCCACCAAGATTGTTTCCATGGCCTTGGGAATGCCGTGCCCCCGGATCCCAGGTGCCCCATGGCGAGCCATGAAACCAACGATCAGCCCACCGAGCGGCGGAATAAACACGACAAGAAGGCCGAGGTGATGGTCCGCCGGAGAACAGCCGGCGAAAGAAAAACGTCCGTAGAAGAAGAGATTCGTCGCCAGGGCAATGGCCGCCTGGAGGGCCAAAGCGGCGATCCCGCCGAGCAGACCGGTCGCGCACGCCAGGGCGCACAACTCCAGGAGGCGCTTGTATTCCTGCCGGCGACGCTTGTCCACCGACGGAATGATCGTGGGAATAAAGGAAGAAGGATTCTTCATGATCCTCCACGGCTGCCCGCGCCGCCATCGAACTAGGGGAAAAAGAGAGGAGTGCGTTTACCAGAATCGGCAGCGAGGGACAAGCTCAGGAATCACCCGGCCGCTGACGGGGCACGGCTCGCCAGGCGAGCCGTGCCCCGTCAGCGGCCGGGTGACTCGTACGACGTTGTTTTCACCTGACCAGCGCAAGAACGCGAAACCGCCGCAACAGGGCAGTTGCCGGGTTCTTCCCAAACTGGATGAATGAAAGGAATTGGGGAAGCCAGCCTCTACAGGCGGCAGCAACCAGGGCCGCAGGGGGGGAGATTGGGGTCGCAGCTCATCGGCAGAGACGCGCTTTCACTCGCCGGCTTGGCGGGGATGCTCCATAAGCGCTGAAGCTTTGCTCCATGACATTCCGGGCATTCGACCGCTTCGCCGTCATAGACCAGCGTTTCGAACGTGTGTTCGCATTCCTGGCACGTGTACTCGTACAAGGGCATGGTCTTCTCTCCTTTTGCTGCTATGTCCGCCGGCGCCGATAGACCTCGCTAGCCCGGAGCAAGATCCGGCGTTCGCTTTCGGTTAAACTGTTCTGGCCGGAGCGTGCAACTTTTTCGAGCACGACGTCCAGTTGCTCTTCTAGCTGCTCGTTCCCGGTTGATTCCGGCGGCGGCGCCGCCACGGTAACATGTTCGGGGGGCAGTTCTCGGTAGACGCGCAAGCGTGGCCGGAATAGCCCGCTCTGCCATTCGCGCAAACTTCCCCATACCGTCGACACGCGCCACTGCCGCTTGTAGTAGCAGAATCCGAACAGGGCCCCACCCAAGTGGACCGCAACCGCGGTGGTCGTGCTTTGCCGACTTACAAAGATGAACGTATCCTGAGCGACCTGGAAGAGCACGAAGGCCCAAATCGGCACCGGCAGAATGAACATGAGCAAGATGCGCTTCTGCGGGTAATGCAGTGCACAGACCACCATGACCGCGGTCACAGCGCCGGAGGCGCCCAGACACATCTCTCCGCCCAGCCCCATCAAAGCGGTCAGCACAAACGCGATACCGCCTACCAGCGCGGCCAGCAGATAGAAGGCAAGGAACTCGCGCCTGCCATAGATGCCTTCTACATCCGCGCCGAACCACCACAGGAAGAGCATGTTGAAGACAATGTGCTGCCAGATGCCGCTATCGTGCAGAAAGGCGTACGTCAGCAGCCGCCATACCTGGCCATGCAGGACACCATTCACATCAAGCAATAGCGCATCGGTCAACCAGGAGCGACCAGTCACCCTGTTCAAGGTCACCAGCTGGAGAACGAAGACGACAATGTTGATAATGATGAGCCACTGGCATCCCTGGCCGGTACGAATCGAGCTCAGAAAGCTGGGGCCATCTTTGCGGTAGTAATCGCGATCGTAGATACCCATGAACTTCCCCTGGGGCAGGCTCTCCCTTTATCCTTTTTATCACATTGCCATTCAGGGAGGAAATAGATCGGACTGTAAAAGAACAAAAACGAGTGCTTCCAGGCGGTTTGCCGCGGTATTCTGACTATAGGATCGCCTATGCACGGCCGCCGGCGGGAAGATGGTGAGGCTCCCTGACTGCCCGATCCTGGATGGCGCCTCGGCACCTGGTTCAATTCCAGCCATGCCTGGTCGCTAAAGACGCCAGATCCCCTACCGGCTAGCGTACCAAATCGCCCGGCCGAATGCAGAAATCTTTCTGTAGCGGTGGTTCAATCGGACAACTCGGATCAAGTTGTGCATTTTCTCTAGACAAATCATTACGCGGAAGTCAAAATATTTACTTAACAACCCGAGTCTTCAGCATCGTTACCGGGAGTGGACGCGCGATCCTCTCTATGGGGTTCGCAAGATTTTCCGCAGGAACGGAAGTGGCAAGCTCCTCCTCGGCCGAGTGTTCAAGGTCGAGAATCCACGGCAGTTGCCGATCTCAGTCATGGTTGTTGCCCAGGCGCTGATGCTGAAGCCGTATCAAGTTATCAAACTTCGAGGCTCTTTGAGGGCATACCATGCTGCCTACGTGGATCGCGCGCCTAGTCGGACCCCGCGTTGGTCTGAGATCTAATTGCCAGCGGACGAAAGCTTATCGGCTCATCCTGGAGCCGTTGGAAGAACGCAGCTTGCTAACCACGGGCCTGGGCAGCACGGCGCCCGCCCAGTTCGTGGACGGTCTTTACGCTCATCTTCTCCAGCGCCAGCCGTCGGCGGGCGAACTTGAAATCTGGTCTCTGCAATTGAACGACGGGGCTTCGCCAGGCCAGATCGCGCGAAGTTTCATCGACAGCAACGAATTCCGCGGCGACTTGATCACCGCGGCTTATCAACAGTACCTGGGACGCAGTCCCGAGCCGGGCGCCATAAATCTCTGGACACAGCAGATGGCTTCTGGTTTGAGCTACCAATCCTTCCTGTCGGAGGTCGTCTCTTCCAACGAATACCTGAAGGATCATGGTGGCGCCAGCGCCACGTGGGTCACCAGCCTCTACACAAACCTTCTGGACAGGCAACCGGACCAGACTGGCCTCGCCGACTGGGAGCAGACGCTTAGTCAGGGCGCCACGCCCACTTCGATTGCACAGGGTTTCGTTTCCAGCCCTGAATACCTGGGCAGCCAGGTCAACAGCACCTACCAGAGCCTGCTGGGCCGCAGCACCGATCCGACCGGTCTGACAGACTGGGTCTCCGCCCTGTCGCACGGTGTTTCCTGGGAACAGTTCACGGACCTGATCGCATCGTCGGGCGAATTCGTCAGCAACCAGATCACGCTGTCGCCACCCACGCTATCCGGCGGCGGCCAGACTACTGCCACCGGAATCACGCTGGTCACTCCGGGCTTTTCCTCGACCGGCACCCCCACGGTTGCCCTCAACATCACGCCCTCGGGTTATTCAGGGAAGGTCTACATCGATGTGGATCTGAACCATGACGGCAGCTTCATCGATGGCGGCGACTTGGCGCAGACAGTGGGAAGCATCACGCCGCAGAACAACCAGCTGGTCCTGACTGACCTTGCGAACGGCACCTATTCGATTCGCGCCCGCATTCAAGGATCGGGCGTCCAGACGGTGGTCAGCCAAACCGTCAGCATCACGATCAACACCAATCAAGGGTTCATTGGCGCAACCGATTTGCTCAGCCTGTACAACAGCTACACGTCTGACGCGAGCCAGGGCGGGCTGCCGGCCAATTTCTTCAACCGCAAGGTGAACCCGGAGAACTTCAATGGCCATAATGTCGGCCTCAACGTCCACTCGACGCTGCTGCAGGATTTGAACGGTCTTGCCGCGGACCTTACCAATCTGGGGATGACGGTCTACCAGGTCGATGCAACGCAGCAGATGGTGATTGGCTACATGCCGATCAGCATGATTCCGCAGCTCACCTCGCTGCCGAACTTTGCCTCGGTCACGCCAATATACGCTCCGGAAGCTGCCTTGGGCTCTGCGGAGAGCCAGGGCGACGCAGCCATCCTTGCACCCACTTTCCGCGCACAGCAAGGCGCCGATGGCACGGGTGAGACAATTGGCATCCTCTCGGATTCCGTCAATCAATACCAAGGGGGACTCTCACAGTCCTATAGCACCGGTGATTTGCTTCCCAGCCACGTCAAGGTGCTTGAAGACCTCCCCGCGGGCATGAATGGCACGGACGAAGGCCGCGCCATGATGGAGATTTCCGCCGATGTTGCCCCAGGATCTAATCAGATCTTCCACACCGGCTTTATTTCACCTCAGGACTTCGCCAACGGCATCATTCAGCTGGCTGCAAATGGAGCCGGGGCGATCGCCGATGACATTGGGTATTCTGACGAGCCCATGTTCAACGACGGAGTTATTTCCCAGGCGGCGGAGCAGGTGCACAACCAAGGTGTCTTCTATGCCTCGGCGGCGGGGAACGACGGTCCCGCGGGCTTCTTGACATCATGGAAGAGCACCCAGGCGACCGTGGCCGGGACTTCCGGGACGTTTCTTGACCTCGGTGGCGGAAACGTCTTGCAGACCTTCAGCCTCGCTCCCGGCGAAACATTCTACCCGGATGTTCAATGGGACGACGCCTTCTTGGAAGGAGGCTCTAGCGCCCCGAACTACCAGGTGAAATCTGAGATCGATGTCTACATCACGGATGCGTCAGGCTCGACAGTCTTGCAGACGCTCAACAACAACTCACTCAACACAGGCGAAGCCGTCCAATACGGCACTTACACGAACACGGGAAGCACCACTCTCCAGCTTGCGATGGCCTTCCAGCTGGCGCAGGGGCCCGCCCCCACAATGCTTCGCTGGATCGACTTCTCGGACGACGGCTATAATCCACAGGCCCTTGGACAGGGAGGCCCCGTTATCTTCGGACACCCGGCCGCCGCGGGAGTTGTGGCCACCGCCGCTTCACCCTGGTACTCGCCCAGTACCCCCGAATTCTACACGTCCATTGGCGGCAATATCCCGATCCTGTTTGATTCCCAGGGCAATCGACTGGCTACCCCGCAGATCCGCGTAGAGCCCGTCGTTACTGGTCCGGACGGCGTGGACACGTCCTTCTTTGGGTCCCCGGCGATGCCCGGAGATCCCGATACGACGGATACCCACTTACGGTTCTACGGCACTTCCGCAGCGGCTCCACACGTTGCAGCCGCATCTCTTTTGTATTTCGAGAAATATCCTGGGATCACTGCGAACGAAATCCTCATGCGGCTGGAGACGGGGACGCTGCCTGCACCCAACCCGGGTTACAATCCAACGGGCGGCAATGGCTTCATTCAGGTGCTGCCGATCACCGGTGGTCTGACTGGGCCCACGGGAACGACCGGGCCGACCGGCGGGGCACCGACCGGCAATGCGCCCTGGGGCCAAACGTCCAACACTGCGGCGAACCTGGGCGGCCTCACCGGCACCCAATCGTTCAGCGACATGGCGATCAAGAACCAGCCCGATGGCCTGCCGGGCAACCAGTGGGCGGAATGGACGGCCGATCAGAGTGGTACTTTCTCCGCTCAGCTCCAGTACAGTATTGCGGGCGGCGACCTCAATTTCCGCCTGTATGAGTTGGATAGTGCAGGCGATCTGATCCAGCTGGCGTCGGGCACGTCGCTGGGCGCCACCAGCCAAAGCCTCACGGCCCCGGTGACCTCGGGCGAGACGGTGCTCCTGTGGATTTACGGCTACAACCACGCACAGGGCAACTTCACGCTAAATGTTGGCATCGGCTAATGCATGCCTTCCAAAGCTTGCCGTTTCGCGCCCGCTGACAAAGAGCGGGCGCGAAACGCAAGCCGGCACTTGAGGCCGCCTCTACCCCCAACACGCTATTCGTGTACTAAGCTTCCAGGTGTGGTGATATGCTTCCCTGGGGCGTCCCCGGTATGCGCTGGTCGATCATCTCCCTGATCTTTGTTCGCGAATTGCGCGATCAACTTCGCGATCGGCGCACGATCCTGATGATTGCGGTGCTGCCGATGCTGCTCTATCCCGTGCTCGGGATGGCCGTCGTGCAATTTGCCGTTGGCCTGGCCGACAAGCCGGGCACAGTTGGCATTGTGGGCAGCGACTTCCTGCCGGTTCTCGGCCCAAGGAGTGCCGGTTTCAGCCCTTTGCCCGCGACCGCCTGGCTCACCGTCACACCGGCTTCCTCCTTCGGAGCAGCCGCTCTGCCGATGTGCCCCATCGCCGCAGCCCTGGCTCTTGGGCAACTCCAGGCAAGAGAGCAGCAATATCCACCTCTCCTCGTGAACGGCAAATTACCGAGCGAGCTTTTCAAATCGCCGGTAGAAGCTCGACTGCTGCGTGTCGCGCTCCTCGACAGCGACGCACGCACTCCCCTCGACACGAAACAGGTCGATCTGATCGTCTTCGTGCCCTCTGACTTTAGCTCCAAGCTGCAAGCCGACGGCTGTCCTGTCCTGCGCCTCTCCTATCGACAAACGGATGACCGCTCGCGCTTGGCCGTCAGGCGCTTCCAGGGTGTGTTCGACCGCTGGCTGCTGCTCACCCGCGAGACCCGCCTGCTGCGCCATGGGCTCGCTGCCGATTTTGACGATCCCGTTCAACTTCACGATGACGAAAAGGCAAAGCCGACGGAGGAGGTCGCCGCCCAGGGCCTGCTCGACCTCATGGTCCGTGTCTTTCCGTTTCTCCTCGTCATGTGGTCGCTGGCCGGGGCGCTTTACCCGGCAGTGGACCTGTGTGCCGGCGAGAAGGAGCGCGGCACGATGGAGACGCTGCTCATCAGCCCCGCAAGTCGCGAAGAAATCGTCTGGGGTAAGTTTCTCACGATTTGGCTATTCAGTGCCGCCACCGCGCTCTTGAACCTTGGCAGCATGGGCCTTACCACGTCGCATTTCAGCGGCATGCTGAGTCCGGGCGTGCTGCGGCCTGCAGCAATCTTTTGGTGTGTGTTGCTGGCGCTGCCGCTTTCGGCCTTCTTCAGCGCCGTCAGTCTGGCGGTCGGCGCTTACGCCCGCAGTTCCAAGGAAGGTCAATACTATTTGATGCCGCTGTTCCTGATCACGATGCCCCTGATTTTTTTGACACTGGTGCCGGGCGTGGAGCTGAACCCGTTTTACAGCCTCGTGCCTGTAACGGGAGTGGCGCTGCTGATTCAGCGCTTGATGACCTCGTCGCTCGACCAGGTGCCCTGGCTCTATTTCATCCCTGTTCTCGTGCCGGTGTTTCTTTACAGCTTGCTGGCGCTGCGCTGGGCGATTGAGCAATTCAAGCGCGAAGAAGTGCTGTTCCGTGAAGCGGAACGCCTGGACCTCAGGCTCTGGATTCAGCGCTTGTTCCGAGAAAAGGACTTCTTGCCGAGCACGGGACAGGCATTCTTCTGTTTCGGTCTGATCGTGGCCTTGCGCTGGCTCTCCTTCGGAGGCGATGCCCAGGGGTCGCTGGTGGCGCGCACCAGCATTATCTACCTTGCCTTTGTCACTACCCCGCCGCTTTTCATGGCCATGCTGTTGACGACACGCCCCCGGCTGGGACTTGGCCTGAGTATTCCGCCCCTGAAAACGTTTCTCTCCGCGGTGTTGCTGGCCGGTCTGATGCTGCCGCCCCTGTCGGAACTTACGCTCGCCATCCTCCGTCAATTCCCGGTGCTCAAGGAGCTGCTCAGCGAGCGGCAGCCGCTGGTGGAAGAACTCAGCTCGATCCGGGGAGGAGGAGGCGCCTCGTCGTGGCTCTACCTGGTGGTATTTGCGCTGCTCCCTGCCATTTGCGAGGAACTCGCCTTCCGCGGCTTCATCCTGAGCGGTCTGCGGCGCCGGTTTGCTCCCTGGACAGCCATCTTGATGAGCAGCTTCCTCTTCGCCATCTACCATATGAATGTGTTTCAGGCGCTGCCGGCCTTCATCCTGGGCGTGGTCCTGAGCCTGCTCACGATACAGAGCGGCAGCACGCTGCCGGCGATGCTTTTGCACTTGCTGTACAACGGTGCGTTGATTGGCGTCGCGCTGCTGCCCAGGCTGGGCTATTCGGGCGACGACGTACCTTTCCAGGAGATCTTCAATCCCGTTGTGACCGTCCTCTTCAGCCTGTCCGCCGTGGTTCTTCTCGCAAGACTGGGCCTTCGGCTCTCGACCAAGGAGGCCGGGCCGACACCACCGGATTTGCCGCACCAAGTTCCTCTGGCGACTCCTGGTCAGCCTGCTGTCTCGTAGCTCAAGCTGCCAGCTTGAGCCACCGCGCTCGGCGCAGGTCTCCGGACCTCGCTGCCTCCAGAAATGATTGACGGCAAGTCCCCCAAACGAGAAACTGCCTAATTACTTCGTTACCCAGCAGATCCTGGCATCGAGAGTTGGGAGAAGGGTGCCGCATGACCACAGATACTTCCGGCCCGCAAGAGGATCGACGGCTGCGCACCTACCAAGAGGCCGTGGCCATCATCACCGGGGGCGCATCTGGGATCGGCAGGGCCCTTGCCGAAGAACTGAGCCGGCGTGGCGCCGAAGTGGTTTTGGCCGACCGCCAGATCGAACTCGCAGAGGAAGTCGCAGAGGGAATCCGCGAAGCCGGAGGCATGGCAACCGCTGCGGAAGTCGATGTCACGGATTTTGCGGCCATGCAGAGCCTGGTGCAGAACACGCTAGCAACTCTTGGCCGCCTCGATTATTTCTTCAACAACGCCGGCATCGGCATTGGCGGCGAGGTGCGGCATTACGAGATCGAAGATTGGCATCAAATCCTCGACGTAAACCTCCACGGCGTCGTCCATGGCATTCAGGCGGCCTACCCCATCATGATCCAGCAGGGCTATGGCCATATCGTCAACACCGCATCCATGGCCGGATTGATGCCGGCTCCCTGGTCGGTCAGCTACGCTGCCACCAAGCATGCCGTGGTTGGCCTTTCCACATCCCTGCGCATCGAGGCGGCCGCGCTTGGCGTGCGCATCAGTGTGCTCTGCCCGGGCGTGATCGACACTCCCATCCTGCAGAGTGCGGGAAAGTATGGCAAAATGTTGCAGCCAATTGCGCCGGAAGTGCAGCGTGCCTATTGGCGGCGCCTGCGCCCCATGCCGGCGGACCGTTTCGCCTACCGTACCTTGAACGCGCTGGCCAGGAATCAGGCGATCATCGTCTTGCCGTCGTGGTGGCGGATCATCTGGTGGATCAACCGCTTGTCTCCTTCCCTCGGCCTCCATCTGAGCAGAAGATTCTATAGTGCGGCGCTGAAGGCCATGCTGGCGGAAGGAGATGGGTACCGCTGATCGACCTCACATTCACCCCCGGTTTCTTGGCTGCACTCCCTGTAAGCGTTCACAGTGGTATTCGACTGCGCAGTCAGCGCAGAGTATTGCCCAGGTCGCGCCCCTGCTGGGGAACGAACGTAGTGTCTTGTAGGTCCCACCGTTGGTGTATCCAGGGTGTTCTTATATATGGCACGTGT
>DATGZX010000115.1:0-43418 GCA_035296965.1 Gemmataceae bacterium
TGCTCCTACTCTTCATCCTCTTCCCAATCTTAATCTTCATCTTCATTCTTTCTCTTATGCGGGGCCCTGCCAGCAAGAGCAAGATTAGGAGGAAGATTAAGATGAGGAAGAGGATGAAGAGCACGATTCAGATTAAGAGTAGGATGTCATGCCTATGGCACCAGTCAACTAGAAAGCGGCAGTTCCACCTGCTCAGCAGCCAACCCCCGCGCCGCCCGCCCCAGACGGGCCACTGCCTCACGGATTTGCTCCACGGTGGCAACCCCGAAACTGAGCCGCGCTTCCCAGGTGGGAAGCAGCCCATTCTCGCCATTCACATAGCAGAATTGCCCGGGTACATATAACACTCCCTCGCGCAACGCGGCTTGCATGAACGGACTCTCCGGCCCCGTGTCGATGCACCGCGGAAATGATAGCCAGACGTACAACCCGCCCGAGGGAGAAGTCCAGGTCACCTCCGGCCAGGAGCGAAATTCAAGCGCGAGCGCTTCCAGAAGCGCATCGCGCTTGGCTCGGTAAACCGCGCGTAACGCGGCGACGTGGCGGTCGTACATACCAGTCGCCAACAAACGGTCGAGCAAATGCTGCGTCAGGTTGTTCGAACCAAAATCGTGGTTGCCTTTCAGGCGAAGCAGTGGCGTAACGAGTTCGCGCGGCAAGAAGCCGTAACCAGTCTTGAGTCCGGGAGCGCACGGCTTGGAGAAGGTCATCCCTAGAATAACCTGGCTGTTGCTCTGGTCCAAGCTCTTGATACTGGGTAAGTCCGGCCCATCATAGCGCAACTCCCGGTAAGCCGCGTCTTCCAGGATAAAAACTCGCCGCCGCCGGCTAAAACGCTGGGCAAGCTCCAGAAGGTGGGCTCGGCGTGAACCGGAAAGAGTCAACCCGCTCGGGTTCTGAAAATAATCGCAAACATAAAGGAGGCGAAGGCGCTCGAGATCGCCCTTACGATCCAACCGTACCAGCAATTCCTCCAGAGCGTCGGTATTCATGCCGTGCTCGTCCATGGGCACCGCAAGGGTGCGCACGCCCAGGCTGTTCAACGTTCCCTGGTAAACGAAATAGGAGGGGGCCTCGGTGATGACCAGGTCGCCCGGATCCAAAAGCAATTCACCAATCAGATAGAGAAGCTGTTGCGACCCGGTGGTGAGAACGACGTCGTCGGCCGTCAAGGAAAGCTCCCGCGCCGAGACGCCGTCAAGGCCGGCCGTCCGAGCGAGAATCTTCTCCCGCAGCGGCCCATGTCCCTGGGTGGTTCCGTACTGAAGAGCGGCTTGCGCCGTCCGGGCTTCTCCAAGCAAGGCCGTCATGGCTTCTGAAACTTCGCGGGCCGGCAGAGAGACGGGGTCGACGAGTCCGGCAGCCAAACTGATCAAGTTTGGGTTTTCGACTGCTTGTTGCATAAAGTAGCTGATGGGTTGATCAGCTGTCTGTCGTGATCTCTGCGAAAAGTGAACAGGTGCCCGGGGCATAAAGATCCTTTCGCGACAGGTCTGGGCTCGCAGGGATTCGCCTGTCACCATCGATGAGACACTCATCCGGCTATCTTAACTCTTAACAGACGATCACGAGACGAACAAATCTTTTCACCAGGCTCGGCGGGGAAGAATAGGTAAAATTTACGGACCTGGCGGCCTATACAGCATTGGCGATTCCTTAGCCTGTCGAAAGGAGGCAGATCCGGATGGATTAGTGAACGGCCGACCGGCAAACGTTGGGCACGGCCAACAAGATTGGATGCGGGCTAAGAGACGGCGCGACTACAAAGACTCCCCATAAATGGCGGAGAAAGAAAGGCCCCGCGGAGCCGGCGATGTTCTTGAAATCCCTGGCTATTGGCAGGGGCCAAAGGTATGTTGGAAGGTAGAAAGTTCGTTCCTTCCTTTGCCCGTATAAGGCGGAGCTGCGCATGTGGGCCGGAATCCGTTTCACGGCAGTGATTATGGGCCTATTCTTGTTGGTCACGCCGGCAGCGCGGGCTGCAGATGACAAAGCTATCCAGGCGGCGATCGACAAAGGTGTTGCGTATCTGAAGTCCGCTCAAAGCAAGGCCGGAACCTGGAGCTACACTGGGGGAGAGGGCCCCCAGCGCGAAATCGGCGCGACAGCTTTGGTTGGACTTGCTCTCTTGGAGAACGGTGTCGCCGCAGATGATCGTGTCCTCCAACAGACCACGGATGTCCTCCGTGAGGCCTCTTTGGTTCTGGACCAAACCTATTCCATCTCGTTGGTACTGCTGTATCTGGACCGCCTGGGAGATCCCGGCGACGTACCGTTGATCGAATCGTTGACCGTGCGCCTCCTGGCAGGACAAGCAGCGGGAGGGGGTTGGGGGTATAACTGTGCAACGATCGGGGAGCCGGAAGTTCGCCGCTTGCGAAGCACGATCGCAACCGCCAAGAAGAAAGAACGCCAGAACGCAGATGAGAAAGTGAATCGCAGCGCGCGCAAGCTCCCTAAGGAGATCCTGGATCAACTTGACCTTGTGAGGAATCAGCGCGTTCCGCCGCCGCTATCGACCGAAGATAACTCGAACACGCAGTTTGCAACACTGGCTCTGTGGGTAAGCCGCCGGCATGGCTTACCGGTCGCGGACGCATTGAAGCGCGTCGCACTTCGCTTCCGAGATTCCCAGAACGCCGATGGCGGGTGGGACTACAGGCCGACAACTTGGAAAGGACTAGGGAATGGACTTCAGCTAACTTCCAGCCCGAGCAATACCTGTGCCGGCCTCCTCGGTATGGCCGTCGCCTATGCCCTTGCAAAGGAGCGACAGCATGAGTCGGAGAACCGTCCCGGACCCTCAGGAAAGAAAAACTATCAAGCACGTGATCCAAACCGAGATCCCACCATTCGTGCCGGGCTGCTCTTCCTGGGGTTCGCGCTGGAAGCAGTGATCGACCAGGCAGCCTCCACTCTTCCCGCTAATGGGGGTAATGGCGCTAATGGAGGCAATAGGGGCTCAATCGGACCATCAATACCGAGGTTGAAGCCAGTTGCGGTAGGACCTCAGACTCAGACGCAGACGGACAATCCAGCGCCTTTCGATCAACAACCAAGGCCGGCAGTTCCGCGTATAAACAACCTCTCGATTACCTACTTTCTTTGGAGTTTGGAACGCGTCGCCATGGTCTATGGCCTGGAGACCATCGGTAAGAAGGATTGGTTCACTAAAGGCGCGGATTTTTTGCTTTGCCGGCAGGAAAAGGACGGCGCTTGGAAGCTGAGCTACCCTGGACCCGTCGACACAAGCTTCGCTTTGTTATTCCTATCGCGCAGCAACTTGGTTCCGGATCTTACATCGAGCCTGAAAGGGCGATTCCAGGACCCTGCTGAAGTGAGGCTAAGAGCCGGAGGAATTGGCGGCGAGCAATTGACGCGCAAGGATTCAAAAGCTCCGGAGGAAAAACGAGAACTGGAGCCGAAGCTCATTTTGGACGGTGGGCGGGGGAGCGCGGCTGGCTCAGCCCCCGAAGCACACTCGCCGACAGCGGGCGGCAACGATAGCGAATCTGGCCAACTCAGCATGAAACTCGTCAGAGCTTCACCTGAACAGCAACAGCTGCTCCTGGAAAAGCTGCGCGACAGCAAGGGTGCAGCCAACACCGATGCCCTTGCCTTGGCCATCCCCCAACTCGCCGGGAAAGCCAAAGTGAACGCACGCGATGCACTCGCCGAGCGCCTCGCGCGCATGACCGCAGCCACCTTGCGAGCAAAGATGCAAGAGGACGATCCGGAGATTCGCCGTGCCTCGGTCCTGGCTTGCATCATCAAGGATGATCCTCGCTTTGTCGGCGACTTGATCCCTCTGCTCGAAGATCCCGAACCTCTGGTGATCCGAGCCGCGCACGTTGCCTTGAAAAAACTGACCGGCCAGGACTTCGGTCCATCCTCGGATGCTGATCGAACCGAGCGAACAAAGTCTGTCACGAAGTGGAGAGAATGGTTGGCGGCCAAGGATGGGATGGCGCCCGACCTGGGAAAGCCCAAGGTAGAATCGACTCAAGGAGACAAGGCTTTGCTCGAGGGTACCTGGGTCTTGCAATCGCTGGAGTCGGCTGGCAAACCTGCAACCAAGGCTCAAATTGTATCCTTGCGACTAAAGCTCGTTTTTGCAGGCGACAGTCTCACATTCCATAACGCCAATGGCTTGAAGAAAGCCAAAATCGAGTTGGTAGCTGACACGGATCCAAAGACAATCGACTTTATAACGGACAAGGAAATTTCTCGCGGGGTCTACGAGCTAGAGGGGGACAGCCTCAAGATTTGCTGGGCTCCCGATGGTGAAGCACGTCCTTTGGACTTTCTTACCAGTGCTCGCGGAAAGGCGACAATTTACGTGCTGAAACGTCAGCAACCCTGAGGTTCTCCTTTCCTGGCTCGCTTGCGACCCCCCAACCGGGGATTCTCGCATTTCGAGCCGGAACCTCTGCCGCCGCTACGCGTTTAATAACTCGGAAGATCATGCGCGACCTGCATTGCTGGGGAGGTATCCATGTGCCGCTTTCTTCTCGGAGCGCTGGCATTCAGCCTGATGATGGCACTGACCTTGGCGTCTGTTCAGGGGGATGATAACAAAGGCGAACCGAAAAAAGTGCCGCCGGCCCTTGCCCAGGTGCTTAGCGGCAGCGCGGAAAGCTTCATCAAGCGCTTCGACAGGAACAAGGACGGCTACCTTAGCAAGAATGAGCTGCCGCCGCGCCTGGCACCTCTCTTCGACAAGTTCGACCTGAACGGCGATGACAAACTCGACAAGAAGGAGGTCGAGGAAATGCTCCAGACCCTGCGGCAGCGCTTTGGTCTGGCTGGCGATAAGTCTTCCAAAGCGGACCAGGCCGGCGATGCGAAACAAGTTGAACGCATGATCGACAACTTGCTGGAACGCATGGATACGAACAAGGACGGCAAAATCAGTCGAGAGGAAGCAAAAGGCCCCTTGGCCAATAATTTCGATCGCCTGGACAAGAACATGGATGGTTACCTCGACCGATCCGAGTTGCGCCCGGTTGCGCAGCGAATGCTCGCAGCGCAGGCCAACGGCAAAGGCAAAGGGGAGGCCCAGGTCCGAACAGGCGGCGTTCCGCAGCCCGATTTCGACGCGCTTGATAAGGACGCGGACGGACGATTGACTCGCGAAGAGCTTCGCGGAACGCCATTCGCCGACCTTTTCGACGAGATCGACACTAACAAGGATGGTAAGATCGACCGCAAAGAGTTCGAAGCGTATTTGAAGAAGCAAGCGGAAAAGAAATAGACGCAATTCGTAAATTGAACACTCGTCAGCAATCCCACTTGTGCGCCGCCGTATATCAGTGCCAGCGTGATTCTCTAGCGAAAAGTCTTGTAGCCAGTGGACTCTCTGTCAGAATATGGCAAGATTCGCATGAGAACGATCGCGCTCGGCAAAGGTGTGCCTTGCCGGGAAGAACTCTCTCCCGAGTGGGCAGGAACGAATGACGAAATGACGACCGCAATTGCCCAAAAACCTGCTGAACAACTCAAACCTGCACCAAACCAGGAATGGGCGCCCCGGATCTGGGAGGGGTGCGATTTTTTTGCTTGGCTACGCCTACTGGCACGCAATCATTGCGCGGTCCATTGGTCTTATTGGTACATCGCCACGATCATCACGGTCATCAGCTTCGTCCACACGATTCTGCGCTATGTCCAAACCGCAGTCTACGGCCGACGCGTAGCGCGAACCACCTTGCGCCAAGCGCCTCTGTTCATCATTGGCCACTGGCGCACCGGGACGACCTTTCTGCACGAACTCCTCATTCTCGACGAACGGCACACTTATCCCAATACGTACGAATGCTTTGAGCCCAATCACTTCCTTCTCACAGAGCGGTTCTTCACCCGCTGGCTGAGTTTCCTGATGCCGTCTCGCCGGCCGATGGACAACGTGCAGGCGGGATGGGAGCGACCGCAGGAGGATGAGTTCGCTCTCTGCATGATGGGACAACCTTCGCCGTACTTGACTGTCGCCTTTCCCAATCACCCTCCACAGTACTCGCAATACCTGGATCTGGAGGGGCTGCCGCCAGCGGCACTTGCCGGTTGGAAGCGAGCGTTCCTGCATTTCGTCCAACTCCTGACTTTTAAGGATCCGCGCCGGCTCATCCTCAAGTCGCCGCCGCATAGCTGCCGTATCAAGGTCCTCCTCGAATTGTTCCCTGATGCACGTTTCGTGCACATCGTTCGCGACCCCTATGTGCTTTTTCCCTCGACGGTGAATTTGTGGAAATCCCTATACAACACGCACGGCTTGCAGAAGCCAACGTTCGATGGGCTGGACGAGTATGTCTATGAAACATTCAACCGGATCTACGACGGGCTCGAAAAAGGCCGAAAACTCGTTCAGCCCGAACGTTTCTACGAATTGCACTACGAGGATCTGGTCCGAGACCCTGTCGGAAAACTGAAGGCACTCTATGAGCACCTCGAATTGGGCGGCTTCGACGAGCTGCTGCCGCGCCTGGAAAAGCATCTCGCCCAAAATGCCGGATATGAGACCAACCGCTACGATCTCTCTCCCGAAGTGCGCGCGGAGATCACCAGGCGCTGGGGAAAAGTGATTCGGCAATACGGCTATGCCGTACGGACCTAGTGTTCCTCCGATCTTCGGCTGACGGAGCAATCTTTGAAGGAAGAGTAAGATTTAGGAGGAAGATTACGATTACGAAGAGGATGAAGAGCACGATCCAGATTAG
Organism: Gemmataceae bacterium; assembly: GCA_035296965.1. Lineage (GTDB taxonomy): Bacteria > Planctomycetota > Planctomycetia > Gemmatales > Gemmataceae > DATGZX01. The sequence continues at coordinate 6,714 of DATGZX010000115.1, forward strand.
GAATAGGATGTCATGACTGCGCCGCCTATCGAGTCTTACTCTTTCTCGTGCTCCTGCTCTTAATCTTCTTCCAAATCTTACTCCTCATCTAAATTCTTTCTCTTATGCATGGGTCGATGATTAACCCGTCAGTCGAGAATTGACGGGGCACTTCGCCCTGTGCCGCAGCGAACACATCACACCCGCTCGAAAATTGTGGCAATGCCCTGTCCGCAGCCAATGCACATGGTTGCCAGGCCCAAGCGGGCATCGCGCTCCTCCATGGCATGGATAAGCGTGGCCGTGATACGGGCACCGCTGGCGCCTAACGGATGTCCGATGGCGATTGCGCCACCCCGAACGTTCACTTTCTCAGGGTCGATCTTTAGTGCTTTCATGACGGCCAGGGTTTGGGCTGCAAAAGCTTCGTTGATTTCAATCAGATCGATGTCTTCGATTTTCAGGCGGGCTCGCTCGAGCGCCTTGAGCGTTGCCGGGACCGGGCCGATCCCCATGACTGCCGGGTCCACGCCGGCGACAGCCATCGACCGAATTCTCACCTTGGCCTTGAGACCCAGCTCCTTGGCCCGTTCTTCCGACATGATGAGCGCAGCCGCAGCGCCGACGCTGATCTGGCTCGAGTTCCCGGCAGTTACGGTTCCTCCTTCGGGCATGAAAGGAGGTTTCAGTGCCGATAGAGCTTCGAGGCTGGTGTCCCGGCGAAAGCCCTGATCCTCGGAGATCGTCTTGCGTCGCCCCTCTTCATCGCGACCCCAACTCGGCACGATCTCCTTGGCGTTGGCGCCGGAGTCAGTTGCCTCGGCAATCTTGCGATGACTGCGCAGGGCGAACTCATCTTGGGCCCGACGACTTATCCGGTACTTGATCGCGAGGTTTTCCGCTGTCAGCCCCATGTTGAGTGTGGCCGGGCTGTGGCGATAGAAGTAACGTGGATTGAGACTAAAGTTAGCTTCCATCGGGACGTGCTGCATGTGTTCGACGCCGCCCGCGATCTGAACATCTTCGCACTCCGCGGCAATACTTTGCGCGGCTTGATTGATTGCCTGCAGGCTCGAGCCGCAATTGCGGTTGACCGTGACGCCCGCAACTTCGACCGGTAAGCCTGCAATAAGTGAAGCGAAGCGGGCGATGTCGTAGCCCTGTTCGTCCTGCTGTTTGACGCAGCCCCATACAATGTCCTCGATCTGGGAGGCAGGGATGCCGGTGCGCCCGATCAAGGCGAGCATCAGTTCTGCGGAGAGGTCGTCGGCACGCACGTCGCGATAGATCCCTTTCTCGGGATGAGCTTTGCCGATGGGCGTGCGAATGGCGTCGATGATAACAGCATGGCGCATGGGATTCCCTTTCGTTGACTAGGACTTCTCCCACCTGAGCCGGCAAAGGAGCCAGGCGGACAAGCGGTATTGTATGAAGGAAATGCTTCCGGTGAGTTATTGAGGACTGTGCAACCAAACCCCTCTCCACAAAGTACGAGGGCGATGGGCATACGAAGCACGAGGCATTGGTTGCGCCATGCAACCTGGAAGACGCTAAAACCCGGGGTGCCATGCTTTCGCGACTACTTGAGACAACAGACGAAACTTGCAAAACCTCGCGAAAGCATGTCCCGACTCATCTCGGCGATCCCAAACGCATCAATAAATTCGGGGGTGCCCGACAACCCTCGACGGGGCGCCTAGGAGGGGCGGGACATGCTTTCGCGAGGTTGCCTGATTGTTCTGGGTCGATGTCGGGAACTCGCGAAAGCATGGCATCTCGGGCGTAGGACAGATTTCCAATCTGTCCGGTCAGGTTGGAAACCTGACCTACAGCCGAATTCCCGCACGCTCGTTGAGGATGACCGGCATTACCGATGCAAGTCGGGACCCAGGTTTTGTGGTCATCCCAGAGCAGCGCGCACGACCGCGCGCATTTTCTCCAGGCCGGTTCGGGCCACTGTGGCGGCGTCCTGCTTCCAGTAGTCGCGGTTGAAGAGTTCCAGGGAAAGCATGCCACGGAATCCGATTTGGCGCAGATCACGCAGCATGTCTGTCAGCGGCGCTATCCCGTCTCCCGGATAGATGCGCTGCGCATCCGTGATGGAATCACGCGGCGGTTGCGCCGGATAGTCGTTGAGATGGATAACGTGCAGGGCCGACCCGGAAATGAGTTTGAGGCTGCCGAAACGTGAGCCGCCCTTATAAAGGTGGTACACGTCGGGAAGGATACATGCTCGAGGATGACCACTCTCCATGGCGACAAGCATCGCCTCGCCCAGCCGGCCCAGGGTCCGTGAGAATCCCCACAGCTCGACCTGGGGGACAATGCCGAACTGGTCTCCCAGTTCCAGCAACGCGCGATAGCGCTCGGCTGCTTTCAGAAGATTCATGTCGGTTTGGCTGGTCGCCCCGGCCGGAGGAGCGGCGATTCTCTTACCGCCAATCTTTTGCACGATCCCCATACTGCGCCGAAAGTCTTCCAGGCCTTTCTTCCGACGTGCGTCGTCATCAACGATCCATTCGGAGAATCCGATGGCGCTCTCGACCGTCAAGCCGCGGTCGCGAATTCTTTGCCCTAGCGCCTTGAGGTCGCCGCCTTGTTTGGCATGCTGATCCAGCTCGTGAATCCATGGTTCGATGCCCTGATAGCCCGCCCTGGCTGCAATTTCCACGACTTCGATAAGATCGCGCTTTTGACCCTGGATGGTGCTGGTGTTCAGGCAGTAGCCGAAGGGTTCATTGGCCCCGCTCGCCTGTGCTACTTCCGGCCGAGCAATGGCTATCCCAGCGCCGAGCACTGCCGACGAATTCCTCAACCACTCACGTCTTGTCCAGGCATTTTCCATGATGCTACTCTAACCCCATTTCAGGAAGCGCGCGGAGAAGTGGTTCGACCATGGCGTATGCTATTAGCGGCGCAGCTCCGGAAGCGCGTCGCGTAGGGCCTCGTCGGGGAGCACGAAGGAATCGGCCACGAATTCGTGCTGGCCGTCACTGAGTAGCTCCGGATAGCGAATGCCGGGCAGTACCTGCACGCCGAAGATCTCCTGCAGTTGATCCTCGAACCGTACAAACGCGATGGTCTGGCCCGAGCGCAGGTCGACCACCCAGACACCACAATTGCGCTCACGCGCTGGTTCGGTGATGGGGATGCCGCTGAATACCGCTGTCTCGCGCACCTGCGAGAGGCCCACGAAGGCCAGCGGTCCATGGAAATCGAGGCCGCGCGTAAAGCCGGGCAGCTGGGCCACCGCCTCGTATTTGCCACTGGGCAAGTCCACAACTCCCAGACCACCCTGGCCCGACTCCAGCAGCCACAGCCGGTTGTCATACCAGCGCGGCGAATGCGGCATCGACAGACCGCGCGTCACGACTTCGCCGGCGGGCAGGCCCAGGAGCAAGCCGCCGTCCTTCTTGTTCTCGCGCCAGCCTCCGGCCGTGTCAGTGAGACCCAGGGCGGTCACATAGCGAGGCTGGCCATCAACAAGGCCCAGGCCGTTGAGGTGGCAGCGATCCTCCGGCGCCAGCGCCGTGATGAACGGTGGCCGCCAGCGGGGCACGAAACTGTGTTCCAAATCACGGGTGCACAGGCACGAGAAGCGGGTATTGACAAACCACAGCTCGTCGCCCACCCACGCCATCTCGTGAATTTGCACATTACCGGTGACATGCAGGAGCCGCGGCAGAAAGCAGGCATCGTGCCGGCCCACGGGTTCAATCTTGCGTGCGACGGCAGGCACATTGTGGAACTCCCAAATTGACCACGGCCCACCTATGGCCAACCGGTTGCCACGCAGGGCAACACCCATGGGAGCCGGCAGATCGCGAAAGTGCGTGTTGAGCAGCCCACCATCGGCCCTGAGCAGCACGACCTTGCCGGCCTGGTAGGTGGTCACCACCAAAGAAATGCCTATCTGGTCGAGCAGTTCGGGGAAGTTGCTGGTATGCACGCTGCGTAGAGGGGCCGGGGCCGCCTGTTCGTTCGAGGTCTTCAATGCGTTCTCGCTCCAACATTTGGGGCCGAGTGGAACGGGCGCCTACAAATCGCCCAACCCACCAGGATTTACGATAAAGCAGGCCCAATGGAAGAGCAATCTCACAGATCTCCCCATTCATTCGTCAATCTCGGTGTAACCGCTTTTTTCGGAAAATTCGTAAAGATTTTTCCAAGTGTTGTCGATATAGGAACCGTGGAGCAGCGAAAGTTCCATAAGGGTGAGTGCGCCTGCAGAAGCAGGTGTCGGCCGTGTAAAATGGGAGGAATCGGCTCCATGAAGCGAAATACATTTTCTTGGTGCGTGGGAGCCGGCTTGTTCGCCTCTGCTCTAGCGGGCGGTTGCAGTTCCGACGACTCGCCAAAGACCGCCCAGGCCAGCACAAGGGAGCCGCGCAGCCTGGTTGCGGAGTATCCGCCCAGGAATGCTGGATATCGAACTTATCAGACACCTCCAGCTGCATCGAGCCCGTCGCCAACGCTCCCTCTGAGCAATCCCTCTTCGCCGGCGGTGCAGACCGTGGCCGAGGCTCCAATGCCGCAGTCCCTGCACATGAAGGCTGACAGTATTCTGGCAGTTCCTGCACTGCCGGCGCTGTCGCCGCAAGCCGGAGCTGATTCGTCCGTGCTCCAGGCAGAGGTACGGGAGTCTGAGCGTGATGGTCCTGCAGGCGCTACGCCGCGACGCCGATCCTATGTCGACACGACAGCCAATCCGTGTTTCAGCCACAACGCCGCCTACACGTGTTTGGTTGGCCAGCTTCAGAATTCGCGAATTAGCAAGAGCTGGCGTTTGCGCTTTGCTTCCGTCGATGAAGCAGATCCCTATGGCGGCAGTGTCACGCTTATCGAGGACGCGCGCTTGAGCGTATTGCAGGACGGTCAGTATGTTCGCGTAACTGGCCACTTCCTCAATCCTGATGAAAAAGCCATCTCCCCGCCTTATCAAATCGATTCCATTCAGGCCATCGATCATCCGCAATAGAGCCGGGGAAGATTTTAGGCTTAAGCAGGTACCAACAATACAGTTAAGGGAAGAGGAGACCTTTGCCTGAAGCGCAAGGGTCTCCTCTCTTCATTTCGACGATAGTCCGCTCACTTCCCTATCACTGCAGCCGGGTCTCTCGCTTCCGGCAGCCTCGTTCACTTTCGCGAGTCACTCGTCTCTGTGGTAAGCTCAGCAGAGTTGTCCGTATCTAGCGAATCTCCGAAACCTACCATTTACTCCGCAAAAGGCGAGATTGCGGGACTTTCGGCAGCCTCCGCGTAACAGGCAAACTTAATAAAGCAGGAACCCTTTCTCGGCCGAAGAAAGTAACGGCCACGAAGAACCGGACGACTCCGGAACGCAGTGGGTGATGAAGTCACCTTGCCATCAACCCTCGCACTTGGAGCGGGAGTCCCGCTTCCAAGGGCGCGAGATTCGTCAGCGTTTACTCTGGTCGGAGGAAAGTGGACGTGTCTTATTCCTTTTGGTTCGTGATGACGACCTGCCTTGCTCCGGGCCTGTCGGACAATGCAACGCCCCCTGGACAAATCGCGATCAGCCCCACGCCTGTCGTAAGCGACTGTTCGAGCTGCGGGTGCGCGGAAGAGCATTGCGGCTTCCTGGCCAGGCTGAAGTGCAGGCTAGGAATGCATTCGTGCGAAGACTGCTGCGGTTCGTGCAGTCCATGTAACACGCCTGCTCCTTGCAATTGCCACTGCGGATTGACGCTGCGCGAACGCCTTGCCAGGCTATTCCACCGCTCATGCTGCTCGAACAATGACTGCGGCTGCTGCGCCCAGGGTTGCACTCAGTGCACTCAGGCCCCCGCGTTAGCACCGACGCCGCCTCCGCCCCCGCGGCCGATGCCGGCCCCACCCAAACCGGTGACTGTTGCACCAGCGCGACCGAGCATGGAGATTTCCAAGGAATATCTCGATCGTGTTGCTAATGCCAGCGACTATAGCTGGGTAACTGGGCAACTCTTCTACATCCACGCGGACAGCGGCCTCTGGGTCGTGCGCTACGCTCCTGTGGATAAAGAGGATCGCTACGGCGGCAGTGTTGTGCTCGCCCCCGCCCTCAACATGGACTCTTTCCATGAGGGAGACCTCGTGACTATTCACGGTGAGGTGCTGAACGAAGGCCGCGCCACGAAGTACCTGGGCGGCCCTCTCTACCGGACCCTTGCGGTAAATCTGGAAGATCGCAAGGCAAGTGAGTAGAAGGGAGTAGACGGTCGTCAGCCAATTCCCGGGATTGCCAAAAAGGACAGCGGCCGGAGGTTACGAGACCCCCGGCCGCTGTCTTTCTACAAGGGATTACGGACCAAGGACTACTTGATCACATCATCACCATAAACCTTTGTACTCTCTTCCTTAAGCACGGGCTCGGTCAGGCCGTCTGCCGTGATCCGTGCCCGGAAACGGAGGTCGCCGGGAGCTATGCCGCGAACATTGACGCGGTAGATGGCATCAGCCCGCGGAGCTAGCCGGGGAAGCGGCTCGAAGACCAACTCCTTGCCCGTCAGCCGGAACCTGCCGTTGGCAGCGGCGACGGCTCCCCGGAACTCCATCTTCTCGGGGATCGTGCAGATCAATTGCAAGTTTGTTTCGGTCTTCGATCCGGTGTTGGTGATGCGGATTTCATAGGCGGTATCCGCGCCGACTTCGACCGGGTCGTCGAGATCGACGAGCTCCATGAGCAAGGCAGGCAAGCCTTCCACACGTGTGGTGACCTCTGCCTCACTCTTGAGGCCGCGGGCGGCAGTCACGTTGGCTTTGTGATGATGCTCGCCGGTGTTGATCGCGAGCACTTCCATGTTGACCTCCCGGCTCTGGCCGGGCGTCAGGTCGCCAACGAACCAGGAGACCGTACGCGTTGCAAAATCGTGCCGGCCGCCATCCGAGGCGGCGAGGAACTTGAACCCGTCCGGAATCTGATCGTTGATCATTACGTTGCTGGCCGGGGCGCTTCCCGGATTCGTGATCTTGAAGACATAGACTGCCTTGCGGTCCAGGTAACGAAGCTTGGGACCAGTGACCGTCAAATCAAGCCGCGGCAGGATCACTTCCATGGCGGCAGTATCCTCGGCCTTTAGGTTGGCCTCTGCCGTGGCCTTAGCTTCGCACGTCTGGGTTCCGCCGCTCTTGGTCGCGCAGACGAGCTGTACGCTGCGGCTCTCATTGGGCCCCAGGTTGCCGAGGTCGAACTCGACTACGTGCCCACGGGTATGCTCCAGGCCTTCAGAAAGACCGGCCTTGATTTTCACGTGATCCGCCGAGCCGTCGCCGGGGTTGTTCACGGTAAGGGTCACGGTTGCCACATCGCCGAGCAGGATCTTATCCGGACCCGACGCCTTGAGGGTAAGCTTCGGCTCGCGCACCTTGATCCGGGCAGTGGAAGTGCCGGTAAAGGTCACCGTCGCCTGGCAAGTCAGATCACCTTTGACTTCAGGCAGGACCTGCAGGTCGAGTCGGCGCTCCTGGCGCGGCTGTAAGGTTCCCAGGTCCCAAGTCAAGACGTTCAAATCGTTGAACGCCTTGGGCTCGGTGGCCTGGACAGTGACACCGGCCGGGATGCGATTGCGGACGACCACTTGCTGCACCGGAATGGGGCTGACATTCTTGATGATGATTTGGAAGGTTACCGGCTGACCAAGCTTGATGGTCGGGGGACCAATCCATTCCAAGCTGACGGCTGGCTCCTGGCGGCCGGTCGGGTTGTCGTTGCTTTGGCCCTGACCGGCATCAAAGGCGAACTCCCTCGCGCCGGCTTCCTTTTCCACGGGATGAGCAGCAGGAGGATCCCCCTGGAACCCTACGGGAAGCACGGGCCCACCCAGAGGCGTCAAACGTGACAAGGGGTTGACGGGAGTCCCAGTTCCGCCATCGTTGGGACCGGTTACTTCCAGCTTGCCTGGAGTCGGCGGCGCCGGTTGCGCTGGCGCGCCGGGAGGCGGCAGAGGCGGCAAGGTCGGCGCTGATGGGCGCTCGCCCTGCTCCCCTTGACCGACTGCATTGTTAGCAACCCAACCGGCCAGGCACGCCAGAAGCGCGACCGCGCCGATCACTGTACCCTTATACTTCATCCTCTTTCCCTCCTTGAAAACCTCCGGCGGCAATTCGCCCCGCCCGCGCGCCGGCTCCTCTCTCGGGCAATGGAGTCTCCCACCAGGCGGGAAGACTATAGCGAATCGGGCTTGCCAATCAAGGTGATTTGGTGCCAGAGATCTGGCGTGAAAGAGAGCAGTCGACGGGCGCCGCGAAGACAGGAAAACTGTGAAGGAGCTGGGCTCCTGCGCATGGGCAGGCGACTGCCCTGCGCAGAGTTTTGCCTGGGATTTGTTCCTTCGGTCATCTGCAAATCTCTGCTTCCCTGGTAAAACCTGTCAAAGGATATGAGACACGAAACCTGCCCTTGGATACCAAGACTCTTCGCCCGGCGTGGCAATCCTAAGAAGATAGGTTGACCAAGAAGAAACGAGGTGTCTGACACAGAGGAGTCTCTACATCAAACACCTCGCTCCGCGGTCTTTGCGATTGAACTAGGGAAACTACACTCACTCCCCGTGTGGGCTCGTTACTGAATAGACTTCCGCGAAGATTCCAGAGATTCGATGAGCTTGTTCATCTTCTGCTCGAGTTTGTCCAGCCGGCGTTCCAGATCGCGCTGGCTCTGGCTCGTGGTGGTGGAGGTCGTGGCGCGGCCGCGCGCTGAGGCAGCACGCGGAGTCTCGGTCGTCCGCGATTCGGTACCGCGCATCGATCGTTCCTGTTGTTCGGCGTTCAGACTTCGGTCCACCGCTCGTTCGATCTGGCGAGCCATAGCCTCGATACGCTGCGTGTTGATGCCGCTGACCGCTGATTGGATCTGTTTCTCCAGTTGCTTCATGCGTTCAGGACTAATGCTTTCGTCGATCGATTTATGGATCTGCTCAGTGAGCATTTTCATGCGCTCCGGGTCCAATGCTTGATGAATGGCCTCATGGATCTGCTTCTCAATCTTCTTCATCTGCTCGGGATCCAGGTTGCCGTCGACGCCAATTCGGACACGCGTCTCCCGCGGTTTGTCCGGCTTCTTCGTGTCGGCGCTCTCCTCGGTCTTGGCAGAGAGAGAACGCCGCTTTTGCTCCGCTACCGCCCGCTCTGCATCGCGTCTGGCCTGCTCCGCCTTTCGCTGCGCATCTCGGACGAGTTCTCTGGCTTTCTTCTCGGCTTCTCTGGCAGCTTGCAAGGCTTTTTTCTCTTCCTCCCTTGCTTGGCTCTTTGCGGCTTCCTCGGGTTGGCTCGGTGGAGTCCTCACTGACGTGTTCCTCCGCCCCTCCAGCGTCCGCAGGAGTCGATCCATGCGTTCTTCGAGTCTCTGCATCCGCTTCTCCAGATCCTGTGCGTTCGCGTCCTGGGCGGCTCCCGCAGCAGGTCCTTCATCGTCGAGCGTGACTCGAGCCGTTAGATCCTTCTCGGGCTTGGCCTGAACCCGCCCCGGAGCAAGTGGAAGGATGAGCAATCCCAGGCAGAGTGCCCCGATGCCGATCGGCCACGGAATTCGCGGACTCAAGGGTTCACGCACAATCATGGTCAGTCTCCTTTTCAACAAGTGCACATGTCCAACCCCGCTGGCCACCGGCGGCAGAGCGGGACGGGAATCCAGAAAGTCAACCGTTTGCAGAAGCGCCTTGGCATACGCCTTGGCTGCTTGGGGAAGCAGATGCACGACCCAGGCGTCGCAGCATTGCTCTTCCACCTGCTGGATCTCATGCCGAGCCCACCAGGCCACCGGATGCCACCAGTACAGGCTGGTCGCCACCAACTCGAGCCAGCGCACCCAGTGATCGCGCCGCCGGGCATGGGCCAATTCGTGCGCGAGCAAGGTCGAGAGTTGGTCCGGCTGAAGACGGCGCAGAAGAGCACCGGGCAAGATCAAGCGCGCCCGCCCGCCCGCCGCCCACAACAGCGGGGATACTTTTCCCGGTACCACCAGGAGTGCCGGGCAACGCGGCAATCCCATCTGATTGGCTAGCTCCCGAGCTTCCTCTTGTATCCAGGCCGGTGCGGGCTTGCCGAACCTGAGGAGTCGGTTGAAGCAATAAATCCGCCAAACGCCCACGACGAACCACAAACCGGAACCGACAATCCAAGTCATGAGGGCGGCATGCTGCCAGTGCTCGCCAGCCCAGCCAGGCACAGGTGTCGCCGGGCGTGATTCAATGGACTGGGCCATAGCGGGAGGGAGCGAGGCTTCCAGCGCTGGAAGCGGCGATTCTTCATCCGACGAGACCACCTCCGCACAACATTCCAGCATGTCTTCAGGCTCGGGCGCTGAATCCGTCGCGGACGTTGGTCTCAGCTCCCGGGAAAGCTCGGGGGCATCCGTTGGCGGCTCTGTCGCCGCCCGCGTCAATGCCTCGGGCCAGGCGAGAGGCACCCACATCGCCGGTGGAGTAATGAGCTTCAAAAGCACGAGCATCCAAAGGAGATGCATCACCGCCGGGCGCCGACAGAGCCGGCCAATGCAGGCCACCAGCAGTGCCAATCCGGCCGCCATGAGGGCGTTCAACACGCCGATCTCCAGGAGAGTTTGCATGTCCATGTCCCTTTACGCCAACTGCGCGGGTCACTCGACGGGAGCTTAGCTATCCAGTTCTTTCATCAGTTTGCGGATCTCGCGGCGCTCCTTGGCGGTAAGCCGCTTAGAGCGGACCAGGTTGGTAAATAACGGCGTCAGAGACCCACCGCATAGCTTTTGGGCAACGGCCTCCAGGCGTCGTCCGATCAGCTCGTCACGCTCGATGGTGGCGCGGAAAACATGTGCCCAGGCGCTGCGGTCCCGGCTCACGCATCCTTTCGCCTCCAGTCGATCGAGCAATTTCTGCACCGTGGCGTAGTGGACGTCGCTGCCACGCGGATAAAGGACGTCGGTTAAATTCCGGATGGTCGCTGGCCCCCGTTCCCATAAGGCCTGTAGTACGGCCAACTCGGCATCCGGCAGGTCTTGCACATCGCGGCTCATGAAAGCCTCCTTGTCAGACTACGTGTCTGGGGTCTATTGTCAGACGGCCGGTCTGACTTGTCAAGTATTTTTCTGAGACTTTTCGATTTTTGCTGATAAGCAGACCCTTGCACAGCTTTGCCAAGGCTGGCCGAGTCAGCAGCGGTTATGGCCTCTTCGCAGAGGTACGCCGAAAGTGCGCCGAGAGTGCGCCTTCCAGGAGCCAATTGTGCCATTGGGACGACATGGCAGACGATCGTTGCCTCTGTCTCGCTGCGCCAAGTCATGCTGGACCTCCTTGATTTGCTGACGGCAGAGCTGCATTTTTCAAGGCGCGCATACGGAATACGAGCCCCAAGCGTAAGTGAGGAAGCCGGCCGAAGATTGCAGGTCAAAACCTCGCTGACGCTTCGGGCTAATATGTAGGGCGGGTCGTGACTCCCGGCGTCCCCACGACTCGATTGTAGATCCAGGAAAGCGCACAAGGAACCGCAGCAGAAGAGATTCGTGCCACCAACGTCGACCAGGCGGCAGGATAAACGCCGGCGAGGGAAATGCCTTCTGCCGACTGGCCTCAGCAAGATCTCGGCTCGCCCCGAGCCGTCTGCTAGAATCTGGGCTGGGGCGCTTGGAGGGAGAACGCCACGGAGATTCCAATGGCTTCCGTTCATCCTCCGCGGCTTGTACCCGAGATGGCATTCCCGCCTTATGCCTTCGTGCCGGGTTTCTTCCCGCATCCGCTGAGTAGTCCGCTGGGGCACAGCTTCGGTTCGCAGCCCGAGCATCCCGCGTGCCCTGATGCAACGAACTGGCAAGCGTGCCGGCCTTTCCTTCGCGGCGTGGACCTATTCAATTACGGTTACTACTGGGAGGCTCACGAGGTGTGGGAAGGGCTTTGGAATGCGTGTGGTCGCCACGGGATGACTGCAGATTTTTTGAAGGGCCTAATTCAACTCGCAGCCGCCGGCGTCAAGTTTCGTCAAGGCGTCACCGAGGGAGTGCAAACGCACGCCCAAAGGGCGGCGGCCCTTTTTTGCGAAACGGCAGTTTCCTTAGGAGAAGGGGCGCCTCGCTACATGGGCCTGCAATTGTCGGAACTCATTTCCTTTGCACAAACACTTGCGGCTTGCCGGGCAATCAAGAACGACCAAGTGTTGCCTCCCGTCGAGGTTATTTTCGATTTTGTTCTCTCCCCCTTCTAGCCGGAGAAAGTGTGCAATCGCACTGGAAGCCAACGCGGGCAGAGATAGCGGCCGCACACGGCAACACGGTGCCCGATGTAATTGCACATGACCTTCGCGTTCTGTTCTGCGGCATCAATCCCGGGCTTTACTCGGCGGCAGTGCGCCACCATTTCGCACGACCGGGAAATCGCTTTTGGCCAACCTTGCATCGCGCGGGGTTCACGGAACGTGTCTTGTCCCCCTTCGAGGAGCGTGAGCTGCTGAGTCTCGGTTATGGGATCACGAACATCGTCAATCGGGCCAGCGCAACGGCAGACCAGCTCACTGCTCAAGAACTTGTGCGGGGCGTGCCCAAATTGAAGAAGAAGCTGGTGCTATTTCGCCCTCGATTCGTCGCATTCCTGGGTGTCACTGCCTATCGGACAGCCTTCAATCGCCCGCAAGCCGTAGTGGGGCGTCAATCAGATCGTCTAGCAAAGTCGGCGGTTTGGATTCTGCCGAATCCCAGCGGCCTAAATGCGCACTATCAAATCGACGATCTTGTGGCGGTGTTCAGCGAACTGCGGATCGCCAGTGAACACAGTTCACGTTCTGGACGAGACGAATGAGGTCCGGCCGGGACGTCATTCTCCCCGAACCGGCTCCAAGGAAAGTGTCGTTTTCTTCGCCAGGCGCAGGATTGGATAATCCTTGCCTTCGGCAATCGAACCATCGAGGAAATTCCAGGTGCACAGACCGTCTTCAGATTCCGGCTCGAGAAGATAAATGGCCAAGCTGCCCAGCGGCTGAGCAGTTCGAACGACCACAGTCCCGGCTTTCGCAGATCGCTTTTCCACTCGAGAGGACACCTTGAGAGATTCAAGGTTGTGCTTTTGAAAGACTTGCAGCCGCGAAATCTTGTCGACTCGATACGCTTCGACGTCGAGATCCTCGTCTTTCATCAGCTTTTCGACGACAATGCCATGTTTGTGCAACACGCCGATCACCTTGCCGAAATCGGCCGGAATGAGGTAAGCGTAGGGTCGGGCTACGGACACCTTGGGCTCGCAGCGGCCGTAGTACTTAAGCTGATATACCTTGGGTTGATCGGTTGCAACGTGCCGGCCGTTCTTTACTTCCTCCACGAATCCCTGGAAATCGACCGTGCGATCGATGGCAGCTTTCCGCTGTTGAACGGCCACCTGGTCAGTCGGTTGTGGGTCACTTCCTGCCTGCACGGTCTCGTCGCGGGCCTCCTTGAGCAATTTTTGCAGTTTGTCTTTGTTGTCGGCGGCATATTCGAAGATGCTCCGTGCGAAATCGCGCGACGCAAGCACCCGGTCGCGATAGGAGGCATAGGAATACGATTCAGACAGAATGCCAATGCGATTGCGGAGCCCGACATAGTGCAAGCCGAAACGTGGGATCGCTTCTACCGTTTCCCAGCCGGTGCGGTCGCGCGAGAAATTGCCGTAGAAGAACGAATGGTAACCGCTCCGCTTTTCTAGGCGCCGTCCCACGTCGGGCAGCATTTCGTCACGTACGGCCGCGATTACTTTGGCGTTCCCGGCAGGATTGCGCGGCCCCTCGTAGGTGATCGTATAGCGGTGATAAGAACCATTCGTTGTGTGCATGTCGATCACAATCGCGGGGTCCCAAACGTTTAAGAAATGTACCAGGGCTCGGCACTCCGGACTTTCCAGCTTGACGTAATCGCGATTGAGGTCGAAGCCTTGCGCATTGGGACGAACGCCCATGCCTTCCTCGGGCCCGACTTGCCCCCGTCGGTTTGTCTTATTCATGCGCTCGTTGCCATCGGCGTTGAAGATGGGGGCTATAACCAGAATGAGGTTCTTGAGCAAGGGCCGCTCGGCAGCCATGCCGATATCACGGGCAAGCATAAGCAGCCCTTCCTTACCGTCCACCTCCCCAGCATGGATATTGCCCATCGCAAAGACAACCAGTTTGTTGGTCTTGGCTGCTTCTTCCGCTGTGGCCACCGGCGGATCGGCCAGAATGATGAGCGGCAGCTTGCGGCCCTCAAAGCTGGTACCTAATTGGCCAAGGCGGACATAGGGACATTGCTTGGCCAGACGCTCGCAGAATTCGACAACCTGCGCATGCCTGGACGTCGCTCGATAGTTGCTCTGCTCCGCCACGGTGAGGAGTTTGTCAGCGTCTGCAGCTGACGACGGATAGCTGGAAGCAATAACCAGAGTAGCGACCAACACCCAAACGAAGGGCCGAATCCACATACAGCATCTCCCGTCAGTGAAAGAGTACGAGCTATAGTCAGCGGGCTGGCCATCCAGCGTAACAAAAAACCATCACCCTTCCCACTCTCCGACAGTCTGTAGATGCGTCAAGCGTACTCGCGCCGACGCACCATTCCGAGGACGGTGCCGTCGCCTCGGTTTCATTCCATGGCGAGAACAAGTCGAGCCTTTTCCGCCAGTCGAAGGTGCGTCGGCGCGAGTACGCTTGACGCTACCCTACTCCTCCCTCACTTTTTGCAGTAAAATCCTGGCAAGATGCGGACATTTGTTCCGATGAAACGGACTTCATCGGCCGCCGGCAATCCTGGCGACCATGGGCCGGAGGACGATGTGGCAGAGCTTGCGGACGGCGCACCAGCTCAAGAGGAGTATACTCGCCGCGAACGTGTCTATCGAGAACTCGCCGAGCGGCAGGCGCGGTTGTATCGAATCCTCGCCAATCTTCGGGTTCTCGTTGTCATCATCGCAGGATTTCTCATCTGGGGGGCGTCCAGCGGCGACCGCCTGGCGGCTTATCTAGTTCTCGTGCCCATCGTCGTGTTTGTGGTCCTCGTTCTCTGGCAAAACGAACGAGTGAGCCGGATATGCCAGCGCGCCGAGCGCGCCGCGGAGTTCTACGCGCGCGGCCGCGCCCGCCTTGAAGACCGCTGGATAGGCACTGGCCAACCCGGGACGCACTACCTAGACGAAAACCATCCCAACGCCCTTGACCTGGATCTCTTTGGCAAAGGATCGCTCTTCGAGCTGCTGTGCACGGCGCGCACGCGTAGCGGAGAGGATGCCTTGGCCGACTGGCTGTGTGCACCTGCCTCTGCGGAGACGATCTGTGCACGCCAGGTTGCACTCAAGGACCTGGCGCCCCGGCTTGATCTGCGCGAGCAAATCGCTCTTCTGGGAACCGACGTGCCTGCCGGAGTCGATCTGCAAGCGCTCACCGATTGGGGCTCAGCCCCCCTCGTGCTGGTATCGCCCTGGGCCCGCTTGGCTGCCGTCATCCTGGCGGGGTTGGCTCTGCTCACCTTGGTAGGCTGGATTACCGAAACAGCTGGGTCGTTGCCGTTTTTGGTGGTACTCCTGGTCGAAGGCGGATTCGCCCTATGGCTGCGCCAGCGCGTCAAGCAAGTGATCGACCCTGTCGAGCGCAGAGCCCAGGACCTGGCCCTGTTCGCCGGTATTCTTGCTCGCCTGGAATCAGAAGATTTTAAGGCACCTCAATTGCGCCAACTTCGCGAGGCCCTCGATACACAGGGATTGCCTCCCTCGAGGCGGATGGCTGAATTAGCCGGCCTGATCGACTGGCTCAATGCCAGGCGTAACCAACTCTTTGTCCCTATCGCTCTCATCACGCTTTGGACCACGCGTTACGCCTTTGCTCTCGAAAGGTGGCGAGCGCTCGCCGGTCCGGCCATCCGTCATTGGTTGGCGGCGGTCGCGGAGTTCGAGGCACTCGGCTCACTGGCAGCTTATTCATACGAAAACCCGCGCGACCCATTTCCCGAGGTGATTTCAGGCAAGGCTTTCTTCGACGGCGAGAGGCTTGGACATCCGCTGATTCCGGACGCCCGCTGCGTGCGCAATGATCTGCGCCTCGGAGATGAATTGAGCGTGCTCGTGGTCAGCGGTTCCAACATGTCCGGCAAGAGCACAATGCTTCGAACCGTGGGAATCAATGCGGTGATGGCCCTCGCCGGCGCGCCGGTTCGCGCCGCTCGGCTGCGCATGTCTCCTCTTGTTATCGGCGCCACACTGCGGATTCAGGACTCCCTTCAAGCCGGCCGCTCGCGGTTTTACGCCGAAATTACACGCGTGCGCCAGCTGATCGAATTGGCCAAGGGCGAGCCGCCGTTGTTGTTTCTCCTCGATGAATTTCTTCAGGGCACAAACTCCAATGACCGGCGGGTCGGCGCAGAAGCGGTAGTGCGCAGCTTGGTGGAACATGGGGCGATCGGGCTGATCACGACGCACGACCTTGCATTGGCCGAAATTGCGGACCTGCTCGCGCCGCGGGCTGCCAATGTCCACTTCGAAGACTCCTTCGAGAACGGGACCATGACGTTTGACTATCACATGCGGCCTGGCGTAGTGCAAAAGAGCAACGCTTTGGCTCTGATGCGTGCCGTGGGGATCAATGTTTAGTCGAGTTGGATGGCACGCTTTCGAAAAATGTCTATAGCGAGGCTTTCCCTCCGACCAACGAGTCATGGGAAATGAAGAGAAAGATTAAGACGAAGATTAGGAAGAGGATTATGAGCAGGAGTAAGAGCATGACGTTAACCGTCTCAAGCGTACCTCTTGATCTTCTTCTTAATCTTGCTCCTACTCCTCTTCCTCATCCTACTCTTCATCTTACTCTCGCCTTGGCCTTTCCCAACAACTTGATTCAGGCGCGATGGCTATCGCAAGCCAACTAACCTAGACCGGGGGGTAGAAATGGCAGACGCCGTTGTCTCGACCACAGCTAAGACGACCGGTTTTGTACGGGGGTTTGGCCTCGTCGATGCCACGATGATCGTGGCGGGTTCGATGATCGGCTCGGGGATTTTTATCGTCTCCGCGGATATCTCGCGTGAAGTCGGCGCGCCGGGCTGGCTGCTGGTCGTCTGGATCGTGACTGGCCTTCTGACAGTGGCTGCTGCTCTCAGTTATGGGGAGTTGGCCGCCATGATGCCCAAGGCCGGCGGCCAGTACGTGTATCTGCGCGAGGCGTTTTCACCGCTTTGGGGCTTCCTTTACGGCTGGACGTTTTTCCTGGTGATCCAGACCGGCACGATCGCGGCTGTGGGCGTCGGTTTTGCGAAGTATGTAGGCGTGCTCTGGGAGCCTGTTTCTGAAAACAATTATCTGATCACCGATGCACCAATACGTTTCGGCCATTCAGGGTATGCGATTTCACTCTCCACGGCACAATTGGTTGGCCTTCTGATGATCGCACTCTTGACCTGGATGAACACGCGCGGGCTGCATTTGGGAAAGATCGTGCAGAATACATTCACAACCGCCAAGACCGGCGCCCTCTTGGCGCTGATCGTGTTGGGCCTGCTCTTTGGTCTGCATTCCGCAGTGGCCAGCGATAATTTTAGCCGGTTCTGGGAGATCCGCGGAAAGCTGCAAGATGTCGGATCCGGCCTGACCGCAGCCACTCTCTTCGGGTTATTCGTGGGTATTTGCGTAGCCCAAACAAACTCTTTGTTTTCCTCCGACGCCTGGAATAACGTCACGTTCATCGCTGGCGAGATTCGCAATCCGAAACGCAACGTCGCATTGGCACTTGCTCTGGGCACCCTGATCGTGACGGTGCTCTATCTGGCGGCCAATTTCGCTTACCTGGCAACATTGCCATTCGAAGGCATTCAAACCGCCAAACAGGATCGCGTCGCCTCCGTAACTGCGGAGGTCATCTTCCCGGCCTACGGGACCAGTTTCATGGCCGCGGCGATCATCATCTCGACGTTCGGTTGCAATAACGGCTTGATTCTCGCCGGGGCAAGAGCTTATTACGCGATGGCTCGCGACGGACTTTTCTTTCGCTCCGCAGGCAATCTAAATCGCAAACACGTGCCAGCGTGGGGCCTTGTGCTTCAGGGAATCCTGGCAGCATTCTACGTCCTGCCGCGCACCATTACCGGGAGCGATGCCGAAACGGGCAAGCTAAAGTACGGCTCTCTCTACAACGATTTACTCACTTACGTGATTTCGGCGGCACTGATTTTCTACATCCTCACCATCGTCGGTATCTTTCGTCTGCGAAAGACTCGGCCAGATGCAGAACGGCCCTACCGAGCGTTCGGCTACCCTGTTGTGCCGATTCTCTACATCCTCGGCGCAGCGATCATTCTGGGCGTGCTCTTTATTTACCAAGCGAAAACGACCTGGCCGGGCTTGGTCATTGTCGCTACCGGCTTTCCCGTGTACTTCATCTGGCGAAAACTGGGGACGCCAATGGCAGAGGACGAAGTAGAAATCCAGAAAACATCGGCGCTCTAATGGGCCGCCGGCGTTCGCCAAACCCTCATTCCGTATCACCGTGCCTGATTTGGCAGTGGCGTAGGACAGATTTCCCAATCTGTCCGGTCAGGTTGGAAACCTGACCTACTGCCGAAGCCCGCACCGCCAGCCACAGATTGCAGGGAGGTCTTTTGGCGTGGACTTGGGTAAAGGTCGGCCCTTATGATGAGGCTTGTGCCTGCCCAATCCGCGTGAGGTCTCATGCATTGCTCCCCACCGCGCAGGATTTGACCAAGATGTTGGAACTCCGCGCGGTCTCCAAGTCCTACGGTGGGCACGTTGCCCTGCAGACCACGAATCTAACCATTCCGGCCGGTCGAACCACCGTACTTATTGGACCCAGCGGCTGCGGCAAGTCGACGCTCTTGCGCCTAATGGTTGGCTTATTGAGGCCAGACACCGGCTTGATCTCCTTTGCTGGCGAGGAGATCGCTCCTGCAAATATACACGCCGTCCGCCGGAGAATTGGCTATGTTGTGCAGGATGGCGGGCTTTTCCCCCACCTCACCGCGTATCGCAATGTCACCCTGATGTCACAATACATCGGATGGAAAAGGGAACGTGCCGAGGCGCGCATTGCGACACTGGCTGAGTTGACCCAATTCCCCCGCGCCGGCTTGGACCGTTATCCCGCCGAACTCTCGGGCGGCCAGAAGCAGCGCGTCAGCCTGATGCGTGCCCTGATGCTTGACCCGGACGTGCTCCTTCTGGACGAGCCGCTGGGCGCACTGGATCCCATGATCCGCTTCGACCTCCAGGCGGATCTGCGCCGCATCTTTCAGAGCTTGCAGAAGACCGTCGTACTCGTAACACACGACATTGGCGAGGCTGCTTATTTTGCCGACTTGATCGTGCTGATGCGCGATGGCGCAATTATTCAACAGGGCACGCTCGACGACCTGACAACGCGACCTGCCGATCCGTTTGTCTCGCGTTTCATCAATGCCCAGCGACGGACCCTGGAGATCCTCGGTCAGAGTTCATCATGAAGTTTTGCTGGCTTATCCTGGCCTTGTTCGCCGTCGGTTGCGCGCAGCCTGCGGAGATCCGCGTGGGCTCCAAGCGGCAGCCTGAATCCGTCATTCTGGGCGAAATGGTCACTCTCCTTGCGCGAGACGCGGGCGTGCGCACGGAACATAGGCCTTCCCTGGGCGGTACCCAGGTCTTATGGAAGGCCCTCCTTAATGATGACATTCAGGTCTACACCGAATACACGGGAACGATCAGCGCCGAAATCCTTGTTGACAAGAGCCTCCGCGATCTCGAGGCATTGCGGAAGGGATTGGCAGCATTCGGGATCGGCATGAGCCAACCGCTCGGATTCAATGACACTTACGCCATTGGCATGAAAAAGGATCTTGCCGGCAAGTTGCATATTTCCAGGATCTCGGATTTGCACAATCATCCATACTTGCGATTTGGATTCAGCAACGAGTTCATGGACCGGGCCGACGGCTGGCCTGGCTTGCAGAAGCGCTATGATTTGCCTCAAAAGGAAGTCCGCGGCCTGGAACATGATCTCGCGTATCGAGGCCTGGTTTCCGGCGCCATCGATGCTACCGACTTGTACTCGACCGACGCGAAAATCCGCAGCCTCGATCTGCAAACCTTGGCCGACGATCTCCATTACTTCCCTGCTTACCAGGCAGTACTTCTCTTTCGCCACGACTTGCAAGCGCACCGGCCTGCGGCGGTAGCGTCGTTCGAACGACTTCAGGGCAAGATTTCAGAAGACGCGATGATTGGCCTGAACGCACGCGTGGAGTTGGACCGTGAGCAGGAGAGCCGGGTCGCAGCGGATTTCTTGGCCAGTGCTCTGGGAGTTCAAGCCACGCCCGATAGTCAAAGCAAAGTAGCAAGGTTGTGGCGCCTCACTCAGGAGCACCTATTTCTCGTAACGGTATCGCTCGCGGCGGCTGTACTGGTTGCGGTGCCGCTCGGGATTCTTGCCGCGCGACGTCCCAAAGCGGGGCAGGGCATCTTGGCGATTGCAGGAATTCTGCAGACCATCCCCTCTATCGTGCTCCTCGTCTTCATGATTCCCCTGCTTGGCATTGGTGCCAAGCCGGCCATCGCCGCCCTCTTCCTGTACAGCTTGCTGCCAATCATCCAGAACACCTACGCAGGGCTGCACTCCATTCCGGAGAATCTCATCGAGTCGGCGCGAGCGTTAGGCTTACCGGCACTCGCGCGACTCCGGCTCATCGAGTTACCCCTGGCCGCCCGAACCATCTTTGCAGGTATCAAGACAGCGGCAGTCATCAACGTCGGCACAGCGACGCTCGGCGGCTTCATCGGCGCGGGAGGTTACGGCGAAGCCATCTTCACGGGCATTTCCAAGAGCGACATCGGACTCATTCTGCTGGGAGCGGTGCCCGCAGCTGCGCTGGCACTCGTCGTGCAATGGCTCTTCGAACTGGCGGAGCGTGCGCTAGTCCCCAAGGGTCTGCGGCTCCAGTCGAGTGGCTGAACGCTCACGGCTCAGAGTAGGTTACCGCTGAGTCGCGGGGTCCATTGCTCGTGGCCGCAGCGTTGCTGAGATGACCCTATCTTGCAAAAATGAACCCAGAGGGATATCCGACCCAGCCAGTGCAGCGATCACCGTGGAATGGGGGTGTCCTGGGACTGGAACAGGATGGTTCCGTAAATCCATACTCAGTCAGAAGGAACACAGTGCCATGGATCTGACCGAAGACCAGAAGCGGCTCCGAGAGTCCTATGTCATCAGCCTGATCGAGGCCACACTCCACTTGCAACGTGCAGCAGCAGACCCAGAGGTAACGCTTGAATTATTGATCCAAGCAGCGGACCTGCTCAAAGACCACTTGCAAAGCAAGCTGGAGGAACTCCGCGAGGAGAGTGATTAACGTCGTCTGCTCCAAGGCCGAGATTCGCAAAGGCCAGCCAGGCGGCCATCGATACCAGCTCATCAGCATGATCCATCCCAGTTCAGCCGCAACTCCGCTGGCATGCGGTGGCTTGCAGATTGTCATGGAGAATTGGCCGATTCCGCAGTAGCATGATCAGTTTGGCGATTTCAATCGAAGCATTCAGGAGCTGAAAACAAGACCATGACCCACACATTCAATCGCCGCGATTTCTTGAAGGCTGGCGGCACGGTACTCGCGGCAGCCGCACTGCAGACGAACAGCTCAGCCGTTGCTGAGGAGCAGACGAAGAAGCGACAAATCAAGAAGGCCATCATGTATGGCACGATCGGCTTTCCAGGAAACGTGATGACCAAATTGCAGGCCGTCAAGGCTGCCGGCTTCGAAGGCGTGGAGCCCATGAGCCATATGCACCAGGATGAAGTGCTCAAAGCACTGGACGCGACCGGACTGAAGGCCGCCAGTGTCTGCTGCGATACTCACTGGGGCAAGCCTCTATCCCATCCCGACGAGAAAGTGCGGCGGGAAGGTGTGGAAGGGCTGCTGCAGGCACTGCGGGACGCCAAGCGCTATGGCGCCAGTTCGGTGCTCCTGGTCCCGGGCGTCGTCAACAAGCAAGTCCCCTACGAGGATTGCTTCAAACGCTCGGTGCTCGAGATCCGCAAGGCGGTGCCGCTGGCTGAAGAACTCGGCGTGAAGATCGCGATTGAAAATGTCTGGAATGATTTCATCACCAAGCCGGAACAGGCAGTAGAATTCATGGACGCAATCAACAGCCCGCAGGTCGGCTGGCACTTCGACATCGGCAACGCGATTCGATACAGCCCATCTGAGACATGGATCTCCGTGCTAGGCAAGCGTATCGTCAAGCTGCACATCAAGGAATACGGTCAATTCAAGAAGTTTTCCGTGCGTTTCTTCGAAGGGGACAATCATTGGCCCGCCATCATGAAGGCACTGGACCAGGTTGGTTACCACGGCTGGGGAATCTCGGAGCAACCCGGTTCACAATCCAAGGATGCCGCGGAGCTGAAAGATTTGTCCGAACGCATGGACCGGGTTTTTGCCAGCTAGTGCATCTTCAAGACTAACTTTTGGGGTCCGAGCCCGAGGCAAGAGAGAAACGCAAAGCGATTGGCAGAAACGCAGAATGTCAGGTTTTGTCATGTTAAATGGGGGTAGGCAGACGACTTGTCTGATGAAGAAGAATTCTGCAAGTGACTATTCCACAAGGAGTTGCGTCACAAATCAGATCTTGGCCCAATGGCAGTTCCACCTGCCATTTGTCGGTAGTGGGCGATCAGTTTGTTGATCGCTGTCTGGTGGTGGCTTATTTCCAGTGTTGACTTTTCCAGACCAAGAAAATAACGGCGAGAGCCAGTACGGCTGTCGCTATCATATGAAACAGATAAGCGAGATTTCCTGGCACCAACCAAGGATTTCGGTATAAGTTAGCCTGCTCTGACCTCTTCTCAAATCTCTTGCGTCGTTCATCGAACTCCTTCTGACGCTCAGCAAAGCCCTCTTGCTGTTCCTTTTGACGGGCTATTTGTTCGGCGTACAGCCGTTCCAAATTGGAAAGCGAGTTCGCAATTTGTCGTAGGGGGTCTTCATCAAGAGCCATATGACCGCCCTTTCAACGCCGTCCTTGATGGCACCGGGTGTAACTGATCGTCCCTGGACGATCCTTGACCTGCTCCAAGCTGCATCAACACATTGATCGCCCACTACCCATTTGTCATGTGTACAGATGTGCACATTTCCAAGGATTTTGAATCGATGCCCTTACCCCAAAATCAAGACTTGAGCACGCACTCGTGGAGTTTAACGTTCTTCCTTTGCTCGAACCGTGACCCGAATAAACCGGGGCCAATACAAGCGCGCATCCGCCGCCACTTGCCAGAAGTCAAGAGAGTTCGCCACGTAAGTGATGACCAATTCATCCTCCTGCTGCGTTAGCTCCGGGTGCGCCTTGGCGGCGTAACAAAAAATCTTCTTGTCCCAGCCCGCCTCGGGGCATTGATAGAGGACTGTTGGCGTCGACCAGGGTCCCCAGGGCTGCGGCGCGGTGCGGGCAAGGATGCGCGGGGACATGCCGCCCTCCGTGTAGACGAGGACGTAGTTCTTGAGCGCTCGGAGGTAGGATACGGAGTATTCGTTTGCTACCCCGTCCGCCAGTCGGTCGGCTTTCCGCCATTCCGTCGTCCATTGGCCGCCCTGGTAGAACCGCCAGGAAGAGAAATCTGCCACGGATGTAAGTGGAGCACGGGCCAAAACCACGTGCTTGCTGCGGAAGAGGCCTTGGCGAACATCGTCGACGCCGTAGATGTAAACGAATTCGCCGTCTTTGTGCAGGGCTGCGCCAAACGTAATCTCGCGCTGGGGTGTGTACAGTGCAAAAGGAAGTTTGAGCTGCTGCACGCGCCAAGAGGTTGGTGGATCATGGGGATTGTTCACGACCCCTAGCCATTGGCCGATGCCGCGGAATCCGAACACGCTGGAATCGTTCGTCCTTTCCAGCTGCGACAGGAAAAGGTAGAGGCGATTCTTATCCAGAGCTGCCGCCTGCAACCAGAACCAACCTCCTCCCATTTTAGGTGTGATCAGGGCCAAAGCCTTCCCGTCGGCGCCTCGCCGAACGAAGAATTGGGCTGCCGCGTCTGGCCTCGGCCATTCCAACACAGCTGCGGAATTGTTAACCATCGTCGCATCGAAGCGCTTGCCGTCCTTGACCTTGCCTACCCAAGTGTCGCTGAAGAGCCATAAAGACCTTCCCGGCACCAGGGGCACAGAATAAGCACCATCGGCGCCGGTCCAACCGTCGCGCCGTTCGAAAAGTGCGTTCAACTCCGGTTCGCGCCGAGCGCTCACGACTGAGAAAGACGGCCCGATTGGCGAGAGAAGCCCAGCCTGCGTGACAAGTCCCGCGAGCCAAAGTGCTGCGATAATAGGCGGTCCCTCCTGTTCAATGTCCTACGCCGTGGCCGTGGGCATGTTCGCCCTGGAACAGCTTGCTCTTGGCATCGCCGCGCGCGGCAATGTACGCCACGAGGTCCAAGATTTCCTCACGGGTCAACTTGTCCAGCAGTCCTTTTGGCATTATCGAAGTAGGCGATTTCTGCCGCGAGAGGATATCAGAGCGTTTCAGCACCACGGGCTGAGATTTCGCCAGCGGGTTCTCAATCACCTTCACGAGCTCGGACGTTTCCTCAAGAACGAGGCCTGTGACAAGTTTGCCCGAGCCGGTCTCGAAGACGTAGGTGTAGTACTTGTCGTTGATCCGGAAAGAGGGCTCGAGAATGTCGCGGAGAATGTCCACCGGCTTCAGCTTGGGATCGAGCTTGGCCAGGTCGGGGCCGGTTTCGAAGCCTGTGCCGTTGAGCCGATGACAGGCAACGCAATTGGCAACCTGGAACATCTGCTTGCCGTTGCCGAACGACCGGCCCTGATCGAGATGCTCGACTGCGGAAGCCAATTCTTCGTACTTCCACTCCTTGCGCGGGCGGTTGAACTTCAACAACTCGTCGACGGCCGGCATGGGATTCTTGACCAGGTAGCCTTCGGGGTCGGCAAGGTACTGATCGAGATCGGCAACGACGTACAGCGCACCGTACATACGCCGCCAGTGACCGGGGTACGTGCAGACATAGGGGTACACCCCAGGCTGATTCGGTGCAGTGAAACTGATCCGTTGCGCCGCTCGCGGCTGGAGAAGCTGGCTCGCCAGCAGGATTTTGTTGGAGGCGGGCACGTAATTGCGTTCCAGGGCCCCGGGCTGTGTCGCTGCGGCCTCGGCTAGCAGGCCGATCTCTTCGAGCGCGCCAGGCTGCGTGATAACGAAGTTATGCGGCATCAGGTCGCCGTTTTCGAAGAAAATCTCCACCGGCTTGCCGGCCCTCACGACGACTCGCTCCGTGTCGTAGAGCATCTGATCGGGCAGGGTGCCGATCCGGATTACACGCACACCAAGCTCTCCCAGCTCCTTGCGCACTTGCTGCGCCTCGGCCAGCGGCAGCAAGGCGGCCAGCGAATCGCCTAGTTGCAGCGCGTCTACCGCAGCCGGGGACGTTCGCTCCTTTGCTGGAAGCTTGGCCACATAAGCTACAATCGTGGCGAGAAGCGGTCGTGCCTCTTCTGGCGGCCAGTATGCGACCGGTATGCGCTGCAAGGCCTGGATCGCAGCAGATCGGTCACGGTCCTCACGAATAAAATGGGCAAGTGCCTTGAAGGTCTGAGTTTCCTGGCCACGCACTGAGGTAAGGGCGTTCATGGCCAATCTTCGGATGATTCCTTCAGGTCCACCGCCGCCGACTGCGATCGTCGACTGCACGCGCGGCGCCGGCAATTTTTGCTTCTCGAAGATGACGTTGCGTGCGCTATCCAGAACCTTCAATGTGAAGCCATTCAGCCGCCTGCCGAAGTTGCCCTCCGTGCGGTTGTAGACCGCAATGGCATCAATGGGATATTCGGCTCCCAGGTCCACCTCCCACCATGGGTCCTGAGTGTTTTCCTCGGTGTGTGTCTGGCCGCCTGCCCCAAAGCTGCCGTCCTTGTTGCCATCGATGGCGCGATGGGCGTCGCCGCCGTAACTGGTATTTTTCTGCGTCGCCTTCCCCTGGAGGGCGATATTTCGGCCTCCGCTGAATACCTCCACCTCCGCGAGGGTCAGCGTCCGGCGTCCCGGAAGCTCGATACGCACGAACCGCCCGTAGCTTCCTTTTGACCCACTGGATGGGCTTGCCAGGTTTTTCGGCAGACCCACAAGAAGGGGCTCGACTTTGGGGTAAAGGCTGGCGCGCAAACCAGGGTCACGGATCAGCGGCATTGCTGTCAGAAGATCGCGGAGTGAAGCAACGGACCTTGTGCCCAATTCCCACGCCTTGTCGACATTGCCGTCGGCGGCAATCAATGCGACGTAGCCGAGCTGTCGCGTAACCGGCGACCTGGCGGCCACGGCCATCTGCTCGAGTTCACCCCGTGCGGTCGCCAGTTCATTGCCACCACGGTCCGTGAGCAACCGCACGAGATCATAGACAGCACCCTCGCTCTGGTCGGAATTCAGCTTATCCTGACTCCGAACGGCGTCCAGAAGCACCTGCAGTTCTGGCGTTTTGCGAAGTTTCGCAAGGCCGGCCAATGCCTCCCGACGATATTCGTCGCGGACTCCCTTGCGGAAGAGCAGTTCGATGTACACGGCCTGGCTACGCTTCATCCTCAACAAATCATCCGTGCCCAGCTTGCCCAGAAAATAGCGGGCGCCCGCTTCGCTCGTCAGGGCGATGTCATGCCCCTCAGCAACCGCCTTCTTCCAGTAGGGCTCCAAGGTGCGCATGGTCTCGCCCCGGACAAAGTCGATGTACTGGTCCGACTGATGCTCCGTTGAAATCAGCGCAACCTCTACGGCTTCGGGTACTGGGAAGAAGCTGGCCGCGCGCACGGCCTCTAGCCGGACGCGCGGATGTGGGTCGCCGGCAAGCTTCTTGAAGATGTCCAGCGCATCCGGCACGCGTTCCCGCCAATAGCAGAGCACGCGAGCGGCCGCAGCCCGAGCCCGGAAATCCGGCGAATGGAGCACGCGCTGGAGAAGCTCCACGTTCACGACATTGTGATACTGATGCACCCAGAGCGCTTCGAGCATGTTGTGCTCGTGATCCGGGTCGTTCTTATCCAGCCCGGCTACCCATTTCTGCGTTGCGCTGACGACGTCATCGCTGTTGCGGGCGCCCAGTTCGATCTTGGCACGGGAACGTAGCCGGCTCTCCGGCTCCTTCAGCAGGTCGAGCAGTTTTTCAATCGGCTCGCCGGCGACCGGCGGCGACTTCAGGAGAGGCCGACCTTCGTAAGTAACGCGGTAAATGCGGCCGTGCTCGCGGTCGCGGTTGGGATCGCGGATGTGGTGCTGAAGGTGGCCGATGATTGGATTTTGCCAATCCAGAAAGTAGATCGCACCATCCGGCCCAATTTTGATATCCGACGGCCGGAAATTGGCGTCAGTCGAAGAGAGGATCGGTTCGACCTCGGTACCGGCAAGGCTAGCTCCCTCGTCTCGGATCTTGTACTGGAGAATGCCCTGAAAGCCGATCACATTGGCGACCAGCAGGTTTCCCTGGTTCGCTTCGGGGAAATGACGGCTAGAGAGTATCTCCATGCCGGGACAGGGCCGGGTGCGTTGCTGGTATACCTGGGGCGGATGCATATGCTTCTGCGGGTAATTCATGTGCCCTGAGAACAGAGCCCCGTGGTAAGGATTGGCCCCAGTGCCGTCGACGATGATGTCCTGGCCCCAACGGTCGAACACGTGGCCGTGCGGGTTCGCAAATCCATAAGAAACGTAAACGTCGAATTTCTGAGCACGCGGCTCATAGCGAAACACGCCGGCGTTGACACAGCGCTGCACCGGACCATAAGGAGTCTCGACCTGGGTGTGGTGGAAAGTCCCTTCTTGAAAATAGATGGCACCGCCTGGATCGAGCGTAAAACTGTTGGCAGTATGGTGCGTGTCGGCCGAGTCGATGCCGTTCACAAGACGGATGCGTACGTCGGCCTTGTCGCCGCCGTGAGAGTCTTTCAGAAAGATCAGGTCCGGCGCCTGGGCCACGATAACGCCGCCGTTGTAGAATTCGAAGCCGGTCGGGCAATTCAGGTGGTCGGCGAAGACCGTGCACTTGTCTGCCTTGCCATCGCCGTCGGTATCCTCGAGGATGAGGAGCTTGTCATTCTGCTCCTCTTTGGGCTTCCAGTGGGGGTAGCTCGGCCAAGCAGCGACCCACAGTCTTCCCTTCGCATCCCACGCCATCTGCACCGGCTTGGCAAGTTCAGGAAAATCCTTCTCGGACGCGAAAAGGTTGACCTTCATCCCCTTGGCGACCGTCATCTTCTTGATCGCCTCCTCGCCATCGAGGAATACGTTAGCGCCATTCGGACCGGATCCTGGCTTGTTGGTTCTGACCGGGATGAAAGGCGGGATGTTGCTATCGTCCACCTTGATGTCTTCACCTTGGGCCAGCGCCCAGATGCGCTTGTCGCGATTGGCGGCCATAACATCGAGCACTTCCATTTCGCGCTGCATGACCGTGCGGTTGGTGATGCCATCGGTATATTTTTCGTACGAACGGCCCCCGTAAATGTTGAACCCATCCACGGTGCGATAGCGATTGAACCAGTAAAAGTTTTTGTCCTGGACGGCCGCGCGTAATTTCTGGAAATGTTCGCGGTCGCGAGAGGGTTCCGCCTCGTTGGGGAAGAGCCCCCGGTCGATGATGCGGGCCACCTGCCAGTTGCCGAATTCATTCAAGTGCACGCCATTGATCGTGGATGACTCGGGCGCCTTCGCGTAGGCTTCGCGGGTCGACTCGAACAGGTCGACAAAGGGAACATGACGAGCCTTGGCGACCTCCGCCATTGCCTTCGTGTACATCTCCAGGCGCTTGTTATTTTCACTACCGTCGGGAAGATTGCGATCGTGCAGATTCTCGTGAGCGATGGGTGAGAAAGCAACGAGACGCGGAGCGCTCTTGCCGTTGTACTTCTGGCTGAGCGTCCGTTGGATGAAGTCGTCGAGATCCTTCTTGAACTTGTCCAGGCCTGCTGCCCCGGCGTAGGACTCGTTGTAACCGAAGAACGCGAAGACCACGTCGGCTTTGTGGAAGGTTAGCCAATCGTCCGGGCTGCCGAACCCCGCCGAACGCAGGCGCAAAGTCACTTCGTCGCCCGAGAAGCCGAGGTTGCGGAAAATTAACTGCAATTGAGGGAAACGATCCTGGAAAAGCGCTTCCAGCCAGCCGTCGTGCTGCATGCGGTCGGCAAGCGTGTTGCCGATGATGCAGACGTGGTCTCCCTTGTGGATCTCAAGCTTCGCGGCCGGGGAAGGATCGTCCGCTGCGCGCTGCAGTTGAGGATTCGCAGGAAAAACGGCCAGGCATATTAGGAAGGCGGTCGGTGTCCCAAGAGAATAACGGGCACGGCGGGGCGGGCAGGATGAGAGTATGGACATCGAACTTTCCCTCGGAGGTTCGTCAGTGGCGTGAGCAGGGCTTATCGCGGCGGGCTGCGGACTCGGGCCATGAGGCCCAATTTTCTTAGTATATAGGCCCATGCCTGCTTGAGAAAGCAAGCTTCGCGCGTTTCAAATTGTTTGGCGAGGAATGTGAGCCGGGGCGTGGATTAGCCAGCCACGCGCGGAGAGGACACAGCCAAGACTGCCTCGATCCGTTCGATGACCATCTCGGCGCTGACCTCGTTCATGCAGGCGTGTTCGTAGGGGCAGCTGCGCAGCTTGCGCAAGTAGCATGGCGAACATGGAATGTGGGTCCGCACGACTGCCTCGGGTCGGCCATAGGGTCCGACGCAAAGCGGATCTGTTGGGCCAAAGATGCTCACGACCGGCCGGCCGAGCGCCACTGCCAGATGCATCGAGCCCGAATCATTGGTGACGCAAATCGCAGCCCTTTGCAGAAGGGCCGCCAACTCGCTTAACGTGGTTTGTCCCGAGAGATCGCACGCGCCGGGACATGCTGCCGCGACGGCCTGGCAGCGTTCGCGCTCTTTCGCCGAACCTGCCAGGACGACACGCTGGCGATTCCGGCTCAGATGGCGCCCTACCTGGGCGAATCCCTCCGGCCGCCAATGCTTGGTTTCCCACATCGTCCCGGGAGCCAGTACAGCGTACGAACTTCCTAGCAGGCCGTGATCTTGAAGCAACCCGTCGATGCGTGCCATCGCCTCTGAAGGCACCGGCAACGAAAAATCGGGGGGTGCTGTATCCAGGCCCAGGAGCGGGCCCAGCCACAAATAGCGATTGGCTGCATGAACATCGAGGGTGGGGATGGGAATGCGGTGTGAATAGGTGACCCAGGCCCCTTCGCGCGTCCCACGCCAACCATGCCGATAGGCCTCCTTGGCCAGATGCAAATCTCGTCCCTTGCGCGGATCGATCTTGGGACGATCGAAACCGATGCGGGTGCCGGCACCGCTCGCCAGGGTGAATAAGGCCGAACGAAACTGGCCGTGCAAATCGATGACGAGATCGTAGCGAGTCTGCCGAATCGTCTTGAAGAGGCGAAACAGCGACGCCGACGCCGAGCGGCTCCGCCAGACGCGAGTGAATTCATTCCGGGCGAAAAGTACGACATTGGACAGAGCAGGGTGGTGCCCAACCAAATCCGCGATGGACGGCGTCAGCAGCCAATCGATGCGTGCCGCAGGATAACGCGCGCGGAGTTTAACGAGAACGGGAAGCGTGTGGATCACGTCTCCCACCGCAGAAGGCTTGATCAGCAAGATGCGCTCAAATTCTTTGGACGAGAGCGCGGACAGAAGACTGTTGTCGGATGGCATCGCTTCCGAGGACTCACCTTGAGCAATACGAAAAACGAGAAGGCTCTAGTCATTTCCTCAGCCGAGCATTAGCACACTGCTCGCAGCCATACTGTAATCAGATTGGCTCGCGATGCCTGCGCGAATTGCTGCCTTATTCCTCACGGGCTTTTGGAATGTTTCGACGTTCCGCGCTCCTGAATGATGAGCCACAGAGGAAGTCAGAAAGACTAGGAAGAATGGGAAAGACCGTATTGCACGTTTAATCCTTGATAGCTACTTGGCTCCCGGGCAGCGCTGTGCCGAATGTAGCGAGGGCTAAGGGGGCAAAGCGACCTCTTCAAGAGCCAGCGGTGGGAGTCGAACCCACACCCGTCGCTTTACGAAAGCGCTGCTCATCCAATTGAGCTTCGCCGGCCATGATCATCCTGTTCAGTGCCCCGGCCAGGATTCGAACCCGGAACGCGACGTTCGAGGCGTCGCATGATATCCGTTTCAACACCAGGGCTCCTAAGTGGCCGGGGGTCATTAGGGCGTATGGGTTTCGATCCCATCTGGCCGGCTTGAAAGACCGGCGACCTCGCCAGAAGTCGAACGCCCCAGGGAGTGTGTCGGGCAGGAGTTGAACCTGCACAGCGTTGCGGGTGGGTTACGGCCACCTGGGCTCGCCAATGCCCAGCCGACACGTCGAGATCGGGGAGTTGGACTCGAACCAACATTGCCTGGTTCAAAGCCAGGGAGCCTACCGTTAGCCGATCCCCGAGAATGCTGAAAAAGGGGTCTGACCCCCTACGAAGCTTCACTGATTTCTTGCTTTCTTGGGAATCTATCGCCCTTCGTGGTGGGGGTCTGACCCCTTTTTCAGCAGGCTCAATAGGGTCGGAGGGATTCGAACCCTCACCTCCTCGATTAAAAGTCGAGTACGCTGCCGTTACGCCACGACCCCAGAAGCATCCGTGGCGTGCGTTTAAGCCGGCTTCGCCCTTGCATGCAGCGCCTCCCTATCCAATGAGAAAGGCCAGATGTCTTGCTGACACCCGGCCTCAAGAAGGTCTTCTGAAAGGTACCCGGTGTCATCCGGTCGCATAAACTGCGCACAAATACTTTGAGCGTTGCCCGAAACAACGTTCGGTAACTCCGTGCAGATACTCGGCCCAACCTGAGTTCGACGTTGCTACCTCAATCGCTTGGGTCATCGTGCGCCCTGATTTTCGAGAACTACTTGTTCGCCTGGCCGTACTCTAAATAGACGCGGCTCTTCGCAAATGGTTCAGTGCAATCTTCAATTCCACGACCGCGTAGAGAACGGTAGCATTCTGGTTGGCCTGCGGCAGCGCGGGCTATCCGATCGGGGAGTCGGTTCGCTGAGGAGCATCTCCATGACACCGAGTCGCAACCGGGCAAGTATTAGCTTTCGTTTGCTGGGGTTTCTGACGTTAGTTGTCCTCTCGTTAGCGCTGGTTGTCCAGACCGGAGTTTGGAGGCGCGCACGCTTCTGGGCCAACGCCAACATTAGCGCTTCGCCGCCTTCCCGCCCGCCAGGCAGCGGTCGAAATGGCGCTGAGCCATTGCCGGAGACCGCGGGCGGCCAAGAATCTACTCCTTTCTGGCCCCAATGGCGCGGGCCCAATCGGGATGATGTTTCGCCGGAAAAAGGCCTACTGCGCACTTGGCCCTCCGGTGGTCCGAAACTCTTGTGGACCTTTGACAACGCCGGCCTCGGATACTCCGGACCTGCGATTGTAGGCAACAGGCTGTTTACGCTGGGTGCGTACGCCGGAAAGGAGTACGTCTACGCCATCGACGCATCAACGGGCGGAGAACTGTGGTCCGCCGAGATCGGGCCCGTTCTTACCAACGGCTGGGGCGATGGGCCACGAAGCACGCCAACAGTCGATGGCACTCGGCTCTACGCCCTGGGCGCCCAGGGCATTCTAACTTGCGCGGAAGTAGCCAATGGCAAAAAAGTCTGGAGTGTCGACTTCCAAAACGAATTGGGTGGGACGCTGCCTGGCTGGGGATATACCGAATCGCCGCTCGTTGACGGCGACAAGGTTGTGTGTACACCGGGAGGCGCGCAAGGATCGCTGGCGGCGCTGGACAAGCAAACCGGCAAGGTAATCTGGCGAAGCACGTCGTTGAAGGATTCGGCCGCCTACTCTTCCATCATCGTGGCCGAGGTTGGCGGCTTGCGCCAATATGTCCAGATGACCAGCCAAGGAGTCGACGGCGTTGCGGCGAACGACGGACGCCTACTTTGGCACAGCGACCTCGCGCACAATGGCACTGCCGTGATTCCCACGCCCATATTCCACGACGGCTTCGTCTACGTGACTTCCGGGTACGGAGCGGGTTGCGGGCTCCTTAAATTGACACCCGAGGGACAGGGAACGCGGGCCGAAACGGTTTACACAAACAAGATCATGAAAAACCAGCATGGCGGTGTGGTGCTGGTCGGCGACCATATCTACGGTTACTCCGACGATCGCGGTTGGATGTGCCAGATTCTCCAAAGCGGCGAGATGGCCTCGCAGTCCAGGGCGATCAGTAGAGGTTCCGTCACCTTCGCTGATGGCCAGCTCTATTGCTATGGCGAAGATGAAGGCGCCGTGGTTCTGGTGGAGGCCGGACCCGGTGGCTGGAAAGAGCATGGCCGATTTGAGCTTCCTCGCAAAACCGGACAGCAACGAAAGTCCGGCAAGATCTGGACCCACCCGGTAATCGCAAATGGCCGGCTTTATCTACGCGACCAAGACTTGATCTTTTGCTACGACGTTCGTGCGCCTAAATGACGGACGTAAAGAATCCTTCACGATGCGTGCTTTGTCAGACATCGGGAGAGATGCCATTCTGTGCAAGAAGTGCACGTAGTCGTTGGACCTCGGCCAATAGCCGGCGTACATCCTGGTTCGCCGACGCGGCAAAGCTCGCATTAGCCAGGCCATCGGTTCCATAGTACTTCGCAACCACGACGACCTCATTCTCCGTGTCATCGTTCTGGCAGAGCACCACACGCCCGCGTTTTTGGCTGATGATCGCCAGCGGTTCCGCACATGCCATGCTGCAGCGATCTTGAATCCTTTGCAACTCCTGATCGCTGATCGGTTCCTTTGTCATGGACGAGTCTCTTTGGGCACTAGCCATCCGATAGCTCCCTTACCTCCGAATGCCGGCCGGGGGACGCAACTTTGACACTTGAGGCGCGTCTGCAGGAAGAGACCTTCAAGCGTAGAAGCAGGTTTTCCGAATGCACTTCATGGAACTCCTGGAAATACCCACTATTCGGTCTAGTCCAGTGCCATCAGTCTCAGCACGTCCGGACAGTACCGAAAACAGTCAAGGACACGGTTGCGCAAGGGTGAACCAACAGAAAAAGCACACGGCGGAGCAGACGGTCAACGCGAGGCGGTCGCTGAGTTTTGCCCCTTTTGCAAACGAACGAATTGCAAACCGTATTAAGCAGTGATTTTGCAGCAAACCATCTGCGCTGTCAAGAATTCTCCGCTCCAGGGTTCGAGCGTCCGCCGAAACTCCGCGGACTGACGCACATGGCATCGCAAGAGGGAGAGGTACTCTACTAATGCTGGGCACGGTGCACAACGAGGCGTTGGCCGCTTCGGAAAGTCTCGATTACCAGACCCGAAACATGACTCCGGACCGTGATGGCGCCGTGCGGCCAAGTGGCCAAGAATTGCGCTCCTGTCATCGTGTAAGGCTCTGCCGGGCGCGCGGAGCCGCGGGGAGGCCCTTCACAAGAAATGACCACTTTGGGCCGCGCCCACGAAGCCAGCTCCGCCTTGTTCGCGACCCGACTACCATGGTGAGGGGCCATCAACACGTCGACGTGTACCGGCGGCAGGGCGAGCACGCGCTCCAAACCCGAGCCTTCCAGATCGCCCGTGAGAAGAAGAGAATGCCCCGCATGGCGGACGAGCAGAACGAGGCTACGAGCGTTTTCATTCCCGTCCGGTCCTTCAGGAGGAGGATGAAGAACCTGAATGTCGACGTCTCCGGCTGCGAGCTGGTCGCCGGCACGGATGATCCGGATCGGGATGCCCTGGCGCTTAAGCGCAGCCAGCGTCAATCGAACGCCGGCAGTGGCCTTGTCCGCGAATGTGGGTGTGCAGGTAACTTGACCGACGGCAAAACGCTCGATTAGCTCCGGTAGGCCGTTGAAGTGATCGAGGTCCGCATGAGAAAGAAAAACCTCGTCGATCCTGCGGATGCCTCGGCTCCAGAGAAACGGTGCGATTTGGCGTCGTGTCACATCGGGGCCGCCCAAAGCGCCGGCATCGTAGAGCAGCGTTCGGCCATCGGGAGTCTCGAGTACCGAGCAGCCTCCGTGACCGACAGCAAGGAAGGTGCAACGCAGCTCATCAGGCGGTAGCCGGGCGGCGCCAGCCAACAAACCGAGTGTTAGCCAAGCCAGTCCACCTAGCGCGGCCCAGCGCCAATGGCGTTGCAATTCCTTGGTAATCAGCACCAGCAAGAGCAGGGCGTAGAATCCCCAAAGCCACCATGCGGGGACGTCTCCCAAGTACCAGTGGCTTCCAGGCAATCCATCGCAAAGGCTAACCACAAAATCGCAGAGTGCGAGACACGAGCCTGTTACCCAGGCAAACAACGGTGCGATTGGAGCAAGGATAGCAGCCACCAAGAGAAGTAGAAAACCCCCGATCATGGCAATCGAGGCCAACCAGACCAGAGGGGCGCAAATGAGGATACCAATCGGTGAAATCAGGTGGTAGCGCGAGGCCACGAGAGGAGCAACAGCCAGCCATATGGTCAGGGAAATCGCATAGTTAACTCCAACGAAGCGCGCGAGCCAGAGCAACCGGCGTTGCCAGCGCGACCGGCTCTGTTCGACCAAGCGATCCAGAGGATCCTGTTCCCGCCGGAACCAACTAGCCGCTCCCCAATAGAGCACCGCCACCGAAAGGAAGGAGAGCTGGCAGCCGGGATTGAAAAGGTCTGTTGGGTTAAGGATGGCCACGGTCAGCCAAGCCAGTGCCAAGGAATTGGCGAGCATGGTCGGCCTGCGCAAGATAAGGCTGCCGCAGAAGACACTCACCATGACAGCGGCGCGCATGGCCGGAGGACGTCCGCCCGTGAGAAGAGCATAAGCCACCAGGAACGATGCCACGACCCACGCTCCTCGCCTGCGTCGCACACCCAGCAAGCGTAGCGTCCACCAAAGGAATACCGCCAGCACCATCAGGTGCTGCCCAGAGATGGCCAAGACATGGATGACGCCGGTGCGAATATACTTCTCCCAGTCGGCGTTGGTCATCGTGGAGCCCTCGCCGAGAAGCAGCGCCGAGGCGACTCCGGCCTGTTCAGGATGAAGATTGTCTTGCAGTTTACGTTGGCCCCAGCCCCGAACAACCGCAAG
Organism: Gemmataceae bacterium; assembly: GCA_035296965.1. Classification (GTDB taxonomy): domain Bacteria; phylum Planctomycetota; class Planctomycetia; order Gemmatales; family Gemmataceae; genus DATGZX01. The sequence continues at coordinate 42,701 of DATGZX010000115.1, forward strand.
CCAGCCGCTGACGGATTTCGGCCAGCCTTGTGCCAGGCGCGTGACTCCCTCCGTGGTTTTGACAACCGTGATCTGGGCTCGAATGTGCTGATCGAGGAGGGTCGAACGGTAATCCGATTCGCCAGGATTGCTCGGCCCCTGGGGCGCCACCAAGCGACCGACGACCTCGACCTCATCGCCCACATGCAGGCCTTGCAAATGCCCCGTGACAATCAGTCGAGCCAGGCCAGATGCACGCTGCCAGTCGTTGAGAAGTTTGATGGATGTGACACGCAGATTAGCGACGGTCGGTTCCGAGCGTGAGATCGATTGAAGCGGGCTGTACGGCGGTTGGTAGATAACCGTCGGTTCCTCTGCGAGCATGCCGCGTACTTCGGCAGGCCGAGCGTCAGGAGACGCAAATTCGCCGATATCATCCGGCGCATAAACCTCACGCTGCCAGTGGTGGTACGCTGAACCGACGCCCACAGCTGCAACACCGAGATAGACAAGGGCGACTCCGGATTGCCGGCCCAGCCCGGTGACGACCCAGGCTATGATCCCGGCCAGCGCAGCCAAAAGGCTGACCCCCAGTGGAATAGTATCTTTCGGCTGACCTTCTCCGCAAGATGCGGAGAAGGTCAGCCGTTGAAACCCATTTTATTCACGCCACTTGCGACTGATAACGGCGATACGTCTGCAACGCGTCGCTCATGATGCGGCGGCCCCGAGTTGTTAC
>DATGZX010000116.1:0-35903 GCA_035296965.1 Gemmataceae bacterium
TTGACGGGTGTCGAGAAGAAGACGATCCTGCGTTTGGTCCGATCCGTTGGCGAGCAATGCGACAAGTTCATGCGGACAGCGATTGTCGCTGTCGAGTGCGAATCAGTTCAATGCGATGAGGTTTGGTCTTTTGTGCTCTGCAAAGAAAGGACTCGGAACCTGAGGGGCTATCCTGAGTGCGTCGGAGACTGCTATACGTGGACGGCCCTTGAGAAGAACACGAAGCTTCTGCTGGCCTATGCGGTTGGCAAGAGGGATCACAGCACTGGCTTGACGTTCGCTCGCCGGCTGAGGAATGCAACGTCTGGTCAATTCCAGATCGACACGGACGGGTTGACGGTTTACCCCAGTGTAATCGCAGAAGTCTTTGGCACGCATCAGGATCATGCCAGGGTCGTCAAGGTCTTCGGCAAGTCCCAAGAGGGCGAAGCCCGCTACTCACCGGCGCAGATAATAGATGTGCATGTCGAGAAGGGCTGGGGAAATCCCGACCTCAAGCAAGCGTCCACAAGCTTCATCGAAAGGAGCAACAAGACGTTGCGAATGCAGATACGCAGGTTTACGCGGTTGACGGACGGGCATAGCAAGCTGTGGGAGAACCATGAAGCTGCTATCGCCATGTTTTTCGCGTACTATAACTTCTGCCGGGTGCATTCGACCATCAGGACCACGCCAGCCGTTGCCGCCGGGCTAACCGACCACGTGTGGACGGTCAAGGAATTGCTGGCAAGGCTACCAGGCTGAAAGCACGCGATCCGACCCCACTACCCTCCTTCGGTTTCAACCTGGGTCTTTCGAGAACCATGCCAGCCAGTCACGCACGAGTTCAAGACGGCGACGATCGATCCGGTAGCGCCGGCTGCGTCCCTGCCGCTCGTGATGGAGCAGTCCGGCAGACTCGAGTATCTGCAGGTGCCGCGTCGTGGTCGGCCACGCGTGCTCGAACATCTTGGCGATGGCACCGGCCGTCATCGAGCCACCTTCGAAGTACAACGTCAGCAAAATCCGGCGGCGCACCGGGTGAGCGAGCGCCGTGAACACCGCCTCGTACGCGTCCTGCCGCTGCTTGGATTCCCGTTTGAACACAATCATTATTTAGCATAAAGGCTAAATGTCGTCAAGGCCGGCTCGCGTAACCAGGGAGGCGGATGGGATTGGGCAGGATGATCCAGTGCCAAGAAGATGTGAACTCAAGAGCGCTTATTTCTGGCACCGATTCAAGCGAGCGGATCGGATTGCATGAATATCGAGAAGGGACCCGCTTTCGTGAAAATGGGTCCGTTTCAGTTTTGCCTTTTAGCTCACCGGCGACAAGCAACCGGCCAGGATGGGATGTCGCTTCAGCGACCGCGATTTCGCAGCGGCGCACGTTGGACAACGGCCAACGATGCGAAGGAATCCGCCTGCCGAGCATCTTGGCCGGGGATACTTCTGGGATCACGAAAACAAGCCGGACTTCAAGGGGTGGAATGGGGCCGTCGTGGCAGGGGGCAACGTCACCCTGTTCGCCAACTCGTTCAGCGAGTTTGTGGCGGGCTTCAGGGGTTTTCCGCCGGCTGAGTCCCGATGAATACGTCCACGATCTGTCCCGGATAGAGGCGAACGGCGCCGGCGCTGCCAGGCTGCACGGCAAAGATCACCTCGATAATGCGGGTATCCACTAACTCCTGCGTAGCGCCGGTGAGTTGTTTCTTGGGCAAGGCCAGCGGCTCGATGGCAAGCATCGTGAGCGGGACGTGCAGGAGCTTCCTGCCGGTGATGACCGCGACTGCGGGCAGGCCAGGCCGCAAAAATACCGCGTCTTGCTCGTCCACCTGCACGCGCACGTGCAGCACTTCGAGATCCGCCAGGACGATCGCGGGCTCCGCGCCTACTGCGGCAAATTCTCCCACTTCGAGGTTGACCTTCAGGACGACGCCGGGACGCGGAGCACAAACGGTCAGGCGTTCCAGACGAACCCGCAGCACCTGCGCCTCCGCCTGAGCGGAGGCGAGCGAGCTTTCGGAAACGCGCAAGTCCCACTCCCAGGTGCCCACACGGACCCGCTCCAAGTTCGCGTCAGCCTCGAGTAAGGCGGCGGCCGACTCTTCCATCTCCAGGGCCTTTTCCGACACCTGCTCGTCACTGGCAGCACTGCCGGGCTGCAGACGGCGAATCCGCTCGTACTCGCGTTTGGCGTGGTCGCGGCGTGCCAGGGCACGTTTGAGGGCGGCTTGCAGCGGTGCCACTTCCTCCGGCCGGGGCGCTTTTTGCAAGCGCTTGAGGGTTTGCTCGGCGACGCCGATCGCCGCCTGCGCGCGTGCCAGGTCGGCCTGCAGCGGGCGAGGATCCAATTGGAACAAGGGTGCGCCGGCCGATACCTTGTCGTTGGGCCGGACGAATACCTTCCAGACCAGGCCTGATTCCGGCGCAGCGATGCGGACGTTGCGGTCGCGGCCTTCAATGACGCCGCTGGCAGCGATGCCGTCCGGGTATGGGTTTACAATTGCCGGCCGAGCCGGTTCCTCCACCGGCGCGTGCCAAGCTGAGGCACCCACCACATAGATGCCGGCCGTGAGACCGGCAAGAGACAAGCCAATGGTCGTCCATTTCAGCATGGTGGCGCATCTCCTATCGGTTCCAGCTCCGCCGCATCGCAGTGAGCGAGCGCAGCTTGCCAGACTTGGAGCAAGAAGGGCGCCGATGCCGGCTGCACGGCGCCGTCCTCCATCTGATAAATCAGGTCGGCAAACCGCAACGCCCGGAAGTCATGCGTGACCACCAGCACGGCCCGGGCTCGGCCCTGGTCGTCGACGCCGCGGCTCGCGCCCCGAATCAAATCCATCACAGTCTCGCCGGTCCGGGAATCCAGGTTCGCGGTCGGCTCGTCGCAAATGAGCAGACGAGGGCGTCCAACCAGCGCCCGCGCCAGGGCAACCCGTTGTTGCATTCCGCCGCTCAACTCATGAGGCGCGGCGTCCAACCTGCCGGCCAAACCCACCTCTTCAAGCTGTCCTGCTGCGCGGGCCAGCGCGGCGCGCCGGGGAATTCCTCGGGCCAGGAGTGGAACGGCGACATTCAGCAGGACCGGCAGTGAAGGAATCAAGTGGAACTGCTGAAAGACATACCCGACCAGCTCACCGCGCCGGCGGGTGCGTTCGTCGTCACTGAGCTGCCACCAGGCGAGCCCGAAGGCCTCGACCTCTCCGGAAGACGGACGCAGCATACCTGTGGTGATCGACACAAGGGTAGTCTTGCCGCAGCCGCTCGGGCCGGCAAGCATCACCAGACGGCCAGGCGGAATATCCAGGTCGACGCCCCGCAGGGCCGCGACCGCTCGCTCGCCGGCGCCAAACGTCTTGGTCACCCGGCGCAGGCGAACAGCTGGGAGTGGCTCTTGCTTCAGACCCATTTGTTCACCGAAAAAGTAACGCCGGGTCGGCGCGCAGGACGCGCGGCAGGTTCAACATACTGCCGAGACTGACACACACCAGCATTGGGGCCAGGCCTCCTGCCAGTAGTTGCCAGGGAAAGACGGCCACCAGACTGGCATCGGCACGCAGGGTCGGAAGGACCAAAACCCCGGCCATGCCAATGCCGATGCCGTAGCTGATCAGCCCGACCGTGAGCGCCTGCAGCAGGACCATGCGCACCAGGGTGCGCGGCCGAGTGCCGACGGCCTTCAGGAGCGCAAAGTGCGGCAAGTAGTCAGCCGTGAATTGGTTGAACGCCGCCAGCGACACGATGAAGCCGACGAGCACGCCAAGCCCGACCGTCACAGCGAAGTTCGCGCCGATGCTGGTGCGAAACATGACGAAACTCATGGTGATCCATCGGAACTCGTCGCACCCATAGGCCTGCAAGCTCGGCGATGCCTGTATCGCTCGGCGCACTTGGGCCACCGAGGCGTCGGGCTTGACCTTGACCATGATGTAGCTTAGCGGGCGCCGGCTCTCCGGCACGTACTTTTTGGCAGTGGCATAGCTGGCGTACAAGGTCGGCAAGCTCAAGAGATTGCCGCGCGCACGACAGATGCCGATAACGCGGGCCCTGCGGTCGTTGAGGCGGAGCACGGCTCCCACGCCAATGCCTGGCAGGCGCTGACGATTGGACGTCTCCAGGAGCACCGTGTCGGGCAGGCGCAGGTCGCTTAGGTTGCCTTCGAGCATTTCGGGCGGCTGGCCGACCAAGGTGGCGCGATCGATGCCAATGAGGTGCACGCGGTAAAAACGACCATTGGGCAGATCGGCGCTGGCCTGGTTGATGGAGAGCAGCGGCTGCGCCCATGCCACGCCCGGTACGGAGCGCACCCGTTCGAGTTCCTGCTCGCTGAGGCCGCGAAACATCTCAATTTGGTGCGGCTCATTGGAGGCAACCCAGATGTCGGCCTGACGCATGAATTGCATCACCCCGGTGGCGCGTTCGAGTACCCCGAGAAAGATGGCCACCGGCTGCGTACAGAGGAGGACCGCGAACGACACGCCGAAGACCAAGGCCACGAACTTGCCCCGTGCGTTGAAGAGCATCATGAGCGCAACACGGTTCATGCCGAGCCTCGCGGTGATTTCCTCAAGCTTCCGCCTGCGTAATGTCGCCGTAGAGCGGGAAGAGCCTACCGAGACCGGTGATGGTCAGGATTTCCAGCACAGCAGGCGTAGGCGCCGCCAGGCGCAACTCGCCGCCGCGGACGCGCACCAGCTCCCGCATGGCAACCAAGGCCCCCAGTCCGGCACTGGCGATGAACTGGAGTCCCGATAAATCCAGCACGACGACAGGTTGGAACTGCCTTTGCAGCGTGCGCATGCAATGTTGGAGCACGGCTGCCGCTTCGTGGGTCGCCGCGCCGCGCAGCGTGATGGAAAGGACTTGGCCACGTACAAGGCAGCTGGTCGCCAGCGGTTCGGATTCCATGGATACTCCTGCGCAAATGCCGTTCCCGCAGTCGGGTTGAGGCAGCCGCGATTCTAGGTGGTGCCCATCCTTTGGGGCCGGCTTGACGAGCGGCGTGAAAGATGAGGTTGGCACTTGTAGGTCAAGCTGCCAGCTTGACCCACGGCGAATCGGTTTACGTGCGTTTGCTAAAGGCCTCGTTGGAACCGAGAATGTCAGCCACCATTGTCTGATCAGTAGTCCCTGACGACAGAAGATTCAGGAAGGTAATCAGGCCGCCCGAGTCCGCCGGCCGGCCGAGCAACGCTGCGTAGTCCGCCTCGACCAGGTTGGTCTGGAACTCCTTCGAGCCGAATACCATCGTGGCCACCGTCGACCGGGAGGTGCCGCTCGCCAGCGCCTGGCTGAACATGCTCAGCCCGCTTGGATCCGGTAAGCGATTCAATGCGTCCTCGTAGAGCGCGTCCAGAAAACCCTGGTCGTTGCTGCCGTGGAGCTGGAAGTACTCCTGGGAGCCGACGAGGGCTGCCGACACCTGTTCAACGGTCATCGTGCCGCCCAGGGCCATGACAAAGGTTTGAAGCCCACTGGGGTCGGCAGCACGATGTAGATATCGTTGGTAGAGGGACTGCACGAGGTCGGTGCGGTATTCGCTGGAGCCCTCGATCGCCGCGACTACGGCGCTGGGGGATGTGCCTTGCTGGAGCTGCGCGCTCCACGACGCCAGACCGCCCGGATCGGCAGGCCGGTTCAAGAGAACTTCATAGACGTTTTCGACAAACAACTGGTTGGCGTTGGCGCTAGCGCTGTACTGGGGCTCGTAGGCGCCGATGGAGACACCGGCTGGACCGGGGCGCGGGAAGCCGCGCTCGTCGGTAGCCGGGGCGCCGGAAGAAACGCCCTTGCCAATGGTCAGACTGCCCGGCAGGACCGCTTCCGTCTGAACAATCTGGCCGCCGCTTGCCGCGCCGGCGAACGCGCCGCCGTTGTCCTCCAGCGGACCTAGTGCGGGATTGCCAGGTGAGAAGGGGCCGAAGCCGGTATTGCCGCTGGCCACTGCCACATTTTGAACATAGTTGCCGCCCTTGTCTGTAACGGTATCGCCGGCACCGATGTAGACATCCGGTCCATCGAAGTTGCTGGGCGCCGTGTCCTGCACGACGATGGTGTTCTGGAAGGTGACCCCGGTGCTGAAGATGGCTACCCCGCCGCCGTCGCCGCCGGCAGCCGTGTTGCCGTTGATCGTGTCATTGACGAACGCCAGGTGCCCGAGGTTGTCATCAATGGCGCCGCCGCTCGTGCCGGCGGTGTTGCCGGTGAAAGTGTCATTGGTAAGGGTTGGGGTGCCAAGCCCGCTTGAGTAAAACAGGGCCCCTCCGTAACTGACAGCCCCGTTGCTGTTAAACGTGGTGCCGCTGACCGCGAACGCGGCTCCTTCGAAGAACACGGCGCCGCCCTCGTTGCCCGCGACATTGCCCGTGAACTGCGAATTCGAGATGGTCAGCATGCCCCCGGACTGGGAGACTGCCCCAGCGCCGAACGTGGCGCTGTTGTTCAGGAGCAGGCAGTTGTCGAGGGTGAGGATGCCGACGCTCCCAGCCAAGGCGCCCCCAAACCCGCTTGGAGAAGCTCCCGTGGCCGCGTTGTCGCGAAGGGTCACCCCCACCAGCGTCACATTCTGCGCGGCGCCGCCGTTCAGGTGGATGGCACCGCCCTGACCGTTGCGGGCCTGGTTGTTGTCGAAGGTGCTGTTGGACGGCAGCAGCGAAAGGGAATCGTCCTCCACAGCGCCGCCGTTGGTGGCCGCTACGTTGCCGCTGAACGTGCTGCCAGCGATGCCGGGTGTCGCGTTGGCGTCCGTCACCAGCAGGCCGCCACCCGGGCCCGCGGAGGCGATGTTGTCGCTGACGGTACTGTTGGTAATGGAGAAGCCGCCGGCGCCTAGGTAGCTCAGGCCGCCGCCCCCCCCAGTGCCAGCCGCCGTGTTCTGCGTAACGACGCTGCCCATGATGAAGTTGTCGGTGCCGAAGTCATTGTTGGCCTCGCTGACGCCGCCGCCGGACAAAGCGGCGCTGTTGAGGGCGATGGTATCACCCTGAGCCGTCAGGGCGGCGTTCGTGTTGTTGGCGATGCCGCCGCCGTTACCCTGCGTCGAATGGTTGCGGGTTATCGTGTCGTTGCTGAGGGTGATACTCAAGGGATTGGCAAACTCGACATCGATGCCGCCGCCGTCGAGTTCGGAAGTGTTGCCGTTAATGGAGCTGCCCTTGATGCTGAGGGCCCCGAGGGTATTGATGAAGATCCCTCCGCCGCCGTAGTTAGCTGCGGTCAAGGTGTTGTCGCTTATCGAGCTGCCTGTAATCGTCAGATTGCCGTGTTGGCCGTCGAACAGGCCGATGCCGCCGCCGGCACTGCCGGCCGTGTTGCCGGCGATGAGGCTGTTGGTCGCAGTGATGTTGCCGGTTCCTTCATTGGCATCGCCGACCCCGCCGCCCCAGTCGTCCGAGCCCAACACCTGATTGTCGGTGACCTGAGTATCGGTCAAGGTCACATTGCCGTTGTTGAGGGCAATGCCGCCGCCGTAAAGACTGCTCGAATTCTGTGCGTTGACCGTGTTTCCGGTGACGATGGAGTCCATCAGGGTTAGGGACGACGACTGTCCGGAAGCGTCCTGTACGAAGATGCCGCCTCCGCTGCCGCCGGTGCTGCCGTCGCGGATGGTCACGCTGGAGAACTGGACGGTAACCCCGGTCGCGGGGTTGACGAGGAAGACGCGATCGGTACCGCCGCCGTCGATGATCGTGTTTCCGGGGCCGGCGCCCTGGAGGATCAGCGCGTGGGTAACGTCCAGTGCGCCAGTGAGATTAAGGTAGTTTCCCGCCGGCAGATTGATGGTGTTGTCGGCCACCTGCCCGGCATTGACCATGGCAATGGCCTGGCGTAACGAGATTTGATTGGCGATGGTCGTATCCAGGGGAGTGGTCACGGTGACCGAGGGAACGAGGCGATCCTCGAGCGCCTCAAGTACCAGGCGACGGCGGGCGCGTTCGCGTCGCCCCTTGGCTGGTTGGCTTGTGGCTGTGAACGCATGGCGGACGCTGCAGAAATAATTGTGCATAGACATGGCGGCTTGGCCTCCTCGGAGCAGAGTGACAAGGACGGAGCTGAAGTGGGCCTATCCACAGTGCGTAATCCGGGGGTAAACTCTGCAAAGAATTCTCGCAACGAGCAAGATTGGGCAAGGCGCCAGCTGCGGTCGGCCTGGCGACAGGTTATAATCGGGCAGATTTCATGTACTTCTTCCAGGCATAGACCGTTTGGCCACGATGAGTGAAGTCACACACGTTCTGTCCGCTATCCAGGGAGGCGATCCCCACGCTGCGGAACAGCTGTTGCCGCTGGTCTATAGCGAGTTACGTGTACTGGCGGCCCAGATGATGGCAAAGGAAAATCCTGGACGGACTTTACAGGCCACCGCCCTGGTACACGAAGCCTATGTGCGTCTGGTAGCAGTGGATAAGGGCCAGCACTGGAACAGCCGGGGCCACTTCTTTGCGGCAGCGGCCGAGGCCATGCGTCGCATCCTGGTGGACCAGGCCCGTCGCCGGCACGCGGCCAAGCGCGGCGGCCATGCCGTGCGCGAAGACCTGCACGAAGCCCTCATCGCCGCTGCCGAGCCGGACGAGGAACTGCTGGCCGTAAATGACGTACTCGATCTTTTTGCCACGGTCGATCCGATTGCCGCCAATCTTGTAAAGCTGCGCTTCTTCGCGGGCCTGAATATGAGTGAGGCTGCCGAGGTGCTGGGCCTGTCCGTGCGTTCGGCCCAGGATATTTGGGCTTATGCTCGTTCCTGGTTGCACCAGAAGATGCGCCCGCAATAAACCCGGATCCACGGGCATTTTTGGTGCAGAGTTTCTCCCCGGAATACGCACTGTAAAAAGGGGTTCTCGCACTTTCGAGTACCAAGCGATGAACGAGCGCAACATCTTTGTCGCCGCTCTTGGCAAAGCCAATGCTGCCGATCGGACGGCGTATCTCGACGAGGCTTGCGGCGGCGACACGGAGCTACGCGAGCAAATCGAAGGGCTGCTGCGCACGCATGAGCAACTGGGCGGCTTCCTCGAAACCCCAGCATTGGCTGCCGAGGGAAACCGCCAGGAGACGCCAGCCAGCGAAGGTCCTGGAACGATCCTTGGTTCGTTGAAGCTCGTGAAGGAGATCGGCGAAGGCGGTTTCGGCATCGTCTTCTTGGCCGAACAAGAGCATCCCATCCGCCGCCAAGTGGCCGTCAAAATTCTCAAACCGGGCATGGAGAGCCGCCAGATCGTCGCCCGTTTCGAGGCCGAGCGCCATGCTTTGGCGCTCATGGATCATCCGAATATTGCCCGCGTCATAGACGGCGGCCAGACGCCCGCGGGCCGGCCTTATTTCGTCATGGATCTGGTCCGCGGTCTGCCCATCACCGACTACTGCGACCGACAACAACTTTCAACCCGGCAGCGCTTGCAGTTATTTGTGACGGTGTGCCAGGCCGTGCAGCACGCTCACCAGAAGGGCATCATCCACCGGGATTTGAAGCCCTCGAATGTAATGGTCACGCAGCAGGATGGGACCGCCGTCATCAAGGTCATTGACTTCGGCGTCGCCAAGGCGATCAGTCACAAACTGACCGAGCGAATCACGTTCACCGAAGTGGGTCAGATTGTGGGGACCTTGGAGTACATGGCACCCGAGCAGGCCGAGCTAAATAACCTCGACATCGACACCCGCGCGGACGTTTACTCGTTAGGAGTGATACTTTATGAGCTGTTGACGGGCAGCCCGCCCTTTACCAGCAGGCAACTGCGCAGCGTTGCCTTCACCGAAATGCTGCGCATGATTCGAGAGGAAGAGCCGCCCAGGCCGAGCACGAAGCTGTCGAGTTCCGCCGAACTGCGCTCGATTGCTGCCCAGCGTAAGCTGGAGCCGAAGGCGTTGACACGCCTGGTGCACGGCGAGTTGGACTGGATCGTGATGAAGTGCCTGGCGAAGGAGCGGCAGCGGCGTTACGAGACTGCCAATGGGCTGGCCATGGAGATCGAGCGTTACTTGGCAGACGAGCCGGTGCTGGCGGGGCCGCCATCGGCCGGCTACCGGGTGCGGAAGTTCGTGCGGCGTAACCGCGGGCCGGTGCTGGCTGCGAGCCTGGTGATGCTGGCGCTGGTGGGTGGGGTGCTCGGCTCGACGATTGGTTTTCTTCGAGCGGAGGAGGCAGCAACTGCCGAGCGGCAAGCAAAGGAGACGGCCCAGAAGCGGCTGGCGCAGATCGAGAAGGGCTACGATATTTTGAATTCGATCTTCGAGAACTTAGACCCGGGGGCGCAGGGGAAGAAAAGCAAACCGCTGCGGTTACTTTTGGGTGAGCAACTGGACCGGGCAGCAGCACAGCTGGATAGCGAAGCGATGGGCGACCCACTAGCGGTGGCAAAGTTGCAGGAATCGTTGGGCATGTCTCAGTTGCACTTGGGGCATGAGGCGAAAGCATTGGTGCTTCTGACCAAGGCCCGTCGGACGACTGAATCCCTGCTCGGTTCTGATCACCCTCGGGTACTTATATGCATGCACAACCTGGCCATAGCTTACGAGAAAATGGGTCAGATGGATAAGGCCCTGCCGCTTTTTGAGCAAACTGTGGCCAAGTCGAAAGAAATACTTGGGCCCGACGATCCCTTCACCCTGATGACCACGATGGGACTAGCCGGCGTTTACCATGCCACCGGCCGGCTGGATAAGGCCCTGCCGCTGTTCGAGCTGACGCTGGCCAAACGGCAGGAGCACCCGAAGCCAGACGAACGTGACATATTGCTCAGTATGCACGATTTGGCTTTTGCCTACCTCGACACAGGTCAGTTGGACAAGGCCCTGCCGCTGCTTGAGCAGACGCTGGCCAAACAAAAGGAACTTCTCGTACCCGACTTCCCCGACATTCTAATGGTCATGAACAGCCTGGCCGGGGCCTACCAGGCCACCGGTCACCTGGACAAGGCGCTGCCGCTGTTCAAGGAGACCCTCGCCAAACAAAAGGAGCAGCTCGGGCCCGACCACCCCGACGTGCTAACAACCACGAACAACCTGGCTTCGGCCTACCAGGCCAGCGGCCAGATAGATAAGGCTTTGCCGCTCTTCGAGCAGACGCTGGCCAAACAGAAGGAACAACATGGCGCCAACCATCCTGACACAATCAAGGGCATGAACAACCTGGCTTCGGCATACTACAACGCCCATCAGCTGGACAAGGCCCTGGCGCTGCTCGATGAAACGCTGGCCAAATCGAAGGAAAAACTCGGCCTTGACCACCCCAATACGCTCACCACAATGAACAACCTGGCCAGCGTGTACTTGGAGTCTGGCCAGATCGATAAGGCCCTGCCGCTCTTCGAGCAGACGCTGGCCAAGCGCCTGAAGAAGCTGGGACCCGACCACCCCGCTACGTTGCAGAGCATGAACAACCTGGCTCAGGCGTACCGGGACGCGGGTCAGATGGACAAGGCCTTGCCGCTCTACGAGCAGACGCTGGCCAAGCAAAAGAAGAAGCTGGGACCCGACCATCCAGATACCTTGACATACATGAGTAACCTGGCCTTTGCGTACTGGTTGCAAAGGAAGCTAGACCGGTCCATCCCGCTCTTTGAGGAAGCGCTCAAGGGACGGAAGGCAAAGCTCGGTTTGCTGCACGCTGCAACGCTTGAAACCATGTGCAACCTTGGCGTCAACTACCGGGAAGCGGGCCGAGTGGCCGAAGCGATCGCGCTACTGGAGACCGCCCATCGCGAGTGCAGCCAGCCCCAGGATCGCACTTGGGCAGCTAGGGAACTACTTCCGGCATACGTGACGGCCGGCAAGAACAACGAGGCCCGAGCCTTGGCGACCGACCTCGTTGCCGCTGCTCGACAACAATACCCGGCCGACAGCCCAGAGCTGGTAGGCGTGCTAGACCAGGCCGCCTTGGCGCTCGTGCAGGTCAGGGCCTTCGCCCCGGCGGAGCCGATTCTGCGCGAGTGCCTGGCCCTGCGACAGAAGAAGGAACCCGACGCCTGGACGACCTTCAACACACAATCGATACTCGGCGAAGCACTTCTGGGCCTGAAGGAGTACGCCGACGCCGAGCCGCTGCTGCTGCAAGGTTACGAGGGGATGAGGCAACGCGAGGCCAAGATACCTCTGGGGAAGGCCCATATCTCCGGAGCGATTGATCAGTTGGTGCAACTCTACGAGGCCCGGGGCATGACGGACAAAGCCGAGGAATGGCGGAAAAAGCTGGCACAAGCGCGGGCAGCCGAGCCGAAGCTCAGGCCGTGAGCTATTAGTAATCCGCATAGACTTGCTGATCAATCCAGAACAAGGCTACCGAGCGATATTCGTAACCCAGGATGGCTCCAGTTGGATGCAAGTGGGTCCGTTTTTAGCCAGGCTCGATGAGAACGCCGCCCGGCACAGCGGCAGCGGAGCAGGCTCGGGCTGATATGGAGTACGAGCTAAATGGGGAATGCGCTGGTGCTTCACGAGTTGATGCGGCATTCGTCAATGCAGATCACGATGGATTACTACGCCAACGTGGATGAGGCAAAACAGGCCGCTATTACTGTGTTGACGTAACAGCGGGCGTTTCGGATCCTTAGTTACCGCCCCGTGGACTTGCCGTAAACCCTAGCGGCGCAAGCGGAGAGGGCGGGATTCGAACCCGCGGTGGAGCAAGCCCCACACCGGTTTTCGAGACCGGCCCATTCGGCCGCTCTGGCACCTCTCCGTGAATCTTTACGCTATGAGTTGCTTCACCTTACGGCATGCAATTTTGGCAATCTCATAGCGCTTACCTCTTTCCATTACCCGGCAAAGGGGCTGCCTTCACGAACGTCAGGAGGCTCCTTGACCGACATTTAGTGAGTGTAGTGGACGCTCAGCAGGATCGCAAGAGCCGGGAATTCACGGTTGCGACCTGGGCGACATCTTCCTCGACTGAATCGAGAAACATCGCAGCGACCGAACTTGCAGCACCCGTAGAATTCACTGCAACTGTTTCGGGTGGTTCAAGGTCAGGGCTTCCTACCTTGAGTACTGGATCAGCCTGTTTGTTCTGGGACGGCGATGCACGCTTCGCCCGCGCGGGCAGTGATCGGCTCGGCCAGTTCCACCCAACCGCCCGCACCCACGGTCGTTATCGCCAACAGGCCCATCCGCTCGCCGGTTGCGGGGTCGATCTTGTAGACCGACACTCGCTGACCAGCCGGGACGCCTTTGAGTTGAAAACGGGGGATGATCCGGTCCTCGCCAAAGCGGAAGGTGAACCCGGGGTCTTGGTAAAGCGGCTGCATCCTATTCCCTTTCCGCCCACACGCGCACATCCCCATCCTGATCAATCTCGATGCGAATGACGTTCGGGCAGCAGCAGACCGGGCAATCCTCGACGTACTCTTGGCGTGATCCTGCCGACGGGTCGATGGGCACCACGATCTCCTCACCACAAGAATCGCAATGGTAGCTGGCCTCATCCTTCATCGTATTCCTCACGGGCGGTCTCAACCCCCGACCCGCTTGACTCGGTAGCCCATGCCCTCAAGCACCGCGGAGAGCCGGTCACGCTGGTCACCTTGAATCTCGATCCGTCCATTCTTGGCCGTCCCGCCTGTCCCACACCGCTCCTTGAGCTTGGCGGCGAGTTCGAGCAGGCCCGCTTCATCGAGAGGTAGGTCGGAAACAGTCGTCACTCCTTTCCCACGCCTACCTTTTGTCTCCCGGCCAAGCCTGACTACGGGGGCGCTTGTCTGGCTGACTTCCTTCTTCGCCGTCGGAGCGATCGTTTCCGTGGTGATCTCCGGCGTAAGCTCTTCCCGGCGCCTGCCTCCCGCAATCAGTCGAGCCGTCAGGCCCATGACCTCACGCTCGATCAGGCCCAGCACTCCGGGAGCATCGTCAATATGCCAGAATTCGACCTTCTCGATCCATGCCGGGAATCGATCTTGCAGCAAGGGCAGGTGTTCGGCCTGCTTCAGGGCGACGATCCAATCCGCCACTTCGAAGTCGTCCACCGTTACCTGGATTGGGAAGCGGGCAGAGTCAGCGACGGCGCGAAGCCCACGAGCTTCCAGCGCTTTGATGGCAGCCACCGCCATCGGTCCGACATTGTTGACGCCCCGTTCCAGAGCGAGGCCCCTGGAAGCTGACTTCCAGGGAAGTCCCATCCTCCCAGCAACCGAGTTGAAAAGGATTTCGGCAAACCGGCTGCGATAGTAGTTGCCGGTGCAGAGAAAGAGGACGCTCTTTTCTTGGCGCTGCCTCATCGCTCAACCACTCCCCCGGTCTGTTCTTTCTTCTGGTAACCGCCGCAGCGAGCCACGGGCTGCGGTGGATACTTGGGATAATCGGCGTTGCTTTGGGACAACTGACAGAGTAGAAAGCGTGATCCCTTCGGCGTGATGACCTCTCGCATCAAGGCGCATGTTTCGCACAACGAATGAATCATGGCCTTTCGCCTTTCGACTGATCGGGACGGGCCAGAGTAGCGGTCGGAACTTGGCATCGTTCTCACCCGGCCAGCCGAATCAGCAACATTTTCTGCCGCTTGGACAGGGCCTTGATCGCTGCCTCTTGCTTCAAGGCCAGGCTTCGGCTGGCATGGGCCTCCTGGTAGACCACTTCGGCCGGCAGACGGCAGCGGGTATATCGAGAGGCGGTCCCGGCATTGTGCTGCCGGCAGCGACGGCTCACGTCCTTGGCAATACCGGTGTAGAGTGAGGCATCGGCGCACTGAAGCACGTAGACGAACCATCCGCCGTCAGGTTTTTTCGCCCTTGGAATGCGGTTCTTCTTCCCCATCCAGATAGAATACTTGCTGCTTGACGAGCATGCTGGACCGCAGGGAGATTTCCGAAGGCCTTCGGGTTCATTGCCCGACACGGGTGACACCATCTGGCCCAAAAATCGACCAAGACCGGCTCGGTGGACTGGATCACATCTTTCTTGCAGTTGAATTCGTGCAGGGGCATCGCCAATCTCCCTCCAGGTGCTCATTTTGCGCTCCTGCTCACGGTGCCGCCCCATTGAGCAGATCTGGCCGTAGAATGACGATGAAAGCGAGACCAGAACAGCCCGGAGAATCCCATGCCGGACACTATCAAACTAATCCGAGCCACAGTCGAACAGCGGTTCGCCAAGATCGCCCGCTCTCCCGAGCAGGAGAAGAAATTTCCGGTCGGCCCCGCCAGCGCCAAGGCACTCGGTTGACTACTGCACCTCGTCGTGCACCCAGGGTGCCTTGACCACGGCACGAAAACCGGAAGTGGTCCCAGGGGCATAGCAGCGTGAAGAACATCTTGCTGGAAGAACTGAGGCGAACACCGCTCGAGCAACAGCGGATCGAGCTGGTGGAGCGCAAGGGAAAAGGACATCCCGATTCGATTTGTGACGCAGTTGCCGAGGAGGTATCCCTGGCCCTTTGCCGGGAATACCTGGCTAAGTTCGGGCGCATCTTGCACCACAACACGGATAAGGCAATGCTCGTGGCCGGGCGGACCCAGCCCCGACTCGGGGGTGGCCAGGTGGTTGAGCCGATGCGTTTAGTTTTGGGCGACCGGGCCGTGACGGAATACGAAGGAAAACGTATTGAAGTCGGCGAGATTGCCGAACGGAGTATCAAGAAATGGCTCGGGGAAAACCTCCGATTCGTGGACGCGGAACAACATCTGGTTTTCCAGAACGAATTGAAAGAGGGCTCGCCCGAACTCATGGACATATTCGACAGGGAAGTGATCGGGGCCAACGACACTTCCGCAGCGGTCGGTTATGCGCCGCTGACCGAAACGGAACGCCTGGTCTTGGCAGCAGAGCAATGGTTGAACTCCCCTGACTTTCAGCGGCAGTTCCCGGAAGCGGGGGAAGACCTGAAGGTAATGGGCGTTCGCCGGGACCATGAATTGCTGCTGACCGTCGCCCTCGCCTTTGTGGATCGATTTGTTCCCGATCCCCGGAGCTACTTCCGTCGCAAGGAGGAGATGCGGCTGGCCCTCACCGAGTATCTAACACCTAAGCTGCACGCCCTGGACAGCGTTGCGGTTCAATTGAACACCTTGGACGATCCCGCTCGTGGGGAACAGGGGATGTATCTCACCGTCCTGGGCACGTCTGCTGAAGGAGGCGATTGCGGACAGGTGGGGCGAGGGAACCGGGTGAACGGCGTCATGTCGCTGAACCGACCCATCAGCACCGAGGCAGCGGCAGGCAAGAACCCGGTGAGCCATGTCGGCAAGATTTACACGTTGCTGACCCACCACATCGCCGGCCAGGTTGTTCAGCGTGTCCAGGGGATAGTCGAGATTTACGTCTGGCTGTGCAGCCAGATCGGACAGCCGATCAACACTCCTGTAATCGCTGCCGCCCAGGTGATTTTGCAAAAAGGTGTTGCCCTGCCCGACGTTCAACGCGCCGTCGAAGCGGTCATTGAAGAGGAACTTGCGGAAGTTCACGAGTTTGGGAAGCGTCTGAGCCGTGGCGAACTGTCCGTGTGGTGAGCCATCGAAGGAGGTTTCCATGACTTCCCCCAACGACAAGGATCAGCAACCGGAGGGGATCGATAGACGCCGCTTGCTTCTGGTCTTGGTGATCGTGCCGGTGTACTTGGCGCTGTTCATGTTCTTGCCCGCCGGGACTTGGGCGTGGATGAAGGGCTGGCTCTTCATTTCGGCGTTCCTCGGCGTCATGGTTGTGGTTGCCTTGTACCTGTGGCGCGTGAATCCGGAAGTGGTGGTCGCCAGGAGCCGTTCTCACAAGGGGACCAAGCGCTGGGACAAAATCCTGCTGTGGTTCTTCCTCCCGGCCGTGTATGCAATCGTTCCAGTAGCAGCACTGGACGATGGCCGGTTTCAATGCTTTCCCTTGCCCTGGTGGGTCTGCGGGATCGGTTATGCTCTGTTCCTTCTCGGAACGGCAATCCTTACCCGGGCGGAAGCAGTGAACAAGTTCTTCGAACCGACCGTCCGCATTCAGACGGACAGAGGCCACAAGGTGATCGACATCGGCCCTTACGCCATTGTGAGGCATCCCGGTTACGTGGCTGCTCTTTTCTTTATGGCGGGGGTCGCATTGGCCCTGGGTTCCTTATGGGCGCTGGTACCGGCCGGCCTTTCCTGTGTGTTGCTGATCTTGCGGACGCATTGGGAAGACCAGACCTTGCAAACAGAATTGGCCGGATACAAGGAGTACACCGAGCGGGTTCGCTACAAGATGATCCCAGGGGTGTGGTGATGTCCCTGGCGGCTAGCAAGCTGGCAATTCAGGGAGATTACAGAGAGAGTTCGACATGCAACTTATCACGGTAAAAATTGACAAGCCCGAAGATACCAACTTCATCCTGGGCCAGAGTCACTTCATCAAATCGGTCGAGGACATCCACGAAGCCCTGGTTGCCGCCGTGCCGGGTATCAAGTTCGGGCTGGCGTTCTGCGAGGCGTCCGGCAAATGCCTGGTGCGCTGGTCCGGCACTGATCCTGTCTTGGTTGAACTGGCCAAGAAGAACGCCACAGCTCTCGCTGCCGGGCATTCCTTCATCGTCTTCCTGGGCGACGGCTTCTACCCCCTGAACGTCCTGAACACATTGAAGATGGTGCCGGAGGTGTGTCGCCTCTTCTGCGCCACCGCCAATCCCACGGTGGTCATCCTGGCCGAAACGGAACAAGGCCGCGGCATCCTGGGCGTGGTGGACGGCTTCTCCCCGAAGGGCGTCGAGGACGAGGGCCAGATCAAGTGGCGGAAAGACTTTCTGCGACAGATTGGGTACAAGCTATGACCGGCGGCAAGTCGATCCTCAGATCCAGACAAGTCAACCTACGGACCTGGGCCTACTGACAAAACCACTCACGACGAAGAGAATGCCTGACAAAAGCATCAGGTAGAAGACCATTAGCTTCAAGAATCCACCGGTCGCCCAAAACTCTACCGCCAAGAAAAGAAGCATCCCGCCAGTGGAGATGGCCCCACCGATGACCTGCCAGCGCCAGGCGACCACCAGTCCGAAGCACGTGGTCAGAAATAGAGTCATCTGGATCGCCTCCAGCGGCGACAGCTTGAACGGATTGAACCCGCCCTCGCCAACAAAGATCACCAGGACGAGGCCAACCAGGACGACACCGAGCAGCCGGGCAGTCCAACGCAATCCCACTTTCAGAGCCGATGGTGACACGTGAACAAAAGGCATGGCTTGACTCTTTGACTTGGAAGTAACGGTTCGCGAAAGAGCAAGGCGCAAGCCGCCTTGCCTACCCTCCGCATGTGCGCTGCTCTGGCCCCTCTTTCATGCACTGGTTGAACAGCGCCTCGAACTCGTGGCTGACCTGTTTGGCTTCGCCTTTGAGTTCGTGCAAGAACTTGCGCTCTTCATCATCTATCTTGCCGTCGGCGCAGATCATCCGTCGCAACCAGGCAGTTTCCTCCGAGTTGATCCTGCCATGCGCCAAGATGTGGTCCTTGATCGCCTGATAAAAAAACTTCTCGAAGGCCGGCGTGCGATGCTGCACGCGCTTGTGCAGCTCGACAAGGAAGTCAGCCGTCTGGCGGTCGATCTTACCCCCGGCGTACACCCGCCTGCGGAGCACTTCCAGCTCCTCACCTTCGACCTTGCCGATAGCCAATATGTCTTGTTCAATATGTCGCAATTCCACCATGACTCTAATCTCCCTGTTAAGGCCCAGCCCAACAGACGTTGATCGTCACCTGTAGTAGATCGAGATGCTTTCGATCTGTTCGCCCAGGTGCCGGTCCAGGTAGCCGATGAAGGCATCCATCATCTGCCACTCGTGATCCTTCACCTTGGTGTGGATTTCCGCTACCAACAGCCCGCCCGCCGCTTGGTCCCACTGAATCCAGCCGGGGTACTTGACGTGCTTCCAGCGCCCCTCCCGCTCCCGGTGGAACGTCGTGTGTGGGCCACGGAGGTTGCGCTCCGTGCTCTTCAGCATGGTTTTCAATTTGGAGTTGGTTTCCGGTTTCGGAACGACCTGCAAGATTTTCATGGCTGCCCCTCGTTCATGTAACTGGACCCTGGTCCTTGTCGAAGCGCGGCGGCATACCCCCGTGTCCGACGCCGTTGCGATTAATGTCGATCTACGCCGTCTGGCGTAAGTTGCTGGCGCTTTTGCTGTTTCACGTGTACGACAACCCACTGGGCAAGACTTGTGCCGGAAACCAAACTGTGCTGGCTTCGTGCGGTGCAATGATCCAGAAGCCGTTATTTCAAAGTTGGTTATGACTGGGGAAACGTCCAAGAAATACGCCCAGATCGACGGGCTTGATGGACGACGCGCCAGGAGCATGTCCCGAAGTCTCGATGGCGTGCCAAGACCGCACACTCGAATCTGCACGAGCATGAATTGGGCTGCTAGAGTACCGCAGGCGGTCGCCCGCTATGGGGCGACCGAATAGCACGCCGGTGGCGGTCGGCCGGTTCGCATGCCGAAGAGGTCTGGCCAGACGTTCTCCGGCGGCACCGGCGGCAAGGTAGGTCAGAGTTCGCCTCCAGACCTTTGCCCACATCAGCCGCTTTAGGCAAATTCCGCTTCCGGCGTAGGATCGAGTTGACCGTCGCGGCCCTCTGCTGGCTCCTGCCAGCAGGCGAGCTCCTCGCGGAGAATCCGGATATGAGCCGGGGCGTCAATGCCCACGCGGACGCGGTTTCCCTGTACTTCCAGCACGGTCACGGTGACGCCGCTGCCAATGACGAGCTTCTCGCCGGGCTTCCTGCTTAGAACCAGCATGTCACTCCTCCTTGAAACGGTAATGGGTCATATCCGTTTGCGGACGGTTTGCAGGGAGAACGCAAAGTACGTGCCAAGGCCCGCCTTTGCTTTCGATTGACTACAGCAGGCCCGATTCTTGAGAACTCTGGGAATTTGGGTTAACTGTCTAAAGACGTCGGCTGTGCAGCTTCGCTCCGGTGTGTGCGTTTCTGGCAAGCAACAAAGTACCAAAGCGCAGAGCCGCCAGCCCCCTTCCCGGCAGCGAAACAGACTGCTTGACATGACTTCGACCCATGCAGTTCAGGATCGATCCTTGACCTCGAGACTGATTTGGAAGCCGGCCAGGGCACGTCTTGGCAGCCGCGAGGCTATTGTTTGGCGAAGCATTTGAACGCAGCAATGTGATTTCGGCGAGCGTGTTGGGGCCGCAGAAAACGTTGACGCTATCGTCTCCTTGCCATAGAGTGGTCTGACAGGAATCGACCGTTTTTGAGGGATTGTCAAGGACGGCTGATGTCACCTCCGGTGAGGTAGCTCAGCTGGTAGAGCGGAGCCCTGAAAAGGCTTAGGTCGCCGGTTCAATCCCGGCCCTCACCATTTTTATAGCTTTCTGGTTCAGGGTAAGGTTGAGACCTGAGAATCTCTCTCTTCCGCCGCGGTCCGCGGACGTCTCCTCACGCGAGCAGTTCACGCACCACGTTGCCGTGCACATCGGTAAGTCGGAAATCGCGCCCCGCATAGCGATAGGTCAAGCGCTCGTGATCGAACCCGAGCAAGTGCAGGATCGTCGCATGCAAATCGTGAACGTGTACCTTCTTTTCGACGGCGGCAAAACCGAATTCGTCGGTCGCCCCGTGGACGTAGCCGCCACGAACGCCGCCGCCGGCTAGCCACATGCTGAAGCCGTAATGGTTGTGATCGCGGCCGCTTAGTTGGGGTAGCTCGGCAACCGGCGTCCTGCCGAATTCACCACCCCAGATCACCAGCGTTGAATCCAGCAAGCCGCGCTGCTTGAGATCTTGCAGGAACGCGGCGATGGGCTGATCCCACTCTTGTGCCAGCCTCCGGTGCTCTTTTTCGATGTTGTCGTGATTGTCCCACGGCTGGCCGGCCCCACTCCAGACCTGGATGCAACGAACGCCTCGTTCGAGCAGGCGGCGCGTGATGAGGAGTTGCCGTCCAGGCGTGCCCGAGCCATAGGCATCGCGCATGGCCGGCGGCTCCTTGCCGATATCGAAGGCATTGGCCGCCTCGGACTGCATGCGATAGGCCAGCTCAAACGATTGAATGCGGGCTTCGAGCTGAGCGTCGCGCTGCCGCAACTCGAGGTGGCGTTCGTTGAGCCGTTGCACAAGGTCCAACTGTTTCCGCTGCTCGGCCGGCGACTGATTATTGTTGCGAATGTTCTCGATTAACTTCTGGATGTCGGTGTGCTGCGAGTTGATGTAGGTGCCCTGGTAGGCGCCCGGGAGAAAAGCCGACCGCCAGTTCTGCGTGGCGACGATCGGGTAGCCGCCGGGACACATGGCAATGAACCCCGGCAGGTTCTGATTCTCGGAGCCAAGGCCATAAGTAATCCACGCGCCCATGCTGGGCCTCGGCAGCCGGCTGTCGCCGCAGTTCATGAGCATCAGCGACGGTTCATGATTCGGAACATCCGCGTGCATGGAGCGGATGACGGCGATGTCGTCGATCGACTCGGCGGTACGTGCGAAAAGCTCACTGACTTCGATGCCGCTGCGACCGTAGCGCTTGAACTTGTACGGCGAACGCAGGGCTGCGCCCGTCTTGCGTTCGGTGCGCAGATTGGTTCGCGGCAACGGCTTGCCGTGGTACTTATCCAGGAGGGGCTTGGGATCGAAAGTATCGACATGCGATGGGCCGCCGTTCATGAACAGGTGCACGACCTGCTTGGCCTTTGCCGGGAAGTGCGGCTTCTTGTGTGCCAGGGGGTTCAAGTCGGTGGACGCGGCTTGGGCGGCCGAACCCAGCAATCCTTCGCCGGCAAGAAGTCCGGTCAAACCGAGCATGCCGAACCCCATACCGCTGCGGCGCAGCAGTTGCCGGCGCGTGAGCAAGAGGTCTTCGATCTTTGGGTCGTTTTGCGACATCGGCTGGCAGTCTTAAAGGCGGGTTTGTGGAAGCGGGGCCGGCGAGGGTTTCTGGCTGCCGCAGGAGTGCGGTTACGTCATGCCTTCATGCTGAACGCTTTCGTGCCTCCTGTCAAGGCACCCGTTCGCCGATTGCGCTTCTCGTACGATTCCCATCCGGATAGCCATTGGGCACGTCTCTACGGCCTCTCTTTGATTCTCTCTCTGCTCGCCTCTCGGGCGAAGTATTAGGGCACGAATAGGACGCAAATAGGACGCAAATAGGACGCATCCGCACGCTCACGACTGCCACCAGGGTGTCGTCGACTCGGTCATCGAATAGCACCTTGATCCCCACAATGTGATAAGCTTCGACTTCGTCAAGATCCGAGCATGGCCCGTCGGCGCCGGTGAGAATCAGGCGTCGCCGCTCCCAGGACGGGCCGGTTTCATTCGCGCAACAAAATCGCCCTGGATAACCCGAGCGCGAGGAGGCAGGAACCGCGCCCAAATGCCATGCTCAGCAGTAGAACTGCTATGCCCTAGGTTGTTGTGCCTGGGTTAACCCAGGGCTGACTGAAACGACGGATCACCAGGAGGAGCGGCAGGTGAGGACGCCGACGATCTCGATAGCTCGATTCTAGATCCAGCCAAGCACGACAGGAAGGGCGGTCAATGAAGTTTGTCCCACCAAAATCGACCCGGTAACAGGATAAATGCCGGCGCTGGGACAGTTTCCCCCCGATTTATAGATTTGGTGGCACGCGTAAGGATTGCGAACGCCCTGTAGCACAAGCTGTCAGCTTGTGCTACCGCCGAGCCAGCAAATGACTCTACGCGTTCGCAGCATGGCATCTGATCCTACCTTGCTACAAACGAGGGGGGCGCGCTTAGCCAGCGCGTGCAGGTTGCCTGCGGATGAGCTTGGAAGCGAGCGAAGAAAGTCGTCCCTGCCCGTAGCAGCACGGGCAGGGACGCCGCTTTCGTTTCGATTAATACCGACGGCCACCGCCGCCGCCACCGCCGTATCCACCACGGCCGCCACCGCCGCCACCACCGCCACCGCCACGGCCGCCGCCAAAGCCGCCACGGCCGCCGCCTTCCGGCCGCGGCCGAGCTTCGTTGACGGTCAAGCTTCGGCCGTCAACTTCCTGGCCGTTCAATGCTGCAATGGCCGCCTGCGCCTCAGCGTCGCTGCCCATCTCTACAAAACCGAATCCTTTCGATCTTCCCGTGTCCCGGTCCATAATGACCTGAGCGGACTGCACGGTGCCGTGCGGCTCGAACATCTGTGCGAGCGTGCTGTCGGTCACCCCATACGTCAGATTGCCGACGTATAACTTCTTGCCCATGTGGGCCTCCTAAAAAAAATGTGCATCACGACTCGAACGAGGCGCGATACTTCTGGAAACGCTTTCCTATGTATTTGTGGGACGGGGGAGAGGCAGATGGGAGGATGACCTAGGGAACATCACGGCCACGGTCTCGGTCCACGAGGCCCAACTTAACCCAAATTGTAGCTGATTTTTGGCCGATGAACAGACTAAATTTGATTACTCGAAAGATTCACACGCTGACGGTCGGCGAGTCTAACGCGCCGATTTCGTCGACTGGCCGCCCCATGCGCCGCAGCCAGCGCTGGTGGGCTGCCAGGGCTGAGAAGAAGCCCTCATGATGTCATAATGCGTACATGAAGAACACGGTATCGCGCCAGATTTACACCGAGCGCATCAATCGCGTTATCGACCACATTGCCGCGCATCTGGAAGAACCGCTGCCTCTGGCCCGGCTGGCGCGGTTGGCACATTTTTCACCATTTCATTTTCACCGCATTTTCACGATTCTCGTCGGCGAATCGGTCCACGCCTTTACCCGACGGCTCCGGTTGGAAAAAGCCGTGCTGGCGATGAAGTACGCTCCGCGCACGACGCTTACCGACATCGCGCTGCGCTGTGGTTTCGCCTCGTCGTCCGATTTCTCGCGGGCATTCAAGCAGGCGTACGGTTTCAGTCCACGCCAGTTCACGCCCGAGCGATTCGTCAAAGAAAGCAAGAATTGGCAAGACCTTTTGGCGAACACCGGATATGGTTTTGGAAAGCTTCCCGATCCCAAGAATCCGGACCGGTTCCGGGTTCGACTGGTGGAGCGACCCGCCCAGCGCGTGGCCTACGTGCGCGTGATTGGCACCCATGCGCCCGAACGGCTGTTGGCGGGCTTCGAACGATTGATGGCATGGGGCAAACAAAACGACCTCGTGCCCCAGGCGGAGCTAATCGGCATGTCGCAGGATGACCCGAACATCACGCCCCAGCGGAAATACCGCTACGATTTTTGCCTGGTATTGCCGCCCGGATTCAAACCGGCCGGCGACATCAACGTGAAGAATGTGCCGGGCAGCCGGTTCGGAGCGCTTCGCTGTAAGGGCGACATCCACAAATTGGATCGGGCCTGGAATTATCTGTTTCGCACCTGGCTTCCCGGCAGCGGCCACGAGCCAACGCTGGAGCCGGCGATGGAAGTGTACCGAGGGCATCCTGCGGAACTTGGCTGGTCGGTGTACGACATCGATTGCATGGTTCCGGTAAAGCCGCTCGGCGTTCGCTAACTGGCATTCCCTGGGTAGCCGTCCGCACCGGGCGGCGGGTAACGAAGATTGGAAAGGAGAAAGTATGCACGCGTTCTGGACATTCATTCTCACATGCATCCTCGCGGCAGGGCTCTCGACGAGTTGTTATGCAGCGGCAAACGAAAGGGACTTGAACGAGGACAAGGAGCAGGCGCCCAAGACCGACGGCACCTGGCAACTTGTTGAGGCAGAGCTGGGGGGACAGAAATTACCGGAAGAAATTACCAAAAGCATCACACTCACGCTCAAGGGAGACCAGTACACGGTGGTCACCGGCGAAGGCAAGGATGAAGGAACGGTGCGTGCATCGAAGGACAAGAAGCCGGAAGAAATCGATGTCATCGGCAAGAAGGGCCCGAACAAGGGTAAGACCTTCCTGGCAATACGTGAACTCGACGGGGACACGCTGAGAATTTGCTACGATTTGTCGGGCAAAGAACGGCCGAAGGAATTCAAAACCAAGGCAGGCACACAGCAGTTTCTCGCGGTCTACCGCAAGCAGAAACCGTAAGAGAAGGTCCTGAATCGTCGCACAGGTTGGCTGCCTCCCACACATGGCAGCCAACCTGTGCCGCAGGAATTCTATCAAGACGCCGGCCGGCGCCGGGCTCAATCCTTCAGCTCGAGGTACTCCGCCGGCACAACGCGGACGACTTCCTCGATACTCGTCTCGCCCTGGGCAACCTTCAACAGGGCCGAGTGGCGGACTTCGATAAGGCCTTCATCGATGCCCTTGCGGCGAATCGTCAGCGTGGGGGCCTTGTCCTCGATGAGCTTGCGAATGTCGGGAGTAACCTTCAACACCTCGAAGACGCCGGTGCGGCCGCTGTAGCCTGTCATGTGGCATTCGCTGCAGCCCTTCGGTCCGAACAGGCATTCTCCCTGACCGGGTTCCAACCATTGCTGCACTTCTTCGAAGGTGTGCGGCGCGAAACTGTGATCGTAGGCCATCTTGCACTTCGGGCATAACGTGCGAATCAGCCGCTGCGCGACCACACCCAAAAGCGAGCTGGAAAGAAAATGGGGATGCACACCCAGGCGCAGCATGCTCTGGATGGCGCCGGCGGCGATCGGAGCGTGCAGCGTCGCCAGCACCAGGTGGCCGCTGTTGGCTGCATGGACGGCCGTTTCCGCCGTCTCGGCGTCGCGGATTTCACCGATCATGATTACGTCGGGGGCTTGCCGCAGGACGTTGCGCAAAAGGTCGGCAAAGCCTATGTCCAGTTTCGGCTGGACCTGGGACTGGCGGACGCCCTTGATGGCGTACTCGATCGGGTCTTCGATGGTGTTGATCTTGCGTGCCCCGTTGTTCAAGTAGCGGAGGCCCGCATAGAGGGTGGTAGTCTTGCCGGAGCCGGAAAGCCCGGTCACCAGGATCAGGCCGCTCGGGCTGTTGAGCAACGTCAGCAGGTTGTTGTGGTCCCGGCGGCGCAGCCCTAGCTCCTCGATGGAGAGGAGGCGATTATCGCTGTCGAGGAACCGGAGCGTCATGTCCTCCCCATAGAGGGTGGGCATGGAGTTGATGCGTAGATCGAGGCGGTGCCCGGACTGGCGCGTAAAGATCCAGCGGCCATCCATCGGCCGGCGCCGTTCGGTGACGTCCATGCCGGCCACGGCTTTGATGTGCCCCAGGCAGCGCCTTCCCATTTCCGAGGGAAGGAAACTGATCGGCCGCAAGATGCCGAGGTGACGGGCCGCCACCGCCACGTGGTCCTCGTTCGACAGGAAGAACAAGTCGCTGACAAACAGTTTGGCGGAATGCTCGATCAGCTGAGCAACCGCATCCTCGGGGACGCGGTCGGTGACGTTGATGCTCATGCCGTCTGCGGGTGTGGCTGGCTTCATGATTGCCCTCCCAAGGCGAGAGCGCGTGCCGCGCGCTCATCCGCCGCCAAGTGCAGGATCAGCGTCATGCGCAATAGCTGCAGCACTTGCGTGACCATGGGAGGAACGGAATGCAAGATCAACCTTCCCCCGCTGTTGAGGAATTTTTTGTGTCTGCCCATGAGCCAGCTTACGCCGCTGGAGTCGATGTACTCGGTCTTCTCCAGGTTCAGGAGCACCGTGCGATCGTAACAGTCGCTGCCAAGCAAGATCTCCAGCGGATCGTGACCCGGCTGAATGTTTTGCTGGCTGATGTTTCCTTCACATTGAATCTGGATGACACCATCGTCGGTCGAAATCAAACTGAGTTGCATGGACGGCTACCCTCCCAAGGGATAGTCCCCCATCAGCGAGTCGGTAATTACCAGGCGAGCCCGGAAGGGCTGGCTCGCGGAGTGGGTACTGCGAATCGTGAAGTAGCATACCCGGAAGTCGGGCCAAGTGCTAAGAAAAACTGATAAAACTCGCAAAATGCTCTCGGCTTTCCCTGACGATACTATGACATTTGCGGGAGGCGGCCCCGCTCCGGCACAGTGGCCGCGAATCGTCTCGCGCTCGCGTGCTGCCTGCGAATGCGAACACCAAGCACCGCCTAACGATTGACTCGTTTGTGATGCTCCGTCACTATCGGGAAATCATCCGTGCGGAAGGGGGTCGCGGGCAAGCCCGCCTTGTTCCACAAATTGACGACGGGGTAGTTCGCCCATCCGAAGCGAACCGCCACGGGTTGTTCCACCTTGGGACTCCAGACGATCACGTGGTCGCCGTGGATGTCGGCGTCGGCCTTTACGAACTTTCGATCCGCGCCTGCGATGGTAAACCCGGTCAGGGCGCCTTCCTTAGCGACCAGCCCGCCGCCCAGGTGTTGGAAACTGAGGATGGCTTTGCTGCCTTCGACGTGCAAACTTTCATAGACCGGCCCGGAATATTCAATCTTTTCTCCGTGAGCCAGGGCACGTGCGGCCAGGGCCAACCGGCTGCCCACCGGTTCTTTCCAACGTGGGTGGATATCGCCTTCACTGCCGACGTCGGTGATCACGGCCTGGGCCACGTTGGGGAGAACCTGCGTCGTGTGGAGTTGGGCTTCGCGCAGCTCGGCCCAGTCGCTTTCCCCAGGCTCGGGCAGGATCTTCGTGAAGGGAGCCAACTGCACGATCAAGAACGGAAAATCCCCTTGCTGCCAGTCGGTCCGCCAGTTCTTGATCATGGTCGGCAGGAGGGTCCGATATTCATGCGCCCGGCCGGCGTTGGATTCCCCCTGGTACCAGATGGCCCCGCGAATCGCATAGGGAATCAGGGAGGCGATCATACCGTTGTAAAGCGTGGACGCGCCCCAGGCATTGCGTGCCGGATTGGCCGGCGGACCGGCTGGCGAGGGCAAATCGTGCTTGGTCGCGTCAATCTGGCTTATCTCCTGCCTGTATTTCGTGAGGTCAGCGATGTACTTGTCGATCGACTGTGGATAGTCTCCCAGGGCCCGGATCTGCTGTTCTGCCAGATACTTCAAGCTCGATTCCGCTTCCAGGGCAGGCAGGCTGGTCCATGACTCGGCAGGTGTGCCGCCCCAGGAAGTGTGGATCAAACCGACGGGAACATGGCGTGCATGCTGCAAATCTCTGCCAAAAAAGTAAGCGACTGCCGAGAAACTCGCCGCGGTGTCGGGGCCACAGATTTGCCACTTCCCTTGGACGCGATGCTGTGGAGCGGAGGCCGGAGTCTTGGGAACCGTGAAAAGACGGATCATCGGATTCTTGGACTCGGCGATCACTTTTTCCGGCTCCGCACTGGACCGTAACTGGAACTCCATGTTCGATTGCCCGCTGCAGACCCAGACTTCGCCGACCAGCACATTCTTGAAATGGATCGTGTTCGACCCGGCAATCGTCATTTCGAAGGGGCCGCCGGCTTTCAATTCTTCAAGGTGCACCAGCCATTTGCCGTCTTTCGCTGTCGCTGACACTTCCTGACCTTGAAAGCGGATTGTTACTTTCTCACCATCGTCCGCCGTGCCCCAGATAGGCACTTTCATGCCTTCCTGCAGCACCATGCTCTCCGAGATCAACGCGTGCGGCTTCACTGCCGCGAAGCTGCGCTGGCCCTGGAGACAGATGTTCAAAGCCAAGAGAAAACAGACGGATAGCGTCTTCTGGCGCATGGGGGTCACTCCGGTTGGACGGTCGCTGTGGCGAGCGGCGAGCTCAAGGTGAACTATTTGTGATCACGCAGTACTCGCCAGCATATTCGGCTTCCTTCAATGGGGCAAGGATTTTGCTAGCTGCCACTCCGCGGAAGAGCAGTTTGGTTGGAAAACCACCACATGCGGTTCGGAATTCAGGGCACTGCTATCTTTGCAGCTGAAACGGGCCCTCATTTCCTCGATCTCCTATCGATTCGAGTTGATAAATACGGAAAGATGGCAAGAATAAGTAGAATAGGAAAGAATTTATGGGATTCATTTCATGGCCAGCGTCACGCTTCTGCCGCGTCGGGAAGAGATACGTAGCCCGGAGATCATACGCCAGGTGAACGTGCTCCGGCGACCGGACAATGTCACGAACTGGTTTTATCTGGCGCGCGAGTATCTCTTTGTAGCGTCCGTGATCGGGCTGACGATTGCGTTTTACCACTATCGCGCGACCTGGGGCATACCCGCGGCCTGGAACATTCTAGTGACGCTGGCGGCGATCGTGCTGATTGGCGCGGGCCAACATCGACTGACGACGCTTGGCCACGAAGCCAGCCATTACATGCTCTTTCGCCATCGGCTATTGAACGAGTTGACTTCCGATCTGCTCTGCATGTTTCCCGTCTGGAGCACGACGCATCACTATCGCATTCAGCACCTCGCCCACCATCAATTCCCCAACGATCCCGAGCGTGATCCGGACGTGACACAGATGGAAGCAAGCGGGCACAGGTTCCGCTTCCCGATGAGTCCTCGCGAATTCGTCTGGAGATGCGTCGTCAAACAGGCCCTGTGGCTGCCTAGCCTGGTCCGCTATATCCGCATGCGAGCGCGCTATGCCGCGACGGGCGGCGGGAGCGGTCCCTACGAATCCAAGGGGCCTCGTACCAAGCTGCTGGTCCTTGTCGGCCTGCTCTACATCGCGACCGTTGCCGGCGTCCTGACCTGGCTGGTGCATGTCGAGAATACGACGCTATTGATCTGGCTGCCGCCCGCATTGCTGGCCGCCATTGGCACGTTTTATGTACTGGTCCCGGAGCGGTTGTATCGTCACACCGCCTTGAAGCCGGACGTGCCGCCGCGCTGGCAGACACTCTTGCGGATGACTTACTTGACCGCACTCTTCACCGGCTTGGCCTGGCTCAGCGTTTGGACGGGCGAGCCGTGGGGGCTCTACTATGTGCTCCTCTGGATCGTCCCGCTGGCCACGGCTTTTGCCTTCTTCATGCTCATGCGGCAAGTCGTTCAGCACGGCAACGCCGGCCGAGATCGCTTCGGTAACACGCGCATCTTCGAGGTGGGCCGGCTGATCCGCTTCGCGGTCTTTCCGCTCGGCATGGATTATCATTTACCCCACCACCTCTTTCCCATGGTGCCGCACTACCGCCTGCCGGCATTGCATGCGCTACTCATGGAAACCGACGAGTACCGCGAGCATGCCTGCATGGTCGAAGGCTACTTCTGGCACCGCAGACCACCCGCTCATGCCACCGTGCTGGAACTCATGGCCAAGGATTGATCCCTCCTCGACACAATAGCGATGACCGCCGACGATAGTCGTAGAGTGCGTCAAGCGTACTCGCGCCGACGCACCGCCCCCTGACTGGTGCGTCGGCGCGAGTACGCTTGACGCACCCTACTGACTGCTAGCGATGACGCTGGACGATAGGCTAGAATAATCTTCCAGACAATTGGATGCCACCGGTCGATCCCAATTCAGGATTCCAAGAAGCAGGAAGAGACGACGATGCGCTGCAAAGTCAGGCTGTTTTGCGTGGTTGGCCTTCTCGTTTTGTCACTCTCCTCGATGCTCTTTGCCGGTGAACCTGAAGAGTCTCTGTGGGCCGCCGCACGACAGGGTGATGTCAAGGCCATCGAGTCCTTGCTCGCGAAAGGGGTAGATGTCAACGCCAAGACCCACTACGGTGCAACCGCCCTGTGGTTCGCTGCATACAAGAGTCGGCTCGACGCCGTCAAGTTCCTGATTGCTCATAAGGCAGACCTGAACGCCGCGGACTCCGTGTGGGGCGGGACGCCACTCGGACTCGCGGTTGAAGAGGACAACGCTGCTATCGTAAAGGTCCTTCTGGAAGCCGGCGCGACGAACGCGGACGCCGCACTTCTGGCCGCGCTCAATTCGGGCAGCAGCGAAGTGGTTCGGACCCTGCTCGAAAAGGGCAGGATCAAGACCGAATTGCTGTCGGCCGCATTGGTCGTTACTCCGCCCAAGCGCTCGGAAATCGTCGAGCTGTTGAAAAAGGGCGGCGCCAAACCAGCAGGCTCCGTGGACTTCGGTTATCAAGGGCAATCCCTGACGCCCTTCACGGGCGTTTTCGAGAGTCCGAATGGTCTGCGCTACAACATCGCCGTCAAGGACGGCCTGCTGGTCGGCAGGTCGGACAACGGCGGCGTTCTCCTCTTACAGGGAACTGGGACCGGCGAATTCCAGCCGCTGACGCGCACCACCAAGATCATTTTCGAACG
Source organism: Gemmataceae bacterium (assembly GCA_035296965.1). Taxonomy (GTDB): domain Bacteria; phylum Planctomycetota; class Planctomycetia; order Gemmatales; family Gemmataceae; genus DATGZX01. Next base: position 30,904 of record DATGZX010000116.1, read on the forward strand.
CAAGGGAGGGCGGATAACCGGATTTGTTCTGCGTGAAGGCAAAACCGACCTGATCTTCGAGCGGACGGTCACTCGTCAGGCCTCTTCTCCTAAACTGCCGCAGCCGGCGGAAGAAACGGGGACTGTTCTTCATGCGAAAAACTGGCCGTCCTTTCGTGGCGATCACGGATCCGGAGTCGCCGACGGACAGTTTCCGCCGACCTCGTGGGATGTCGAGAAGGGACGCAACATCCGCTGGAAGACGCCTATCCCCGGGCTGGCGCATTCCAGCCCCATCGTCTGGGGCGATCGGGTATTCGTGACCACGGCAGTGAGCGGCGCCGACAAAACGGAATTCAAGCCTGGGCTCTATGGCGCCGGCACCTCCGCCGCGGACGTGACCAAGCACTCCTGGCGACTCTACTGCCTGGATAAGCAAAGCGGCAAAATCCTCTGGGATCGGACTGCTCATGAAGGCGTGCCCAAGATCAAGCGGCACATCAAATCGAGCCACGCCAATCCCACGCCCGCCAGCGACGGCAAGCACGTGGTAGCCTATTTCGCCTCCGAGGGTCTCTTTTGCTACGACCTGGACGGCAAGCTGCACTGGAAGCAAGACCTTGGCCTCATCGACGTCGGCGCCTTCAACGATCCCGATCTGCAATGGGGGGTCGCCAGTTCGCCGATCCTTTATAAGAACCTGGTTATCATCCAGTGCGATCGGCACAAAGATTCCTTCATCGCTGCCTTCGATCTCGATAACGGCAAACCGGCGTGGCGCACGCCGCGCGACGAGATTCCCTCCTGGGCCACGCCTACCGTCTGCGAAGACGCGGCGCGCCCGGAACTGATCGTGAACGGCACCAAGCATATCTGCGGTTACGACCCGCAAACCGGGCGCGAGCTATGGCGCTTAGCTGGCAACTCGGAGATCACCGTGCCGGTGCCGGTTGTCGGCTCCGGCCTGATCTTTGTAACGAGCGGCTACCGCCCCATCCAACCGATCTACGCGATCTGGCCCGGCGCGACGGGCGACATCACATTGAAAGAGGGCGCCGATTCGAACGAACGCATCGCCTGGAGCAAACAGCGCGGCGGCCCGTACATGCCGTCGGCCATTGTCTACCAGGGGTATTACTACACCTGCTCGAACAGCGGCATGCTGAACTGTTATGAAGCCCGCACCGGCAAACAGGTCTACCGTCAACGCCTGGGCGGCACCGGCGGCACGAGCGCTTCGCCGGTGGCGGCAGACGGCAAACTCTATTTCACAAGCGAAGACGGCGACATCAGGGTGGTGAAGGCTGGACCGAATTTCGAGATGTTAGCCGTCAACAAGATGGGCGATTTTTGCATGGCGACGCCGGCGATTGCGGACGGCATGATTTTTGTCCGTTCGCAGCATTACCTGTCTGGAATTGGGAGGACGGCGGCGGCAAAATAGACCGCAGATAAGTCAGAGGGTCCTGGCGGTGATCATTCCATGGATGCCCTATTTTCGCGGCCTTCCCAAGAACCGAACTCATCAATCCCAAGCTCCATGAACGCGAAAGCCTGTAGGCCTGCTTTGTCCGGTCGGGGTTGCCGTCTATACGCCATTGGCGTATAGTGAGCGTGAGCCTCAGGGGAACCCGGACCTAGAGAGCGGGAGAAGGCGGTCTTGTTGCATGAGGTTTATCGAAACGCCTGTCTTCACTCGCGAGGTCACTGAGCTGCTGGACGACGAGCAGTACCAATCCTTGCAATTGGCGCTGGTGCTGCGACCAAGACTAGGCGCGACGATCCCTCGCAGCGGAGGCCTTCGCAAGTTGCGTTGGTCGCTACCGGGGGTTGGGAAGCGGGGAAGCATCCGGGTGATCTACTTTTGGGATGAGCCCAGCGAAACGCTGTTCATGCTGTACGCATACAGAAAGAATGCTCAGGAAGACCTGACTGTCCACCAGCTCCGGGTTCTCGCCGGTTGGGTTCGGGAGGAGTTCGGATGAGAAAGAGAGACTTCGACAACTTGGTTCGTAGTATCAAGCAGGCCGGCCGCATTAAACGCGGCGAAACGAAGCCGTGCCGCGTGACGGAATTTGCCGCGGTAGACGTCAAGGCGATCCGCCAGCAGCTCCACAAGTCGCAGTCGGAGTTTGCCCGAATGATTGGGGTAAGTGTGGCGACCTTGCAAAATTGGGAACAAGGCCGGCGGCGACCCGAGGGTCCGGCCCGCGCCTTGTTGAAAGTGGCGGCGGCAAACCCGGAGGCGGTCTCGGCCGCGCTAGCTCTTCATCGATAACCAGCCGCGACGCCTGGAGGGCTGGGCGGACATTGGCGATCAAACTGTCTGGCGCGCGGCCTTGGAATGGTTGTCGGCGTGATCGCTCAGGCTCTGGCCTGGCTACGCCTGGGAATGATGGCTGTCGCCCGGCAGCGTCGTGGGCGGAAATGGGCACATGCAAGTCTTACAAGGAGGGAGTTGGCAGCAGTGCGTCGACTGGATCGGGCGGGTATACTGTGCGGGAGGATGAACGAAGCCGGCCCCCCCGCACCCTGTGAACAACTACTTCGCCTTACCCACTTGCTCTCTCAGCTTCTTCGTCGCCTTTTCCAACTGGTCCAACGCGCGCTTGCGGGATTCGGCATTGCCTGTTTGGCGCAACAGCCTGAGAGCGGCTTCGACCTGGAGGGCCGGGTCGGGGGGGACAGCCGTGATGAAGCTGGCCTGTAATGTTGCGGCGACGGCGTCGCTAATGCGAGAATTCTGCAAGTTAATATCGGAAGTTATGTACCCTTCGTACAGAGTTCTGGCCTGGCCTACCGCTGCTTGTTCTTTGAGGCCGTGAATTTCGGCTTCCAAGGTCTGAATCTTCTCCAGGGTGACTCGCAAGTTGACCTTGAGCAGTTCGTTTTCCTTGCGCAGAGCGTCCAGCTCGGTCGGCGGTTTACCCTGGGGGGCGGACTGGCCTCCGCCGGCGCTGCAGACGAGGCTGCCCACGCCGAGGACCAATATTGCCACCACGGACGTGACAACCGCTTTCAATTTTGCCATGAACATGACTTTGAGCACTCCCTTCGAGAGAATAGCGGCGGGAGTTGTGAACTCACCCGCCGCAACCAAGATCGCTGTTTGAACAGTCGACGAAAGTAGAGACTGGGGTACTGCGGCCGACGCGGATTGTGCCAGAGCCGCCGCCAGCGCTCCGCCGGAGAGAACGACCCCGCGCCGCGTCAGTCTCTCCGCCAGAAGGCGTCGTCCGCGCGCCAAGCGGCTGGACAAGGTTCCTTCGGCTAAGCCAAGCTGGCGGGCAACTTCTCTGCGCGGCCGGAGTTCCAGGTCGCAGAGGATGACTGGGAGCCGATATTTCTCGGCAAGACGGTTCAGCTCCTGGTCTAGGAGCGGTTGCCAGTCGTGCGGCTCAGTGGTCGCGACTTCCGGGTGAGGCATATTCGGAACCTGCCGTTCCTTCTGCTGGCGACGCATCGATCTGACCCGGGCCTCCAGTGCACTTCGGAAGGCGACGGTATAGAGCCAGGAGGCGATCGCCTGCCGATTGACCACCGAGCTGGCCTTTTGGACCAGGACCAGGAAGGTCGCCTGGAACGCATCTTCGGTATCGTGGGTATTCCGAAGGATGCGCCGGCACACGCCAAACACCATCGGCCCATGCCTGCGCACCAGGGCCGAAAACGCCAGCTCGTCGCGCTCGACAATAAAGCTCTTCAGCAACTGACCATCCGTCAACCCGACCAGTTGCGAAGACTGCCAAAGGTGGTCCAGGGCCTTGCGAAGACCGTTTTTCATAGTCACTCCTACCCTATATGAGGGGACAGGGTGTGTGGCGCGTCCATGATTTTAGAGGATGTACGAGCTGTGAACCCAGGGCGGCAGCTCCAAACGACAATGCGCTAGCTTGACGAACACCCGCCCGGCCTATAGGACCTCAGCGGTCGCTCGGGTCCAAGAGAGAGGTTGGTTTGCACTACAAACAATGACACCAAAAAGTTTCACACAAGATGAGGAATCGTCATGGTTGAGTACGTGAAACAGATTCTCACGGGCCAATTCGAGGCGGCGCTTTGCATGTTAAACAAATGCGTCGAGATGTGTCCCCAGGAGCATTGGGAGGCGAAAATCGCCAATAATACGTTTCGGCAAGTTGCCTATCACACGCTCTTCTTTGTGGATGCCTATTTATCGCCCAGTGAGGAAGCGTTCGAGCTGCGCGATCTTCATTGCCGCGGCGGCGACGAACGATTGCCGGCTTCAAGCCCTGGCTTGAGCAAAGACGAAACGCTCGCCTACCTTGCGATCTGCCGGCAGAAGATGCTGGAGAGGCTTGCTTTTGAAACAGCCGAATCGCTGCAAGGTCCGTCGCGGTTTCCCAGGAGACCAGCCTCACGCGGCGAATTGCACATCTACAACATCCGGCACGTGCAGCATCATACGGGTCAATTGAGCGCCTACTTGCGCAGACTTGGGGAAGCCTTCCGGGATTTCAAGGTCCTGCCGTGGGTGGGGACAGGCTGGCGCTGACAGCTCATCGCTTTGTGTCAGGCGCCCGCGCGTTTGAGGCGAGCGCGCAACACAAAACGTTCTCTACTTGATCGCCTCCATCCAAATATTGCGGAATTGGACAGGGGCCCCGTGATCCTGCAGCATGAGCGGACCGGGCGTGGCGGGGTCGCCACCGCGGCCGGCGGTCGTGTTATCGACCTTGACCTCGGTGTTGTCGTGCACCTTCACGCCGTTCCAGTAAACCGTCATGCGCACCGGCTCGGTTTTCTTGCCATCCTCGAATTTCGGTGAGTGGAATTCAATGTCATAGCTCTGCCAAACCGTGGGCGCCTTGCCGGCGTTGACGGACGGCACTTCCACGCCATAGATCGCCCCGCAATCGCCCAGGGCGAACGCATCAAACTTTCTCTAGGTTTCGTGCCCCAGCCAAGGTTTCCTCGAGAAAACCCGTGTCCAAGGCAGCCGCCTTGCGTTTCCGTGCGATGCTCGTTTTGGCCGGATTCCGCTTGAGCAGGCTTAACGC
>DATGZX010000117.1:0-41816 GCA_035296965.1 Gemmataceae bacterium
AACAACCCCACGTGAGTAGTAGCAACCATGCGTTCCTCCGGGAAATAGGTGAAAGTCCGGAAGAATCGTAGGCCTGTACACTTGTCCCAATCAAGGCCCTCTCAATAATTGAGGTGGAGTTTGATGCGTTCGCCCTGGGCGTAATATGCTGCGGAGATTGCCCTCCGCAGGCTTGCTTGCCTCGGGCGTTTCGGTTCTTTTTTCGCCAGATACTCAGCTTGTGCGAGCAAATCGGCGTGTAGACTCATCCCTTGGCCTTTTTCGTCGGAGGTTGCAGTTCCGCATCAGTCCTGAAGCGGACATACGGCCAGCGGTCTGTCCCAAGCTCTCTTACAGTGGCTTCCAACAATTCCCGGACAGCTCTGACGTTCGATGAGAAAACATCTTTCGCTGCCGCTTCATTCTTCAAAACCACCCAAATCCAGAGCGCTGGCCCACCGCTTGTATCTTCTCCTGTCCCAAAGCGAAGTTCACAGATGGAAGGCGGGAAATGATCGGCTAGCCGTTGTTCTACCCTCTTGCCAATGACGAAGGCGTCGGGATCGGCATATTTATCCGGACGCAGAATCTCCACGATCCGGTGGAACTGGGGAAGAGCCTGCTGAATCTGCTCATCCGTCGCCGGTTTGTTGGGTGGGACTTTGCGAGCAATATCGCGAAAGCGGTCCACCGCATCGGTTAGACTTGCACGTTCAGCCGGTGAGAGGAACTCGAACTCTTTCGGGTCAAATCCCTCCACTGTCTTTGGCGTAAGCCAAATGACTTCACGCTTCAGGATGTTCTCGATTGCAGCCGAATCAAGTCTTGGCGAGTCAGCAGTTGCTTGGGGAGCGACGAAGCTGGCTCCTGCACGAACGTTCGTCCAGAAATCTCGTGGTGCCACGGCAACCTCCGCTCTATCGAGCCTCTTGACGTGTGACGCTTCTTGAGACATCGACCCGAGACTCGCAGCCGCATCGTCCCCGTGTTTGGCGAATTCCGTAGCAAGGCCGCTGGCAGTAAGCATCGGCGACGAAACTTGTGCTAACCGTCCGGCAGCCGAAGTTCAACTTCTTTTGCCCAGCGGTCCGGGACGCCAGCCTTGGCATCAGTGCGGTGGCTCGCGCTCAACCTATCATGGACGGCGGTCCACTGGCGCTTGCCGCTGCAGCAACGCCGGCTTCAAAGTCCACGCCTGCCGTTTGGCAAGTTCCATCATTGCCGGGGCGCGGAAGCCAAGCGGGAAAATCACCCATCCCCAGAGGCCAGGATCGTCGGCTGCGACATAATCCGCGGCGGCGAGCCTGGCAGGCGGGAGCGAAATGTTGTCGCGAATAGGCCTACCCTCCACCAAATCCACCGTGGCCTGTGCCAGGCCCTGAAGGAAGACTTCCGGCGGCACCGCCACGCTGCCCAGCCAAACGCTTGGCGGAATGCGGCCTTGCTTCCGCAGAAAATCAGCAACATCTACGGCAGTGCGCGTGAACTGACTGCCGTCCGTAGATACTGCCTGTTTCAGCGGCGCTACCACGTCGGAGGGGCCGTATGGTGTAGCTTCTAGAGCAAACGAATTGGGCGCACGCCCTGCGCTTCGCTCGGCGACATATTGGTCCAGCAGAGTGAAGACTTCGCTGGCCGAGAGCGTATAGTCGTCGTGCTTTTGATAGCTGACGTTTTCCGTCACGGCAGCGGCAATCTTCTTGAGATCGGCGGGCGTAAAGGTGCGGTGCCGTGCGAGATCACGATACTGCTTGGCTGCCTGGCTTGCCGTGATAAACTCCACTTCCGGAAATCGCTTCATGAAGCGCGCATAGCCTTCGAAGACCTGGAACGCGGCCTTGCTTTCCTCCCGCGTCTTCATGGGCGGCACCTGCCAGCGCTCGCGCGGCGGATTGGCCCCCGCGCGGAAGTTGACGCCGTCCCAGAACTTCTTGTGGACAAACTCACAAGGATGATAAATCGTGCTGACGATGCCGCCGCCTTCGGCAAGCAGCTTGGCACGTGCGTCCACGAACTGTTGCTCCGCCACTTCGAGGTCCTTGGGACCACCCAAGGCGGCGCGCAACTGAAACGCCAATTTGTACAGGTTGAGCACGCCGCAGTAGTAGCACGGGCGGTCGTCCAGCCGGACGTGCCGGCCGGCATCGAGGTACACTTCCATTCCCCAGTTTTTCATCGCCCCATAAGATTGCGGCGCCCAGGAACTGCCGGGCTGTCCGTAGCAGCTCGGCGTGACGCCGAAGATTCGTTTCACGTCCTCGTAACCGGGACGCTCGCGGCGCTCGAACTCGGCCACGCCTTCGTCCCAGCCGAGATTCGAGCAGTACATGGCAGGGCTCGGCTGGGTGCTATGGAAGTTGGAATGGTAGCCGATCTCATGGCGATTGAGAGCCGCGATCACGTCGGTCCTGCCGCGCCTTTCCAACGTGCGTGCCTTCTCCCCTACAACCTTGAAGGTCGCGCGAATGCCTTCATGGCTCAGGAACTCCGCGATATGCTGGGCCGAATCATCGCTTGCCGGCAGGATGTAATCCTCGGTATCGAACCACAGAATCACGTATATCTTGGGCGAGGGTTGAGCCGCGGCAACGGGAACTGTGCTCGCAAGCAGAACGCACAGCGCGGCCAGGCAATAGGCCCACCGTTTTTTGGAGTCCAAACCGGATGTGGATCGCGATGACATAACTGAATCTCCTGGCATGGCTGAGCCTTCGGCGTTATGGTAACACTCCAGAATGACGTTGGCTCGAAGGAATTCTGCTGATCAGGGGGACCAGGCATGGGCCGGGCGAGAAGTTTCTTGATTGGATTTGCTTCTTCCATTCTTTTCATATCCGCGGCCGCGGCTGCCGAATCGGACGGCACGGTCGCGTTCCGCGGCGCTCGCATTCTGACTGCCGAGGGGCCAGCGATTGAAAACGGCGTCCTTGTCATCCGCAAGGGCAAGATCGTGGCCGTCGGCTCGGCAGACGAAGTAACCGTGCCCCAGGGAGCCGCGGTGCGAGACGCATCGGGTAAGACGATCATCCCCGGGTTGGTGGACACGCATTCGCACATTGGCATTTATCCGCGACCGCAAGTTCCCGCCAACTCCGACGGCAACGAAATGACCGGGCCCGTTCAATCAGGCCTGCGCGCGTTGGACGCCATCTATCCTGATGATCCGGGCATCAAGATGGCAGTTGCCGGCGGCATCACGACCGCCAACATCATGCCGGGCTCCGGCAACGTCATCGGCGGTCAAACGCTGTATGTCAAGCTCCGTGGCGCCACTATCGAAGCCATGCGCATCCCCAACACCAAGGTGCTTGGCGGACTGAAGATGGCCAACGGCGAAAATCCCAAGGGCTACGGTCGCCGGGCTCAGGGCCAGGCGCCGGGCACGCGTATGAAGGTGGCAGCCCTCCAGCGCGAGCAGTTCATCAAGGCACGCGATTACCAGCAGAAATGGGTGAAGTACAAGCAAGCCGTCGCCGCCGGGAAGGACGTGCCGCAACCCGAGAAGGATATCGCCCTGGAACCGTTGGTCGAAGTGCTGGAACGCAAGCGCACCGTCCATTTCCACACGCATCGGGCGGACGACTTGTTGACGGCGCTGCGCATTGCGGAAGAATTCGGGTTCGAGATCGTGCTGCAACACGCCACCGAAGGCTACCGCATTGTCGATGAATTGGCTCGGCGCAAAGTGCCCGTCTCGTTGACGCTGGTGGATAGTCCCGGCGGCAAGATGGAGACTGCGGCGCTGCTGGAGGAAAATGCCGCGATCCTTGACAAGGCAGGCGTCAAGGTTGCCATTAACACCGACGACTTCATCACCGAATCGCGCTTTTTCCTGCGCACGGGCGCCATCGCCGTGCGGGGCGGCATGCCCGAGGATCACGCCTTGCGCGCCCTTAGCCTGCATGGTGCCCAAATGCTGCACCTGGAGGATCGCGTAGGATCGCTAGCCAAGGGAAAAGATGCGGACTTTGTCGTACTTTCCGGAGCACCTTTCAGCGTCTACACGCAGGTGCTGGAGACGTACATCGACGGCGTGCGCGTGTTTGATAGGTCGGAACAAAAACAATGGGCCTACCAGGCGGGCGGCTTTGCCCTGGCCGACCCGAGTCCGCTGCCCAAGCCGCCGCCGCCCACCAAACCGCAGCCCGTGGTCCAGACCCCGGCAACGCCCAAAGACGCTGCCGCCCTGAGCCAGTCGCCGTCACGTTTTGCCGTATTCGCCGGGCGACTGCACACCGTCGCCAAGGGAACGATTGACGACGGGGCGCTGCTGATTGAAGACGGCAAGATCCGCTATGCGGGTCCTCGTGCCGGACTCGAGTTGCCGGCCCAGACGCCGGTGATTTCGGCAGCCGTCGTCACCCCCGGGCTGATCGACGCCCATGCGGTGATCCCCATCACCGGCGCACTGAACATCCCCGCCGACCAGGAACAAGACGAGCAGAGCGACCCGAATCAATCCGACCTCCGCGTGCTGGACGGCTTCAATCCCAATGAGCCCCTCCTGCAGTTCCTGCGCGAGCAGGGCGTTACGATCGTGCACGCCACGCCCGGCCGGGTCAACGTTTTCGGCGGGCAGAGCGGCGTGTTCCACACCTACGGCAGGACCGCGGAGCAGATGACGCTGCGCTTCCCCGCGGGTCTGCTGATCAACCTGGGCGAGGCTCCGAAACAAGCCTATCCCGGAAAGCTTCCCGGAACGCGCATGGGGACGGCCAGCCTGGTGCGCACCGCCTTCGTCCAAGCCCAGAACGACGCCCAGAAGCGGGCCACCGCGAAGGACGACGACAAGCGTCCGCCGCGCAATTTGAAATTGGAGGCACTCAACGCGGCGCTGGAGCGCAAGCTGCCGTGCATCTTTAGCGCCCACCGGGCCGACGACCTGGATACCGCGCTGCGCCTAGCCAAAGAGTTTCACCTGCGTGCCATCCTGGACCTGGCCACCGAGGCCTATCTCATCCCCGACACGATTGCCGCGGCCAAGGTGCCGGTGGTGGTGCATCCGACCATGCAGCGCGTCGGCGCGAGCTTGGAGACCTACAATAGCCACCTTTGCAATGCCGCCATGCTTGCAAATCACAAGATCCCGATCGTGATTGCTACTTCGTTCGAAGGCTATGTGCCCAAAACTCGCGTCCTCCGGTTCGAGACCGGCATCGCGATGGTCAACGGGCTTGGTTTCGATCGTGCGTTGCGCGCGATCACGCTTGACGCAGCTCATCTTCTCGGCATCGAGGACCGCTTCGGCAGCCTGGAAGCGGGAAAAGTGGCCGATATTGTGTTATATGACGGCGATCCCTTTGAAAACGCCACGCACGTGACCCATACGGTGATCGGCGGCCGGGTCATCTTCGATAGGTCGGAGTACCTCAAGCTGCCGTTCGAGCGCCGCGCCTTACCGCTGACGGGCGGCAGCGGCGTCGGCTGCTGCATGGGCGCGTGGTAAGAGCGTGCTACACGGTGAAGGGTAAGAAGCTGCCGAACCGGCTCACGAAGATGAGCCGGTTCGCTTCCCATTCTTCGTCAGGAAAGCCAACGCTTGCGTGGAAAAGAGGGAAAGGGACCGCGTAATTGGCTAGTTGCGCCAGGGCGGCGCGAAACGTGATGTCGATATCGTAGAAATGGAAGCCTTGATAGCAGCCCGCCGCGAAACCGCCCAGCTTGTCGAACGTGCGCCGATGGCACATTAACATCACGCCATCCAGAACCGCCACCCGACCGAAGACGGCACAAGAGATGTGAGGCCAAACGTTCCAGTGCAGTCCAAATTCATTCTCCGGGCTTGGATGGCCTGCCATGCCGCGCGTTTCCGCAATCGTTTCTCGGCGACACCAGAGCCCGCCATCTGTCAGGACCGTTCGGCTGCCGGCCACGCCGACAAAACCAGTCGAGGGATCTTGCAGAAGTTCCAACGGCAGGCGCAGCGCGTGGCGATTGCCAAGTAGCTGGACATCGTCGTGAATAAAAATCAGGATTTCGCCGTCGGTTTGCTCCGCTCCCGCGTTGTATCCGGAGAACAGGTCGTGTTGATGGCCATCGACCACTTGCAGGTTCCATTCCTGCCCTGCGCCGTGCATACACGCTTCGATGCCATCTGTTAGCTGCTGCACTTTGCCAGGATCGCGCGACAGGGTGATGAAGTCGAGCATGGGATTTGGCTCTCTTCCTGACTCCGTAGATCGTGGCGTTTCGCGGAGGCCGACCATGAGTTACTGGCTACCGACGTGTATTTTATTGCTCGTCTGTCCTGTCTCCACACGCGCTGGCGATGATCCGGTGTTCGATGTGCCGGCACTCCTGGCCACGCCGCTCAATGCCAAAACTCTAAAAACCACGCAGAGAGAAAACATCATCACCGAGGAGGTCAGCTTCCATTCGGAAATGGATGGCGAGAAGAACGTCGAAATCTTCGCTTATTTCTCCTATCCCCAGGGCGCCAAGAACTTGCCCGCTTATATCTGGAACCCCGGCGGGCTAGGGCAGGCGTCGCCCGCTTACACGGAAGCTGGCGCTCGCCGTGGCTACGCGACGCTCTGCATCGATTTCCCTCAACCTGGTTACAGGTCCACCGGCGGCTACCCCATTAACGCAGGCCTCGATCTTGGTGCAGACCTGCGGCAAGCCCCGATTTACCACGGGGCTGTAGCACTGCTCAAGGCAGTCTCCTTTCTTGAATCGCGACCCGAGGTGGACAGAAGCCGTATTGGCATGGCTGGCAGCTCGTGGGGCGGATTCTTCACTACCTTGATGGCGGGCCTGGACCAGCGCCTCAAAGCTTGCTCCTGCTTCTTCGGCACCGGCAGTTTGCAACTGGGCAACGCCTGGTGGGACGGCCAGAGTCGCAATGGCAGGCCGTCGCCCAGCCCGGCTTACCGCGAACGCTGGGCCAAGACGCTCGATCCCGCGTGGCGCTTGCAAAAGTCCAAAGTCCCTATTGCCTGGTTCACGGGGACGAACGACGGCTTCTATTATCTCCCGTCCGTGATGCGGACTTATCAACTCGCTGCCGGTCCCAAACATCTGAGCCTGTTGCCCAACTGGGATCATGCCGTGTCGCTCGCAGTCAACGAACAGGCGTTTGCCTGGCTCGACATTCATCTGAAGGGTAAGGCGCCGTTTCTAAGTGTTTCGCCAAGTGAGATTCAGGAGAGAAACGGTCGCCAGACAGTTCGGTGGACTTTTCAAGGCGAAGCCGCAGCAGCGGAATTGAACGCCAGTTTTCAAGACGAGGGACACTGGCATGGACGTTACTGGCACACGTTCAAGGCAGACGTCAGGGATCACACGTGCAGCGTTGAGCTGCCCAGCAGCACGCTGCCCTGCTACGTCATTGGAAACGTCATCGATAAAGCTGGTTTTCGCTCCTCGACGCCCATGCGGCGCATCGAACCGAGTGCCACGGCCGATCACTCCATCGTGCCCAGCTACGACGGCTGTTCCGACTGGGGCGGCTTCGAAGAAAATCAGCTGGCGTTCCTGTCGCGCCATTATCGTTCCGGCAGCCAGGTACGCTGGCTGCCGCAGGTAAGTCTTGATGCCAAGGATGGCAAGCAGTCGGCTCTACTGCCTGTGGGCAAAACTCCGTTGCCACCGATTCTATTTACACCAGACATACCGCACCGGTTCACTTGTTTCTTGAAGTCGGATAAGCCTGTGGAGGCTATCTTGCAATTGGAGGAATCAGAGAAGCGAATCGCAATAGGCACAAGTTGGACAGAAGTGCGGATGGACTACACGCCATCCCAATCATTGCTGGCGGCCGTCCACGCAGCTCTGAGCGTTCCACCTGGAGCGAACCTGCTGCTCGATTGCGCGACCTTTCGCCCGATTGTGCCAAGCAGCCATTGAAACGGCGTTTTTTTCCGATGACTGTGGTGCAATCAAGCACCAGATCTCAATTCGCTTTTGACTTCTTGGCTACCGCCCGCTCGGTAGCCAAACAGTCTCAGCAGAAGCGGGGAAAGAAGGGATCAGGTAAAAAGATGCGAATGCTTGTTGCCACATGCGTAGGCCCTGGTCTTTGGACGGTTTCGCGGAGAGAATAGGCGTAGCTCAAGCTGGCAGCTTGAGCCACTACCATGATTAGGGAGGTCTCGCGATGCTTTCATTCCTGCGCGATCTGCTGGCACATGCCGAATGGGCCAATGCGGTGTTCTTTCATACCTGGGGGAAATCACCCGCGCGCGAGCATGAAGAATTGCGCCAACGCGTAGGCCACATCATCGGCGTACAAAGTGGCTTCCTGGCCGTGCTGCGCGGTGAGACCCCCGGCGGCCCGCACGGCGGCGCCCCGCCTTCTTACGATGAGTTGAAAGCTCGAGCGGAGATTTGCCACGCCGGGCTGCGTGACTATACGGCCGCTCTCAAGCCGGAGGCCTTGTCGAGCACTGTGCGCATTCCTTGGTTTCCCGACCCGCCGTGTGTGATCACCGTCGCCGAGGCACTGGTGCAAGCAGCCATGCACTCCCAGCACCATCGTGGCCAATGCATGACCCGGCTCAAAGACTTCGGCGGTGAGCCGAAGAACGTCGACTGGATCATCTGGCTGTGGAAGCAAAAGCCCGAGGCCCGATGGAGTTGACGGGCGGCGAGGCCGAGAGGGATCTGCATCACCGTGCACGATTCCGCTGGTACTTGCCCGAAGCGTCAGCGAGGACCTCGCTAACGCGTCGGGCTAGTATCAGCCGATTTGCACACAGTCATTTAGATTCCTAGAGTATTGCCTCGAGTGGAAGAATTCTCGCCATTTCTTGCTATTTCCTGAGGGCGCAGGTCAATGTACACGACTACTCCGAGCGTTCGCCAAACGGATCCATAGACGCCTATCGTCGCCGTCATACCACCAACCTTGGCGGTCAGCTTCCCAGGAGGCCCGGTTGGGGCGCCGCTCTAACAGCTTTCCGTCGGCCTCGACGCTCGTGGGAGCGGAAAAGCGTCGTATGCGCAAGATCGTGTCTCTGCTTGCTCCTCCTTCCAGACGAACCTCCATCTCGTTGTCGATTGGCGTCAAATAGACCAGCGTTCGGTCGCGCTGGAGGTTTGGTGGGAAGGATGCCGTATCCCATAGCGTTGCCTGAGATGCTTCCTTGGCCGGATAAATATCAAGCGTGCGCCATCCTTTGGAGGCGGCGCTGCCATGGTTGACTGCATCGTTCTGGACATCGAGCGGGATGATCGAGCCCAGGCGAACGAACACCGGGCTGCGCTCCTCGGGCACGGCGACCGAAACTTGCTGCCCGCCGCGATACTCGAGTTTGTTATCCCAGTAGTCCAACCAGGTCCCCTCCGGAAACGTGACGACCCTGTTCTGCTCTTCACCGGTCATCACGGCGACGAGCAGAGCGTCGCCCAGCAGGAATTCGTGCTTGCCGGGGCCGACATGCATCAGCTTGCCCTCGCGCAGGCTGGCTTGGACGTGTTGCGCGTAGAAGAAAGGAATCAGTTCGCTGTGGAGCCACATGTGACGCCGAAAAATGCGCAAGAATTCCGGATCGAATTTCCAGGGGCGGTGCTCGTCGTGGCCGCCGTTCAGAAAGAAAGGCGTCAGCGCGTTCCATTGCGCCCACCGCAGGAAGAGAGTTCGTGGCATGCCTCGAACGTGCTTGGTGGCTGTCTGATAACCGCCGGTATCGGAACTGACCAGGGGGTAGCCCCGTTCCATGGCACGGAATGCGCTGCGCACGGCTTCGTCCATTCCTTTGTCGTTCCAGGAGTGTCGCTGATCGCCCACCCATGTAAGCGGAGCCGCGTCGAAGGGCGCGTGCGGTTGGTCGCTCCCCTGCGAATTCGCGATATCTACCGACCGCACCATCGTGACGAAATCAGCCCTGGACAGCCGGCCATAGTGGAGAGTGTCCCGGTAATAGAGGTCGACATAGTCGCGGAGACTCAGCACGCCCCGAGATGTCTGCCGGGGTGTGAGGATGAACAGCTCCGCGGCCCCGTCCACTTTCCAGCCATCGATACCAAGGGAAAGGGCGCGGTCCATGAGGCGATGCCACCAGGCCAGAGCCTCGGGATTCGTGTAATCGATCATGCCTCCCCGGCCCTTCCACCAACGCACCGGCGTGCCATGATTCACGAAATAGCCCTTGGCCTTCCCAATGGCGTAGAGGTCTTCGCCATCACCCGGCGCATCGGACCGGTCCTTGGTCGTGTTGACAACATTGGTCATCCATAGCACGACGCGAATGCCTTTGGCGTGCAGCGCGTCGATCATGGCGCGCGGATTGGGATAGCGCTTTTCGTCGAAACGGAAATTATTGTAAGCAGTGGCCCAGGGACTATCGATGAGCACCGCGCCCAGAGGCAATTCGTGTTCCCGGCAACCGTTGACCAGGTCCCAAACAGCCTCAGCCGTGTTTACATCATCCTCCCAGAACCAAGGTTTCATGGACCACGGCGGAGCGATGGCCGGGCTGCTGGTGTCAAACTGGCTCTGAAAGATCTCGCCGGAAAGCGACTTGGCATCCTGCCGGCCCCAGCACTGAGGACTCGCCATGAGGACGATCGCCAAGGCCAAAGATTGTGAATGAGAGTATTTCATAGTCGGTTCTTCATCAGTAAATCGCGCGGCCGGCGGTTAGGGCAGATCACTGACCGGAGTCTGCGCGTGAAACATGCAGCGGATTGTAGGGTTGGCATGCTGGTCGTGCAAGCAAGCGTGCAACGAAGGCGCATTTCCTCTCGGTGGTTGCGAGCTTACAGCTTTAGGCCGGGAGTCGGGGCGCCGACGGCCCCGCGTTAGGCAGGAAGGTCCCGCCCCGGCTCCCGTGCATTCCGGTTAACTCGGCTGGTCATGAACAGCGCCCACTTCTCGGATCCCGGCCCCGCGCTGTCTTGTTTCAGGCGAACGGCTGACGACACCGGTCCGAAGCTCCTCGCGAAGGATGGGAACACCGGCCGGAGCCTCGATCCCCAGGCGGATCTTGTTTCCCTGGACCTGGACAACGGTTACAACAATGGAATCGGCGATGACCAGACGCTCGCCCAGCTTGCGCGTTAGCACCAACATCTTTTAGTCCTCCTCAACGCGATTAGGTAATGTGAAGCGGCACCCAAGTAGGGTCAATCTTCGGTCGCCCACAGGGCGCATGGGCGCACGACTCCGACGGTGTTGAGAAGATCTAAATGAGCAGCGTGCAGATTGCGTAGATCAGCGGGACGTGTGGAGCACAGTTCAGATCGGCCGAACCCATCAAAGCGCATGGATCGAGTTTGAGCAGCTCAAGGCCTCGTGTGATTTCCCACGCTTGAAGGGGCTTGTGATCGCGTGACAGCTCCTCAACATCGTCCTCGAACCAGGCCCGTCTATTGCGCATCGGCCGATGTACTGGTCTTGGCTCGGCAGGCTGTCGGTGGGCAGCCCGCAAGGGTCGTAGTAGTTCAAACGAGGCTTGATCAGATGCAGGTTGGCGCGTCGGTTGCGGAACTGGCGGTGCTTCACTCGCGTTCGCAGGTAACCAGAGGAGAGTCAGTCCTAACAGCGTCGCCAACATCCCTGCCGTCCCATCGCAACAGTCAAGAAAGCCTTATGCCGGCCAGTTCCATCGCTGCTTAGTGTAATCGCTTTGCGGCTTGAGGGCAAAGGTACTTTCCGTCTAGGATGATGCCTCCGGCGGTGTTCACGCGGAGTTTCTCGTCCTGTCCCCACCATAGTTCACGTGGAGATAATTGTACGGACCAGCACGCTCGGAAGGTCGCCAGAGTCATCATGTGACTAAATAGCCCTGCGCAAACCGGCTGATACTAGCCCGACGGGTTGGCGAGGTCCACCAACTGTGCGCGGTCTCCTGACCCCGCACGCGGATCGACCGAATGTCTCCACGAACCCGCGGAGACCACCGCTCAGCGATTGCGAGAAGCTCTGGAGCCCGTCGCACCTTGCGAGCTATTTCCTAATTCCGCTGAGAATCGCGCGCGTTAACTGTTCCACGAGATTGCTTGACATATCCACCTCGGCCTCCGCGAGAAGGGTTAGATAATACAAAAAAAGTGATCCGGCGATCATGGCACAAGCCACGTCGGTCGGTAAATTGGCACGCAATTCTTTGCGAGCGCGGGCCCGCTCTACAAGGCTGCGGAGCTGCGCAAGGCGGGGAGCGAGTAGGTGTGTACGATACAAGGCGAGGAATTCAGGGTTGCCACTGATTTCTCCCATCATCCTCATGAATATCTTGGCGGCGGACTTTGCGGTACTTGAGCCGATGTATTCTTTGAGAA
Organism: Gemmataceae bacterium; assembly: GCA_035296965.1. Lineage (GTDB taxonomy): Bacteria > Planctomycetota > Planctomycetia > Gemmatales > Gemmataceae > DATGZX01. The sequence goes on from DATGZX010000117.1 coordinate 12,202, forward strand.
GAGCGCGGATATCGGCTGCAAGACTGCCGTGATCCTTGACAGGAGTTACTTCACTCAGGAACCGCAACACTTCGGTTACGATGGCGAGCTTGGAACTCCAGCGCCGGTACAAGGAAACCTTGCTGACGCCGGCCCGGGCGGCTATGGACTCCATGCTCATGGCGTGATACCCGCGCACAGTGAATTCCTCGAGTGCAGCAGCGATCAGAGCGCGATCGATCGCAGCACTGCTGGGCCGTCCCCGCGGCCGAGCCGAACGAGACTGCTTCTTCATGCCGCCACCTCCCTGGAGTGCTAAGTGACCGTACGTGATCTTGCAGCAGTCGGTCCTTGGGTGGCTTGTAATACGGCAAGCATTACAACCCGGGGTGCCATGCTTTCGCGAGTTCCCGACATCGCCCCAGAACAGTCAGGCAAACTCGCGAAAGCATGTCCCGCCCCCGTCAGGCGCCCCGTCGAGGTATGTTGGGCACCCCCCGATTTGTTGATGCGTCCGGGACTGCCGAGATGAGTCGGGACATGCTTTCGCGAGCCTTTGCAAGTTTCGTCTGTTATTTCGAGCAGTCGCGAAAGCATGGCACCCCGGGTTTTAGGCTCTTCCAGGTTGGATAGCACGCCGGCGCTTGCACAGCTTGCTGCGAATCTACACACGGCGATTTAGCTTACAGCCATATGCCTCTCACGATCCAGCAGTTCCGTAACGCTCTTTCCGTGATAACGCTCGAGCGCTTCGATAAGTTCATGCGGTGCGGAAAATGATGCAGGAGCAGGCTCGCGGCGCGTCACGTCGTCGAGCCAATCGAAAATGCTCGCCTGGGCAGCCTGCAAGCCGCCCATCTGGCAATGGCTCGCGGCACCCGAGCGCCGGCTAAAGAAGCGGATCGCTACCGGGGCCTCGATGGCGGTCAAGAATTGCATCGTCTCCAGGACCATTGCTTTGCTCGTCTGGGCAATTTCATCCTCGGTGAAAAGACAAAGAAGCGGCTGACGAAGCTTCGTCTCCAGGCCATGCAATGTGTAGGGCCGCCACGTCTCGAAAAATTCATGCGGGTGCTGGATTCCCATCGACCAGCGGGCATGATGATAAAACCAGCGCACATGCAGGTAGCGCCTGGCAAGCGCGGCGAAAAGGACATCGAAAAGGACGTCGAAGACTCCGCCGACCCGCCGGAGCGGCGCCGGCCAGACCGCGCGGATGGCGTTGCCGACATCGATCACCGGCGGGTTGGCTATGCAGGCACGAATGCGTGGATCGAAGGCCGCCGCACGCGGAGCCAAGAGGCCGCCCAGTGAGTAGCCGATCAGGGCGAGTCGCGAAACGTCGACATCGGCACGGCTTACGGCATAGTCCACGACGGCTTTCACAGGCACCTCGTAATCGGGCCGCAGGATCAACGCCGGATCATCACGCAGGGCGCTCCACTGTCCCGGGCCTTCGAAAATGAGGCAGTTCCAACCGCGCTGGGCAGCAGCGAAGCCGATCCAATGGATCAATTCCTCGCCCGTCGAATCGAATCCGCCCAGGGCTATCAGCGTGGGACGCCTGCCCGAACCGCCGTTGAGGAAATAGCCGGGCAGCTTGTGCGCTCCGAAGGGGATTTCCAGCACTTCGATCGGCGGATTGCAAAGCCGGGCGGCTTGCCTTCCCAGTGCCTGGCTGCGGCCGCTCAGACGCGCGAACCTCGGATCCTCGGACCTCACATAGAAGACCGCGGCCTGATAATAGGTGCTGGCCCGGAACAAGGCTCCGCGCGCACTCACGGTTTGCCCCGCCTGCAAGAAGCGTTCGGCCGAAGCGGCAGTTCTGTCGGCCAACGAGTTCCAGGCGACGGTCCAGCTCTCTGTATCATTTTTGCGAACGTCTTTCATGGCGGCGACACATTCGCCGATCTCGGCTCCCTCGCTTGCTTGGCTGCTCAAGACTCGAAGCAGCTCGAAGTTGAACAAGCCGACACGCGTATCCTGCAGGTCGATTCGCATGGTGCTGCCTCTCTTGGTTGAATTAGTGAACGATATCGTTCACTAATTCTAGAGATAGCAGAGCTTGTCGAGGATGTCAAACATAGTGATTCATTAAGCGCGGGTCCTGCAGTACATCATCGGACCGGCCACCGTGCACCGGCGGATCGACGATTCTCACCAGAAGTCGGGGGGCTGCGGGGTCTGCGAAAGGGGGAGACTTGGTACTACTCCGCTGCTGGCGAATTTGATCGGCTGGGTGTCAGAGCGTGCCGGCTGGATACTGACTTACCGGCTACGGTCGCTAGTTCCTGATGTTCCGCCATTCCGTGGACACCCCCAGATACCCCGTGCGGAATTAGTCCGCACAGAAAGGCACACAGGCTAGCGCCCACGCGTATGATTACTGCGAGTACGCCGTTTCCAAGGGTTTGGCGGAAGCACACGAGGGTCACGCCCATGAACGAAAACGATTATGGCGGATATGTGAAGCAGCAAAACGAGTTTATCAAGTGGATGTCTCGCCATCTAGTTGGACTTTCGGGAACGTACTTTCCACTCGATCAGGAAGAAAAGGCCTTCCGAACAAAGGAGCAAGTCTTCTGCTTCCCAGGGTTCGTCCTCGCACTCAACGGGCATTGGCATTACGTGACCGCAGGGCATAACCTTCTTGATGTTCTTGAGGACTATGTCAAAAAGGGATGGATCAAGCTGACTGGGAACTTTGCCTTTCTCGACTACTTTGGTCCGGACGCCAAAGTGAAAGAAAAGACTGTTTTTGACTACGACCGAGCAAACAAATTGCGCATCGATCAGAAGGATCTCGGCATTGATTTCGCACTTATACCGCTGGACGATTACTACAAGCTACATCTGGAAGCCAACGGAGTTATCCCTTTTGAGCGCAAGCACTGGATCGGGACGAATCAAATAGAATTCAGCTTCTATGCGATGCTAGGCTTCCCAGAAGATTTGATGGAGCCGTGCTCGCGCGTGGTTCAGAACAGGGAACAGGTGGGCCTGGATGTCTGCGCAACGCTAGTCCTGATAAAACGCCTGGAACGGGCGCCTGACGGAATTGATGCTCCTGGGGGTGATTGGTTGATTGGCGAGGTTAGCGCGCCAATCAGTATGAAGGGAATGAGCGGCGGGCCCGTGTTCGGTTTCCGCCAGCGGGATAACGGCCGATGGGAATATCGTCTCGTCGCCGTGCAGAGCAGGTGGTTTAAGGATCACCGCGTCATCTACGCCAGCGCCATATCGCCTGTGATGCACGCGATTGGAGGGGCGATACAGAAATGGTTGGAAGAAGAAGCATCAGGTAATTCGACGGATGTCAAGTCGGACTGAATGATCCGCGCGGACGGCGGAGCCATCTTTGCGCGCGACGGACCGCGCAAAGACAACCTACGCACTTGAAGTCGCGATACTGTGAACTGCGCCATGATGGGGGGCGGCTAGCGAGATGCTGCTTCGCGCTCGGCGCGGGTCTCCGACCCCGCCGCACGCCCGACCGAAGGTCTCCCCGAAGCGCCCTCGACCTCCACCCCTCGGGAACCAGCCAAAATTCCTTGGCTGCCTTCCGACCACCCAGTATCCTCCTGCCATGGAACACTATCGTTTTCATCCCGACGGCGCGCTGTTCTACGTCACGTTCACCATCGTCGACTGGCTGCCGGTTTTTGTTTCAGCGGAGGCTTGCCAGATCGTCACGGAAAGCCTGCTCTATTGCCATCAACACAAAGGATTGCGCATCAACGCTTATGTCATTATGCCAACCCATATGCATGGCATCTTCTTTCACGAAAGCTTCACGGCCAAGGCCCTGGAACATACGTTGACCGATTTTCGCAAGTTTACCGGCCGGCGCGTGGCGGATTTTTCCACGAAGCATCTGCCGCGCGTTTTTAACGAAGTTTTTGCAGAGAAATCCGGCGCGGATCGGGAGCGGCGTTTCTGGCAGCCGAGCCGGCATCCGGTGCAACTGGAGACGGAGAGGTTCTGGCAAGCGAAGTTGGATTATCTGCATGACAACCCGTGTCGCAAGGGGTTGGTGCGCCAGCCGGAGCATTGGCGATTTTCGTCGGCGACGTATTGGTTGATGGGGGATGAGCGGGCGAATGAGGTGCCTTTGAGTGGGATTATTTGGTGAACTGGGGGTTGGGAGACCTTCGGTCGGGGGAGCGGCGGGGGGTCGGAGACCCGCGCCGAGCGGGGATGAGAGGGCAAATGAGGTGCCGTTGAGAGGGGTTGTGTGGTGAACCGGGGGCGTGGGAGACCTTCGGTCAGGCGTGCGGCGGGGTCGGAGACCAGCGCCGAGCAGCGTCACGTTCCAGATGCCGCAGATAAGCCGGTTCGGTGCGCTCAATGAACTTTCGAACATTGCTCATGACCAAACCAGGAAAGCGAAAGTCGAACTCCCACAAGGAAACGGGAGTCTGATCTGATTTGTTGAAGTCGCGACTCCAAAGGACAAGATCGAGTAACTCGCGCGTTCTATAGAGCCCAGCGATGCTCTGCCGGAGCAATCTTTTACGGTCACCATTCCCCGTAAGTTTTTCCGGTTATCCGGTTGCCTGTGCTCTTTGGGGTTTCATGCTGTGCGGTTTCGGCGTTCGGCGTCGGATGCTGCCGGATCGCGGATTCGAGGGCGAAACCAGAAATTCACAAGAATCGCACCTTACAGCGGAATTGCACGTCCATTTCATGATGCTTCCGGCACTCGGCACAAAAGGTGCTGCCGCTTTGCGACGAACGGGGGCCGCGGGCAGCGTTCGGCTCGCGAAGATTTGCAACATTTTATTCTTCTCAAATTGGCGACTCGATTCGTAAAGGAAGCTCCTTGGAACGTCGATCGCCAGGGAAAAGGAGACAGCGATGCACATGCGAATCTACATCTTGATGGCAGCCGCCACGCTGCTCGCCGGAGGAAGCGGGGCGCTTTCCTATGCGAAAGATGGCGAGGACAAAGTCCCCGAAGAAAAGGCCCTGGTACAGACCGCCGAAGCGCTGGTGGCGGCGTACAACGGAGGCATTCTCAAGGATCTGATGGCCCTTTGGTCCGAAAACGGCGTCTACTCAAGTCAGGAAACCGGCGAGCGCTTCAAGGGACGCCAGGCCATCGAAAAGGAATACGCCGCGCGGTTGGCCCAAGCCAAAGGCTCTCGAATGAACTTGAGCTTGGATTCCGTTCGCCAGATTACCTCAGAGGTAGCCAGTCTGGATGGAACGGCGAAGATCAGCAAAACCGGCGAAAATCCGGTCGAATTCACTTTTGCCATGATCCTAGTCAAGAAAGACGGCAAGTGGCTGATCGACAGCCTCCGCGAAAGCGAGCCTGTCACGACGGCATCCCCTTACGAACAACTCAAAGAGCTGGAGTGGATGATCGGCGAATGGGCGCAAAAGGAAGGGGACGTTGCAGTCAAAATCGTTTGCTCGTGGAGGGCCAACAAGAACTTCTTGAGCCGATTCTTCACGGTCAAGGTCAAGGGCGAGATCACTCATCAGGGATTGCAAATTGTCGGGTGGGACCCGATCCACCGACACATTCGTTCGTGGGTCTTCGAGTCGGACGGCACTTTTGGCGGCGCTGTTTGGCAGCGCGACGGTGACCGCTGGACCATCAAGGGCGACGGCGTATTGCCTGACGGCAAACACTCCACCGCCACGCAAGTCATCACCAAGGTCGATGCCGACAAGTACACCTGGCAATCCCTGAGCCGCGCCGTGGAAGGCCGCCCGTTGCCCAATACGGAGCTAACCACGCTGACCCGCGTCGCCAGCAACGGAAAGGAATAATCCCATGAAGCGCACCCTGATTCTCCTCGCCTTCCTTGCTGGATGCTGCATCATGTGGGAAACCGCGACGGCCGACCCTGGCGGCGGCAAACCTCCGCCGCATCCATTGCCGCCCACCCCATCGTTCAAACCGGCGCCTCACATAGTCGGCCACAAGGTGACCCCGCACCCGGCATCGTCGGACTTCCATTTGCCGGAAAATTTCCACGCGCTGGGCCCGCTGCCCAAGGTCACGCTGCCAAAGGGACCATCGTTTGGTGGGGGAACGCTGGACCTCAAGGGACTGAATCTGCCTCACGAATCGGGACTCTTGGCATACCAGCCGAAGCTGCCGAGCGGGTTCAAGCCAATTTCGGGCATGGAATTCCACAAGAACTTGTCGGGCGCCATGCTCAAGCACCCGACCAAGATCGATGACGTCAATCTCAGTTTGAAAAAGTTTCACTCTCACACGCTGCTGGTGAAGAAGAACCTTCACAAGCACTATCTGATGAACCCGTGGTTCGCCCAGAACTGGTGGCTCAATCACAACTTTGTCTATCCGTACTGGCACTACTTCCACCATTTCCACCTGCATCCGCCCTGGTGGTGGTGGCAGCATGCCGCCTGGATCGACTGCATCCACTGGATGGTTTACGACTGGGGAGATCCCTTCTACTACGATTGCGGCGTCAATATCCTCTACCGGGACAACTGGGTATACGTGAACGACGTCGCGGTAGCTACCTCGATCGATTACGCCTATCAGGCTTTCCAGCTCGCCGCAGTGCCACCCCCGCCGCCCGAGGAAAACCTCGAATGGATGCCGCTGGGAGTCTATACGCTGGCCAGCTCGAGGATGGATCCAGACCCCGACTTGATTTTGCAATTGGCGCTCAGCAAGGGCGGCCTGATCAGCGGCACACTTTACAACCGCACGACAAACGTCACGGTGGCCGTCTCGGGACGTGTGGAACCACAAACCCAGCGAGTGGCGATCCAGCTTTCCGACAACGGCGACATCGTCATGGATACGGGTTTCTACAATCTGACCTTGCCTTACTCGTGCGTGTTCATGCATTTCGGTGTCTTGCAGACGCAGACGTGGTTTCTGGTACATCTGGATCCGTTGCCGAAAGAATGAACGGGGTAACTCGCAAGTGGCGTGCGATGGTCGCCATCGCACGCCACGGCGTGATGGGACCGTCTGGTCAGCCAGTATTCAGGGCGGGCACTCAGGTCGCTCCTCAGCGAAATCCGTTCGGAGAGCGACGCCATAATACGTCGTCATCGGTGACGAGTTCGATTGTATTGCTAAAGGTTCCTGGGAATCAGCATGTGTGGGGACTCCTGCGCTCGGCGCGGGTCTCCGACCCCGCTTCACGCCTGACCGAAGGTCTCCCCGAAGCGCCCTGGACGTCCGCCCTTTTGGCACCGGCCAAAATTCCTTGGAAGCCCTCCACCCACCCAGTATCCTCCTGCCATGGAACACTATCGTTTTCATCCCGCCGGCGCGCTGTTCTACGTAACATTCACCATCGTCGACTGGCTGCCGGTTTTCGTTTCAGCGGAGGCTTGCCAGATCGTCACGGAAAGTCTGCTTTACTGCCATCAACACAAGGGACTGCGCATCAATGCCTATGTCATCATGCCGACTCATATGCCTGGGATCTTCTTCCACCAAAGCTTCACGGCCAAGGGACCGGAGCAAACGTTGACTGACTTTCGCAAGTTTACTGGCCGGCGCGTGGCGGATTTTTCCGCGAAGCATTTGCCGCGCGTTTTTAGCGAAGTTTTTGCAGAGAAATCGGGCGCGGATCGGGAGCGGCGTTTCTGGCAGCCGAGCCGGCATCCTGTGCAACTGGAGACGGAGAAGTTCTGGCAAGCGAAGTTGGATTATCTGCATGACAACCCGTGTCGCAAGGGGTTGGTACGGCAGCCGGAGTATTGGAGGTTTTCGTCGGCTGCGTATTGGTTGGTGGGGGATGAGAGGGCGAGTGAGGTGCCGTTGAGTGGCGTTGTGTGGTGAAGCGGGGGGTGGGAGACCTTCGGTCAGGGGAGCGGCGGGGTCGGAGACCAGCGCCGAGCGCTGCCGTGCAGCCGGAGACATGACCTCCGACGTTGGGCACGACTTGCTTACGGTCCTTTGACGGAGGAAGCTGACGGTCACTTTTCGGTGGCCCGCAAGTATGGCACGCAACACGAGCTTGCTGCAAGGTCGGGCACGCTGACTTAGCACGGATTATTCATTGCCCCGGAGAAATGGCGCAGGGTGCGCCACACCGACGCGTGCGCGAGGTTAGCTCCTGACCCCGCAACCGTTCACGGCCCCAGGGTGACGAAAGTAGAGCGGCATCGACATCGGGGCCGGCCTTCCGGGCACCGCAGATGCCGGAGGATACCTCGGGCGATCAGACCGGAGCCCGCAACGCCGAAAGCCGAATTGCCCTCGGCGTGTCGGACCGGAGCGCGCTTCGAGGCTCTACGGCCCGAAAGGTAACGCGGGCACAGTTGAAATGCAACAGTGACGAGGCATTGGCTCTCATTTATGCTATACTTGCGCGGTTTTGCAAAAGAATGAGAAGTTCGGCGCGATTGTGGAGAGTAATATGATGCGCGTGGCACTTGTCTTCAGTGCTCTGATCATTGGCCTGGACAGTACAGTGGCCCGGGCCGACGACGTCACCCTCGAATCCGTACCTCCGGCGGTCGTGAAGACGGTCCCCGAGGCGGGTGCAGACGGAGTGAACCCCAAGCTGACCGAGATCAAGGTAACGTTCAGCAAAGACATGCAGGACGGCGGCTGGTCCTGGGCCACGCTCTCCAAGGAGAGTTTCCCGAACATGGACGGCAAGCCGAGATTCCTTTCGGACAAGCGGACCTGCGTGCTGCCGGTCAAGCTGGAGCCGGGGAAGACCTACGCCATGTGGGTGAACAGCGAGAAGTTCGACAACTTCAAGGATACCGAGGGCCGGTCGGCCGTTCCGTACCTGCTGGTATTCAGGACCAAGAAGTAACCAGGGAGCGCCGAACTATCCGCTGCACCTGATTGCCGCGGCACATAGGCGTTCGAAAGCTCAAGCGGCCGCAGCCTCCGCGGCAGGCAAACTTTGTCGCGCAACACAGACAATTCCGTATAGTCAATCGCCGGTTTGGATTCCAACAGAATAAGCGCCTTCTCGAATTTCGGCCAACCTCATAATTGAGCGCTTGTACGCTTCGATTCAATTCACCGATGTTCGCAAGGACATGTCGCCAGCGCGCGGAAGTCGGACACCCCTGCGTAAGTTCGCGGCGAGACGTATGGCGCGGAGGTCCCATCAACCGAGGCACCGAACGGGTCCACAGAACCTGCGCCGGTGAGGTGCCAAATATAAAGCTTTAATGAATCTGGAGAAATGGTCTACAAGATCAAGTTATTCGGATCGCCGCCGGCGTTCTGGCTCCACGGCACAGGCTTCTGCCCGGAAAAAGGCGGTCGGGCTTGCGTACCCTCAACAACACGGCGAATAGTGAGGGTCCGGGTCTCCCGCCCCCGCCATTCGGAGCTAAGCCCGGTTCAAGGCTCGGGGCGGAAAAAGACGGTGAGTTTTTGACGAATAACCGTATAGCATGAATGTGCTTCCTGCCATTGCGGTTTTGCTGGAGTGCTTCGATGATCAACCTCCCGCGAGCAGTTCTGGTCGCGCTTCTGCTTTCGTCTACCTGCGGCTTCGCGGCCGCCAGTGACCGGGTCTATTACTCGGTCACCATGAACGAGAAGTTAATCGGCTACGCATTCGTCGAGACGACTCCTGTCAAGAAGGACGGACAGGATCTTACTGTTCTCAGGTCGCTGACATCCATCAAGGTTACCATGCTGGGAAAACCGCACACGATAGTTGTGGAATCCCAGACACTCATGAAACCGGCGGCCGGCCAGCTCATGGAGTACAGGTCAACCATCAAGACGAACGATGTAAAGCAACACATTGATTGCGAGTTTAGCCCCGGTGTGGTCCGCACCTGGTCCTACAATGAAGGCGACAAGAAAGGCTCCCCCGTAGAAACCAGTCTGCCCGAGGGCGCACTCCTCCTTGGCGGCAATAATTTCGGGCATTGGCGTCAATTTACCGGTGCCGCTCCTGGCCGGGCCAAAAACGGCAAAGCCAGCATCCCGGCCTTCATCCCCGACGCCAAAGCAATCGAGAGCTTTGAGCTGACCAGGACCGGCAGCGAGAATCTCACCGTCCTCGGCGTGCTACGCCCTTGTTCCGTTTGGCGGCACGCAAAAACGGGCATGACCTTTTGGCTGGATAGCAAAGCCAATGAGCTGGTCCGCTTTGACATCGCCTTCGAGCAGGTCACCGTAGCCCTGGCCGATGAGAACATTGTCAAGCAAGCCGAGAAATCGCGCGCCGAAGAGGTGCTCTCCAGGCACTTTTTGCAGTCAAACGTCGCTTTTGACAATTATCGAACGGTCACCTTGGTGCGGGCAGAGCTCGATGCTCAGTTAATTGGGACCGGTCTGGAAAGCAGCCCCAGTGCGCTCACTACCCCCATGCAAAAGTTCGAAGGGAAAATCGATGAGGGACGGGTCAAGGGGATTTTGACGGTCCGCTCACAACCTTATGACGGCAAGGATTCGCCGCGATTGCCCATTCAGGCAGGGGGCCACCCGGCAAGCGCAACCAGGCCCGAGCTCTACATCGAATCGGATGACCCGGCCATTGTGGCTCGCTCCGCAGAGCTGGCAAAAGGAGCTGCCAACAGCTGGGATGCCGTCTTGCGCATTGCTCGCTGGGTTCACGCCAATGTTAGCTACACGATCGGCGACACGCCGTCGGCACGACTGGCGCTCGAGAAACGTTCGGGGGATTGCGGGCCGCACGCCACCCTGACCGTTGCGCTGTTGCGGGCCGCGGGTATTCCAGCCCGGCTCGTGGGCGGTTTGATGTACGCCTCGACTTTTGGCGGCAGCTTTGGGCAACACGCCTGGGTCGAGGTTTATCAAGGACCAGCCGGCTGGGTTGCCCTCGATCCGACTACGGGCGAATACGGAAAAATCAGCGCCACGCACATCAGGCTATTCGAAGGGCTGGGCGGCGTCATACCCCGGTCAATCAATGTCCTGGCGTACGAGCCGCCAAACCAGACTCCTCAGGCGTCGCCGCCTAAAGCTGCCAAAGCCTTGCCGTGGAAGTTAAAACACAATTACACCTATCGATTTCGCCAAAACGACAAGGACATCGGCACCGAGGTTTTTGCCCTCGACGCAGTTGATCGGGATGGGAAACCAGCGTACGAGTTCAAGTGCGATCTCAATCTGAAGATCGCCGCCCTGGTTATCGAGGGCAAAGGGGTTATGGTCGTCGGCCCCAACGGCTTACCGAAATCGTTTCATCGCGAAATGAACACCGGCGGCACCAAATACACCCTCGACTGCACTTTTCGGGACGGCGCCGTCGACGCGAAGCTGAGCGGGGTGAAGGAGCTGCAGAAGGAAATCAAGATTCCCGCAGGCGCCTATTGTTTTGACAACAACATGATGACGTCCTGGGCCATGATCTGCTCTCAGCTCGATTACGCAACCGGCATGGACTTGAACTTGAGTTTTTATCACCCCTCGTCCATGCAGATAATACCCATTACCGTCAAGACGGGGCCGGTTGAACCGATTGTCATCGACGATAAGAAGGTTGAATGTTACAAATGCGACATGCCGGCGATCTCCAATACGATATGGGTCACGCGCGACCGTAAACTCGTCAGGGCGAAACAAGCAAACGTTGTCATTGAGCTGGTTGAATAGCCGTACCCCGGCACGTGCGTGACGATTGGGTCCGACGTCAGCGAACGCTGCGCGCACTCTCGGCGAAAGCACGTAACTCGCGTAGGTTCGCTCTAGCTAGATCTCGCACGATTGACGAACTCATCAGCCGTTCTCGACCTTGGCCGCGCAGGAATGTGCAGCACCTTTGCCCGACGCGCAAGCGAGAGAATGCACGTCCCTCGCTTGCACGTTCCGGTGAATCGTTTGGTGCCCGGAACCCTCGCCGACCTGCGCGGGTCGATCACATCGACCGCGGCGTGTCGGACCTCGGCGCGCTAGCGACTTCGACTTGATCGCATAGGTCGAGAGGACCGGAGCAGAAAACGCTTCGACGCGAATTCACCTCGGCGTGTCGGACCGGAGCGCGCCCGCTTTCCAATCCGAGCCTGAGCGGTTTGCTCTCTCGGCCGGTCCGTGGCAAACCCGTGCTACAGAGCCAAACTTGGTATCATCTTGACGATGTAACTCTCACTGAATATGATATTTTTGTCGATGGGTTCTAGAGTGCTGCTTCTTGCGGCAGAGTATGAAAACACCTATCGACATCTTCTGCGGTTCTCCACTTGAAATCGAGTCGGAGATTCTCTTTCTTGATGACCTCACCTCCACTCTGGAGGCATGGGGCCAACCTGCCGTTATCTGCGCAAACTTCCTCACTGAGCGCGATCCGCACCAAATTGACTTCCTCGTGATTACGGGCCGATGCGCTTGCCACGTCGAATTGAAGCATCTCACTGCTCCCGTATTAGGAAAGGTGAACGGAAGGTGGGAACTGCAACTGCCTGATGGCCGACCAAAAACCCTCGATGGGAACCCGTATCGTCAGGCACTGGACGCAAAATACGCTATCAGCGACGCAATGCACGACTTCGCGAAGATTACGCCGGATATCCCCCGACCGCCGAACAACGACAAGTTCTTTAAGACTTTTGAGTCTGTTGTCTGCGTCAGCCCGAAGGTACTTCCCGGCTCTCAGGTTCCGTCCGACTTCCGCGTGCGCGTGATGGGTTTTGACGAGTTTCTTCAATTCCTCTCCGGCCGCGAGCTCAACCCCGGCTGGTCCTCTGAGCAGTGGATTGGCTTCGCCATGTACCTCGGGTTGGTGCGCCGGGAGAGCGAGGAGCCTGCTGCCCGAACAGCCAATGCACTTAAGAAGATGGTGGATGATTACCGCGAGCGGTGCGAAACCTTCCTTACACAGGACCTCCACGCGCTTGTCCCTAGCAGCGTTTCGGGTTCTGGCGGTCCTCTCATGACCGGTGCACTGGCGGACTTTCTGTCCCGCCGGGAGCACGCCCAGTTCGTTGGGGAATCTGGTTGTGGCAAGTCTCACCTTCTCCGGCACATGACACTCGCCGAGCTGCGCTCCGGCGGCCTCGTCCTGTTCGTCGCGGCCCGCGACTACGAGGACCGGCTTTCCTCACTTCTGAACCGCAGCGTTGCGCACCTTCACCCCGGAACAGCTACGGAACTTCTGGAGGCTGCCGAGAAGACGGGCACGCGGGTTAGTCTCGTCCTCGATGGCTTCAACGAGTGTCCGCCGCGGCTACGATTGCGGCTCCTCAAAGATCTGCAGTCGCTCCTCCTTCGTTGGCCGGTGCCGGTCGTAATCACCGCACAAGAACCCGCTAAACTCCCCAAGGACATGCGGGGCCCGGTCTACCGATTCGTTGCCCTGACAGAAGAGCAGCGGAATGTCGTACTCCAGTCATATATGCCCGCCGGGAGTGCGGTGGATGCCTTGGGGGTGTGCGATGCCTTTCGTACGCCGTACGAACTAAGCTTAGCCGCGGAGGTTCTGGAGGAGCTTCCTGGACGGCCCCAGCGTGCCAGCCTCATGGATGCGTATGTGCGGAGGCGGTGTGAGCGAACATCCCATCCAATTCTGGTGCGGCACCTGCTCATAAGCCTTGCTCAGCGGATGCACGAACACCTCAAGAGTAGCCTGACTCAGCTCGAAATGTGGCAGGTCACTGAGCCGCTGTGTGAGCGGCACGCTGTCACGCCGCAACTAGTGGCCGAGCTAATCGATTCCGGCCTTCTCGAAGTGAGGCGGGGGCGGTGCAGCTTTCGGCATGAGTTGCAAGAACGCTTCCTCCAGGCAGAAGCGCTTCTACGCGCTCATCCCGACGGTACTGATCTTGGGCAGGCGCTCCGACAACCGCGATCACGATTCTTGGCTCCTGCTGTGCTTAGCCTTGTGTCCGAGGTGCACGTGGCGCACGAAGTCCTGCGGGTGCAGGCCAGTTCCGATATCCTGGCGTCATGCCTAATCGGGGACTGCGGCGGAGCGAGCCGCGAGGCTGCGGTTGCCGAGTGCCGGGAAGCTCTGCGAGCCGGCTTCGGCTCTCTGGACCAGCTCCAACTGCGTGTAGAGACCGTACAAACACACGGGAAACAAACCCACCAGGTGGTCGGCGGGGTTTCGCTTCCATCGCTGGTCAACGCGGCACTCTTTGCTGTGGGGAAGTCGCTGCACTCGGGAATGTTCCTTGACCAAGCCTTTGCTCTCGCCCAGCAAACGGATGAGGCATGTCATACGGCGCTTGAGCGCGCGACCGGCCACCCAGTTACGAAGGCCCTGCTCCACTCCTTGTACTTCGAGCACTTCGTGACAAGCCCGGGAGACAGGAGGCCTGTGCTTCCGTCCGCGATCGTTTACCACGGGTCACGTTTATTCTTTCGCGAGAGCACTGGTTCCCCATTGGTTGACGTTCTGAGAAGGATGCTCGGGACGTTAGCGAACCGTACACCAGCTGAGTTGTTCCTCTTCTGTAATCTCCTCCAGTCCCACCACGCCGCCGTCCCGGAGCTCGTCCCCGAGCTTTTGCGCACATCTTGGGCGACAGGTCTTTACAACCTTCGGCTCGAAGCGCTTCACGTGGCGGAGACGGCTGGCCGTGCGCTGAGCGGAGATTTGCGAGAGCAGGTTAAAGCCCTTCTTGAATCCTTCCGGCCACGAAATCTGTTTCTGAGCACGGCTGTAGTTGAAGCAATGATCTCTTACGACATGGTACAGTCTCCAGTAAGCGAGGAGCAGGCGGCCGCCGAGATCGCGGAAATCCTTGATCCGAAAGCACACGAACAGGCTTGCCGCGCGGCAGAGACTACTTTTGAGGAAATCTGGCGAAAGACTGCTCTCATCCCGTCTGATGCTGAGGCTGGTGGCCTTCTGGACCTAGATTCAATCAAGCAACAGCATGAGTCTGCCATCGCTGATTTCAAAGATGTCAATAAGCGGGCCTACCGCGCCGTGGGCAACATCTTCGAGGAGATCTACCTTGGTTCCTATTGGACGGCAATCGATGCTCTTTCGCCGTCACAGCGTGAGCGGCTGCTCACAAAGGCCGCCCTCGGAGCAGACGAGTACGCGACAAATGTGGACTGGATTCTCCGCGAGTTGCTCGACAAAGGCGGACTAGATAGTTTAGCGGCGTTCTCACACTGGGCGGTCTTTCCCAAGACTACCAGCTTCTCATCGCAAGAGGCGACCAATTGCTTCCTTTGCGCAATCATTGGCTGCGCCCGCTTCGTGGACCGTATGCCGGACTTGGGACGAGCCATGAGTGATGATCATTCCGCTTGGGCACTCTATGGAGAGATCCTGTTCTGGATGTTTAAGCCGGGGATATCGAAAGATCAACTTCTGATTGTCTGCAAGCCGCTCTGGTATCGGTTGCTCACAGAACTTCCGTTCCAGGCTGTTGATCCTCTTGAGCGATTCTCGTCTGCGGGATGGAGATGTCGTTCTAAAGAAGACATGGCGATTGCTACCCTACTCCGCACCTTCCCTGACGAAATGCGGAGCGTGCTCGAGTTCGGGCTTAAGAACCACGGTCGTCTGACGAGTCTCTTCACCTATCCCCCGTTTGATGGATATCTAGGTTTCCTCACACAGTCGCTCGAATGTGTTGGGAGCCTTCACACCGTTTCTCTTCTTGAATCGTTACTTGATTCTTCTCAAGTGGGCGAGGCAGCTGCCAAAGCCATCCGGGCAATCCGGTCCCGCTACTAGCCGAGAGACGAGCCGAGCCTTGCGGAACAGTAGGAGCACATCCGACGTCGCGGTGAACGTGGTCAGCGCTTTGCGCGCTTCGGTCACATCGACAACCGCAGTCAAGCCGATAATCGTTGCCCGCTCCGGTCGGATACACGCGCGTAGGTTGGGATCATGGGGCCGGGCGCGGAGGACACATCGACCAGCGCATTGAAACGTACTAAGGCGAGCACGGACCAAGAGCGCCACTGGCTCGGTCAATTCTGCGGCGCAGCTCACCCAGCTTGGCGAGACGCCGCGCAACTGGACGCTTACACTGCACCCGGAAGTAGCGGGAAGAACGGTTCTACCACTCACGAGTAAGCGCGGGACATTAGTTTTGTCCTGCAGATTTGTCCCGAAGGGAACGGGAGGACAATTCGGTGCCCGCTGGCAATGACCCTGATTCTTTGCTGGCCTTTGCCGGGACGGGTTACTGGGCAATCGACATTTCGAACGACCTCTCCCCGGTCATTCAGGCCCTTGATGAATCCGGCAGTATGGCCGCCGATGTCGAGACAACGGGCCTTGATCTCCGCAAACACCGGATCCTGGTGCTGTCATTGGCGACGGACCGCGGAACCTATTGGCTGCTGCGCGACCAATGCATCATGCTTCGCATGCCCCTCGCCCCCGTACTCGGGGGAGAGGGGCCGGGGGTGAGGGGGTTGAGCGAACCTTCAATAGCCTAAAACCCTCACCCCCGGCCCCTCTCCCTTGAGTACAAGGGAGAGGGGAGACGATGGGTTCGTTGCATTGGTTGCGCAGTCCTCAATAGGTTCTTTCAGCCGGCCCAGGCCCGAACCTCTGGTTGCAGGTCCATCGGACGGAATGGCCACATGGCACCTGTGAAGAGAAGTAACTGCTGATTATCTTGCAAACCCCGTGAAATAGCGGAGGCCAGCCAAGTCGGAGCGACCGGATTTGAACCGGGGGATGTCCGACTCTTCACGCTTCAATTTCCGGAGTGTTGGTGCGCGCTCCGATCCGCCACACGGAATGCAATCTCGCTCCATTGATGCGCCCTTCGGTCACATCGACCGCGCAATGTCGGTCCTCGGCGCGCTAGCGAGTTCGACTTGATCGCATAGGTCGAGACGACCTGAGCAGAAAATGCTCCTACGCGATTTCACCTCGGCGTGTCGGACCGAAGCAGGTTACGCAGATTGGCTTGCGCCTCTGGGCGATGTGACCGGAGCACCCAAAACAAGAAGATCGATCTTGAAGACGGACACTGGCTTTCCAGCCTCGACACCATCAAGGTGAAACCGGGGAATGATCCGGTCGTCGCCGAAGCGGAAAGTGAACCAGGAATCTCGGTGAATTGGGATCATCTTGCCCCCACTGCGGACGGATGAATTTCGGGTACGTAGCCTGCACGTATGGCCTCCACGGTTGATTTCGGCGTCAGAACCGCAACCTTGGCGTCTTGCGGGCGTTTCCTTCGTCCCGAGTACCCTCCTGCCGTCCACAAGAGCAACCTGTCATTCCAGACCAGATAGGCGTTCTCTCCGCAACCGGCAATTTTGATGAAGACTCCGTTCGGCAGTTCGGCCAGGTTTGCCAGGAAGACCTTCTTCTTTTTGTCTGGGTCCAACCTCTCATTACGCAGTTGGTCGTCGATCTCGGCGGCTGTAGGCGGCTGCAAATTCTCTTCCAGCCGCCAGGCGTTGCGGAAGGCGATGAATCGTTCGCGCCGACATTCCGCACAAGGTCGATGTCCCGCTGCAAAAGCAGTGGCTTCGTCGAGAAAGAAGAGTTCGGTGTAACGATCTGGCGTCATTACCTTCCGCTTACGGCCCCGAAACTCCAGCACGCAAACGATCCACCGCTTTCCTTGCCACGCTCGACGGATGCTGCCTTCCTCGTCATGGAGAACGCCACGATTGCCCATGAACGTTCCTCGCTCGGGCGCAGTAATGATTTCGCCAAATGGGTTCACGCGGTTTAGCCTCGGCATCGGCACTCCTACTTCATATAGGCCAGGACGTTTGGGTCATTTCCCCGCCGCCTTCGACAATTCCCCATGCCTGAAACATCCGACAAAGTGATCGTTGACCATCCCCACGGCGCTTCGGTAAAGTGCTCGCGAAGATCGACGCCCGATGGGCAGGCTAACCGCGGGCCGCCGAGATAAGGCTAGTCCTTCCCGACCGCGATGCACTCGATTTCAATATCAAACGGGCCCGTCCATACCGGCACGCAGAAGAAAATGCGGGCCGGCGGATTCTTGGGAAAGTAGCGCTTGTAAATTGCGTTGAATGCCTTGAATCGCTCCGGGCTTACACAGAGTACGTTGATCTTCATGACGTGCTCGAGGTCAGATCCCGCCGCCTCAAGTGCCGTCTTCAACTCTTCCAGGACGCGTTCGGCCTGCTGTTCGAAAGGCGCGTTGACGAGAAGTTCTCCGGTCTTGGGATCAAATGGCGGCATACCCGAGATGAAGATCATGTCGCCGGCGCGAGTGCAGGTCGAGACCGGCACACCCCATTTCTCGAAATTGCTGTCAAACGGTTCGACGCGGATAATTTCCCTTTTCACGATCTGTCTCCTTGTGCGATTTGGTTGTTTCCGTCGATGTCCATGAAGACGTTGTCCTGGTCGAAGTGAGCCTTGAACCGATCAAGAATTCGGCCGGCGATTCATGATTTCTCCTTCATGACTGGCCCATCAACTATGATGACCGTCATACGAAATAGACGAACGCGGTCCTGCGATGCGCCCTATTCCAACTTGTTCCAAAGCGGCCGTGTCTAACGGGATCCCCAGTGACGAGCATTCGGCATTACCTCGTACGCTTGGCAGCATGCGCGGAGATGGGAGGGACGTTACCAAAGAGGAGGATAAGCCCTTCCGGCATGGTGGGATGAGCGATGACCGCGTCGCGTACCGCGGTGAACGGCACTCCGGCAAGCATCGCCATCTGCACGGCTGCCATGACGTCTCCAGCGCCGGCGCCAAACATGGTGAATCCGAGGATGCGGTCGCTTTCCGTCTCGATCAACACCTTCATAAATCCGCGCGTTTCAGAAATCGTCATCGCGCGAAGGACGGCAGCCATGGGCAACTTGGCAACGCGATAAGGGATCCCGCGCCGTTTCGCCTCCGTTTCGCTGAGTCCGATACGGGCCAACTCCGGGTCGGTGAACATGCAGAACGGAACCTGGCGGCCGGTAGTCACGCGATTGCCGCCGGCGATGTTGTCAATCACAACCTTGGAATCATCGGTTGAGATATGTGTGAACTGTGGGCTTCCGGCGCAATCTCCGATGGCCCAAACACCCTCGGCGGTCGTTTGCAAACGCTCGTTCACCTTCACATAGCCGCGGTCGGTCGTCTCCACGCCCGCCTTTTCGAGGCCGATGCCGCTCGTATTTGGCGTACGTCCTGCGGCTACCAGCAGGTGCGTGCCTTCCAGGGAAAGGTCGCCTCCGTCGCGCGAGCCGAGGAGCCTGATCCACTCGCCGGAGTTGCCCTTGACGGCGGTTATTTTTGCACTCGTCACGACAGTGATGCCTTCATCCCTGCACATTTCTTCCAGTCCCTGCGAGGTATCTTCGTCCTCCTGTTGCGCGAGGCGGCCATTGCGTTCGATGAGCGTGACCTCGGCGCCGAAACGGCGGAAGGCCTGGGCAAGTTCGAGTCCGACGTAACCGCCACCCAGAACCAGGAGGTGTTTCGGGATGTGATCAAGTTCAAAGGCCTCGATGTGGGTCAGCGGCTTCGCCTCGGCCAATCCCGGAATTGGCTCAAGCGTGGCGCGCGAGCCGGAGTTGACGACTACATTTTTGCCACGCAATGTGCGTGTCCCGCCGTCGTTCAAGGCAACTTCGATGGTTTTCGGGGCAACGAAGCATCCCGTGCCCATCACCAGTTCCGCGCCGCTCTTCGTGTAGTAGTGGTCGCGAAAAATGTCGACAATGTTCCTCACCATCTTGCGCTTGCGCTCACGCACGGCTGCCATGTTGATGCGCACATTCTCTTTGCTGATGCCGAATTCATTGCTGCGATGAAAGAACGACGCAACCTTGGCGCTGTGGATGATGTTCTTGCTGGGCAGGCACGCGATGTTCGGGCACGAACCGGCCACATATTTGCGCTCGACCGCAATCACGCGTTGTCCCTTTTGTGCGAAGGTCCCGGCAACAATTTTGCCGCCGGTACCGCTGCCCAGCACGAGCAGATCGTATTCTTCCATGGTATTCCTCCGTTGAGGTTAATGTTTTCTTACTTCTACGAGTTTTTTAGTTTCGAGGTGGTTTCGATCGGGTGCAACTGCGTTTCCTGCGCAAGTGCCGTTTTTCCAGAGTTTTTCATCCACGCCCGTGGTCGGTAATCTTGAAAAACGCCCTGTTTTTGAATGGTGCGCAGGAGCGGCAGCTGCACCCGTTTCGATCCTTGAGCTGTTTCAGAGTCTCAGTGATCTGAAGCCTGCGCGAACATCTTCTGAAAGAAGTTGCGGCTGTTCCCAGGCCGCAAAGTGACCGCCTTTCTCGTGCCTCTTGTAATAGACGAGTTTGGAGTACGCCTGCTCTGTCCAACTCCGCGGGGCCGGATAGAGCTCATCAGGGAAGACGCTCACGGCAACCGGGATGGAGACGCCTTTGGCATTGAAATACCCTTTCCCAAACCACTCCCAATAGAGGCGGGCGCCAGAAATCGCCGTGTTCGTCAACCAGGTGATCGTGATGTTGTCGAGGATGTCGTCGCGGGTGAGGCCCTCGGCTTGTCCTTGAAAGACGCGTGAGATCAGCTCGTAGCTGCGTGCGTCGTGATCGAGGAAATAAGCTGCTAGGCCGACGGGTGAGTCCGCGATTCCGTATAGAGTCTGCGGTCGCAGCCCCATCTGGAACCCGTAGGCGATCCCCTTTTGATAAACGAACTGCAGACGGTCGTAAGCGAGTTTCTCGTCGGCTGAGAGACCCGATGGCGCGGGTGTCCCCGAAAAGGCCGCGCCATCAATGTCGGCTGGAAAGATGCCGGGCATGTTGGTGTGGATGGCGAGCAATCCTTTCGGAGCTTGCACGCCCATCAGATCGACGATGACCGCGCCCCAGTCGCCGCCCTGCGCCACATAACTCGTGTAACCGAGTCGCTTCATCAGCACATCCCAGGCACGCGCGATCCGCTCGGGACCCCAGCCCGTAGAGGTCGGCTTGCCTGAAAACCCGTAGCCCGGCATCGAAGGGATCACGACGTCAAACGCGTCTTCCGACTTCCCACCGTGGGCCGTCGGATCGGTGAGTGGGCCGATGATCTTCAGCTGCTCGATGATCGAGCCGGGCCACCCGTGTGTGACGATGAGCGGCAAGGCATTTTCATGTTTCGAGCGAACGTGAATGAAATGAATGTCCAGCCCATCGATTTCGGTGATGAAATTCGGCAGGGCGTTCAGCTTGGCCTCGACCTTGCGCCAATCGTAATCTGTTGCCCAGTAACGGGCGAGTGCCTGCGTCGTCGCGAGCTGCACGCCTTGCGTTTGATCAGTGACCGTTTCCCGTTCGGGCCATTTTGTCGCCTTGATGCGCCTGCGCAGTTCGGTGAGCTCCGCTTCTGGAACACTCACATGAAACGGGCGAATCGCGCTCTTGTCAGCTAAACGCTCTCTCCCCTGTTGTATAGCGGTGGTTTGGGTCATGGTGGCCTCCTGCTGTGAGACGGGCATCGGTAACTCTCCTTGAGGCGAATTGCGAAGCAGCTTTCCCGCGAATTGCGAAGCAGCTTACCCAACCCTGCCGGCAACGTCAGAGGTGAATGGCGAAAAAACGCCCCGAGGCCCTCGGTGACGCAAGCACGGCGGCCCATCGCCGAAATATCAAACATTCCCCGTGAGAAGAAGGCAAACCCCATGCCGCGGCTAGCTATAGCTAGGCCCAGGCGCGCCGGGCATCTTCAATGCCTTGTCGAGCTTCGTCGCCGTGGAGAATCCGTTGGTTGCGCGCGTCGGTCGGATCGACAACCGCGGACAAGCCGATATTCGTTGCCGGCTTCGGTCGGACACACCTGCGCAGGTTCGCGTTACAGGGTGGGGCGCGGAGGGCACATCTACCAGCGCATTGAAACGTACCGAGGCGAGCACCTACCAAGAGCGCCACTGGCTCGGTCAATTCTGCGGCGCAGCTCCTCCAGCTTGGCGACGCGCCCCGCAATCGGACGCTTACACTTCAACCGGAAGTGGTGGGAAGGAAGGTTCTACCAGTTACCAGTAAACGCGGGACATTAGTTTTGTCCTCCAGATTTGTCCCGAAAGGAATGGGAGGACACTGCGGTGCCCGCTGGCAATGACGCTGATTCCTTGCTGGCCTTTGCCGGGTCGGGTTGCCGGGCAATCGACAATTCGAACGACCTCTCCGCGGTCATTCAGGCCCTTGACGAGTCCGCCCGGCTCATCGACTGACTTCCCGTTGCAAGACTTCCGGTTGCAAATGCGGATTCCGCGCGTTAGACGATAATGAACCGACAATTCAGTTGTACCGAGGTATCCCGATGAGCATGCACCAACGCGTTGGGTGGTCGTTTCCTGTCCGAGGGTTGATTCCCCTCGCCTTGCCGATTTGCTGGTTACTGCCGATTCCCACGGGCGCGGGAGCCGAGCTCAAGCCGGTGACACAGGCGAACTACAAACAGGCCTTCCATTTCAGCGATTCATTCTTGCAGCAGTTCGTGTATGACGCCGCCCTGACACCGCACTGGATCGGCAAGACCGATAGCTTCTGGTATTCGTATCGAACGAGCAAGGGGACAAATTACTGGCGTGTCGATCCCGCCCGCCGGCTGAAGGCGCCACTTTTTGACCAGGCCAAGCTGGCCGCGCTATTGTCCGAGACGATCCACAAGCCCATGGACGCGACCCAGTTACCGTTGGCCCGCGTGACCATCAACGATGCCGGAACGAGCATCAAGTTCGTGGTCGAGGACACGCAATA
This sequence comes from Gemmataceae bacterium, assembly GCA_035296965.1. Classification (GTDB taxonomy): domain Bacteria; phylum Planctomycetota; class Planctomycetia; order Gemmatales; family Gemmataceae; genus DATGZX01. The sequence continues at coordinate 34,715 of DATGZX010000117.1, forward strand.
CGAATATGAGCTGGCAGACGGAAAGCTGACGAAGCTCGGCAAGGCGCCCGCGGCACCGCCGGCGCTGCCAGGGCGCGCTGGCCGGGCAATTACGCGCCGGATGTTTCAGGAAGTCCAGCAACAGCAGAGCGATTACGATCGCCAACAGGAGCAACTGCGTGCCGACCAGGGGCGCCGCGGTCAACGCAGTCCTCGGCCCGCGACCCAGGGTCGTCCTGGGGATTATCGCGTCCTTTCGCCCGACAAGAAAGCTTACGTCTTCGTACAGGACTACAATCTCTATCTGCTGGAGGCCGGCAAACCCCTCGAGACTCCCACGTTGCCCGTTCAACAGGCGACTCGGTTGAGCACGGACGGCGAACCGGAGCGCGCGTTCGGCAACATGGGCGTCTATGGCGCGGGCATGGACGACGGCGTGCCCCCGCCGCGCGCGGAATGGTCGCCTGATGCGAAGTCTTTCTATGCCACGCGCGTGGATGGCCGGGGCGTTCAGGAGTTGTTTCTGATCAATTCCCTCACCCTGCCGCGTCCCAGCCTCGAGAAGTACAAGTATCCTGTGCCCGGCGAGGAAAACTCGCGCCGGATGGAACTGTATATTTGTGATCGGTCCGCCAAAAAGCTGCTGCGTGTCGCGCCGCACTGGCCGGCAGAAGTGTACACCGACATACATTGGGGAAAGACCTCGGATGAGCTCCGGTTCACGCGCCGGGACCGTCTCTGGCGCCACGGGGAGGTGTGCAGCGTTAATGTCCACACTGGCGAGGTCAAGTCTCTGATCCAGGAAGCGATCGAGAACGCCAACGTCACGTTTGAGCCGATTCAGTACGTCGATCCGGGCGATGAGATGATCTGTTGGTCGGAACGGAGTGGTTGGGGACATTTCTATCTTTATGGTCGCGACGGCAAATTCAAAAACCCTGTCACCAGCGGTCCTTTCCGAGCGAGTCGAGTTGTCGCCGTCGATTCCAAGAGGCGCCTCCTGTTCTTCCAGGGGAACGGCCGCGAGCAAGGCGAAAACGTCTATTACGGCCACCTGTACTGTGTGGGCCTGGACGGCACCGGGATGACCCTCATGGACCCAGGAAACGCCGACCATCGATCGGAGCTCGCGCCGTCGCACATGTTCGTGGTAGATAATTGCTCGCGCGTGGATATGACGCCACGCTCGATTCTCCGCGACGCGCGCGGCCAGGAGCTGATGCAGCTTGAACAAGGCGATTTATCGCGCCTCTACGAGGTCGGATGGAAGATGCCGGAGCGATTCGTGGTCAAGGCGGCAGATGGAGTGACGGAACTATATGGCAACCTGTGGAGGCCCTTCGACTTCGATCCCAAGAAGAAATACCCGATCATCGCCCACGTCTATCCAGGTCCACAAGGGGAAGGCGTCACGCACACGTTTTCGGCCGTTAGCCCCGACCAGCAGTTGGCCCAGCTTGGCTTCATCGTTGTCCAGGTAGGACACCGCGGCGGAGCGCCGAATCGTTCCAAGGCGTACGCCAGCTACGGCTACTACAACCTGCGTGATTACGGCCTGGCGGACAAGAAGGTCGCGATCGAGGAACTGGCCGCGCGCTACCCTTCCATCGACATCGACAGGGTGGGGATTTTCGGCCATTCCGGCGGAGGCTTCATGTCGGCCGCGGCAGTCCTGCAGAAGCCCTACAACGAGTTTTTCAAGGCGGCGGTAGCCTCTTCCGGCAATCACGACAACAACATCTACAACAATGGCTGGGCTGAGCGCTACCACGGCATGAAGGAGCTGCCAGCGGAGAAAGGCGACAAAGACCACGCGCATTACCAGATTCAGGTGCCGTCCAACTCCGAACTCGCGGCCAACCTCAAGGGCGCCTTGCTCCTTGTGCACGGCGACCTGGACAACAATGTTCACCCGGCCAACACGATGCGCCTGGTCGACGCATTGATCAAGGCCAACAAGCGCTTCGACATGCTGATCATGCCCGGGAAACGTCACGGCTACGGCGAATATCAGGCTTATTTCCAACAGCGCCTGTGGGATTTCTTCGCCGATCACCTCCTGGGGGATCCACAGACCGGCGCGGATATTTACCAGAAGCAGGAAAGCCATCCACAACATCGAAGTTCAGAGCCTAGCCAGAAACTCGACTGATCCGGCAGGTTGAATGACGCGATTGCGGCCGTCGGGCTCGATCTGCTTGGGCAGATTTGCCAAGACACGTATGCAGCTGAATGGCTGCCTTGTAACGTCAAAATTGGCACCTTCGCGGACGCACCCCAGACAACACGTCTGGGATCGACTTTCCATCCTATTCTGATCGATGAGATCCCCAGCCGAGCATTTTTGCGGATTTTTCCAGGGAATCGGGCTCGTCATGAGAAACGGCAATTCCCAAAAAGAATAGTAAGAGAATCCCTAATATCGCGTGAAATTCGCCTCCCAATGCATTTTGCGCCAAGGGGCCTTTTTAGTCCCAAAATGATCACCACGCAAAAAGCCCGTGTTTTTGACACTTTCTGGGGCCTCGACCTGGTATTTCGCGGGGGCCCCATTCTCAATATTCGTAGGCGGTGGCGAAAACCGCGTGTTTTCCGCGATTTTTGCAAAGTGCGGATTTCGCATTCAGGCGCCTTTTTGTCCTCCCAGTTGTGCGCGGGTCTCCGACCCTCGCACTGAGGCTGACCGCAGGTCTCCAGAGCCAGGGGGAGACCTGCGGTCGGCGCTTACGGGTGCCTTTGAGTGGGATTGTTTGGTGAACTGGGGGTGGGGAGACCTTCGGTCGCCGAGCGGCGGGGTCAGAGACCCGCGCCGAGCGCGACCTCATGGTCGCGCCTCGAGGACCAGGTTGAACAGCGTTTGCGTGGCGCGCCGGAAGCGGGTGAAGCCGCCGCGTGTGACCACGTCGCGCAAGCGTGCTTCGCCGGCCTGGGCGCCGAGAGCGGGGCCGTTGTGCGCCAGAGATGCGGGCACGCACACCATCGTGGAAGCGGCATACATCATGCGGCCCACAGGATTCAGGTTCTCCTCGACCAGATCGTTGGCGAAGGGCTCCACGATCATCCAGGTGCCGTCAGGCGCCAGGGTTTCGTGAACATGGCGGGCCGCGCCGACAGGATCGCCCATGTCGTGCAAGCAATCGAAGTGCGCCACCAGTGTATAGTCTTTGCCCGGATAGTCCGTCGAGCGCGCGACCTCGAAGCGCACTCGGTCCGCTACCCCTGCCTGCTCGGCCCGCGTGCGCGCCACGCGAATCGAGCCTTCGTGAAAATCGAAGCCGGCAAATTGGGATTGGGGGTAAGCCTTGGCCATGATGATCGTCGACGCTCCGTGCCCGCAGCCAATGTCGGCGACCTTCGCGCCCTGGCGGAGCTTTGCCTCCACACCGACCAGGGCCGGGATCCATTCCTTGGTGAGATGGCCCAGGTAACCGGGTCGAAACAAGCGCTCGGTGCCGATGAACAGGCGCGGGTCATGAGCGCACCAATCCATGCCTTCCCCGGTACGGAAGTTTTGCAGGGCCTGCGGCTCGGCGGCGAACATGGCAGCGATGCTCTGAAAAGAGCCGGCCACGAAAACCGGGCTGTTCTCGTCCGCCAGGGCGGCTGCTTGCTCTTCGGGCAAGGTGTACTTCCCAGTGGCGGCATCATAGGTTACATAGCCGCCCGCCGCCTGGTTACCAAGCCATTCGCGAATGTAGCGTTCTGCAGTGCCCGTCCGCGTAGCCAGCTCGGCCGGGGTCAGCGGCCCGGCAGTTGCCAGCGTCTTGTAGAGCCCGAGTTGATCGCCGATCAGGACCAGCACGGCACTCATAGCGGCACCAATGTCGCCGAGCGCTTTCTGCATGAACTCCTTCAACTTGCCTTCATCGATAGCCATCGGTGTTGCCTCCAAAAGGAGGATGGCATGCCATTCCTGCCAGAGGAACGGAAGCCGTTACCTTACCATGCTGGCAGGATCTTACGGCAGGGCCGCATTGAAGTCGAGAATAATCCCATACTCCCCCAGCTGTGCGCGGGTCTCTGACCCCGCACGCGGACTGACCGGAGGTCTCCCCGAACTCGAGGAGACCTCCGGTCAGAGGTTGCGACGAGGCCCGGAGACCTGAGCCGAGCGCAAAGGAAGCTCCTCATCTCAATGAAGTTTAACGCGCTTCTGCGCGTAGCCGCCGTGAACGCTTTGGAGTGAATAGCCAGGCCCGAGGCGACGACGGTTTTACAGATGCTTGCCCCGGGTTGCACCCGAAGCAAAATTGGGGTAGTGGTACAGTTTGAAAAAACTTTCTCTGGGATAAGCGTGGGCTTATGCGTTGGGATCTAATAAACGGTGGCTTATGGGTTCGGGGCAGGTACATTGGCTGGGGCTGGATTAGGCGGAAGCGGATTTTCAGGCGATTTGTTGACGATGCTTTCGATGATTCCTTGCGTCCCAGCACCAATCTGGAAGGCTAGGTATTCATTCTGCACGCCGTAGATAAGCACGAGTATCCCGCCGATCATGGCCAAGAAAGTCCTTGCAATCCAGAAACCCTTTTGACTATAACGGGCCGGAAGCGGCCGTCCTCGCTCATATGAGTACACAATTTTCAGAAGCTCCACTGCAAAGCTTCCAGTGACTCCAAGCCCAAACAAGATGACGAAATGAATCATCGCGAATCGTCCGGTGGCTTGCCTTCTCTCTTTTCAAACGATGGCTCATCGCCAGCTATGTATGATCTGATCCGTTCAAGCTTGCGAATGAATTGTGAGTCGCTGCATTCGGCAGTCACGCGAATGAATTGCGCCGCAAACCCAAGAAAGATTGCTGCAAATACACTAAAGGCTAGCGCCGGAAAGACTTGTCCGTAGTAGCCAAAAAGAATAGCGTTTGAGACTCCTACCGCGAACATCGCGAGGCATTCGACCAGATGCCGTGTCTTCTCATCCATTGTCCTAGAAGCTGGAGTCGGTTTAACTATCACGACTATGGCTCCCATGAGCGTGACAAGGAGCAAAGCGATTAGGCCGCTCCAGCCCCCAGATGCAATGAAAGTTTCGTCAAAAGAAGCCAGAAAAATCTGCATAAAAACTCCCTATCGGGTTTTGCTCGCTCAACGCCAGCCGGGAGTACAGCGTTGCGCTGAGCGAGCCGAGCCGGTCATGACTCCGGCCATCCCGATGTTGTGATTTTATGGATCATGCAGGTAGCTTGGAAGGCAACCTCTTGAGTTAGTTGCCGAAAAATCTGGCCCACGGATAGGATAAGCATCGGCAATGGGATTAGCAGCCCAGAGAACGCAAAAAGACCAGGCATCTTGCCAGGTCTTGCGCTTCCGCAAATCCCAAAAATCACTCCTCCAGCCTGCCCAGCAACTCCTCCAACGTCCAAGGATGCCCAGCCATCTTCGCTGCCATCGCAGGCGTACCTGGCAGCGACCCATGCATCCAGCAGAAGTTGTAATACGCGATATACAGGCTCGTACAGGCCACTAGGTTCTCCCATTTCTTGCTGAAACCCAGAGCGAGGCGAGTGAATCGCTTCATGAACGTCCTGATCGAAAGGTTCTGCCTCTCGACGTGCGAGGTGCAGATCGACTTTTTGGTAATGTCGCCAAGGATTACTCGCCTGATGGTTGTAAGCAAGTCTGGGGGCGCGTATCGCCCCGTTTCGAGCTGCCCATAGTCCTTGATGAGTACCCCATAGTTGACGAGCCCGCTGAACGCCTCATCGACAGCACTGGGGTACGCGAGCCAACCATCTGTGCTCACCTGGGGATAAGTCCTGCGCTCGTTCAGGCGTGGAGGGACCAGGCGACTGACCAGATCATCCATGAAAAACCGCGTCGTTTCCATCGTGCGTTTGCCAATCACGAAGGAAGGAATCAGCTTGGTTTCGAGGTCCAGGGCCACGAACAGGAATTGATCGCCAAGCTTTGGGTTGCGCGCCTCGATAGCAGACAGGCGACGTTGTTTTTTCTTGCAAAAAGTCCAGATTTCATCACATTCAAGATGTTTTAAGTCTAAATCGCGCATCTTCGTATCGAGGAAGCCCCTGCACTTCCCCCCCACAGAGACCATCAGGCGCATGATCGTATCACGATGCACGCCAGTCAGGCGCTCGACCGAGCGAATGCTGTTGCCCTCGACCAGCAGATGGAGGGCAACGATCTGCTTTTCCAAAGGAAGCGTGTACATAGCGAACCTTTCGCGTCTGGGGCAGGCTCGCTAGAATGCAAGTTGCATAGGCTGCATTCTGGCGTTAACCCGCCGAGTGAGTCTGCCCCTGGAATCGTTAGCGCGACTCCAGGGGTTTTCTTTTGCTGAGAACCTCTCCCAGCACTTCAGTAATTGTAGCAACAAATACACCACATGCAATAGAGATTGCTTGGCTATAGGGGATTTTTGTTGCTACACTCTCAGCATGGGTAGACCAAAGAAAAAGGACTTTGAGGCCAAGACCTTCATGCTGCGAATACGCATGACGGGCGAGGATCGCGAACTGTTGGAGCAGGCAGCCAAACGGAAAAGCCTGCAAATGTCTTCCTGGGCGCGATCCGAATTGATTGAACTGGCTCGAAAACTCCTTTCAAAAAAGTAATATTCTATGGTATACTTGGGGCGCAGAAAGACCCCGCCTGGAATCGAACCAGGGTATGGCTCCTTGCAATAGAGCTGCCTTACCACTTGGCGACGGGGTCAGACAGTAGGCCGCCTTGCCCCACGATCTCCCGGCCTCAGAAACTAGAAGATCGCGGGACTGACTTTCGCGGCCCGCCGAGCGGCGGCTAATCCTCGGCGGACCTTTTCCTTCTTCTCATCGCGCATCACTCCTTTCAGCTTGGCTACCCAACTAGCGACTGGATGTAACCACGAATGACGGATTCTCGCCAAAGGGTCCGCTTGCGGATCTTCACGGGATGCAACTCATCGACCATGCGATACACGGTCCGCCTGCTTACGCCAAGCAGATGTACTACCTCGCGAATTCCCATGAGTCGATCCTGGGCCACATTCTTCTGACTGGTCTTCATCGATTGCCTCCGCGCAATAAAAAACGCCTCGCTCCAGGCCGAAGCCCAGAACAAGGCGCTCATCTCTTGCGATTCCAGGAGCAAACTCCTGGCAGCGAAATTTAAGTTGTCATTCC
>DATGZX010000118.1:0-4839 GCA_035296965.1 Gemmataceae bacterium
TTCGAGGTTCATTTCGAGGTTCGCCAGCCGTCAAGAAAAAGAAAGGAGCAACCCGGTTGAGGCCAGAAGTGGAATCGCAGCTCACGCCGTTTCTGCAAACTCTCGCCCAGGCATCGCAGGCAGTGTTGCTGGTCGATTACGACGGAACGCTGGCGCCATTCCACGCCGATCGTAATCAGGCATACCCATATCCCGGAGTCTTGCTCCTGCTCCAAGAGATCGTACGCAACCGCCGGACGCGAGTGATTGTCGTCTCCGGGCGTGAAGCGGGCGATATTCTCCCGCTTCTCAATATTCATCCGCGTCCCGAAGTTTGGGGAATCCATGGGCTGCAGCGCCTGAGGACAAATGGGAGTATGGAGATGCCTCGGCTCGATGATCGAACGCTCAATGGCTTGTCGGATGCCGATCGCTGGCTCGGCTACCTGCAACTGCGCTCCGTCTCGGAATTCAAGGCCGGAAGCATTGCCGTTCATTGGCGTGGGCTCAGCGCAAGCGACGCGGAGGATATTCGGTCCAGCGTTTTGGTGGGTTGGCGCCCCATTGCGGAAAACAGCGGGCTCGATCTGTTGAATTTCGACGGTGGGGTGGAAATTCGCCCTTCCGAAGCCGACAAGGGTGTTGCGGTTCGTGCTTTTCTCGGTGAGATCAATCCCGGCACGCCGGTGGCTTATCTGGGCGACGACTCCACCGACGAATCCGCTTTTCAGGCCATGCAGGGCCGCGGCCTCACCGTCCTGGTGCGTCCCGCGTGGCGGGAGACGGCGGCGCAATTGTGGCTCCAGCCCCCGGACGAACTCCGCGACTTTCTCGGGCTATGGCTGAAGGCCTGTGCCGAGCAAGACGCCTTTAACCGCGGCGCTCACGCTCCGACGATCTCGCGCACGGCGCGATACCCCTGATCGATGGCGGCATTGGTGTAGGCATGACCGTCAGCGTCCGAGTTCGCGATCTTGATTCTCCCGAACGGCTGTCGGCCAATCACACACGGACGTTCGGACGCCGGCCGGTCGAGAGGCTCGAACAATGCGTTGTACTCGTAGGCATACCCGTGAGGCCAGCGGTTGACCGTAATTGCCTGAATGTCGCGAGCGGGATCGAAACCACCGGCTGAGAGTGTGCGACCAAGTTGATCTCGTACCTGACGCTCGAAGGTTTCGAATTTCGTGTTGACGAGTTCCCACCGTCCTGCCCGGTACTGGTCCTTGCAATTCAGGCCAGGCTCGCAGGGAGTGCGAAGAAGGTGAAGCAGGCAGGATTCATCCGGCGAACTGGGAAAGTGGTAGTCGCCCATGGAAACCGGAAAATCCAGTGTAACGTTGCTGAAGTATGCTCCCGGAGCGTAGATCGCGCTAATGCCGAGTTTCTGAAATGCTTTCCAGTTGCTGATTTGCACGTTCGTGTAGACCAGAGGAGCCTTCACACAGTAAGCGAGAGCTTCCTTTTGTTTGGCTGACATCTCCGGACACAAATAGGGAATGACCGTGTTGTAGCAAGCGAGCACGCAGTTGGCGCCGCGGACCCGGTGGGCCTGTCCGCCGCGCACGTAGGTCACTTCAATTTCCTTCGCCGTTGCTGGATTTGGATCCCCGATGTGCCGGGCTCTCACCGCGGTGCTGTTCAGGCGAATGCGAACGGCGGAGGAGGCATCATCCAGGCGAGCATAGTTTGCCCGGGCAGTGACGATGTCTTCCATGGTGTGGCCGGGAAGAGCACCGGGCACCAGGGAGCGCACCAGCATTCTGGCAATGGAAGCGTTGCCGTCTGGAAAATGGAAGATGTAGGGCTCATCCTGTTCGGGATTCTGCTCACCGCTCTTGGGGAGATTCATTCCCTTGAAGCCTGGAAATCCTTCACCCGCGCAGTCATACGCCGAAACGGCATCAATTCCGACGGCATAGATATCGTGGGTCGAGCTCTGGAACACTTTGACCACATCGGGATGGACCTTGACCGATTGCAGCAGGAAATCTTTGTAGCTGGTCTTGATCAGATTGTTTTTTTTCTGATTCGGAGTAAGGCCTGGCATGTAATCGACGCGGGCGTGCTGCAGACGGATGAGATCCTTGCGGGCGGCTTCTGCGATTGGCATCAGGGAGACATTCTCCAGTGTAAAGTCGACGCCGAAATAGTGGAGGCCCTTCTGGGGCACGAGGCGGTCTGTGCCAAATGTTTCTTTATCGAAGAAGACAGCTTCTCGCAAATGCATCGAGTCAAACAATTTTTGGTCGTAGTACTTGAAGAAGCGCCGCACGTCGATTCCCAGCTCTTGCAAAGGCCCGATCGCTTCCTTGCCGTAATTGCCCGGCGCCTCGATGGACTGGGTCCCACCGTATCCGAGCAGCAATCGTTTTCCTGCCTGGAATTCATTGCGCGTGGCGTGCCCGCCGAAATCATCGTGATTGTCGAGGATTAGAATCCTGGCTTGGTTCCCAACCAACTTGCGGTAGAAGTATGCCGCCGCCAGACCGCTGATACCCGCTCCGACAACGACCAGATCGTACGACTCGCCGTCGTCCACGGACTCGGCCCAGGCTTTGTTCCTGCCATCGCGCAAGTCATGCGCAACTTCCCAAGAACCATCGTGACTGCCGCGAAGGCCAGTTTTGGCAGGCGGGTAATAAACGGGATCCTTCTCTGGTGCGAACGGCGATTGTGGCACGCCGAAGGCTTCCAGCCAGGTGGAATTTGCTGCAAGGAGGGACGTTCCAACGGCGATGCTTATTCCATTCAGGAAATCGCGACGGGTGATCTTGCGCCCCATACCCAATTCACGATCTCGATCTTCATCTTTGCCGTTCATTCGCATCCCTGCCCAAACTTCTCCGACTAACGATTCGCACACCCACTTTCCGACGCAAGGTTGTGACGCAAAGAATCGAGTTCCTTATTGCATCAGGCGCTTGAGTGCGGTCCGGGCATCGCCGACTTGGGAGAGGGGGGCTTGCGAACTCGGGAAGTAAGAAAGAAATTCCTGGTATTCGTTGATCGCTTGATCGCGTTTGCCGGTACGCTCGTAAAGTTGGCCCAGATAGTAGCGGGAAAGGATTCCAGGCACCGGAAATCGCTCCGTCAAAACATTGTAGTTCTCCAGGTCATGCTCGAGTCGCAATACCGTACGAAACTCGGCTTCGGCCGACGAATAATCATTGATGAGCAGGTGGCCGCGGGCCTTAAGGAATTGCAAGTAGGGATCCTGGAAATAGGGGATGCTGGCGGCGCGACTCAAGGCCGTTTGCCCATCCCCGCGCTCCACTGCCGCGCTCACGTCAGCGTAGGCTTGGTCAATCTCAATTGCCCGAGGCGCGATCCAGGGATGGCTGGCGGCGAATCGCTGCAAACTTTGCTGTGCGGCGGATGTGTTTCCGGCCAGCGTTTCGAGGAATGCGACGGTTTGCAGTTGCTCGTCATCGAGCTTCTGCTGTTGAGCAAAAGAGAGAGCGGAGGAACCCTTCCCCAACATGACGGACAGAGCGGCGAATGGCCGCAGGAAGGTCTCAGCAGCCTCGCTCTGTCTTGCGTGCCCAAGTTGCAGCACTGCCTCCCGATAACTGGCCAGAGCGCCTTCGAAGTCGCCCCTTGTCTGCTTGAACTGCGCCTCGAAGCCCGGAACGTAAAGGCGCGAAAGGGGAGACGCGCGTTGCGCATATTGCTGGAAGGCCGCGTTGGCCATGTCGGGCTTCTTCTGATCGGTATAAACGATGGCCAGCTTAAGGTACTCTCCGTAATCAGTGAAGTCGGGCTTCAGTTCGAGCACTTTGCGGTAGGCGGCAACCGCGTCGTCAGGCCGGCCGGCCATGAAGAGAAGGTCGCCGCGGGTGTCCAGCGGATTGGGATCGCCAGGCCGAACCGCCATATAGGCGTCATCTGCCGCCAGCGCCCCATTGAAATCATCCCACTTTGCCAGTGTGTAGGATTGAAAGTTGAGCAGATCTTCATTCTTCGGATCCAACGCAAGTCCCTGTCGGAGCAGCTCAAGCGCTTGCTCTCGCTTGCCTAAAGTGGACAGGTTGGTAGCCAGGACACCGCGGTCCAAAGTGTCGCGGGGGAACTCCGATACCAACTTCTGACGCAGGGCGATCTCGGCCTCCACGTCGCGGGAGCGGCCTGCTTTGAGCACCTGCAACCACAATTGTTCGTAGCGAGGCAGGCGCGACTGCAACTGATCGACTTTGACTGCAAGCTCGTTGCGGCGGCGCAGATCGCCCTGAAGGGCATACTGGTCGGCCAGGCGCATGTAGGCTAGGGCAAACTGCGGGTCCAAACGGATCGCCTCTTCCAATTCGCGAATACCATCGTTCGTCAAAAAGCGACGGCAGTAGTCAATGCCCAACTGATAATGGCGGTAGGCCTCCACGTTGGAGGTGGAAGCCTGTTCGATCTCCGGCGCTTTTTGCGGCAGCTCCGAGGCGGGAAGAAAGCTGCTGGCGAGGCTTGCCGTGAGCCGGTCCACCATGCCGAAGATGCTCTGCACGTCCTGTCCTTCCAGCTTCTCCGAGAACAGGATCTGGCCCGTACTGGTGTCCTGCGCGCGCACGTCGAGGCGCAGTTGTGTGGGTCCGATCTTCAACAAGGCGCCGGTAATGTAGGCGTCGGCGCCGGCATCGCGCGCCACTCCCTGCGCCCGAGCAGGATCCAGCGACTTGCCGTCCTTGCTCGCACGCTGCACCGCGCCCATCACGCGCTCGGTGGAGAGCACATCCAGTCCCTTTACCTGGGCCAGGTTCGTGGTAAGCATATCGGTGAGACCATTGTCGAGCCAGTTCAGGGACTGGTCCTGCGAAAGATTGTTGAAGTACAGCACCGCGATGGCCTTGTGCGGCCGGCTGCCCCCAGAGA
>DATGZX010000119.1:0-10733 GCA_035296965.1 Gemmataceae bacterium
TCACTCTATCAAGCGGGCCAGCAGGCAGGGAAAAGAACATCGCTGGCTTGCAATATGAGGATCAACTCCCCCATCACCCTCCTGCCGGGCGCAAGGAAACTGCGCACATTGCAGGGCGGTGGGCGAAGCCCACGTTAAGAAGAAGAGTAGGAGCAAGATCAAGATGAAGATCAAGAGGTACAATCGAGACGGTTAACCTCTTGCTCTTACTCCTGCTCTGGCTCTTAATCCTCTTCCTAATCTTCATCTTGATCTTACTCTTCACTTCCCATGACTAGTTGGTCTGAGCCAAAGCCTCGCTAGCCCCAGGTTACACTTTTCCTCTACATATAAAAAGCCCCTCTGAGGCCCGACGCTTCGGTTTTTCACGCCAAAGAACGGCAGGCCACGCTGTGGGCATCCAGGCCGGAGTTTGGGATATGATGGCGGGTGAATAACTCTCTTTACTTCGAGGCTCGCCGGAACGCGGGACGATTGAGAAAAAACTGTATGAAACCAGCCTCCACCGGGAAATAGTATCTAGAGGCCCAGCGATTCTCGCCGCAAAGGAAAGGTAATGGCGATCAGCCAACCGAGTGCGCTCATCCGCTACCTTTGCAGGTTCGTATTCGAACAAGTGGAAGGGACCGATGGACAACTGCTGACCGGCTTCATCGAGCGTCGGGATGAAGTCGCGTTTGATGCTCTCGTGCGCCGGCATGGACCAATGGTTCTGGGCGTCTGCCAACGTATTCTTCGCAACGAGCACGATGCCGAAGACGCGTTCCAGGCCACATTCCTGGTCCTTGTCCGCAAAGCGGCTTCAGTCGTCCCTAGAGAGATGGTCGGCAACTGGCTTTACGGTGTCGCCCACAACACTGCACTCAAGGCAAAAGCGGTAGGCATGAAGAGACGGGGGCGAGAGCGGCAGATGGCCGAGCTGCCGGAGCCCGGATCGGTGCGACAGTCCCAGGATCTCTGGGACGAATTGAAACCAGTGCTCGATCAGGAACTAAGTCGCTTGCCTGACAAGTATAGGGTTCCTATCGTCCTCTGCGACCTGGAGGGCAAGTCCCACCAGGAGGCGGCGAAGCAACTTGGCTGGCCACAAGGGACTCTTTCGGGTCGGTTATCGAGGGCACGGGCGCTCCTGGCAAAGCGGTTGACCCGCCACGGCCCGGCCTTATCCGTTGGCTCTTTGGCGGCGGCGTTGTCCCAGAATGCGGCCTCGGCATGTCTGCCGACGTCGCTGGCGAATTCGACGGTTAAGGCGGCGATTCTTTATGCGGCCGGGCAAACGGCGCTCACCACAATGGTGTCGCCCAAAGTCGCCGCTCTAGTGGAAGGAGTGCTGAAGGCCATGTTGCTGAGTAAACTCGTGATCGCAACGTCTGTTCTGGCAGTGGCGGTAATCGGCGTTGGGGCAGGCTCCCTTGTCCTCCGGACGCAGGCGGGGGAAGAGTCACCGACTGGCAAGGTGCTGGAGAAAGAAGCGCATGCGAGCAACACCGATCCCCAGGCGAAAACCGATGAAGATCATATGCAGGGGACATGGGTAATCGTGAAGTTTGAGCAGTCGAATGTAGGCTTGCCCAAGAGCGTGCAGGAATTGCTCAAGTCAGGTGAATTGAGAGTTATCATTTCAGGCGACGCGATGACCTTCCCGGGATGGAAAGGCGGCGTGTGGAATATCAAGCTGGATGAGACCGTAAACCCACACAGAATGACCTTACGGATGACACAGGATGCCACTGTACCAGCGATTTACGAATTGCACGGGGACGAACTGAAGATCTGTTATGGACAGAAAAACTGGCAACAGCCGCCGTCCAGCTTTGATGTCAACAAGGTTCAGACTTCGGGCGTGGCAACGAGCTGGGTATTAAACAAGAGCCATGAAGAGTCCAAGGTTCGACGGCTCCAAAAGGAACGACTCGCTGCCTTGAAGGGGATTGCCGCCGAGAGAAAGGGTCTTCATGAGCAGGGCCGCCTCTCGGTGTACGAATTGCTCCAAGCAAACTCGGCGGTCCTGAAAACCGAGCTAGAACTTTGCGAATCCGATGCTGCAAGAATCCTGGTCCACGAAAAGTTGGTCGCAAATGCGAAAGAAAACGAGGAAATGGTTGCGAGGATGTTCAAGGACGGTCGAGTTGTACACTCCGAGCTGCTGACAGCCCAGGCGAACCGGTTGGAAGCCGAAATCGACTTGGAGCGAACAAAGGCCAAAGCAGCCCCAAAGCCCAAGTAGGCTGTCCAGGATCAGATCCGCCATACGCCAGCAGCCCTTCATGAACCGCTTCGGCTCAGCTTTTCCAGTGCCTTCGTAGCGAATTCTCGCACTGTCGGGTCACGGTCCTTGTTCTGAACCTCGGTAAGTTCGGGAATGGCCTCCTCAGCTCCTGGGCCATATTTCAGCAGGGCCAAGATCGCCTCGCAGCGCACCCCGGCGTCCGCATCCTTAAGCGCCCCGATCAAGGCAGGAAGAACCGCTGGATCGCTCGGCCCGATGTTGCCCAATGTGAAAGCCGCCTTCTTGCGCACCTTGACGTCGGAGTCACGAAGGGCCCCAGCCCACTTGCCGCCCGCCATCGTCGGTTGCGCCCGGCCGCAGCCGGTCAACGAGATCAACAGGATGACAAAAACAACACGTCTCATATCTCGCAATGCCTCTCTTATGCTCGGACTGCTCCCGTATCACCTGGGTGGTCCGCCGAGGTGTGTCCTCTCCGGGGTTGGGGCGTGGCGACGACGGATTCAGGGCGATTGGAGCGGGGTCAGTTGATGAAATCTCCGGAGATTATTTCGCCGTTAGCACGAGTTCCCAGCGCCTGGAAGGCCAGGCCGTCGGGGGTGTAGCTGCCGTCCGAATTGTCGCTGGGGACGCTGCGGAGGAAGTGGACGGAGCCGTCGGCAAATACGAAGTTCGATCCGCCTGGGTGTCTGCTGGAGAAGTCGTCCATGCCCGCGCTGCCGTCCGAGTCAACAAGGGCGTTGTTCATGTGGGCATGCGCTTGGACGAGTGTCGACGCAGGATACCAGGCTCCAGGGATGACAGGCTGGCAAGGGTTGGATTGGCCGCGCATGATGACGCCATCGGGGATTGCACCAGCCCAGATGCCGTTGGCGTTGGACCACGCCCTTTCCCCGGTCAGGATGGTGTTGCTTGTCCCGTCGGTGATGTCGGTAATGCGGGTCTGGCTGTTGCGGTAGAAAACGCCCAGACCGGTTGCCTCGGTGGTTTCCGAGGCATCGCTGCCGCAGCAGGCGGCGTAGCTGGTTGGCGCAGCCAAACAGATGGGGTTCCCGAAGCCATCGGGGACAGGGAATGCTGCGCCCGGGGTGATGTCGGACGGGCAAAGATACACTTTCACCACGGTCTGGATGGCCGGCGAGTTCTGGACAGGCAGGTTGAGGTTGAGTTGGCGGAACACGTTATCCTGTTCAATGCATGGGAGGATGAACGCGCCCCAGCCCCAACCCGGTGCCGTGTCCGTGGCCCCATCGCTATAGGGACCCGAAGCACGGTAGCCTGAAGGAAACGCCTGGTAGGCGTCGTGGTAGTTGTGCAGGGCCAGCCCGATTTGCTTGAGGTTGTTCTGACAGCTCATGCGGCTGGCCGCCTCCCGCACCTTCTGTACGGCGGGGAGCAATAGGCCGACCAGCGTGGCGATGATGGCGATTACCACCAGCAGTTCGATCAATGTGAAAGCGCTTCGATGAGTCTGCGCGCGCATGGCAACGCACTCCTTTCAGGCGAATGGATTGCGAGGCGCATTGCGAACGGGCGCGGCAGGCGGGGAACGCCGCCGCTACGGAAGCGAAGCTGCCTCTGGGAAAAACGGGAACCGAGACGCTTAATGATATTGCGTCTCAGTAGCGTTTAATTACAATACCCGACTGATTGCGGAATGCAAGACGAAGTCGCAGGTTTTTTTATTTTTCTGTGCCGTTTGATTCCGTCCGGCGGCAACATCTTGCGGCCAACCGGGTGGAAGTTGAGCGACATTCAGTCTCAACAGTGCTGCCATCAGGCGGCAACTGTGGCAGAGTAGGAGGGTGATGCTGTGTCTAAAACGCCGAAGAGCGCGGAGCCACAAACCCCGGCAGCACCACGTCCCCCTTCCATCCCGATCATTGACGCCCAGACCCTTTTTTGCGGCGGTGCGGAGGTTTGGATCGAGCATAAAGGCGTCCGCTATCGCCTGCGCATTACCCGGCGAAACAAACTCATCTTGCAGAAGTGAGGAGGCGAGGAGCTATCCGAACACAGCGGCTCGATGTCCCCCAACCTGCGTCACGGCCTCCAGGCAAAGACGGCTGTGGTGATGCTACTCTCGCGGCTGAAGCGCCTGCTCCGCTTCCCATCATGGACCCCAATCTGCGCTTTGACAGCAATGGTATTACACTGTATGGTGTAATAGTTGAGCGATTCAGGTAGGCAATGAAAAATGAAACAAACAGGAACTGAGGACGATTGCTGCACGAAACCGGCGCTGAAGGAACGCACCCTGCTGACGCCGATCCAGGCGGGCGGGTTGGCGGCCGTATTCAAGGTGCTGGCGAACGACACTCGGCTACGCCTGCTGCACGCCCTTGTCCGTGCTGACGAACTCTGCGTGACCGACCTTGCCGCCTCGGTGGGCATGAAGCCCCAGGCCGTGTCGAACCAGTTGCAGCGTCTCTCCGACCTCGGCATCCTCGCTTCCAGACGGGACGGAAACAGCATCCACTACCGAGTCGTGGACCTGTGCGTGCGCTCGCTTCTGGATCAAGCCTTGTGCCTCATGGAAGAGGTCAGCGCGCGGGACCGGGGCAGAGGTCGAAACTGCTGCAACTGAGGAAAAGGCGGGAGCTGGATTCCAGCTCCGAGGGGTCGAAGGTCCCGGCTTGATACCTGGAGTCGGCATTGGCGTCGTGACTTATGGGCAGCTTGCAGGCGTACTTGACGGAACGGGTGGAGGGTTGCTCGTGCAGAAAGTCGTTTTCGTATGCGTCGAGAACTCGAATCGGAGCCAGATGGCCGAGGCGTTCGCCCGCATCCACGGGGCTGATAAGGTGGAGGCGTTCAGCGCCGGTTCCCGCCCGTCCGGTCGGATCAATCCCAAGGCAATCGAGGCCATGAAGGAACTCGGCTACGACCTGGCCAGGCACGCGTCGAAGGGGCTGGACGAGTTCAACGGCAAGGAGTTCGACGCCGCCGTGACCATGGGTTGCGGCGACGAGTGCCCGCTGGTCCTCGCCAAACGGCGGCTGGACTGGAAGATACCCGACCCAAAGCAGATGCCCCCTGAGCAATTCCGGGAGGTCCGGAACTTGATCGAAGCGAAGGTGAAGGAACTATTGCAAACATTGTGAAACGAATTTCCGCAAAGGAGGGTGCCATGGCCCAGGAGATCGAACAGGCGGTGCGGTCGAAGTACGGGGCGGTTGCCGTGAGCGGCCTATCCACCGAACATTCAGGCGTCCGTGCGGTGGCCGAGGCGTTCGGCTATTCACCCGAAGAACTGGCGTCAATCCCGTCTAAAGCGAACATGGGTCTGTCGTGTGGCAACCCAACGGCGACCGCTAACCTGCGGCCGGGCGAGATTGTTGTGGACCTGGGCTGTGGCGGCGGCCTTGACGTGTTCCTGGCGGCGGCGAAGGTCGGGCCGAGAGGCAAGGCCATCGGCATCGACATGACCTCGGAGATGCTGGCACTGGCCCGCCAGAACGCTGCCAACGGGAACAATGGCCAGGGCTTCACCAATGTCGAATTCCATCAGGCGACCATCGACGAACTGCCACTGGCGGACGCCTCAGCGGACTGCGTGATAAGCAACTGCGTCATCAACCTCGCCCCGGACAAACCCGCGGTGTTCCGGGAGATCATTAGGGTGCTGAAGCCTGGCGGTCGGTTGGCGGTCAGCGACATCGCCCTCAAGAAACCGCTGCCCGCGGAGATCGGCCAAGACCTGATGGCCTACATCGGCTGCATCGCCGGGGCCGTGCTGATCGACGAGTACCGCCGTCAGCTGATCGAGGCAGGCTTCGCCGCCGTGGAGGTAATTGACACGGGAGCCGACCTCAACTCCTACGCCAAGGTCGAGAACCAGGGCGGGTGCTGTTCCCCCGCGTCCACGGGCTTGCCCGTGACCGAGACGGGCTGCTCCTCGGCGCAGCCCGAAGAAGACAGCTTGCATCGGCGCTTGCTCGAACTGTTGTGCCGATACAACGTGAACGACTTCGCTGCCAGCGTGCGGGTCTTTGCCGTGAAGCCGTGATCAGGAGATTTTCCCCAGGATCTTGGCCATTTCAGCAGCGTTGAAGGAGCGGAGAGTCTGTGTCGTGACATTATCCCGTGAACTCAACGAGAGCATTGCAGCAGTTGCTGTCTCGTCGTCCGGGGCATCGAAGACAATCACGCCGTCGTAAGCCCCTATGCACCAATACTGCTCCTTGACCTCGATGCCGTGCTTCTTGGCGTGCGCTTTGAAGTCGCCCGCGCGCTTGCAAGTATCCTTGATGTCCTTGACGCCACGCTCGGTGAACTTGATGAGTGCTACATACGTTGCCATTGTGAGTTACTCCGTTGTTGAAGCCTCAAACGGATTGCCGTGCTGGCTATTCTAGGCGGATTCGATCCGACCGAAAAAAAAGCTGCCCGAGTGACGAGCGGAACGGAATGCAGAGACAGCAAAG
This sequence comes from Gemmataceae bacterium, assembly GCA_035296965.1. Taxonomy (GTDB): domain Bacteria; phylum Planctomycetota; class Planctomycetia; order Gemmatales; family Gemmataceae; genus DATGZX01. Next base: position 6,658 of record DATGZX010000119.1, read on the forward strand.
TCGTGTCGTTCGCAGAATTTCGAAGGCAGAGCAATGCGCGGATTGAATCATGATTGGCGAAAGTAACTCTGCACATCGGGGGCTGGCGGCTTGGGTGACCAGTAGGTATTTCGGTCTCGACTGCGCCGCAGTTCGAGCGGGTCTCGGCCCGCTATTCGAAATGCCAGCGCCAAAGGCGTGAAGACTCCGAAAAAGATAATCGCCAGAGCGACGCGAGAGACAAGCCAGCCGACGGGAAAGGCTGCGACCATCCAACCAACATATATCAAGCGCACGGACGCCGGGCGCACCAGGCCCAGTGGCCCAACGGTCCCGGCGAGTATGGCGAACAACAGCCCAGCCGCTGGCCGTTCGCGCAGCAGCCCGTTCCAGACGGCAAAGCCGCCGAAGCAAATCACCCACAACCCGGCAAACTGCCGGAGCGTCCGCCTCGAAGGAGTGAATGTGATGTCCGACCACTCCATTGCAACACCTTCAAGTTTTAATCGAGTTGGAATTGGTGCAAGTAGCGCTCACGAGTGGCGATGTCCGCCGTTTCACGCAGTTTATCCTTGCGCAAAACGACATCTTCGAGCACCAGGGCATCCATGTCTGTAGCCAAGAAGCTACGGTAGGCTTCCTCCGGCGTACACACAATCGGTTCGCCGCGAACGTTGAAGCTCGTATTCACCAGAACCGGGCAACCCGTTAGTCTATGAAAGGCCGTCAAGAGCTGGTGAAAACGCGGGTTTCTGGTCTCGTCCACGGTCTGGACGCGCGCGCTATAATCGACGTGAGTTATGGCGGGAACGGTCGAACGCACGACGTTGACGCGCTCCCGCAAGTCCGCCTGGTTCGTCATTGTCGCTAGTTGATGGGGAGGGACCGCCACTCGGTGCTCTTGGCGAATGGTGGCCACCAGAAGCATGTACGGGCTCTCCTGCCCCGGTTGCAAATCGAACCAATCCGACGCTGCTTCCTGAAGCACAGCCGGAGCGAAGGGGCGGAAGCTTTCGCGAAACTTGATTTTGAGATTCATGATTGCTTGCATCTTGGGCGAACGCGGGTCACCCAGAATGCTGCGCGCTCCCAGCGAGCGCGGCCCAAATTCCATCCTCCCGCTAAACCAGCCAACGACCTTTTCGCTGGCCAGGAGCTGAGCGACGTAGTCAAGCAGTTCATCTTCCTCGGCGAAGGCATCGTATGCGGTCTCACGGCTGTCGAAGAAGTTGCGGATCTCGTCAGAACTGAAACGAGGACCAAGAAAGCTGCCGTGTTGCGAATCGTACGTGCCCACCGTGCGAGGCTTCTCAAGAAGCTGATGCCAAACGAACAGCGCCGCTCCAAGAGCGCCACCGGCATCACCTGCTGCAGGCTGAATCCAGATGTTCTCGAACGGCCCCTCGCGCAGCAGCTTGCCGTTGGCCACGCAGTTCAGGGCCACGCCGCCCGCCATCACCAGGTTGCTCATGCCGGTATTCTTGTGGATGTCGATCGCCATGCGGAGCACGACCTCTTCGGTAACCACCTGGATGCTTGCGGCCAGGTCCATGTGACGTTGCAACAAATCGGACTCCGGCGCGCGCGGAGGCCCACCGAACAGCCGGTGGAAGCGCGGCCCGGTCATGGTCAACCCCTGGCAGTAGTTGAAGAATCTCTGGTCCAACCAGAAGCTGCCGTCCGGCTTGAGATCGATCAGTTGCTGGTAGATGGCATCGACATAGACAGGCCGGCCATAAGGGGCCAGGCCCATAAGCTTGTACTCACCGCTGTTGACCTTGAACCCACAGTAGTAGGTGAATGCCGAGTACAAGAGTCCGAGCGAGTGCGGGAATTTCAGGTGGTGCGACAGGCAGATCTTGTTGCCGCGACCCATGCCGTAAGCGGAGGTGCTCCATTCACCCACGCCGTCGAGCGTTAGGATTGCCGCCTCTTCGAATGGACTGGGATAGAAGGCGCTGGCGGCGTGGCTCTCGTGGTGATCCATGAACAAGAGTGGCGCGCGCAGCTTCTTCTCGAAGCCCCGAGCGATCTGCCGCCGCATGAACATCTTCTCTTTGAGCCAAACGGGGATCGCCTTACTGAAGCTGGGCAAGCCACGTGGGGCAAAGGCAAGGTAGGTTTCCAGGAGGCGCTCGAACTTGGTCAAGGGCTTGTCGTAGAAAACCACATAGTCGAGTTGCTCCTGCGCCAGCCCGGCTTCGCGCAGGCAATAGGCGACGGCTTGGGATGGAAAACCGGCATCGTGCTTCTTACGAGTGAAGCGTTCCTCCTGAGCCGCGGCAACGATGGCGCCGTCGACAACAAGTGCAGCCGCACTGTCGTGATAGAAGGCAGAAATACCGAGGATCGCGGTCAAGGCACGCCCCCTGGAACTGTCGCATCAGGCCCGTATCCAATTAAAACAAGGTGTAGAGGAAAGGCGCCGCTGCACCACCCGAGAAGATTGCAAGCGCCGCCATCAGGACAAGGACGACGACGATTGGCAGTAGCCACCATTTCTTATTGCAGCGCAGGAAGTACCAGAAATCACCCAGAGAACTGCTGCGCTGTTCCCGGGCTGCTCTTTCGAAATCATTGCCCGTCTGTGCGCTCATATATCTCTCCGCATCCGAGGAAAGGTAAAAAGGCAATGCCGGCGACACTCACACCAGCCTTGGATTGATGGATGCGCCGGCCGCAGAAACTTATAAGACGACAAACGTCTGCGAGGTTTTATGAAGTAACAGCTTGTGAAGAAAGCCTGTTCAAGAATTCTTGCCTTGCGCAGGCCCCCATGCTTTTAGGGAATCCGCACAATTGGGTGCCTACTTTTACCCCGAGCCGGGAGACCGCACAAGCTCAGGGGTCTGGCGCGTACGCAATTCGAACGAGGTGAGGCCCCAGCCGGGAAACCTGGGGGAATTGCAATCGGCTGTCCTGTAGGTTCGGGGACGCGAGTCGCGAGCGCATGACGCGGACGGTTGGAATTCAAAAATGACTAATTCTGGAAGTTGCGTAATGCTGTGTCGAATAAATGCAGAATGGGAAGTTTGGGAATTCTAGGAAAATAGCTTGACAGGCTCATTTGGGTAGGTCATTTTACAAGACATTCGACTCGCCCACATACTGTCACCTATGCCGGTGATGCTTGGGCGCGTCTCTTCCCTTCAAGGAGCCCAAGTATGACAGTAAAAAGAGGAAGAGTGAAGGGCCCACATGGCGCGGGCCCGCATCGCGCAGCCGGATTCTCGGGGTCCGCTCGCAAGACCAAGCGGTATGGTTGGATTCCCGACCTTCCGGACCAACGTGACTTCACCTACGCAGTCTCGGCCCCGGTGGCAAACATTCCATCGAGCGTGGATCTCCGGGACAAGTGTCCGCCAGTCTATGACCAGGGGCAGCTAGGCAGCTGCACAGCCAACGCCATCGCGGGGGCACTCGAGTTCGAAATGATGAAACAAGGGCTGAATGCCTTTATCCCCTCCCGCCTCTTCATCTACTACAACGAGCGCGCCATGGAAGGTACGATCCCCACTGACGCAGGCGCCATGATTCGGGACGGCATCAAGAGTGTGGCAAACCAGGGAGATTGTCCGGAAGGAAATGTGGGGGATCCGCCTCCTGCATGGCCCTATGACATCGGCAAATTCGCCGTGCAGCCCGCCCAAGCGTGTTTCGACAAGGCAAAGGATCTCAAAGCTGTTAGCTACCACTCCGTGACACAGAACCTCGCGGATATGAAGGGTTGCCTTGCCGAAGGCTACCCTTTCGTGTTCGGCTTCACGGTCTACGAGAGCTTTGAGTCAGCAGACGTGGCTAAGACTGGAAATGTCCCGATGCCCAAGGCCGCAGAGCAGGTGCTGGGTGGCCATGCGGTGCTGGCAGTGGGTTACGACGACGATGAGCGAGTATTCATCTGTCGCAATTCCTGGGGCGACGCATGGGGTGACGCGGGCTACTTTTACATGCCCTACGCTTAACGTGGGCTTCGCCCACCGCCCTGCAATGTGCGCAGTTTCCTTGCGCCCGGCAGGAGGGTGATGGGGGAGTTGATCCTCATATTGCAAGCCAGCGATGTTCTTTTCCCTGCCTGCTGGCCCGCTTGATAGAGTGAG
>DATGZX010000120.1:0-4123 GCA_035296965.1 Gemmataceae bacterium
GCGGAAAGTGGAAACCGGCCGCGTGCCCCTTTGCACGAACTCGTTGCTAATGTTACTTGAGCCGTGCCAAGGCGGCAAGGCTGAGCGCGTCGTCGGGGATGTCGCGAAGCACCAGGCGGTGCCAGGCTCGGGCCTCGTCGAACCGGCCCAACTGTTCGCGGAGAGTAGCCAGTTGGTGGTAGAGTTCCGTATGCGGTGCCACACCGAGCGTCTTGGCGGACAGGGCCTCGGTGTAGACCGCTCGCATCTGCTTGAAGGCGGTCTGGTAGGTCGTGAGCAACTGGTCGATCCGATGGAAGTCGGCAGTCTCCCCCACGGCCCGGAGGGCCATCCAGAGGCGGTAAAGCACGACCCCGTTATAGGGCTCGAAGGCATGGGCGCGGTCATAGGCCGCGATGGCTCTCGGCCAATCACGGGCGCTCTGCGCCACGGCTCCCTCATGCTTGGCAAACCGCGGGTCGGTGCCGAGTGCCTGGGGAAGCCGGGCAAATTCTCGTCTGAGCAGGTCGGGCTGGAAGCCGTCATCCAGACCGGTCAGCCAGCCGTCCCAGGCCTGGGCCGAGTCGGGATGCTGCTGCAAGACAGTGCGAAGCACCTCGATTCCCTTCTCGGACTGGCTGTCGTGAACCAAAGCCAATCCCACGGCCACTCCCAGGAGAACGTTCCCGGGATTCTGCTTCCAGACCGGCTCGAAGACCTGCACCTGCGAGCCGGGAGCGATCTTGTCGATATCGATCCGGGACATTTCCAAAAGCAGTCGCACCTGGTCGCGGGGGTCGGGTTCGCTCTCGTACAGCCGCATGCCCAGTTGGTGGGCTTCCTCGGCCCTTCCTTCGAAGTCCAGCAGGTCAAGCAACGCCCAGCCTGCCTCCGGAACCACGGGGTCGAGTTTCAGTGCTTCTTTCCAGCAGCTCTCGGCCAGGATATAGCCCTTCTGCTGGTAATGGGCCTTTCCCTTCGAGAAACGCACCACGGCAGCCTCCCGGGAGGTCCGGGGCTGGATCTCCCCGAGGTGATCCAGGGCACGCTGCGGCTCTGGATCAGACCGGTCCAAGGCGAACTGCGCCATGAGCAGGTGGGCGCGATTGTCGCCGGGAAATATCCGGAGATAACGAGTCATGAGATCCTCGGCCCGATCGAACTGATGCTGCCGCGCCAGGGCGCAGATCTCGTCCAGGCTCGGCGCAGACCGGGGCCCGCGCCAGAGTGCCACAGCGCCAGCGCCCACCAGGGCGAGCAAGCCTGCCGGAATGAGCCAGGTTGGACCACCAAGTCGCGAATTCATCGCCATCATCTCGCTAGGTTCAAGGCAGATCGCTCGCGGTGAATCCTACCGGCAAGCGAACAGACCTGGTCGCGGCGCCGGTCCCGCTCTGCTGCATCACCAGCTCGATCGTCCACGGCGCACGTCCACCGCAATCTGATCGCTCTTGCCGACGGTCTGGAAAAACGCGATCTTCGATAGGGTTCCCACGCTCGCGACTGAAACCTGTAAGAGACCGATGGGTTTGATGTCTCCACCACGTGCTCAACAAGCCTTGGCCTCGAATCGCCGTAAGCACCTGGTCATCATCATCGTCGCTGTAGTCTTCACCATGGCCAGCCTGGCCGCAGTCTGGTTGTACGTCCAAATGGCGGATCGATGCGACGCTCAGACGGTGCGCCACGCCCTGGAACAGGGGCAGCTTGACGAGGCCTACCGTGTGCTGGAGCACTGGCTGGGAAACCGGCCCCAGGCAGCCGAGGCTTACTACCTCAAGGCCCGCCTGGCCTGGGCACGGAACGATCTTCCCACAGCCCAGCAGGGGCTGACCAGGGCGCGGGCGCTGGGCTACCCCGTGGGACAATTGCTCGAGCTGCGCGGTCTGCTGCTGGCAAGAACCAACCAGACAGCCGAGGCCGAACCCTTGCTGCGCAAGGCCGCCGAGACCGCGCGCCAAATCGATCCCGACGTCGCCGAGGCCTTGGTCCGCATCTACCTGGGTGAGTTCCGTCTGGGCCGTGCGGCGGAGGTCCTCAATCGGTGGCTGCGAGAATGGCCTGACGACGGCCGCCCCTATTTTCTGCAAACTGAGATCGACACCCGTAATCGTGCCTCCGCCGATGTCATCATCGCGCACTATCGCGCCGCACTGGACCGTGACCCAACTCTTCACCTGGCGCGGTTGCGGCTGGCTGATTCGCTCCGGTTGAACCACCGCAACGACGAGGCGGCAACCGAATACACGAGTCGCCTGAACCACAATCCCGACGACACTTTGGCCCACCTGGGTGCTGGACAGAACGCCCTGATCATGGGAGATCTGCCAGGAGCGATTGGCCACCTTGACCGAGCCTTGGTGCTGGCTCCCCACGATCCCGTTGTGCTGGGGGCCCGGGCCTCCGTAGAGATCCGCCAGAGTCGCCTGGACGCGGCGCTGGAATATCTCGACCGGGCCGTGAAGGCCGATCCGTTCGACTATGGCAACCGCTACCAGCGCATGCTGATCCTGTCGCGGCAAGGAAAATCGGAACAGGCCGACGCCGAACGGCGGGCACTTGACCGGATTCGCAAGGATGAGACCGAGTTTGCCGAGGTCGCCCGCCAGCTCGAACGTGATCCTCTGAACCCGCAACTCCGCGGCCGGGCGGCCCGCTGGCTGATGGACCATGGCCACGAGGCCGAGGCCATTGATTGGGCGAAGCTGGTCCTTCGCTCGGCTCCCTCCGACCCCGCAATGAATCGCCTCCTTGCCGGTTATTATCGCAAACAGGGCAACGTCGGGCTGGCCAACTTCCACGAGGCCCACTCCACACCCTCCCCGGATAGGGACCCCTCAAGCCCATGACATTGGAAGACGGAGCCCCTCCGAGTACCTTGGTCCCGCAGGAGCCAGCCACGGCCGGTGATCTATCGTCACGGTCAGCGGCTCAAGCCAAGCACCTTGCGCTACGGTCAACGGGCCATGGCACAGACGCTCATCATTCTATTCCACCCACGGGCACCTATGCCAGTCAGAGTGCATACCGCGGCCAGGGATCCTTCGGGTTCCGGGCTGGCTTGGAACGTTCACGGATCTGGCTAATGGCCCTATCGATGCGGTCCGCTTCCGCCGGTTGCCCGAGCAGGCGGTAGACGGTACCCAAGCTATGCAGCACGTCAACCTGCCGGGGTGCAAGCTGCCGGGCCGCCTCCAAATGCTGCCGGGCCGCCTCCAGTCGGTGCCGCTGAAGCTCGATCTTACCCAGGCTGTAACGGGACAGGTAGTTGTCCGGCTCCCACTCCGCCGCCTGCTGGAAGCAGCGTTCCGCCTCGTCAAGCAAGCCATGCTGCGGTGCATCAGGAGCCTCGTTAAGGACTCTGGTCAAGTAGCGGCCGGCCTCGTCGGTGCGCCCAATCTTGATCAGGTCCTCGGCGAGATAGCTCCAGAATATCTGGTGGGGCAAAGGCATCAACCGCAAGTCTGGGTCGACTTCGAGCACATGCTCGAAGGCGGCAATGGCCCCCTCGCGGTTTTTGTCATTGTGAGCCACGACTCCTCGTAGCGTATAACCGATCGCGGCGCCGCCGGGACTTCGAATCAAGCGCTCGGCCAGCGCCTCGAGCTGGGGAATGTTGTTCTCGCTGAGCTGGACGGCCGCCAGCCGGCGGAGGGCCGTCACGTTTTCAGGCCAGCGTGCCAGGATCTGCTCGTAGGCTTGGATTGCGCGCAGACGATGGTTACCCCGTACCAGGCCGAAGGCGCGGATTTGTAAGTCGTTCAGGTCGAGCTCGCCGGCGCGCTCGTAATGGGGCTCGGCCGCGTCGGCAAAATCGAGCCGGCTCAGGCAGCGCGCCGCCAGCAGCGCGGCCTCGCGACTCCAGGGACGCCGCTCCAAATGGTCGAGGGAGTAACGCAGACAGGTCGTTAGCTCACCGCGCGCATAGGCCTGGCGCGCTTGTCCGAGCGCTTCCGAACGGGTCACGTTCCACGCGGTCAAGGCCAGCAGCCCGGTCAGCAGGATCAGGCTTCCCAGGAAGATCCGCGTCCGCCGGAGCAAGGATGGGCGGAAGGCAACCAGCAATTGCTGCGTCATGAGTGGCGGTGCCCAACGGCCAGATCAACGGACAGGGCTTCGCCCCGTGCTGACCTGTTTCGCCCCG
>DATGZX010000121.1:0-3116 GCA_035296965.1 Gemmataceae bacterium
CCCTTCGTCGACGCAAAACTCGTCGATGCTCAAACCGCTCGCCTCGCGATTCGCCAAACGCTCCTGCCAGTAGAGATAGTCATCCAGTCCGGGAGACGGCCTGCCAGGCTTACCCATCACTTGCCTCCTTAACGTGCTGAGGATGAAAACACTCACCCTACCAACGGCGGCAAGTATGCATTCGGCGGACGCTTACTCGAGTAAGCGTTCGCCGAATCCATACTTGCCGCATCGCGCAGCTTAGAGACTTGCGACGCAATTCTCTTTTCTCTTTGGAGGCAAGCGATGGGACGGCCCCCTGCTGGATTGGACGAGTATCTGGATTGGCAGCAACGGCTGGAGAGTCAGAAGGCAAGCGGTTTGAGCGTTAGCCTTTATTGCCTGCGGGAAGGAATGTCGACGACGACCTTCTATCATTGGATCAAGCAGCTTCAAAATGGGATCCCAGAAGCGCTGCTTGCGGAAGAAGCGGCTCGGAACAAAGCCGAATTGGGTGACGCCCTGTTCCTGCCCGTCTCGCTCAAGGCGTCTCCTGTGGAGATCGAATTGCCGAACGGAGGCGTCGTGCGTCTGCCCCTCGGCGTTGGCCAAGCCGTGCTCCTAGAAGTCATCCGAGTTGTGGGCGCATTACGCCCCTGGAAGGCGGCGCAATCATGATGTTCTCAGACCTTCGGATCTTTCTGTGCACGACGCCCACGAGCATGACGTACAGCTTCGATCGCTTGATGAGCCTGGCCCAGGAGACGTTCGAGCAGGACCCGTTGTCGGGCCACCTTTTCTTGTTTCTGAACCGTGAGCGAGATCGAGTTAAGATTCTGTTCTGGGATCGCGATGGGTTTTGCATTTGGTACAAGCGGTTGGAGGTCGGCACGTTTCAGCTGCCAATCGCTGCCAGCGGTGCGCAAAGGATCGAATTGGACGCGACCCAATTGAACAACTTGCTGGGTGGCATCGATCTGAGGACGGGACGACGACGGAAACGATATCGCCGCGCGGAAAAATCCGTTCAACAGACGAATTCTTCCAACAATGCTCTTCCCTCACGAGCATGAGTCGGTAAAACCGTTCACGTGATGGATCACGCCGACTCATTGCCCACCGACTTGGCCGAATGTCACCGCCTGTTGCTGGCTGCCTATCAACAAACCGTGCAGCTCGAGCGTACCGCAGCCGGATCAGCACGGCGTGCGACGGAGTCCGAGCAGCGAATCGCTGAACTCGATCGAGTCTTGGACGCGACCTCGGCTTCCTACAAGGAACTTCAGCATGAGCACGCCTCGATGTTGGAGGAGCTGGCTTGGTACAAGCGCTGGGTCCACGGCCGTCGCCGCGAGCGGATTGTCGAGGCCCAAAGCCAGCAGCATTTATTTGATCTGACTCCGTCCGGCGCGGCAGAAGCTCCCGCGCCTCTCGATTCCCGGGAAGCACGCCAGGAGGTTGCGGGCCATTCTCGCCGTCGTCCCTGTCAACGTGAGCTGGATCTGTCGTCTCTACCTCACCATCGGCATGAGCAAGATTTGCCGGACGCGGAGAAGATCTGCAGTTGCTGCCGGCGCGCGAAGGACCGGATCGGCGAGGAGGTCACCAGGATTCTCGAATACGTCCCGTCGAAGCTGGAAGTGCACGAGCACGTGCGACCGAAGTACGCGTGCCGCTACTGCAAAGATGGGGTGTCGAGTCCTCCGCCCCCGGAACGACCGATTGCGCGAGGCATCGCTGGCCCCGGACTGATCGCGCAGATCGTCGTCAGCAAGTTTGGCGACCATCTGCCGCTCTATCGCCAGGAAGACATCTTCGCGCGTCACGGGCTACACCTCTCGCGGAGCACGTTGTGCGACTGGGTCTCGGCGGCAGCCGACCTGGTTCGGCCACTGTATGAACTGCAACGGCGCTTGATGCTGCAGTCGGCCGTGCTGTGGACCGACGACACGCCGGTCACCGTGCTGGTAGGGGGCGAGGAAGGAAGCCGGCAAGGTCGCTTCTGGACTTACGTGGGAGACGCCGAGCATCCGTATTCGGTGTACGACTTCACGATGAGTCGCGGCCGGGACGGTCCGCAAAACTTTCTGCGCAACTTTCGGGGTTATCTGCACGCTGACGCTTACGGTGGCTACGACGGAGTTTTCCTGCGGCCGGGAAGCGAGGTCATCGAAGTGGCCTGTTGGGCCCATGCACGCCGGAAGTTCTTCGACGCGCAGAAGTGCTCCCCGCGCGAAGCGCACCAGGTCCTCGATTGGATCCGCCAGTTGTACGACATCGAAGATCGAGCGAGACCGCTGTCGGCCGCAGCGCGCTGTGAACTGCGCAACAGGGAAGCCGCTCCCATCCTGGACCGGTTGGACGCGTACCTCGCTCAACTCAAGTCGCACGTACTTCCCAAGAGCGTCTTGGCCAAGGCCCTCACGTACGCCCGCAATCAATGGGATGCCTTACGGTGCTACACGCAGGACGGCCGATTGACGATCGACAACAACACCTCAGAACGAACGCTGCGTCACCAAGCCATCGGGCGCAAGAATTGGTTATTTCTCGGGAGCCAAGCTGCGGGTCCGCGAGCGGCCGTGCTGTACACCATCCTGGCCGGCGCCAAGCGACATCGCATTGAGCCCTGGGACTACGTTCGAGAACTTCTCCTGCGACTGCACGCAGAAGACGCATGCCTCGAAGACATGCTCCCCGATCATTGGGCGGCCCAGCATCCCGAGTCCGTGCTGACCTACCGACTGGACGAGTCCCGCAAAAAAGCGGCTATCACGCGAGACCGTCGAACTCGTCGACGAGCCCAGGCAAAACCTCGCTGACATTCAAGCCAGCCGCTGCCCGCCAACCATGCGGCCGCCGAGCGCTTACTCGGGAAGTCGGGAAGGTAGGTTTCCCGGTGTGCAGATTTCAGTTCTTCAAGCCGGCCGTGCTGCTCAGATGCTTTGGGGCTTCGCCTCCAGGAACCCTTGATCCCTGAGGTTTCTGTCCCACTGCCGGCAGAACCGCCTGATGTCGGCCAAGAGTTTCGGCCTGACGAACGTCGTACCGCCCTCGACGTAGACCGCCTCTTGCATGATGCCCAGCGAGTCCTGGCGGTAACTGATTGGCGACCAGACGTCGCCGACCACCTCGAA
>DATGZX010000122.1:0-8431 GCA_035296965.1 Gemmataceae bacterium
TAGTAGCAACCATGCGTTCCTCCGGGAAATAGGTGAAAGTCCGGAAGAATCGTAGGCCTGTACACTTGTCCCAATCAAGGCCCTCTCAATAATTGAGGTGGAGTTTGATGCGTTCGCCCTGGGTCAGACCCCTTTTTCAGCAGGCTCCTTCGGTTCTGGCACATGAATGAATTCCTGATCGACACACAGGACGGACGATAGCAGTGAATATCGCTTTTTATGGAATTGGAGCGCGAGCACAGCCTTACTTGCAGGTGCTCGAACGCCGGCCGGATGTGCATATCTCGGCAGTGAGTGATCCGAATCGGCTTGCCGCGGAGCAGGCCGCTGCAGCGTTGGGGGCCAGGCCGTTTGCGGACTGCGGGACGATGTTGGAGGAAGCACATCCCGACGCGCTGTTTATCTGCGTGCCTGCGTTTCTTCAAGGTGACCTTGTGCTCAAGGCCGCGCTCGCTGGCGTCCCCCTGTTCATCGAGCCCCCCGGAGGGCCTGATTACGCTCAGGCGGTACTAGACGGCCAGTTACTTGCCGGCGCGAATTTGGTCAACGCGGTGGGCTTCGGCTTGCGCTCCATGGATCTGGCTCAAGAGGCACGGGAATATCTGGGCGCAAACAAGGTTTCTCTTGCCCTGGGAAGGTGGCTATGCCCCCAGGAGGGCACCGATCTCTCCGTGGAACGAATGCTTTGGAACGACGTTTGCAACATGGTCGACCTCGTGCGGTTTTTTTGCGGTGACGTAGAGCGCGTTCGCGCTTTGCCGGCAGCTAGACAAGCTGCGACGGGGAGCATGGTCATCGAGTTAGAATTCCGGACGGGTACGGTCGGGGTGTTGGCGTGCACATGTTTTCCCCGGCCTGAGCGGTGTGTCGAACTGGAATTGATGGGAGATAGCTGGACCCTGAGTTTCGTCGACAACTTCTCTGCCCTGCGCGTCGCCGAGCGCGACAAGACGACGATCTTGCGCCGCTTGAACGACCCTTATGCCGAGCAGGTTGCCGGTTTTTTGGCAGCCGTAGCCGCCAAGGCGCCAGCCACGGTGGTTGTAGATTACGCCGAGGCCTTGCAATCGTTGGCGGTGTGTCACGCCGCCGCCCTATCCGCGCGTCAGGGCAGAATCGTCAGCCCCAATGAAATCTGCGCTCCGGCTTCGAGGCCCCCGATCTGATCCGAGAAGCTTATCCCTGTTGTTGCGTGCTCAGCGCATAGGTTAGCCACAGCCCCAATCCAAACGCGATGCGCAGCCCAACCTGAACGGTGACCCACCAGAGCGTTGCATTCAGCAACCGGCTGGCTTCGAGGAGAGCCTTGCGGACCTCGGCGGTCACCATCTTGCGCGGGTTCACGTAGCCCAGCGTAAACAAGTTCAGTGCCGGCGCTACCCAGGAGCGTAGCCAGTATTCTGCCTGATCGAAGTATCGTTCAAGCAGCGGGCGGTCGATGTTCCCTACCTTGAATGTGGCATACAGGTCGACACCGAGCATGGCCGCACCCAGAACGATCACAACAGGGAGGGCAAGGCGAAAGCCGCTGAGGGCATTCACTGTGAGCGCGGCTTGCGGCCAAATAAGACGACAGGCAATGGAGTGCAAAACGTAAAGAAAGAATGCCAGTCCTGCCGGCAGCATCGTGGACCACGTCAAGAAAACGCCATGATGCTGTTTCACCAGCTGCAAAAGTCGCGGCCAGCGCTTCGGAACCGCTCGGACGAGTCGAATCACCGACTCATATTGGCGGAGACGCATGGTCGTGCTGACCAGAAATGCAAGGAACAGGTAAAACTCGAAGAAACGGATGAGATTCAGATCCCAGAGCCAGTTCATAAGAGGACAAATGCTAGAGCGGTAGATCGGCCAAGCGGTTCGCTGAATTCGGAGCGATATTTCGCCAACGGATTCTGGATCGCATTCTGCATTGCGAGCCAATTCATGTCCATACGAGGTTTTGTGAAAGAGGGGACATTGTCAGCGCCCGCGAGCCATGCCCACGGCTTTGCGTGGGCATGGCTCCCGGGCGGTGTGGTCTTAGCGCCAAGCAAGCCATTCGCCATCGCGGAAACATCGCGGTGTCCGCTCAGCGGCTAAGGAAATAGAATCGTGAATCCTTCTTGGGTGAAATGACGATCGTTGGTCAATACCTCGCCAAGGCCCAGCGCTCGCAGCGCGACCATCGATCGGCAGTCGGTCAGGCTGTATGCCTTGTCGGGCCGGGCCTCGTACAGCGCGAGGGCGGCGTCGAAGTCGGCGCGGGTTTGCGGGACCACGTCCACGCCCAGGTCATTCCGCAGGTCGTGAATCAAGGCGGCTGCCTCGCCGCGCCAATGCGGGCCTGATCTGGAAAACCAATTCAAGACCTCCGTCAGCACCTCGTCCGTCGTGACCAGACGAGCCGTGCCAAGACCGCTCCCAAATGATGTGACACGTGCGTGGAAGCCATCGCCTGGGTTCAGCAACGCTACCCAATAGAAGCTGTCGGCGAACAGCATCCGCGGCGGCATCGGTGGTCACTCCGGCCGCTTCGGGTGGCCATACAGGTAATGGTCAATCTGGGCGGCGCCGTCGGCAGGCAATTTGTCTACCTCTTCGGCGGGAGTCTCCGCCGCGCGGGCGGCGATCCGCTCCCAAATGGGCAACCGCCGGCGTTCGAGCACGATCCGGCCTTCTTGGACCTCGGCTACGAGGTCCGCCCCCGGCTCGACGCCTGCCGCCCGGCAGAGCGCGGCGGGTAACGCCACGGCGCCGCTGGCGTCTGCTTTGACAATCGTCGACATCGGCTTTGACCTCCGGAGGGCTTGGCTGCGAAGATTGCTGAATTATAACAGCCGCTGCCGAAACGGCCCAATCGAACTTCAAAGGGACCATCGGTAGAGCAGAGACAAAACCCGGCCGGGGAGGTCTTACCGCCAAGCAAGCTCCCCCACCGGCCTCGACTGGCCCCGGCACCGGCTGCCATGCCCGCTGCCTTTGCGTGGGCATGCGAGCGGCAATGAATTATCAGGAACCAACTACTCCAGGTAGCGAGTCCGTAGGAGGGGTCAAGTCTCCGGGATGATGTTCAACGCTCGGCCGTCGGTCGTGCGATAAATGGAGAAATCCCGGCGATCGAGGGTAAAGGCAGTATCGATCCCTTCTTGCTCCGCGATGTACATCAAGGCGGCATCGGCCATCTGTGCCCCGACTGAGGAATAGCGCTCAAGAAATTTGATGATCCAGTGGAAGGCAGCCTCGTCCAGTTCGACTAGTCGGACGGAACCGCTGTGCATCAGTCCGCCCAGGGCTTTGATTCCTTTGGGCTCATTGCGAAGAAGCCAGGCTACTTCGGTAAGAACCGGCCAGCACGTTAGAAGTGGCGCTCGAAGTTGCTTCAGGGTGGCAGCACACGTTTTATGGGCTTTCTCTCGTTTGCGGAGGACAGCTACGATCGGGCCGGTGTCGACCACGGCCTGGCTAAGCACGGCCAAAGCCTTCCATATGCTTCGGGTTGGTACTCAGGTCGGTAGGCGTATGGGCTGCCCCCTTGATGCATCCGATGAGTCCTGCCCGGCTCATGACATCGAAGGCGGTTTCTTTGGCCAACCGAGTCTGGGTCCCGTTGTGATCCAGCTCGGCGTTCAATTCGCGGCGCAGTCGCTCGAACTGCTCGGGCGAAAGGCCCTTGAGGCTCCTCAAAATGTGATTGAACTCGCGGTGCGTCATGACTTTGATTCCTGCCTTTGCTGACTTTAGCATGGCACCCAGCCTCTGCCAAGCCCTCCAAAATAATCGGCGGCAGTGGACCAGGACCAACCAGTCGTCAGGAGGTGCGTTCTGATTTCAAGCGGCAGGACATTGCATCCTCTCGCTTGGCCGTGCCAACTTCGGTGTGATAATGCTTGACGAGGCCGCTGGTGTCCAGGAAATGAATGGACATTATCGTTCGTCACGCTCGGCCCGAATGTCATCCAGGAGGGATCCCGGGATCTTCGACAGGGCCTGACGCACAGTCTCAAGCGAAACCGAATCATCCGCCTGGGATTCACAGTAGTCCAGGAATTCGTGGTCAATCAGGCTCTCATCGGCACTCCCAGGACTCTCCACCCTAAGGAGCACCAGCTCGTGTTCGTTACAGGCGACGGGCTCCAGCGGCCGGAAAGCGCCATTCTCGTAAACAGCTTGAACCGTTCGATGCATGCGAACCTCCTCCTTCGTCATGTTACCACGGGGCTGCTTTTCATGTCCAGGATGCCAATCACTCTTTGGAACTGATGCTTGCGCCAGGACGACTTGGGAAATAAGCTGTCCGCGCCGCGTGCCATGCCCACGGCTTTTGCGTGGGCATGCGAGCGGCAGCGAATTATCAGGAACTGACCATTCCAGACTGCGACTCCACATTAGGCTGAAATGTACGAGCACCCGCTTCAGTATAATCGGCGGCGGTGGACCAGGGGCAAGCAGTTGTAAGGAGGTGCGTTCTGATTTCAAGCGGCAGGACGTTATATCCTCTCGCAGGACAAATCCCAACCGGGCCCAATGTCGCTCGCATGCCCACGCAAGAGCCGTGGGCATGGGACCAGGCGACAATGGAGACGATGAACGAGCAGACTTAGGGCTGCACGAGGCCTTGGTTAATGAGGATATCCGCGTAATCGAGGGAGATGCGCGCCGACTTCATGGCTCCCTCGCGGATGCGCCGCAGCACGACATCGGAGATAGGATCGTGAAGCACGATAGCGCCTGCGTCCTTGGCCGCAAAGAGTTTGGTCAGGCTGGTGACCACGGCATCGGCATAGTTGACGCAGGTATCGTGACGGATCCAGGGATGATCGCCGACATGAAGAACGCACACGTTTTCCTTGCGGGCATCCAGGCTCGTGAGATTGACGATCAAGATGGTTTCGGCGTCGGCCCGGGGATCGGAGACGATGATCCAAAGGTGTTTGTCGCTATCCGACCGGAGGAAAGTGGTGCCGGCGTCCATGCCGCGTCATCTCCCCAGCAAGCCTTCGATGAAGGTCTTTTCGGAGGCTTCTTCGAGGATATCCTGGAGGTCCGCGCCGCGGCCGACTGCTTCCAAAACGTCTACCAGGGAGATGGGCCGCGACTCAGTGCTGACATAGTTCTTTTTCCATTCTGGAAACTCCCGGGTCAACCTGCTCAGGTCCCATTCATCATCATCGGCGTGGCGGCAGGCAGTTTCTTGAAGCGTTTCGATTTCATAGCGCGACAACTGCCCCACGTCAGGATCCTTGACCATCTGCACATTGAAATGGCTGGTGCGCAGGTATTCATCCCAGAGGGGCATTTGGCGATGCCTGCCACGAATCAAATCGTAGACCTCTTCCGGCAAGGGCCCACGTTCCATGGCCAGGACGGGACCGCCGACGATCGGCCGTCCGGTGCGTCGAAGCGCTTCCCGATCAGCGCTGTACAGCAGCTTGAGGAGGCGCATGGAATTCATGCTGCGGACGCCGTCCCGGCGAAAGAGGACGCCGAGGGCCTGAATGGTCTTCGAGACGTTGAGCGGAACGTGACTGGGCACGGTGGTAAGCGGGCAGGCCAAGGATTCGGACATCAGGGTTCTCCCGCGCAATGGAGTCAACGCCGTTCCGCATCACGGATTGAATCGACCTTTAGCAGTGAATCTCCTTCGGGGGGATTTTATCACAGCACGCGTCGGATTGGGAATCCGCAACTACAACTTGCGTGAGTTTCGGAAAGGAGGTGCTTGTGCAGTCGATAGATCTCCACTTTCCCATCCTTGGCGACTCGCTGGATTGTGACCACGGTTACAACTTGTACGCCGGGTGCCATACCGACGGCTTTTGCGTGCGCATGCGAGCGCCAGCGAATTATCAGGAACTAACCACTGCAGGCAGCGACTCCGTATTTACGCTGAAATGGACGAGCACCCGCTTCAGTATAATCGGCGGCGGTGGACCAGGGCCAACCAGTTCTCAGGAAGTGCGTTCTGATTTCAAGGGGCAGGAGGTAGCATCCTCTCGCAGGACAAATCGCAACCGGGCCCAATGTCGCTCGCATGCCCACGCAAAAGCCGTGGGCATGGCACCAGGCGCCTGAGACGATGAGGTCGGTGAAGTCTCGTTGGGCCTGGAGGAGCCCTTGCCGGATCGGCACGATTAAGCACTCCCCCAAGGTGATGGGGGAGGTAACTGCTCGAATGGCTCCGCTATCCACACGGTCGAAGATGTCATCCAGCAAGGCGGCGTAAGTCGGATTACGCTCCACATAGTAGATCACAGGGGCCGTGTCCAGAAACAGGCTTGCCACCCCTTGGAGGGCAACGGCGACCTTCACCGATTGCTCCTCCACTGCTGTTCGCGTTGGTCCTGCGATTCTTGCCGGCTACGGGTCACCCAAGCCTGGGCATCCTCGCCGCAGAGGGGGTACGCAACGCTGCCGCGAATCTCGTGCCAGGCGCGGCGACGGAGGTCGGGGGCGGGGGTGGAAGCGAGCCGCTGGAGGATCGACTCGGCCAGCTGCTTCTGTTCCGTAGGGGGCAACAGGGTGGCCAACTTTGCCACGGCAGTGAGAGTGATCGGCTCAGACATGTGTGGTCTCCTGGCGGCTCCGTGGGCGCGAAAAGCGCAGGCTGCCTTCAATGCGGCGCAGTTGATTGCCCGCCCACTGCAATGATACTGCGACGCCGAGGTGCCGCACAGAACATTCGCAATCACCTCGCACGGACTCTAGGGCCGGATGTGCCACCTTTGCCCCCCCCGATAGAGCGCTGAGCGATTCCATGATGTGGCTGTTGAGGACGCACGTCCGTCGCTATCATCAGCATTAGCATTCAAGCGGTCACGTCTGGCAAGGCCGTTTCCGGGCCTTCCCGGTTCAGGAGGATGACCATTTTCTGAGGGTACTGCGGACCGCGCTGCCGGTGGATGCCGGTCCCGCTCCTCGACCGGCGAATTGGTTGGTGATTGTCAATCAGCCGCAGACCGGGGCGGAGGTGGAAAGCCTGCGTGAGAGCATGCGTCGCGGCCGGCCTTTGGACATTCGACCTGGACGATGGCGACGGCCGAGCGTCTGGGGCTGGAACAGAGTCTGCGACCGCGCGGCCGCCTCCGCAAAGCCAAGCTGGCCGTGTCGGACCTGTTCGGAGCGGCGGTGGATGAGGAATAAAGTACGATGGCCGCTTTTCTTTCCATTGGCAACTCTGATGGGCTGCTCATCGTTTTGAACGCCGAAAAGGGTCCTGACACCTTTAATTTTCCAGTGCATGCTGCCGACCGAAATGCACAAGAGCTTCGACATGCTGGCGCCTTGGTGCGAACCACGAACGTGAGGGCTCGCCCCAGCGTTGTCACTCCGCGCTGGCGTCCCAGTCATGCTCAGTCGTAATAGAATCGCCGCCGGTGGTCCCTAGCCACAACCCGCCGTAACCGTTCGAGATGTCACACCGAGCGAGGCAAGCCGTCACCCGTCGGCGAACAGCTTTCAAAATGATCATCCCAACGCCTTGCCTCCACTGGCGGATGCCTTCAGGGCTTTCATCGACAGCGTTGCGACTGATGTTCAGCGCGAGCCGAGATGAAGCGGTGAAATTCGCGACGCCGCAAGTCGCGCCGATTGGGGCGAGGCGCGAGACGGATTCGGATTTGGGGAGCTTGATGCCGTCCTGGCAGATCACGTTCATGACCTTGTACCACTCGGCTATCGGGCCGAGGACATTCTGCGTTCTGGCCGAGAGCGTCTCGGTGGTGAGATGGTCAAACACTTCTCGCGGCCTGGAGCGTTCCCCATCATAATCCACCTCCTCATACTCGATTCGACTTGGCCCGATTGCGAGTGACTTGTACACGAGCTCCGGGGCGGAGGTGGCCCGGCGAAGTTCATCGCTGGCCTTCAGTATCCTCGAGAGCGAAACCTCTTTATCTAGCAATCCTCCTTCTAGTGCATCGTATAACTCATCGTTAGGTTCATCCTCGTCCCAACTGTCCTCGTGGCCCAGCGAGATTCCGTGAGGGAAGTATCTTGCCAGTGATCGATTGTTGATCCGAGGATCGTATGCCACCCGATCCTTGAGGACGCCCTCGCCAAGTACGAAGGAATGCAGCGAGCGCCACTCGATGCCTAGGCCCGGATCATCGATCATGACTGGGACAACTAGGATGGACAACATCGCTAGATCTTGTGGCTGAACCGTCTGTTTCGAGCCTATGCGGCGCATGCGCCGAACCCGCCCGTCTGTTCTTAGGCAAACGAGAAGGGGGGAGTCGATGGGTGGTTGCGGGGGTTCTTTGGGTTCTATGGCGGTGGAGCTGACCTCAGCCCAATGGGTACTAAGCAGCGGCAGGGCGTCGGCCAACTGCGGTGGAGGGATCATCGGACCAGGGTCACCGCCCTTTTGCTTTACCCTTTCTCGCTCATCGACCCGGGCCTGGTGTGCTGCGGTGAGCCTCTTGTTCTGCTCCAGCGTCCGTTCGCTCTC
>DATGZX010000123.1:0-35108 GCA_035296965.1 Gemmataceae bacterium
TCTATCAAGCGGGCCAGCAGGCAGGGAAAAGAACATCGCTGGCTTGCAATATGAGGATCAACTCCCCCATCACCCTCCTGCCGGGCGCAAGGAAACTGCGCACATTGCAGGGCGGTGGGCGAAGCCCACGTTAAGACTTATCATTTTAGACTTGGCAGAGCACTAGAATGGAAATAGCCGTTCTCTCTTTCAACTAACCAAGTTGTGGGGCTCGCCATGATCAAATGCAGTTTTTGCGAACAGCCACTCGTATGCAAGTCCTGCGGCCAGCCTTTTCACCCTCGCCAGGAAGAGACCCACATTGGCCTGTATCAGCCGGACATGGCCATTTCCTGTCCGCTGTGCCAGAAACCACTGGTCTGCAAAGCGTGCGGCTACGCCTTTGGCGAGGTGGAAGAGGACGATAGCGATCCCTGAGAAGCATCCGCCTGCCGCCAGAGCAGCTATTGAAATGCGTGCACGTACCCACGAGGCTCAAGAACGCGGCGGCGGCCATCCTTTTCGAGCCACAGGCCCTCTGCAACACATTCCCCGATGTGGGCGAGCGTGATCCCCGAGACCGGTTGCGTGCGCAGCAAGCGTTCGCCGTCCGCGGGTGACAAGGCAAACACTAGCTCGAAGTCTTCACCATCCGTGAGCGCGTGCTCCAGCGGCGTTTGGCTGTCGTTCATGGATCGGGCAGCACTCGTGATCGGAATGCTTTCGGCATGCAACACGGCCCCACAGCCGCTCTCCACGCAAAGGTGGTTGACGTCGGCTGCCAAACCATCGCTGATGTCGATCATTGCGTGAAGCTCCGTAGAGGCGTGAAGCGCCAGGGCTTCCTGCACGCGCGGAGTGAAAGTCAGGTGTTTGCCCAGGATGCTGCCTCCCAGCGGTCCCGTTACCAAAAGCCAATCTCCCGGCCGGGCTCCATTTCGACGTACCGGACCGCGGTTGGTGGCTTCGCCAATGAGGGTGACGGAGATCACGAGTGGCCCCTCCCAGCTGTTCGTGTCGCCGCCCGCCAGGGCCGTGTTGAATTGATCGGCCATCTCGCGTAGGCCGTGGTACAATTCCTCGGCCAGCTGTCGCCCTCCTTGACGAGGGAGGCCGACGCTGACCACCGCGGCAACGGGCTTACCGGCCATCGCAGCGATGTCGCTGAGGTTGACAGCCATGGCCTTGCGGCCCACCAGCCGCGGTCCGGCCTCAGACAGGCGAAAGCAACTCCCTTCTAGAAGCATGTCGGTCGTGACCAGGCAGGGCGCATGTGGAGACAGACGCAGGGCTGCGGCGTCGTCGCCGGGCCCGATGAGCACGCGCGGGTCCTGGGGCGTCGCCTTGCGAAGCCAATCGATATAAGCGAACTCCCCGGCAAACTCGGCCATATCCTTAATCCTCCCGGCTCCCACGCTGCTGCGCTGGAGTCTTCCGCCGACACGAGAGCCCTGGCGCTCCCAGCCGATTTTGTCCATTTTGCCGATCTGTTCCTGCAAGAATTATCCCCGGCACCCATTATTTCCTCAAGTTACGCAGAGTCCAAGGCACCAGGTACGAAAAACTGTTGTAGAATTTTCAGATAGGCGTGAAAGATCGAAGTTGCCTGGCGGCTTTCTTTCGCGTCTCTTGCCGGGGGATTTATGACTGCCGCAAGCGCTTTACCTTCCCCAGAACAAATCTGCCCCGCACCAGGACTGCTGCGCATCTTTGGCGATGCCCGCTTCCATGCCGACGGTGAGCTGCTGGCCCTGGCTTTTGGAAGCGACGGCAACCTTTGGTCTGTAGAAGACCCCGGGATTCTGCGCCACTGGGACAAGACGGGCCGGCAATTGGAATACCGGTTCCTAAGCGACCTGGAGACCCTTTGGAGTTTCAGCAAGGATGCTCGCTTCCTTGCTTCGGCGAGCGACGATTTGTCCTTGTGGGAGACAGCCACGGGACGGCTCTTGCGCGTCATCGCGCAGCCTTCCTGGGTGACTGCGATAGCGTTCCGCGGCGATTCAACGCTGGTGGCGACAGGTCACGACGATGGGATCGTGCGTTTGTGGGAGGGGGGGAGCGGACGCTTGGTCCGCGAGCTTGCCAACCATGATCGTGCGATTAGCGCTTTGGCCTTCAGCCCCGAGGGCGGGCGCCTGGCCGGGGCGAGCGAGGATAAGTCGATTTCGATCTGGGCCACCGAGACGGACCAACTCCTGGGAAGCCTCAAGGGGCATACCGATCGAATCCAGGCTCTTGCATGGGACCCAAAGGGCGAGCGCCTCGTTTCCGGCGGGTGGGATACCACCGCGCGCGTCTGGGACACCGCCACTTTTGAGCCGCTCATCCTGCTCAATGCCCATGCTACTCAACTCACGGCGCTCGATTTCAGCCCGAACGGTCAGCTGCTCGCATGTTCCGACTCTCTCGAAACCATCTTCATTTGGGATTTCACGACCTATCGTATTCGAAAACGTTTGCAGGGAGCCAGGGGCCAGATCTCTTGCCTGGCGTTCGCGCCCGACGGCCGATATGTTGCTTCCGGCGGATCAGAGCGCGTGATCTATTGTGCCGATCTCGAGCAAGGCGAGCCGGGCAGGACCGGGTCTCACAGCTCGATTGACTTGAGCGGCTTTCGCCGCAGCGGAACGGGAATGGCCCTCAGTCCCGATGGCACGCGCGTGGCAACTGCCAGCGATGCAACCCTCGTGGTCTGGGACACGCTTACCGGCCAGAGCCTGCTGCAATTCGAGGGCGAGGCATCGTTCGACAGCCTCGCCTTTAGCCCCGACGGACATTGGCTGGCAGGCGGGGGCGCAGATGCCTCGATCCGCCTGTGGGAAGCCGCCAACGGTCAACTGCGCACGCACTTCCAGGACACGGAGAATCCCCAGCCCGTAAGCAGCCTGGCCTTTTCACCCGGATCCGCAATACTGGCCTCAGCCAGCGCCGTCGGCACAGAGGTCCTGCTGTGGAATGTGGCCGGCGGCGTGCCTGAATTGTTGATCCCGGATGCGCTGGACGGCTGCACGATCGAATCGTTGGCTTTTCATCCGCAAGGCAACCTGCTGGCCGTGGGTGGAATCGATTGGTTGGCAACCGGAGGATCCAACGGGGCGGTCAGCATCTGGAACCTGAGCGAACGCTGTGAAACCGCCACCTTCGAAGGCGGCGTCACCTGTCTCGTTTTTCATCCGACCGGCCATTGGCTGGCGGCGGCGGCGCTGGACAAGTCCATCTGCATTTGGGACCTAAAAGGGAGACGGTTGACGGCCGAGCTTGTCGGGCACCAGGAAACGGTGACCTCCGTGGCCTACAGCCCGGACGGCCGTTGGCTGGCCTCCGGTGGCGACGATCGCATTCTTTGTCTCTGGGATACGGCCACCGGCAAGCTGGCCGCCAGGGCTGAACTGAACACCCAGATCAAATCCCTCACATTTTCTCCGTCCGCGCGGCACCTCTATACCGGCAACAGCAACAGGACGTGCTATCAATTCGAAGTGGAACGCCTGGTCGCCCAGGGCGTGTAGCAGCCGGCCGGCCCCTGAGATTTGTTTGCTGAGGCCGATGCGCCGCGGCTAAGATGAATCCAGCATCTGCAGAGTGGGAAAACTCGAGATCATGGACCCAGCCACGCAAATGCCTCCGCCATCTTCCAGCTTCGTGGACGCCACGTCTCCCGAGGGCGACCTCAACGGCAAGCGCCTGGGGGATTTTCACGTCTTGCACCGTCTTGGCCAGGGAGGCATGGGAGAGGTTTATCTGGCCGAACAAATCTCTCTGAAGCGGAAAGTGGCAATCAAGATCATGCGCACGGACGTGCCTCTTAGCCCCACCGCTCACCAGCGCTTCCGGGCCGAGGCGGAGGCCGTGGCCCGGCTGACGCACGCAAACATCGTCCAAGTTTATGCCTTTGGGGTGGAAGGCGGACTTCATTACATGGCCCTTGAATACGTCGAGGGCCGCAACCTGGCCGAGTACCTGGCGAGAAAGGGGCCCCCAGAGCTGCCTCTAGCCGTGAGCATCATGCGCCAGGTCGCGTCAGCCTTGCAGCGCGCCGGTGAGATGGGCATCATCCATCGCGACATCAAGCCCGAGAACATCCTTCTGACGCGCCGCGGCGAGGTCAAGGTCGCCGATTTCGGTCTCTCGCGTTGTTTTGCCGATGAGCAAGCCGGGCCCCATCTCACGCAGAGCGGCATCACCATGGGAACTCCGCTCTACATGAGCCCGGAGCAAATTCAAGGCGAACCGCTCGATCCCCGGACGGACATTTATTCCTTCGGCGTGACCTGTTTCCACATGCTGACGGGGCAACCACCCTTCCGCGCCGAAAATCAATTTGAGCTGGCGCTGCAGCATGTCAAGAGCGAGCCGACGCCGCTCGCACAGGTACGTTCCGATCTGCCCGCGGAGCTGTGCGCGGTGGTGCACAAAATGATGGCGAAGAGCCCTGCGCAGCGCTACCAGACGTGCAGCGAGGTGCTGAAAGACCTGATTCGCGTTCGAGATGTGCTGGCCGGTCAAAAGACCTTAGCCAGCGGAACCTTTGCGAGCGCGCCGCCTTCTCAGCCCGCGTACTCGACGGACACGGCAGTCCAGAGCCCTCCCAGGCGCCTGGGGGTCTGGGTCTTCGGCATTGTGTTCACGTCATTTTTGGCACTGGTGGGCGGAGGTGCGGCAGCATGGATGGCCGGCCGACCACGAGCAGTCCCGACACCGCCACCCTTGCCCTCGATTGCAGACAGCCCTGACGTGCCGGCCCTCACCGAGCTGCAAAAGCAGGAGAAGTTTCTCCGCGATGCCGTCGAGCAGTATGCGAATCCGGCCGGCGAGAAGAGTCGTCTGGAACTTGGCTTACGATACAATCTTGAATTGGGACGGTTTTACCTCGATCATAATCGACTCGACGATGCTGACCGCCTTTTCACGGGCCTCACCAAGAATTCATCCAGGATTGAGGCTTATCGAACGCTGGGGCGCCTGGGTCATGCCATCGTTCTGGCAAGGGAAGACCGTCCAGCCCAATTCAACCAGGCTTTTTTGGATGTGCTCGAGGAGAAATCACAGCAGGGAAAGCCGGCAGACCACCTGGCCTTTTTGCTGAATCAGCCAGAGCTTCGCTATCATATCGGTCGGGCTATCGACCGAAACCAGGCCAATATGGCCGGTCGTTCCTTACCGCTGGAGCTGAAGAAACTTCGCGATCCGCCAAAGCTGCCGCCAAGCGATGCCTCTCAAAAAGGTCGTTGACCGTCGATCCGCCGCGGGCGAGGGCCAATGCTCTGCAAGGCTGACCTGGATCAAACGAAAAAACAAGCGGGGATGACGAGGCCTTGATCCCTTCGACTACGGGACCAAGAGCTTCGCGTTCCCCGCTGATTGACTTGAGAGCTATATGGCCGTGCGTGAATCGGCTACTGCGGTTTGTGGGGCACGTTTGTAACGTGCCCAGACGCCGGCCGGCACGTTGAAAACGTGCCCCACAAATGCTGCCGAATTACGCACCGCCATATAGTCCGCCCCTTATTCTCGCTTCAAGCCTTTCTCGATCAGCTCCTGGCTCACCTCGCTCTTGATCGTGATGCTGCTTCCATCGGTAGCTAGCTTCATGGCGCCAACCAGATCCACAATCGGCCCGATGTTTTTCTGCTGTCCGGCCACAAGGGCCAGGAAGCCTTTGGCCTGATTCAAAGCCTCCTTCAGATCCTCGGCGAGTTCCTTGGCGCTGTCGGCACTCTTCGTGGCGATGTCCACCTTGAACTTGACGTCTTTGCTAACGGTGATACCCAGGACAATGTTCTCAATCTTCTCAATATTTTTTTTGGCCTTCTCCTCAGCCACGTTTATGAATTCGGATTTTTTCAATGTTTCACCGGGAATGATCGCCCAGAGAGACTGATTCGCATCCTGCTTCTCGATGGCGGTGCGCAACTCTTTGCTCACGTCGCTTTTTTTCTTGCCTGCCGCTTTGGCAAGAGCATCGTTGACGTATTCTTTCTGGTTGGAGAAAATGATGGTCGTCTTGTCAATAATGGCGACGAACCCAGGCTTGCCGTCGGGAGCGGTAATCTCATAGACTTTGCCGTCGGCCTCTTTATGGATTACCAGTTTATCGGGCTTGTTCTTGGCTTCTTCTTCGGCCTTGGCTGCAAGCTTGTCCACATCGAACTGACCGTGGACGATGACAGCCACTTTCGGCTCACTACTTACACCATCAAAAGAGATCGTGAGGCTGGTCAAATCCTTCGTGGGGTCGAAGCCGACCGCATTGAGGATCTTGCTGGTTTCGTCATCTTTCTTGAGAGCGTCCTGCAAATGCGGCAACGCATATTTCTTGATGAGAGGGGACTCGACAATTTGCTTGACATTCACTGCCGCCACAATGGCGGTATCGTTGGGCAGGTACTTATCGACTTCGGCAGCTCGGGCCGGCAAGGCGAGTGCTAGGACAGTGCCAAAGAGCAACAGATACTTCATGCGACTTGACCTTAGCATGGAAATTGCGACCTCCAATAAGAAAGAGCCTACTGCCGTCCATCGCCAACCAAGGCGCCCAGAGATTACCTTGCTCGGAGAGCCAAAGTTTCATTCCCGTGCCAGCGCCCGAGCCGGGAAACGGTCTAAAGGACTGGCAGCTGCCGTTGTCACGCAAGAATTTTCACCCGGGAGAGACTAGCGTCTAGAGCACGCGGCAAATCAAACATTTCAGATAATTCGATTCTGGACATACCGCCGCAAGCGGATGATCCGGCGCTTGTCCGCCTCGTTGCAGAATCTGAATTCCCCGCCGCTCTTCTGCTGCCAATTGCGCAAGCAAGTCCTGTAGCATATCCATCGTGATGAGCCCCGAGCAACAGCAAGTTACCAGGATGCCATCGGATTCCAGGAGTCGCAGCGCTAGCGTTTGCAGCCTGCGATATCCACGGAGCGCCTCCTCCAGGGCATTGCGGGAGCGGGCAAACTTGGGTGGATCGAGAACGACCATGCCGAAGCGCTCCCCGGCCTCCACCAATTTGTGCAAATAAGCGAAGACCTCGGAGCGCACAAAGGACATGTTTTGCACGCCGTTGAGCTGGGCGTTTTCCCGGGCGAGCGCCAACGCCGGTTCCGATACGTCGACTCCGAGAACCGCGCTGGCTCCCGCGCGAGCCGCGTGCAGTCCAAAGCCGCCGGTGTAGCAAAAGGCATCGAGCAGGCGCCGGCCTCTGGCCAGGCCTGCCACGGCACGCCGGTTATCCCGTTGGTCCAGATAGAACCCGGTCTTTTGGCCTTCGCGGAGATTTACCAGGAAGCGAGCGCCGGCCTCCTCGATGATCACCGGCTCGGTGGGGACTTGTCCCCACAGAAGTCCATCCTGGAGATCCAGCCCTTCCAGTTGACCTACGCCGCGCTCGGTGCGCAGGTAAATCCCTTCCGGGTGCATGACTTCGACCATCAGCTCGGCCAGCATTTCCTTGCGCTGCGCCAGGCCCAGAGAAGTGAACTGCACGATGAGCCAACGATCATAGCGGTCGACGGTGAGCCCGGATAAGCCGTCGCCTTCGCTGAACACGAGCCGGCAAGCCCGGCCCGGGCCGTCCAGGCCAAGGATTTGACTTCGCAAACGCCAGGCTGCGTCAAGACGTTGCGCAAAGAAATCGCGATCCAGAGGCGTGTCCTGGCTCCAGGAGTACAGGCGCACGCGGATCTTGCTTCTGCTGTTGTACAGGCCGCGGGCGACGAAATTGCCGGTGTGCGAATAGAGATCGACCACGTCGCCATCGGCGGGTTCGCCCTCGACGACGGAAATGGCCCCCGCGTACACCCAGGGATGGCGCCCATAGAAGGGTCGCGCCCGGCGCGGCTGCAAAATGACACGACCGGGGCAGATGGAGAGACATTCAGCCAAGGCTATCAGCTTTCTTCATTTCTCCCCACGCTCCACGGCGTCAATGTACGCCAACGCGCGATCGAGGTCGCGCTTGTTGAGCCGGCTTTTGAGGACCGAGCGCACGCGCAAGAGCAACTCGGCTTTGTTGATGGGTTTGGTCAGGAAATCGTCCGTACCCGCTTCGACCGCGCGCTCGATGTCGCTCGGCTGGTCGAGAGCGGTAATCATGAGGACGCCAATGTCCCGCGTTACCGGGTCGGCCCGAAGCCGTTTGCAGACTTCGAATCCGCTGATTTTCGGCATCATGATGTCCAGGAGGATCACGTCAGGCTGCCATTGCTTCACCTTGCGCAGCGTCTCCTCCCCGTCGGCAGCGGTCGCGATTTCAACCTTGCCGTCGCTGAGGTAGGCCTCCAGCAGTTCCACGCCTTGTGCGTTATCGTCGGCAATGAGAACGCGCGGAAGTTGGTCCCTGCCAAGGCTTTCCCTTGCTGGCCGAGGCCCGGTCGGATTATTGCCAGGTGGTTGCATGGTGGACACCGAAAGCGGGACTCTCTTTGAGTTTGTCCGAGAAGCCCCTCTCCACCGTACTCGGGGGAGAGGGGTTGGGGGTGAGGGGGCTCAGGGAACCTTCGGTAGTCTAAAACCCTCACCCCCGACCCCTCTCCCTTGAGTACAAGGGAGAAGGGAGAGCTTGTCGGACAGACTCTTAGCCGGTTGTGGGCGAGCCTCCGGCACCAGGCGGTATTATAGCGACAGGAACGGCCGCGCGCAGAGATCGGCTAAGTCGGGCAGATCCGGAGCTGTAGCGCAAATCCGGAGGAAGAAGCCGGCTATATCACCGTGCTTGATTCGGCAGCTACGTAGGACAGATTTCCAATCTGTCCGGTCAGGTTGGAAACCTGACCTACAGCCAAATGCCGCACCTTATTTAGATTGAAATGGGGACAACAAGAAAATGGGGCGACTTTCAGCCGCCGAACGGACGAAGGTGCCGGCTGGGACGACCCAGGGCACCTTCGAGGAAAGCCGTGAAAACGCCTGAACGCGTTTTGGTTAATTGCAGAATTCGGGCTGACGCTTGGATAACTGCGCCTGAAGACGGGCAACGATGCTGGAATGCATCTGGCTGACCCGCGATTCGCTCAGGTCGAGCGTCGCGCCGATCTCCTTCATGGTCATGTCTTCGTAATAGTAGAGAATGATGATGAGACGTTCGTTGCGATTGAGGCCGCGCGTCACGAGCCGCATGAGGTCTCGATTTTGTAGACGATGCGTTGGATCCTCGGCTTTCTTGTCTTCGAGGATGTCGATCTCGCGAACGTCCTTGTAGCTGTCGGTCTCATACCATTTCTTGTTCAGACTGACCAGGCTCACGGCCGTGGCATCACCCATCATTTTGTCCAGTTCATCGAGGGAGATGCCCATTCGGGCGGCCATTTCCTCGGGCCGCGGCGGCCGTCCATGTTCAGCTTCGAGCGTTTTGCGGGCCTCTTCGAGCTTGCTGGCTCGGCTGCGTACCAACCGAGGAACCCAGTCCATGGTCCGCAATTCATCGAGCATCGCTCCTCGGATGCGCGGCACGCAGTACGTCTCGAATTTCACGCCGCGTTCCAGATCGAAGGCATCGATAGCGTCCATCAAACCAAAGACGCCGGCACTGATCAGGTCATCGAGATCGACTCCTTCCGGCAATCGCGACCAAATGCGCTCGGCATTATATTTCACCAGAGGCAGGTAATGCTCAACCAGGCGGTTGCGAAGCTCGACCGTCGGTTGAGCCCGGTAGTCATGCCAAAGCTGCTGGACATCCACGTCCACTCGCGTCACCATGAACTCCTCCCTGATGTTAGGCAAGCGGCGCCGGCCTGACTCGCTCGCACAGCCCTGCACGTTGTTGGTCTCGCCTGCGACGATGTTGTGTCGCCGGCGAGAGCAGCGTGAAAAGCTGTGAGATCGGGCGTCCCCCCGGACGCCGGGCAGAAAAGGAGAGATGGGAAAACTGCCTTTGCGTGCTGGAAACGCTCACGGCCCACCATCTTGACCCAGATGTGTCGGCGCAACGTTTTATGCCAGCAGAGCCCCCTCCGAAGCCGGCAGGACCTGAGACCGTGGTTCCGTCCGACAACTCCCCAAGCTGCCGGAACTGCTCCACTGCCGGAGCAATCTGCCCGCGGTTCTCGCCATCCTGACTCGGTTCGGGATTTGGCTCCCCCGATGGAAAGGGTGTTCCCGACTCCCCGCTTGCCGAACCCCGTCCTTTACGATCCCAAAGTGGATCGCTCGCTTGGTTGTTATCGACCACTAAATATCCCGCCCTGCAACAAAAGTCTCCTGATTGTGAAGAGTGTCGATTTTCCTGTCCTCATCAATGGTTCCTTCCTCGAGAAAGATACTCCCTTTCCCGCCCCCCGCACTGCGCACGCATCGTGCTCAGTGCGCACCGCCTCCCCATCAGGAGAAGCGCATCGCCTCCGCACGCGAGCAATTGGCATTGCCCAAGGAGGCGCCGCAGCCTTACGCCGGCCGCGCGCTGGATCTTTCTCGAAAATGCGGAAAAGTGAGTGGGAGGCTCATACGTTATGGAAGCCTGCCCGTCAAGATCATGTGGGGGTGTCGCGATAGATGCGTTCGAACTCGCGTTCGCACATCGCATAGGCGCGCAAGAGGATAGGATCAAACTGACCGTTGGAATCTTGCAGGAGAATACGGCTCGCCTCCGCATGAGTCAGAGCGGGCTTGTGGAAGCGCTGGCGGCGCAGCGCGTCGTAGACATCTGCCAGGGCCACCAGCCGGGCCGCAGGTGGGATGGCATCTCCGACCAGCCTGTCGGGATAGCCGTTGCCGTCGTAGCGCTCGTGGTGGTGCCGGACAATAGCCGAGGCCATGCTCAAGAATTCCAACGATTCTCCATGTTCGTGCGCGATGGCCTCGAGAATCTGATCGCCGATGACAGGATGTGTTTCCATCAGCTGGCGCTCGGCGGGGGAAAGCTTGCCAGGCTTGGTCAGGATCTGTTCCGGCAGGCCGATCTTACCGATGTCGTGCAAGGGAACACAACGCTCTAACTGATGGAGGAAGCTGCTGTTTATCAGCCTTTCCCAACTTGGCTGTGTTGCGGCGCATGCAGCCAGCAGGCGAGAATATTGTTGCAGGCGGCCGAGATGGCTGGCCGTCTCCCCTTCCCGCGATTCCGCCATTTTGGCCATGGCGAACAGCAGGGCGTCCTGCGCGCGGCGGACGTCGATGGTGCGTGCCTCGAGGCTTTTCTCCAACTGGCGGTTTAGCGTGGAGAAATGACTCGCGAGGTGGTCGGCGCGGTCTTGCGCTTCTTTCAACGATAGGGCGTGCTCCACTCTGCCCCGGAGTTGTAAGGGGCCGAAGGGTTTGGGGATGTAGTCGTCCGCGCCGCGGGGAAGCGCCTCGGCGAGATCGTCGTGATCGCCGCGGCCGGACACAACGATGATCTTGAAGTTGCGCCCTACGGGACGCTCGCGCACCCGGCGGCAGACCTCGTAGCCGTCCATGTCGGGCAAGTTCAAATCCAGAAGCAAGAGGTCGAAGGATTGCTGAGCACACGCGGCTAGGGCAGCCGCAGCATCTTGGGCTTCGTCGCAACTACATCCTAGGGGCTCGAGAACTCTTCGCGCCATGCTGCGAACCGGTGCCTCGTCATCCACGATGAGCACACGCTTCTGCGGCCGGGTCTGCTGCGGTGCGACCGTCAAACTCGCGTCCGCCGCCGCCTCCGGCGCCGGTTGGACAGCAGTCGTTTGCGCCGCGTGTTGGCCGGCAGTCGGAATCCGCGCGTTGAGTGTCGAACAGGGTCCGGCAAACTCCAAAAGGGCGCTCATGACCGCGAACGGCGACTGTGGACGGCCTGCTGGATCCTTATCAAGCAGGTTAGCAACCAGTGCATCGAGTGCTTCGGGGGCATCCGGCCGCAAGGCCCTCAAGCGCCTTGGCCAGCTGGTTTGCAGCTTGCGCATCGCTTCCGCTACCGAGCGTGATGCAGGGTAGGGGGCTTCGCCCGTCAACAACCAGAAGAGCGTCGCGCCCAGCCCGTAGATATCTGCGCGTCCGTCGACCGAGGAAGGGTCGATGCTCTGCTCGGGGGCCATGAAACCCAGTGTGCCCAAGATAGCTAAAGGATTCGTCAGCCGGCTCGAAAACTGCCGGGCCAACCCAAAATCGACCAGCTTTACTTGCCGCTCATTGGTGAGCAGCAGGTTCGATGGTTTCACATCTCTGTGGATCAGATGATGATCGTGGGCTTCCTGAAGTCCCAGCGCTGCTTGCCGCACCCATGTACACGCCTGATCGAAGGTTACCTGGCCATACTTGACCACGTAATCTTCGAGATCGCCGCCCGGCACCAGTTCCATGACCAGGTAGAGAAGGGCGGGCATGCCGGGCCCGGGCCCAGGCAATTGCCCCGCATCGAAGGCCGTGACAACGTTGGGATGGTGCAAGTCGGCGAGGAGGCGCATCTCGTTGCAAAACCGCTCCAGCAAGTCGGCCGGACAACCTTCCTCCACTGGAAGCACTTTGACCGCGACGCGGCGCTGCATGAGCGTGTGCTCCGCCAAAAACACCACGCCCATCGAACCGGATCCTAAACGATTTAACACCCGATGGTTTCCCAGGAGGAGCCCGTGGGTCGTGCCCGCCATCACCCTGTCGAGCTGATAACTTGTCAGGAGACCGGCGCGGACAAGTGCGCGACCCATGGCTTCTGCGCTCGCGCATTCCGAGATTTGAGCGTTATTTCGAGTCAGAAAACCATCGACAGCAGCTGAACTGATCAGGTTCAGGCGGATGAGCTGGTCGAGGAAATCCCGAGAAACACTCGCTAGCGACGGTCCGGCCAAGCCTGGCGAATCCGCGGATATGAACTTGTGATCAGGAGCGGGACCCGAGGAAGGGCCGGGGGCTTGCCAAACGGCTTGTTTTCCGGTCTTCGACTCGAGGCGCGGGCTCTTCATAGTGCGGAATCTCCGCCAGACATGGGCGAATGGTGGGCAAACGGCATGGCTCTGACAGGGAGAAAGGTACCGGACCAATAGGGTACAGCTCATAGGGGAGGCCAGCAGAAGCTTAGGTCGGGAATGAAGTCCGGGCAAAAGGACCGCGCGACCGAGGCGAGAAAAATCGATGAAAGCCCAGCTTTCATACTCTCCGGGAAAAGTGGCCGAACCTCTTGCAATGGGAGCGCCCCTCTTTATCATGAGATAGCTTGGGAAAGTGTCCCCGTAAATGTAAGAAGGAGTGACAGATGCAGATGTATTCACGCATGCTGGTTTCCGGAGCAGTTTTGCTGGCCCTGGGTGCCTGGTCGCTGGCGGCCAACAATCGTGGTTTAGCGGATGATTCTGCCGGCGTGAGCGGTCAAGTACAAAAGGTTGCCGACGCACTCGGCAAGGGCGATGCCGACCAGGCGAAGAAACTGGCCGCTGAGATTGCCAAGTCGACGGAGACCGAAGATTTCATGGGACTCATGGCGTTGCGCCGGGCGAAGACGAAGAAGCCGGTGTTCGGCGTCGGTGCCAAGCCGGGCGCCGTCACTCCCGACGGCATCGAGGCGCTGATCATGGCTCTGAGCAAACGGCCCGACAAAAAGCTGATCGACAAGAATGCCGAGGCACTGGCGGTCTTGGCCCATCGCGTGGAAGCGATTGCCCTGGTGGCTTCGGCCAAAGTCCCGGAAAAAGACGAAGGGCAGAAGAAGAAAAAGGACTGGCTGGAATGGTCCAGCGACATGGGAAAGTCGGCCAAGGAACTGGCGAAGGCGGCTGAGGCGAAAAGCTTGCCAGAGGTGAAGGCTGCTGCCGCGAAACTCACCTCCACCTGCAACAATTGCCACGGCGTCTTCCGCGACTAGCCGACGCCCTCGGGAAGAACAAACGCGTTTTTCAAATACAAAAGGCTGGGGCAATTTCGAAGCCGCCCCAGCCTTTGTTTTTTATCTCTGCTAATCATTCACGACGTGCAGCCAAGAAGAATTCGCCACAGATAGCTCTTCAGTGGTGCCCATTCCGTTGGCTGCGCAGGCGGGCCAGCTCCCCTTCCAGCATCGCCTTCCGGTCCTCTCGGATCTGCCGCAGTTGGCGCTTGCCGTAACGGCGGATCGCCATGAAATCTACGCCGGCAAGAACGATGATGATGAAAAGCACCAGAGTAAAGCTGCCCCAATAAATGCGATACACATTGAAAAACCGCGCCTGTTCCTGATCCAGGGGCACCTTGACTCCCTGCTCACGATTAGCCTCGCCCTGTTTTGCCAATTGGTCGGCGGCTCCCTCCACGTAGAAAGAGCCGGCAAACAACCCCGCCAAGATCACCATGAGACCCGAACAGACTAGGCGGCGCCACGCTTGACTTCGAACGAAGCGCCGCTCCTCCGGATCAAGGGCCGACAAAGTGCGCAGGGTTTGCACCTGTCGCCAAAGGAAGTAACCCGCCATGGCCAGCAGAATAACGACCAGGCAGATAGTGAAAATGATTTGAGAGAGTTCCACCGGTGCAACCTTCGTCGAGCATTATCGAAACGATGGGCTTACCCGACGATTCTGGGGACTTGGCCCGCCGTTGCTGCAGTTCTTTACTTGACGCGTTGAAGCCAAATACTGATCACCTTGGCTACCTGGATCATCCCGTGGTCCGAGCAGTTGGCAGGTACATCGCTCAACCGATGCCAGTGCGGATATTCGAATCCGAAAGACGGGTCGGTGCGCACGCTGGGGATGATGTCCACCGCCGGGATGCCGGCTTGATTGAGGGCAACGTGGTCATCCTGTACGCCTTCGCCGACCTTGTTCTCGAATGCAGTGCAGTTCTGCTCGGCCGCGATTGCCCAAAGGTCCCGAACCAAGGCGCCTGCCTGCATCATGGAATGTTGCTCCGCGGGGAAATGGCAGTTCTTGCCGGCAATCATGTCGAGGAGCACGGCCCCAATGTAGCGTTTTCCAGCGCGATTCTGGCGGTAGATCTTTCCGAAATGCTCCGAACCGAAGAAGTACTTGTCCACCTTGGGTTCGAAAATGTACTCCTCGCCGTCGAAGAGAACGAAATCGACGCCGACCTTCGTCTTCAGCTCCTTCATATGATTCGCCATTTCCATGAGGAAGGCGACGCCCGAGCCGCCGTCATTGGCGCTCAAAAACGGCTGCGTCCATTTCCGGCGATCCTCTTCCTGGTCGGCGATGGGACGGGTGTCGTAATGCGCGCAAACGATCACGCGCCGTTCCACATCCGGGTTCCACGAAGCGATCAGGTTGGCCATGTCAACCTTTTGCTGCTGGCTATGCTGTTGCGCGGTGAATCGTTGCAATTCGACCTTGGCGTCGCGGGCTTCGAAGTGCTTTCGAATCAGCTCTTGCTGTTTGCGCATTCCCTCGGTGCCGCTGATGCGGGGACCGATCTTGCAGATCGCCTCCAGGTAGCCCAGGGCCCGCTGGCCGTCGAAGGCCGCCGGTTGAATGGCCGGTGGCGATTCCCTGTCCTGGGCAAAAGTGTCACGTTCCTGCGGCGCCTTGAGCACGCGGAAGCCTCCCAGGGACAGGCCGGCAGCGACCACGATGAACACCGAAGCAACCGCCAACCTTGGCATGATTGTCGCCCTCCCAGCAAATGCCAATGAACAGCAATTCCATTCGCGATTGTACTCTTGGACAGCGCGCGGAGCGAGATGGGTTTTTCGAAGTCTAAATGACCGTGCGTGATTCGGCGGTGGGTCAGGTTTCCAACCTGACCGGACAGATTGGGAAATCTGTCCTACGCCGCTGCCGAATCAAGCACGGTGATATAGGCGATCAGCGGGACTGATGCGCAAGCTGCAGGCTCAGCGCAGTTTCTCGCGAAGTTTGCGGATGGCCGAGCGCATCCTGGTTTTGACCGTGCCTGCTGGAGTTTCGAGGAGACGGGCGATCTCTTCGTACGTCAGACCACAATTCTGGCGTAGGAGGAACACCTGCCGCTCGCGGGCGTGCAAGTCCAGGATTGCGGCACGCAGATGCT
This sequence comes from Gemmataceae bacterium, assembly GCA_035296965.1. Taxonomy (GTDB): domain Bacteria; phylum Planctomycetota; class Planctomycetia; order Gemmatales; family Gemmataceae; genus DATGZX01. The sequence goes on from DATGZX010000123.1 coordinate 15,851, forward strand.
CCTGCCTTTCCTTCTCCAGGAGATTCTCCAGAGGACAGGACAGCCGGCCGGGAAACATCTGGAGATCCACCGTGGGCTGCCTGCGCCGGCGCCATTGATTGCGCAGCAAGTCCTTGGCGGCATTTGCACCAATGCGCAGAATCCACGATCTTACATCGTGGATGGCTGGAATGTAGCCCCGAGCTTGCCAACAATGGACGAAGGTCACCTGCAGCGTATCCTGAGCATCTTCGTGACTGGCAAGCAGCAAGCAGAGCCGTGCAAAAAGGGCGTTCCGAACCTCGTTGAAGGCGAGGAGCAGACTTGTGTCTGGATTGTTCGAGGTTGGCAAAGTGAGAGTGATCGGCCCAGGGGGCGTACCCGGCCGTTCTCGGCGACCGGCTGCCGCCGGATTCATAGGAAACCTCCGTAGGCCACGGGCGGGATCCAGACCTCTGCCCGCGGCTGCCTCTAGCTCATGCGGCGCACCCAGAGTTCAGATCCCCGCGGGCCCTATCATCTGGCTCGTACCTTCTCCCCCTAACCAGATAGTCACGGAATTGGTGCCATTCGCGCCTGTAAAGATCCGATGTTTTTTTGCCGAAGCAGTGCAGCTTTGCCGCAAACCCAATGCAGGATGATCATTACGTCCGATAGCGATTTGGGTTGGATCGGGACCGCTCGACAAGAATGAAGGGAAAGCGAATTTGCCGGCTTGTTTTGAGGAACTATAGAACGGCTCGCTGGAGAGCCATGAGGCGGGAAACCATGTCAAAACGTGAGCTCGAACCGGTTCTTAAGCACATCCGCAACCTGGTGGCGGATGCCGCCTGCGAGGAATTGAGCGATCTCGACCTGCTCGAGCGCTTCACCCATGAGCATGAGGAGCTGGTGTTCGAAACGCTGCTGCGACGTCACGGACCGCTTGTGCTAAACGTTTGCCGTCGCGTTTTGCAACATGACCAGGATGCCGAGGATGTCTTCCAGGCGACGTTCCTGGTGCTTGCTCGCAATGCCCGGTCGATCCGCAAGGGCGCCTCGCTTGGCAGTTGGCTATACGGCGTCGCCTACCGTCTTGCTCTAAAGGCGAAAGCCACGGCTGCCCGACGACGAGCCCACGAAAGGCGGCTTACTCAGATGGCCCCCACCTCTTCCGAGACGATCCGCCAGGACATCGAACTCGGCCCCCTGCTCGACGAGGAACTTCATCGCCTTCCCGAGCAATATCGCGCGCCACTGATCCTGTGTTATCTGGAAGGCAAGACCAACGTCGAAGCTGCCGGGGTGCTCGGCTGGGCGCCCGGCTCGATGTCCAAAAGGCTGCTACGCGGCCGCGAGCTGCTTCGCGATCGGCTCCTTCACCGGGGTATTGCGCTTTCGAGCGCAGCCCTGGTGACTCTGCTCGAGAGCAATGCCCAGGCAGCCGTGCCGCCTGTGCTCCTCGAATCCAGTCTTCGGGCGGCAATCCTGGTCGCCACGGGAAAAACCGCTGCCGGCGTGGTCTCGACTCAAGTGCTTCAATTAGCGGAAGGAGTTTTGCACACCATGTTTTCGACCAAGCTGAAAGTCTTCGCCGCGCTCGTCTTGAGCGCCTGCCTGCTCGCGGCCAGCAGCGGACTGTTGAGCCGGATGAAGGCGGCAGCAAATCCTGATGCCGCGGCGTCTGCCGACGATGCACCCTTGCAAGCCAAGGAGCATCCACGGCCGGAGCTAGCATTGGTCCCGGGCAATGCCATGGCCTTCGCACACATTTCCATCCGCGATGTCTGGGAGACGGAGTCCATCAAGAAACTGCGCGTCGCCATGGACCAATCGCTCCAGTACACGAAGCAGGATGTGGAGAAACGGCTTGGAGTTGCACTCTCTAACCTGGACAGTATCACGCTCATCATGTTCCCGCCGCTGGAGGCCCATCATGAGCCCACCCTTTTGGCCGCCTTCACCACGCTTCAGCCCTATTCCCGCCAAAAGATAACGGCTGCCCTCGTGCCAGGTGGGGAAGAGCGTGAACTTCACGGCAAGCCCACGATTTTCAGCAAGGACAAATCTGAGCCGGCAGTGTCCTTTGTGACCGACCGCATTTTTCTGGTTGGCCTGGCCCAGGATTTAGGTTTCTCTCTGGGTCAAGGCGAACGGAAAGCCAATACTCCTATCGAAAGGGCGTTGAAGCTGGCCGTGGAGAACCACTCCGTCGCGGCCGGCTTCCACATGCCGGACGTGCTTGCCCAGGCTCTCAAGCAAGCCCAGCTGGAACCGTCGGCTTTGTTCCTGAAGCCTTTGACGGAGATCCAATCGGGGACGCTTGTCCTGGACCTTGGCTCAGTAGCCCGGTTCAAGGCAGTCCTGAATTTTCCAGATGCCGCAGCCGCCAGGTCCGCCGCCGAGGCTGTTCGGACAGGGCAAGGCGTACTCAAGGGAATGCTAAAAGGCATCCCGAAGGAGATGTTCCCAAGTCCGCCTGGAACGGATGTCCAGAAAGAACTCCTTGGCATACTGGAAACTCTCCAAGTCACACGTAAAGACGAGGGCGTGCAATTGACAATGGAAGGCAAGTCGCCGAAGTTATTGGCGACCCTTGTGCCCGCGATCGAGAGGTCGCGAAAAGCAGCGCAGGAAATGGCAAGGAGCAACAATCTGAAGCAAGTTGCCCTGGCGATGCACAACTACCATAGCACGTACGGCCATCTGCCCGGCGCGGCGATCCGCGACAAAAACGGCAAGCCACTCTTGAGCTGGCGCGTCGCAGTCCTGCCCTTCCTGGATCAAGTCGATCTCTACAACCGTTTCAAACTCGACGAACCGTGGAACAGCGAGCGCAACCTGGAGCTTCTCAAAGAAATGCCGAGGGTGTATCGACCAGCCAACATGCCGTTGAAGGTACCGGACAAAACCTTTTACCAGGTATTCACGGGTAAAGGGACGCCCTTCGAGAATGATGAAGGACAGAAATTCGAGGACATCACGGATGGCACCTCCAATACGATCCTGGCCATTGAGGCTGGCGATTCCGTGCCCTGGACAAAGCCCGAGGACCTGACGTACGCTGCGGACAAGCCGCTGCCCAAGTTAGGCGGACTGCTCTCTGAGGTCTTCCTTGCAGTTTATTGCGATGGCTCCGTCCACCCAATCTCCCGTAACGTCAACGAGCAACGCTTGCGTGCCCTGATCACCCGCAACGGCGGAGAGAAGATCGATCCGTGATGTTCCTGGCCGGGCGGCGTCACCCCTGGAGGTAAGCCCTCGGGGGTTGGCGCCGCTCGCTTCGAAACATTTTTGTACGCCTCAATTCTCGAGCACCACCTCCAAATCCCATCTGCTGCCTTAACATCAACGTCCAATCATTGTTCAGGGGCAGAGAAGCGCGTAAACTAAGAGCCCAAGCTTTCGAAAACTCGGGCGAGAACCCTTTCATGCCCCCGATGCTGCATTTGCTTGCTCTCCGGTTTCGGCGCGCCTTCCCCTGGTCCAATAGCCGCCAGGCCTGGAAGGAACGAAGCGCCACGGTCTTCCTAGTGGCGGGATTGGCATGCATCGTTTGGTTCGGCGGGGGACTTTCAACGGCCGCGTACACGGCGTGCTGGGCCCTTCTGCTGTGCACCATGGCCGCGCTGGTTCGCGCGGGCTCGCTCCGCCTCTTCGGCCCTCTTTTCCTCTACGACCTGGTCCGCACGATTCGACGGAGCCGCATCGTTCTTTTGCGCATCATTTACACGTTGAGTCTCCTGGTGCTGCTGCTCTGTCTCTATCTACTGCTCTTCTACGATAATCGGGAAGGCATGCGGGGACTTTTCGCCGGAAGTTCAGTGTCCCCGGGCCAGCTGGCCAACTTCGCCTCCGGCTTCTCCTTCGGCTTCATGGCTATTGAACTCTTCATGGTCTTCTTGCTCGTGCCTGCTTACACGGCCGGCGCCATCGCGGAAGAAAAAGAGCGAGGCACGCTTGAAGCCATGTTCATCACCGATCTTCGCAATCGCGAGATCGTTCTGGGAATGGTCGCAGCGCGCCTGGGAACGATGTTGCTAATCGTTCTGGGCGGCTTGCCGATCCTTGCCATCCTTCAGTTCATGGGCGGCATCGACCCGAACATCGTCTTAGCCGGGTTCGCGTTCACAGGATTGAGCATGGTCGGCCTCGCAGGCGTGTCCATTCTGCATTCGGTCTACGCGAGCAAGACGCGCCGGGCGCTGGTGCTGACTTATCTGACAGTCGGCGCTTACTTGATCCTGTCGGGATTGAGCCAACTGTTGCTTCTGCCTCAGCTGGGCTTGGCGACGTTCCCATCCACTGGGAGCTGGGTTAGCCCGGTCACATCGACAGACGTCGTGGAGTGGTTCAACGCCGGCAACATTTTCACCGTCACGATTCAGCTTTCAGGAGCTCTCGCAAGAGGCGGACGCATCGAAACCCTGCTGGCGCGCGCGCTGAGCATGTACGCATGGTTTCACGGTTTGGCGGCCGTCGTCGGCATTGGCTTAGCAATACTGCGGCTGCGGGTTATTGCGCTGCGCGCAGGCACGACCACCTCGAAGATGAGTGCTACCCTGTCCGCGCTGGACTGGATGGGCATGGGCATGGGCAGATGGCCCATGGTCTGGAAAGCGCTCGTCGTGGAAGCCCGCGCACGCCGTGGTTTGCTGGGCCGCCTCTTGACAGGCCTCCTTGTCGCTGCACTGATGTGGCCTGGCATTTTGGTTTGTCACTTTTTTGGCCGCATTTCCCGGGGTGGCCCTTTCGACCCGCTCGCCAATCTGCTCAGCCTGTGGATTCGCGGCGCGAGCCTTCTGATCGGGTCCTTCCTTCTACTCAGCGTGGCCGTGCGGGCCTGCGGCGGCATTTGCGGCGAGCGCGAGCGCCAGACCCTGGACGGTCTTTTGGCCACGACTCTCACGAACCGGGCGATCCTCTTCGGCAAATGGCTGGGAAGCATCGCCAACGACCGCTGGTCCTGGTTCTGGCTGGGAGTAGTTTGGAGCGTGGGAATCATCTCCGGCGCACTCCACCCTCTGGCGATTCCTTATTTCCTCCTTGCCTGGCTTGTCTATGCCGCATTCATGGCCGGCCTTGGACTTTGGTTCTCTGTCGCCAGTCGGAGCAGCCGCCGGGCGCTCATCGGCACGTTGCTCAGTTGTCTGGTGGCAATGATCTTCTATCTATTGGCGGCCTACGACCTGGCCGGGGGTTGGCTGCGCACGGATGAGGCATACAGCCTTCTTCCGCCGGAGACGCTCGGTCTCCTGGCCTTCTCTCCCGCGGATTACAAAGACTGGGCTGCCAACTCCCTGCAGGTTCGGACGATCCTGTATCCCTTGGCCCTTGGATTGTGCGCCATTTCAGCCATAGGGCTCTGGTTCCTGGTCGAGCTTCGCTTTCGCATCGTGACGGGCAGGGAACGTCGACGCAAGGGTGATCTCATCCTGTCCGAGGATTCCATTCCAACGGTTCCGCGCCCGGCCCTGGCAACTGATGCAACGGCGCCGCTACCGGGGAAGTGGCCGAGGCTCCAACTGGCCTTCTCACTCTTGCAGTGGCGAAGCATTCCCAGTCTGCTCGTTCGAGCGGGGCTGGTGCTGCTTCCTCTCTTTCTGCTGCTCGGCTGGTACGTTTACTCGAGTGGGATCGCGGAAAGCGACTTGCGAGAGGCGCTGGCAGAGACGGACCTGCTCGAGCCTGGCTGGCGGTTGGCAGATCTGGATTCCCAGCGGCCGGCCTTGCTGCCTGAGAAGAATTCTGCCGTTCAGGTTCTCAAGGCATATGAACATATTCACGAGAAGGCGCCCGACCTGGCCGAGCTTGCCGAGACGGACGGCAAGATCATAAAGCTAGGGCCCGAGGTGCAGCTTGGCCCCGATCTCGTTGCCCATATCACAACCGAATTGGCCCCATTCAAATCCGCAATTGCAGAAGCCCGCCGCCTGGCGGACATGTCCCACGGGCAGTTGCCTGCTGCAGCGGAGGGGAAAGTGAGTCCCTTCGATGATCGCCACTGGCAGTTTGACGGAAAGGTGGGCACGCTGGCGGCCTTGCTTTCTTCCGATGTCGTTCTGCGGGCTCAGGGCAACGATCCCAAGGGCGCACTCGACTCTTGTCGGGCGCTCATCAATGCCGCGCGCTCGATAGGAACGCTGCCCAGCTTACCAATCCGACAGAATCGCAGCAATCATGTACTGGTCGCCATACTGCGGCTCGAGAGAGCTCTGGCACAGGGCGAAGCCAACGAGGAGGCCCTGGCCGCTCTCCAGGATTTGCTCACAGACGAGCTGAAACAACCCTTGTTTGTCCTCCGGTTGCGCGCCGTCCGGGCGGGTAACGACTACCTGCTCGTAGAAACACTCCATGGAAGTGCGGACTCCATGAATGAATGGCGCCGAGAGCCTGGACACATCGCGAGCATTCCACGCGCAGAGAGTCTAATAGCGCTGCTTGGCAACTCATTCACCAACTATCGAACGATGAATCTCCGCCACTTCGCTGACCTGATCGCTGCCGCGAACCTTCCCGCCGTGCCGCGGTCCGTGCGGTTCAAACAGATCGAGTCGAGCTGGCCACCCAGGTATTATCTTCAGAATATGGGCATGATGCCTCCCACCTGGGAACTGGCCCGGCAGGAAAAATGGGAGGCCATGTTGCGTTGCGCGATTGTGGCCCTCGCCGCTGAACGCTACCGCCTGCAGCATGGCGCCTGGCCGCCATCTTTGGCTGCGCTCGCACCGACGCTAATCACCAGCGTGCCAATCGACCCCATGGATGGCATGCCGCTGCGCTATCGCCGGCTTCCGGACGGAGTCGTGATCTACTCGATTGGTTCGGACCGCGTGGACAACGGGGGCAACATCGAGCGGGCTGTGTGGGGACGCATGGCTGGTGTGGACATAGGGCTCCGGCTCTGGGATCCGGCGAAGCGCCGGCAACTGCCAGGAACCGTGAAATCGGGCTCGGAGCCTGGTGTGAAACCGAAGTGAAAAAGACGTGAGATAACTACTTCGGCGTAACGTGGGTCAATCCCTCCACGAAGGCGGCGTGCTCCGGCGTGGCAAGACCGCCCTCCAGCGTGGCCATCATGCGCCGGTAATCCTTGGCAAGCAGGGCCGGGCCGTCCACCCACAGGCCCGGGAAGACCCGCATCCGCAAGACACCATCCCCATCCGCGTGTAACTCCTGGCCCGCATCCAAATCAAACCAACGCAAGCGCTGCTCCTGCAGGCAGACGACGAGGTACTCGCGGACACCATAGCGAGCGTAATCGTCCTTCTTGGCATGCAGGTCGATGGAACGACTGTTGTGAGTGATTTCGGCAATCAATTCCGGAGCGCCGGCCACAAAGTCGTCATCCGTTGTCCGGGATTTGCCGCCACATTCAGGAAGAATCCGCAAATACAGATCCGGCTGAGGCTCTCCCTCCTCACCCAGCAGTATCGTCGTGTTGTCGCCGGATTCCACGCCGGGTGTGCTTCCTTCATAGGCAAACAGAAGAGTCCCCAGCGGCAGGTGGTTGGTACCGTGCCGCCGTTTCAAAGGTGAAGCCACGTACACAATTCCTCCGACTAGCTCAGCCTCGAAGTCCGCCGGCATGTCCAGGTAAATACGGTGAAACTCCTCGCGGGTCATGCGATCTCCGGTGTGCAGTTCCGGCTTGTCGACGTGCGTCGAACTATCACCCGCGACGCTTGCCATGGACCCTGCCCCCTTCTTTCAAATCGTCAGCATACGCTGAGGATATTCTACCCCATTGCAGGAACCCCTGAAACCGAAGGCCTCGCAGGGAATCGGCACACTCTGGGGACATCCGACCGGCGACGCACCGCAAGACGTGGGCAAGGCAATTTACAGCCTCTCGCCATCCGGCTTCTTCCCCTCGGGAGGAGGCGGTTCCTGCAGCCTAGAGCGCACGCGTTCGATCGTGCTCTTCAGGTCGTTCGCGGCGGCGCCTACTCCACTTTTAATGTCGTCCCAGGCGCCAGGTGCAGCCGCCTTGACCTGGTCCAGCTTCTTACCCAGGACTTCTCTTTTGCGGCGCAAGTCGTCCATTTCCCTGGCGTAACGTTTCTTGGCCTCGTCGCTTGCCTGTGCAGCCTTGGCCTTCAGATCGTCGATGTGTTCGTCCATCTCCGTAAGGGCAGCATTCAGTTTCTTCTGGTATTCGTCTTTCTGTTGATACGTGTAGGACTTGGCAGCCGAGAGCGCTTCGCTGACTTCTTTCTGAATGGCATCCATCGTCAGACGTGGCTGGACCATGGAGACGACACGATTCTTTCCCTCCTCGGGCGCGTAGGTCACATGCACGCGCATGCCCTCACGAAAGTCGCCTAGCTTGGAGGCACGTTGCTTCAACTCCAGCTTGGATTGGTCATCCACGGTGAGCTTGATCTCCTCTCCCTTCGCGGTCCGCACCGTGAATTGCTTCATGGCAGGTTCAATCGCGACGATCCTCCCGCGCACAACGCGGGCGGTGCCGGCATCCTCCTCGCTGTCACCACGTGCCGCCAAAGGTAAAGTCCCGACCACCAGAATTGCCGCATAACCCAGGAACCGCTTCATGATTCACCCTCCTGACAGATAAGCCGAGCCCGAGCTGCATAAGGATTGTATGAGCAATGTCCCGCGTGAGAGGGCCTGCTGAAAAAGGGGTCTGACCCCCTACGAAGCTTCGCTGATTTCCTGCTTTCTTGGGGATCTGTCGCCATTCGTGGAAGGGGTCTGACCCCTTTTTCAGCAGGCTCTGAAAGCAAAGGCTATTTAAGTGCAATCGGTGTGCCAGCCTCGCAGAGCCAAACGGTCACACCTTGTAGAGCAGGTCGACAAACCTTCTCAGCATGCCGTCTACCACCCCACGAAGCGGGAAGGTGCCGGCCATGCCATACATGGGGGCCATTCCCCCGGATGCCTCAGGCTGTGCTTTCACCTCAGCCACAGCGGCCTGGAGGTCATCGAGAAACCTCTCCGCGACGCCAGGTTGCGTGTGCCGTAAGGTCACGCAGAGGTGGACTGCCGCGGGCTTGTGCAGTCCATTCAAATTCCAGCGCCGCGCCGACAAGGCGTCTAGGATCCGGTAGATGTTCAGGGTCGGCGAGGCGAAAGCAATGACCCAGAGGGGATCGCCCAGCACGCGCAGCTCGGGGATTGCCACGATTCCCCGGCGGATCTTGGCGGCCGTCTCCAGGATCCTGCGCGTTGCCTCGAGATAACCCTGCTCGCCGGTGGCAATCATGGCCGCCCAGCAGGCTGCGACCAAACCGCCCGGCCGGCTACCAGCGATGGTCGGCGAGAAATAGAGCCCGCCCGGCCACTCGGTAGCTGTGAAGTACTGATAGCGGCGCAGCTCGGGCCCGCGATAGAGCACAACGGAAGTTCCCTTGGCCGCATAACCATACTTATGGGTGTCGGCCGACATCGACGTTACGCCTGGCAGTCGGAAGTCGAACTCAGGGACGGCATAGCCCAGTTTTTTGGCCCAGGGCAACACAAAACCACCCAGGCAGGCGTCGGTATGGAAGCCGATCCCTTTTGCCTTGGCCAGCTCGGAAAGCTCTCCAATGGGATCGATCAGCCCGTGTGGGAAACCAGGTGCCGAACCCACGACCACGATCGTATTGCGCTTGAGCGCATTCCGCATGGCATTCACATCGGCGCGGTAATCCGAGCCCACGGGAACACGCGTCATCTTGATGGAAAAGTACTGAGCCGCCTTATCGAAGGCTGGATGGGCAGTTGTCGGGGCGACGATTTCCGGATTCGTAATGCTTTTCTCTTCACGGGCCCAGTCTCGGTATGTTTTCATAGCGAGCAGGATGCTCTCGGTGCCGCCCGAGCTGACGGAGCCGCAAATCGCGCCCGTGGTTTCGGCAGCCCCGAGCATATTGGCCGTCATGGCCACGATCTCCGACTCGAACTTGGCGGCACTGGGCCAGACGTCGCAGTGCAGGGGGTTGCTCTGGGAGTGCAGGGCATAGACCCGGCTCAAGAATGCGACAAACGCTTCGTCGCCGTGGTAGACCCCTCCGGAAACGAAGCCGTCGCTCCAGCGGGCCGCCTCGCGCTCCTTGAGCAATTCCATCTCGCGCAGCAGTTCGTCCCGGTCCCTGCCAGCCTCCGGCAGCCGGCTGAACGTGGCGAATTCCTTGCGATAAGGCTTGAGCGAATCTTCCATGCCGCCGAGCATGCCCTCGTATTCTTTCTCGATCTTGCCTTGCACGCCCGGGATCGTCTTGAGTCCTTTTTCGACCGCGCGCATCAAGCCGGGATTCGCCTTCCCCATCCAGTTTTTGAAAGTACCCACGATGCCCATGCTGGTGATTCCTCTGACGCTTCGATTATCCTTCTGGCCAGGGTTCGCCTTCAGAGCGTGTTGAAAAAGGGGTCAGACCCCTTCAAATCGAAATGGACAGACTGCCCCGATTCTACAGGGGGTCTGACCCCTTTTTCAACACGCTCTCACACGATGCGATTCAAACGCGCGTAGATTGTCTTATTCCTTTTGTAGATGTTCAAGAACTCAGCAAATAACTCATCGTAAATCTGGCGATGAGCAGCATTCGGGTGAAAATCTTTCTCTATTTCAACACGGGCGGCGATGTCGTTGAACGTGATTTGCCCCAGGGCCACGGAGCCGACAAGGCCGGCGCCGCGCGTGTTCGCCTGCCGGGAGTCCTTCACCTGCCGGATCGTCCGGTTCAGAATATCGGCGTAGATCTGACACCAGACCTCCGACCTGGCGCCTCCGCCGATCATGTGGATGTTATCCAGGCGGCGCTTGCAGAAGCGTTCCACGCAGCCGAGCAGCCAACGTGCATTGTAAGCCACGCCTTCGAAGACCGCCCGGATCATGTATTCCCGCTTGGTCTTGAGCGACAGGTTGAAGAAGCCGCCGCGCACGGAGCGGTCCTCGATGGGCGTCCGTTCGCCATACAGCCAGGGTGTGAAAATCAAACGGTCGCTCCCTGCAGGGACCTGGGCCACGACGCGGTCGAAGCGTTGATAGGCATCGGCCGGCCGCGCCTGATTCGACAGAGCATCGTCGGGGTACACCATGTTATCGCGCAGGAAGGCAAGGCACACGGCGGCGCATTCCTGCTCGTTGGCAACGTAATATCGACCGGGAATCGCCGAGGGGAGCGAAGCCATGTTGTGGAACAAGTCGGTTCGCTTGAACGGCACGAAACAGGAAATCCAAGAGGACGTGCCGAGATAGAGGTGCGTTTCGTAATCCTTGACAGCCCCCGAGCCGATGGCCGCCGACTGGGCATCGCTGGTGCCGGCAACTACCGGCACGCCCGCAACCAGGCCCAGGTCAGCCGCGGCTGCCGGTTGCAGTGTCCCAATAATGTCGGTCGATGCATACAAATCGGGAAGTTTTGCCCGCTTGACACCCGTCATCGCCAGCAAACGGTCTTCGTAATGGATGTTGGCGATGTCCCGGTTATCGGTGAGCCAGTGCAAGTTGATGGAATCGAACGAAGCGGCATATTCGCCGGTAAGGCAAAGATTGATGTAGTCCTTGGGTTCCAGGAACTTGTGGGTTTCCTGGTACACCTTCGGCAGCTCATTCTTGATGTACAGGATGTGGGCCAGCGAATCCTTGCCCGACTGCGCGGGGGCACCTCCAGTCAGTCGGATCCACGTCAGCAGCTTGCCCAGACCATACCCCTGGATGCGCAGGAATCCGCCCGTGATGTCGTGGATGTAGCGTGCCCCGCGCGTGTCCATCCAGTTGATCGCATTCATCAGGGGCTTGCCGTCCCTGCCGACTGCAACCGTGCTGGAGTACTGACTGGTGCAGCTGATGGCGGCGATCGATTCCACCGGGACGACCCGACGGGCCATGAGTCTTTGAGCCGCCTTGGTAATGGCGGTCCACCAATCGTCGGGCCTCTGCTCTGCGCCGCCGTTTGGCAAAAGGAGCAACGGCGTATCCTCGACCTCGCTGGCCAGGACCTCGCCATCAATCGCTACCAGGGCGATTTTTGGTCCGGAGGTGCCGAGGTCGATGGCAAAGATGCAGGGGCTGTTCTGAGACCGCACGGGAACCCCTTCTGCGGAAGGCAAACCACGAGGAGCCGCTGGAATGGAAAACCAAGTGTAGCTGTGCGTAAAGATGGCTTCAAGTGAGGCGCTGGAGTGCTTGGGCCGGTCTTCAATCTCTACCGCAGGAGATAAGCTCGACCGGACGGGAAAAGTTGTTACGATGGGGCCCGTCGATGGGCAGACATAGTGTCTGCAGGAAAAATGGCTCGCTGTGCCTTCGGGAGGATACCGAAGTTCTTCTGCAAGTCCCGTTGAAGTCGAACCGAATCGCCTTCAAAGGAAAGGAATCTGACATGCGCTTGCTACCTGTCTTCGCAGGTCTATCAATCGCGCTCAGTTCTCTCGTGGGTCAAACGACAATTTCCGTAGGAAATCCGCGATCTAAGGACGTTGGCGAAATCGATTCCTTGAGAGTTCATCGGGCCAGCGCCAACCGGTGCCAGCAGGAAACGCACACCATGTCGTCGCGAAATTTCAAAATCCCGATCCTGGTGGCGCCCTCGGACCGTCTGAGGTTAAAAAAGATTCGGTTGTTCGTTTCGAAAGATTGCGGTGAGAACTGGGAAAAGGTTGCGTCGGTTTCGCCGGACGAAGACTATTTCTACTATGTCGACGCCAACGACGGGCTTTATTGGTTCACAGTGCAAATTGTTGATAACAACGACAGCGTTCAGCCACAAGACATTCGCACGGCATCGCCCAAACTCAAGGTTCGAGTCCAGGCGGCAAGCGCTGATGGCCTGCTTGCTCCCCAAGCTATTGTTCCAGGTGCGAAGGAGACCCAAAGTATGACCCAGCAGCAAGCATCCTTCTTCGCGCCGTTGGCTCTGAAAGGGATCAAGAAGGAGTATCCCAACAAGCCGGCAGACGTCCTGAACAACGATAAGGACATCATCTCGCCTCGGGCCATGCATCCCGCCTTCTATGGCTGCTACGATTGGCATTCGTCCGTGCATGGGCACTGGATGTTGGTCCGGCTGCTGCGCCTGTACCAGGATTTGCCGGAAAAACAGCAAATCCGCGCGCTGCTGGCCGAGAACCTGACCACGAAAAACCTCCAGGCAGAAGCCGACTACTTCGCCCGAGCCAATTCACAGTCGTTCGAGCGGCCCTACGGCTGGGCCTGGCTCCTCAAGTTAGCCGAGGAGCTGCACGGCTGGGACGATCCGGACGGCAAAGCCTGGTCCAAGAACCTTCAGCCATTGGTCGATGTAATCGTCGCCCGCTATCTGGCCTTCTTTCCCAAGCAGACCTACCCCATTCGCACCGGTGTCCATCCCAACACTGCCTTTGGGCTGTCCTTCGCACTGGATTATGCGCGGATCGTCGGGAACAAACCGCTACAGGCACTGGTCGAGGAACGCAGCCGGGCCTACTTCGCCAAGGACGCCGGCATCCCGGCAGCCTGGGAACCCGACGGTGCGGATTTCTTCTCGCCGAGCTTGATGGAAGCAGACCTGATGCGCCGCGTACTGCCACCGGGCGAATTCCCCGGCTGGCTGCACGGCTTTTATCCAGACCTGGCGAAGGGCGAACCAAAGTCGCTCTTGGTTCCGGCCACCGTAACCGACCGCAGCGATCCGCAGCTCGTGCATCTGGATGGCTTGAACCTGAGCCGGGCGTGGTGCATGCGCAGTATTGCCGAGGCGTTGCCCAAGAATGATCCTGCGCGAACAGTATTGGCGGAGTCGGCCGCGCGCCACGCGGAGGCCGGGCTGCGTCATGTTGCCAGCGGCGATTATGTCGGCGAACACTGGTTGGCTTCGTTTGCCGTCTATCTGTTCTCGACGCCTTCGCCGGAATAAATCAGGAGCAGCAAGGGACGAGCGGATTTCGTGACCCTATGGGTGCCTGCCAAGGATGCTGCGCCGAAGAGTGACGATGAGGGGCTGCCCAATGAAGAAATCAAGCCAAGATTTCAGAGATTGGCCGGCCCCCATTCGCGATGGGCAGCGGCCGGCCCGAACGGTCATACACAGGCATCTCGGGATCGATCCCCAGGCAATGGTAAATCGTGGCGCACACGTCGGCCGTGCTCACAGGCTTATCCTTGACGAACGCGGCCTGCGCATCCGAAGCGCCGTGAACGGTGCCACCGCGAATGCCAGCCCCCGCGAAGACGACCGAATAACAATAAGTCCAATGGTCCCGGCCGCCGTTGCCGTTGATTCGCGGCGTGCGCCCCATTTCGCTCATCAGCACCACGAGCGTCTCATCGAGCAAGCCGCGACAAGAGAGATCCTCCATCAAGGCGGTGTACGTCTGGTCCAGGTAGGGCAGCTTGTTCTCTTTCAGGATCGAGAAGTTGTGCGTGTGCGTGTCCCAGGCGTCGTAGTCGATCTGCACTCGGTCCCAAAACAGGTCCCAGGTGACGTTGACGAAGCGAACGCCCGCTTCCACTAGGCGCCGGCCGATGAGCGTGCTCTGGCCAAATAAGGTTCGCCCGTAGCGATCCAGCAGGCGCGGATTCTCGCTTTTCAAATCAAACGCTGCCTTGACCTTCGAAGCGGTTAGAAGGCTGAAGGCGCGTTGCTGAGTGCGGCCATAGCTGTCCAGTGCGGGTTGAGCGTCCGCGCGGCGCAGTTGATCGTCGATCTGCTGCAGCAGACCACGGCGGGTATTGAGGCGGTCGATGGTCAGGTCCGCTCCCATGACGCTGTTCGGAAGGTAAGGCTCGCCGCGCACGACCTGGGGAGTGCCCGGCGCCGGGGCGCGCACGCCCTTGTCCATGTACGGAGCGCATTCCGTCGTAAGTGCATCAAAACGGTGGCCGAGGAAACCGGCGTAGGGACCCGCCCGGCGAAACACCTGGCCCCAGCCAAGCCAGCAGGGCATGTAAACGTAGGCCGGCATGTCGCTGGAGCCCCGGTTCAAGTACTCGCACACGGAGCCCATGCTGGGCGGATCGGTATCGCGCGGGTGCTGATCGGGCATCGGCACTTCGTAACCGGTGTACGAAGGCAGGCAATTGTGACAGCCCGCCTTATGATTGAGCGAGCGCACGATGGCGGCTTTGTGCATCCACTGGGCCATGCCGGGCAGATGCTCACAGAGCTGGATGCCGGGGACGTTTGTGGCAATCGGCTTGAACTGGCTGCGGATGCCATCCGGCGCGTGCGGCTTGAGATCGAACATGTCTTGGGTCGCCGCCCCGCCGAGCAGATAGAGGAGAATGACGCTCTTCGCCTTGCCGGGCCGCTGCACGATGCGCCGGCTCTCTTCCAGCGCCAGCAAACTTGGCAGATTGAAAAACCCGCCCAGGAGAGATAACGCCCCCGCTTGCAGCGTTTCCCGCCGTGTCAAACCGTCGCAGCAGCGACGTGGACTGCCGAGCATCGTAAGCATCCGGCTTTCCCCCAAGACGGAATGATTGCCAGGTGTGAGGGTTCTGAACCCGTAGCCTAGACGCACTCGCGTGTTCGATCAAGAGGTTGCCTTGGATGTTTCGCGCGCGTCGGAATGACTCTTGCCTTGGTGGGCTAGCCAGTGCGTGTTCAAGGCTTGAATTTGGGGTAAGGTCATGGATTCAGAATCCTTGGAAATATGAACATTAGTACACATGACAAATGTCATGTTTAACTGTCATTGGTCCAACGTCGGATTTGTGACGTAATCCTTTATAGAAGAAACACTTGCAGAATGCATTTTTGTCAGACAAGCCGTCTGCCTACCCCCCTTTTAGATGACATAACATGACATTTCTCATTTTTACGTTTGCCTTGCGTTTCTCCCTGCCCTCGTTCTCGGGCACCAAAAGTTAACCTTGAAGATGCACTGGTTACGATTCGCCTTTTTCCTTGTGCGCCTTCTTCCACTCCAGCGCATTGCGAATTCGGTTCTGCCCCGAGGGGTGATCGAAGAAGAGAAACTCCGCCACCGGGTGCGGGTCCAATTCGCGATACTCGCCGAGCATGAGGAAGGTGGTAGCGGCCGCGTCGGGCTGCCGGCAAGCGTTGAGGCCGAATGTGTCGGCTTGCATTTCGACGGTCCGGCTCCAGCCATTCAAGAGCGGCGCTGTCAGGAAGGAAATTGTCATGAAGAGAAATATCAGCAACGGCAACCCCGCCACGTCGGCGCTATCCTTGATGCCCGCTGCCGGCCACGAGGCCAAAATCCGCGCGAACGCCCAGCGCACGCACAGAAAGCCGGCCAGGGCAACGACACTGAAGATGCCGACGTCCTTCCAGATGTGGTTCAAGACATAATGCCCCATCTCGTGACTCATCACCATTTCGATTTGCTCAGGAGTGCAGCGCTTCAGCAGGTTGTCGAAGAGAACGATGCGCGTCGTGCCAAGCATGCCCGCGACGTAGGCGCCAATGTTGTCCGTCCTCCGGCTGGCGTCCATTTCATAGACATCGTCGGCCGGCACGTGTTGCTCGTGGGCCAGTTTCAGCACTCTTTCGCGGATGTTGGCGTCCTGCACTGGTGTGAACTTGTTGAACAGCGGACTTAGAAAGACCGGTGCGATCGCCATACCGACGACTGCAAAGCCCACGACCACCAGCCAGCCCCACAGCCACCATGTCCGCGGCGTGCAACGCACGACGGCGTACAGGACAACCAGGAGGAGCGGAACGATCACCAACAAGATGGCTAATCCTTTGGTCTGGTCCACCAGCCAGCCTGCGAAGCTCTGGTGCAACAGGCCGTAGCTGGTCGCGCGGTAATACGATCGATACCAGGTAAGCGGGAACGAAAGGAGGGATAGAAGAAGCAAGAAGAGCGCACTATAGATGACGGTCTGCAAAGCACGAAAGCGTGTACGGCGCTGGGCCCAGTTGCGTAGCCTTGCGGATAGCCCGCTGCCGAGTATCCCCAGCAAGATCAGCGAGGTGACGCAATAACCAGTGAGGGTTAGGAAATACTCACCCAGGGCGTAAGACTTGGTCATGGCACGGCGCTCGGCAGACACTGCCTGGAGATAGGCGCGAGTCGCTGCTTTGGGATCCTGGATGCGCGCCGCTTCCCTGGCCTTGGCGGGGTCGTAGGGCGGCAGCTTCGCCGCCGGCTCGCCTTGCGCGTGACCTGTAGCGGCGACCTGCAGGAGCAGAAGGCTAGCGAGGATGACCCTGGACATGCTGGCTGCCCTTTGAGACGTGACATTCGTTGCTTGGCCTGGTGTGTCTTACCGAAAAGAAGAACCAGTCACAAGCCACGAAAAGCGGGGCGCGGCTTTCAATGCAGATCGAATTGCAGCTCCGACAAACCTCGGTAGAGCCCATCTTCTTTGCCGATCAGCTCGGCATGGGTACCGGACTCGACCGTTTCCCCATCCTTGATCACGAAGATCCGGTCGGCGGTGCGGATGGTTGCCAGGCGATGAGCGATGATGAACGAGGTGCGATCTTGCATCAGCACTTCCAGGGCCTGCTGTACAAGGCTTTCGCTTTCCGAATCCAGGGCGCTGGTGGCCTCATCCAAGATCAAGATTGCCGGATCTCTCAGAATGGCGCGGGCAATGGCCACGCGCTGGCGCTGCCCGCCCGAGAGCTGAATGCCACGCTCCCCAACCAGCGTGCGATACGCCTCCGGAAAGCTGCTGATGAAGTCGTGGGCATTGGCCTTCCGGGCAGCATCGATGATCTCGGCCTCGCTGGCGCCCGGCTTGCCGTAGGCGATGTTGTCCGCGATGCTACCGCCAAACAACAGCACTTCCTGGGGCACGATGGCCAGTTGGTTGCGGAGGTAGAGCAACGGGTAATCCCGTGCGTCACGTCCATCTAGGAGCACTCGGCCACTGTCGGGATCGTAAAAGCGGAGCAGCAGCGCCACGATCGTCGACTTGCCGGCGCCGCTCGGGCCGACGAGGGCGATCCGTTCGCCATGCCGGGCCGCCAGGCAAACATCCTTCAACACCTGGATTTCCTTGCGCGATGGGTAACTGAACGAGACATGCTCCAGCTCCACGTCGCCATGCAGCCTGGGGCGATGATTGTCCACGACTGCAGTAGCCAGGTCGCTCAGCTCCGGTGGCTCGCGCAGCAACTCGCGCACGCGCTGGCTGGCGCCCAAGGCACGCTGGATCTGGCTGAAAAGTTCCGCGAAGGAACCCATGGCGCCGCCGACAAATACCGTGTACAGCATGAACTGCGTAAGCTCTCCCGCGCTCATGGCTCCTGCCTGCACCATGCGCGCGCCATACCAGAGGACCAGGACCACGGCCCCAAAAAGCGCGAAGGTAACGAAGGAACCAAAGGCAGCCCGATACTTCGCGCCGCGGAGAGCTGCACCGAGAAAGAGGAGCATGCTGTTGTGGTACCGTTCCGATTCGTAGCGCTCGTTGGCGAAGGCCTTGACGCTGGCGATCCCCTGCAGCGTCTCTTCCACGATGACGCTGGTATCCGCCAGCTTGTCCTGCGCTTGCTTGGCGATCTTTTGAATCTGTTTGCCGAAGAAGACTGCGACCGCGATCAATACCGGCAAAGACGACATCATCACCAGCGTCAGTTTGCCGGAGGTCCAGGCGATGAGCACCACGCCGCCAATCATGACGGTGATCTGGCGCAGGAACTGGGGGATCGTATCGACGAGCGTGTCCTGGATCTGGGCAAGGTCGGAGGAGAGCCGGCTGGCAAGCTCTCCCACGCGCCGTTTGGCATAAAAAGCCATGGGGAAGCGAATGAGCCGAGTGTAGGTATCATTGCGCAAATCAGCCAGGCTGCGCTCGCTCACCTGGGCCAACCAATAGGAGCGCAGAAACGTGAGGGTCGCCTGCAAAGCCAGCAGCGCGAAGAGCGCGCTCGCTACGAGATTGAGATTGGCGAGCCAACCCTTCCGCATCTCGGAAGTGTCGGCCGCCAAGGTCGCGTCGATGAGCTTACCTGCAACATAAGGAAATCCAAGCGCCAGAAGGCTCGTCAAGAACAGGGCGGCGAGCGCCGCGGCGAATTTGAGTCGATAGGGGAGTAGATAGGCAGCAAGCTGAGCAGCCTCGCGCAGGGTTTGACCGGTGATCTTTACCGGAGGCAGTTCTTCCTCATCGCCCCCACGCCGCATACGTCGGTGTCGCGCCATGCACTTTCACCTTTATCCCCAAGAATTGCGTAGTAAACTGAGTCTTCTTTTATTTGTCGATTCCGTTGCGATATTTTGCTGCCCATCCATCTTAGGATATCTAAGAGGCTGCCAAACAACTGGCTGACGGAGCCGCCGTTGTTCATGACGCTACAGCGTCCTTCAGAATATGAAAACAAACGACTGCTGCCGCAATGGTTGTCCATCCGTCGATCAGCGTGTCCAAGCGGTCGTAGCGAATGCG
>DATGZX010000124.1:0-3754 GCA_035296965.1 Gemmataceae bacterium
CGAGAAGCGGGGCTCGACCAAAATTGTCCGTCCATTCCCTGGTTGAAAAACTACCAACTGGTATTCGCTTACCGGTAACTGCGCTCGCCCCCGGATTCGCTAAAATGTTAATCATTTCCCCCCTGCGGAAATCGGCGTTCACTGGTGATGAACTGAAAATGCGACAATTGCCGGAGGGGTTGGTCATCTATTCCGTTGGCCCAAACCGCATCGATGACGGCGGCCAGGTGGAAAGGATCGCTGGCAAAGATGTGCAGGATATCGGATTCCGTCTGTGGAACCCGGAGAAACGCGGCCAGCCGGCGAAGTGATCTGCCATTCTCCAAGAGAGGGCTGACCCTTGATGGTGTCTCGCGATGCTGGCTATCTCGGCTTCTCGGCAGTCTTGTCCAGGGTACGATCCTGGAGCCCCAGAGCCACGCCGACGTAACCAAGCGGACGAACGAGCTCAGGTTCCCAGCCGTCGATGACTTTGGCGTAATCTGGACCGCCGAGACGGGTGTTGTGACGCGCCAGGATCTGATGAGCCAAACCGTAGTCGGGTGCGGTCTTATCGACCAGCTCCAGCACGGCATCGTCTGCCTGTCCCTGTGTGCTTGCCAGTCTGTTTTGAAACATCTCAAGCTGAGCCCGGCCGCGAAGGCTTGAATCCTGAATCAAAGGGATAATTTCCAGAACCTGTCCTTCCAAGCCGGCGCGGATGCCGAGGCGTGCCAGCCGCAGCAGCAGCCAGGAAGGAATCATCCTTCCAGCCAGCTCCCCTTGCGCCAAGGTAAGCGCTTCTTTGACGTCTCGCGCATTTTCACCAGACGGGTCCTTGTCGAGGGCCACGGACCCCAGAGCAATCAGCGCCTTGAGGCGATCTTCCGGCAGCCTTACCTTGGCGGCCTGGTCGCGAGCACTTTGCCAATCGTCCTTCATGGCGTTGCCTTCCGCATAGCCCATGAGAGTAATTGCGTTTGGCTCTCTGTCGGGCCCGGCCGACGGGGCCAGGTCGCGGGCCTTGTCGTCTTTGCCCAGCGCGAACCACAACGCGATCAGTGAGGGAGGCGGCAGCGGTGGCTTGCCTGGAGCCTTGGCGTCGCGGAGCTTGGCGGCCTTCTCTTTGAAACTGTCCAGCGCCAGCTTGGCGAGGTTTTCCGCCTCATTCTTCTGGTTCGCGCGCAGCATCTCCATCCCGAGAGCCGTGAGGATCACGGTCTCTTCCTCCGGGAACAGCTTGCCCAGCGACGCGACCGCGTGGCTCTGGCCCTTGTGGATGAGTCGGCGGGTCACTTCGCGAATTCCTTCCAGTCGGCCCTCCGGCGATTGCAATTGCTGCAAGGTCTGCCGAATGCTCTTCAGGGTTTTTTCCCAGCTTTCTTTTGCCCCTCTCTCCGATACCGCTCCTTTGCCCCCCAGCTCTATCTGCGAGAGCGCCAGGTCGGTGAGCATAAGGTCGCGCGCGCTGGCCGAGATGGCGCGGGTCTTCTCGATGAGCAAGCGCGTCCTTTCAAACTGGTGATTCGCGTCGTCGAATTTGTCGGCGCGCACAGAGTAGTCGCCCAGGGAGCGCAATACTTCCGCAGCGACGACAGGTTGTCTGTCACCCTCGGTTTCGACGAACTGAGTCGCCCTGGCCAGTGCCTGTTTTGCCTTGTTCGCCGTGAGGAAATGGATCACGACGAGGGACGCGACGCCAACCACGGCGAGGCCGACGGCTGCGACCGCCCCACGCTTGGTCCAATCCATCCAGGTCAGGGGTTGTCGCTTGGCATCGAGAGCTCGCGCATCCAGGATCGACTGGGCGCTGACCGCGGTGGCCAGATGTGTCCCCCAGGTGCCTTCCGGGGCGGCCTCGAGATCGCGGCGCGCGCCTGCGGGAAGGCGCGCCTTCGTCTTTCGCCAGTCCTTCGGTTCGTTCTTTTCGAGGAAAGGAACCTTGATAATCCGGCGGCAGTGCGGGCAGGAAGTTTGTTTGCCGGCGAGATCGGTGCCGACATTCACCTTCTCTTCGCAGTAGTCGCAGGCGAACTCCATCGTGGCCTGCTCGGGAGCTTCTTTCGCAGGTTCCGGCTCGTCGGCCAGGGCTGCGGCTGCAAAAGCTTCCACGTCCGCGGCCTGGGCCACGGGAGCAGGTATGGTGAAAGGCTTTTGACAGCTGGAGCAGCGCACCTTCTTCCCAGCCATCTCATTCTTGGCGACGTAGGCCTTTTTGCACTCCGGGCAATTGACGTTGATGCTCATGTTCCGGCGTCCGTGTTACCCGGGGGTCAATCCTGGGAGAAGAGTACAGGTCACCGTCAGCGATCGGTCATGGACGAAGGGTAAATTCTACAGAACCGGCAGACGCACGCGACCATCGGCTCTTTGTCCGACCGATTTTTCTTGGCGGAGCGTGCCGTTGGCGGCTTCTTCCTTTTCCCAAAGATCGATCTCTTCGAGAAGGGCATCCACCATTTCGCTTTCCAGGACGTTTCGGATGATTTCGCCGCGTTTGAAGATGACGCCCTTGCCTTTCCCGGCCGCAATGCCCAGGTCCGCCTCGCGCGCCTCGCCGGGGCCGTTGACCACGCAGCCCAGCACGCTGATCTTGATGGGCGTCTTGCGACCGCCCAGGCGCTTTTCCAGCTGTGCAATGATGCCTTCCAGATCGATCTCGAGCCGGCCGCAAGTCGGACAGGCGATCAACTCCGGCTTTCTTACCCGGCGCTGGGTGGCTTGCAGGATGTCGAACGCCGCCTGGATTTCGGGGACAGGATCGCCCAGCAGGCTGATGCGGATGGTATCGCCAATGCCATCCAGCAAGATCGGCGCCAACCCGCAGGCGGATTTGGTGATCGCATAGGGGGCCTTACCTGCCTCGGTAATGCCGATATGCGTCGGGTAATTGGCATGCTTGGCATAAAGCCGACAGGCCTCGACGGCCGTGATCACGTCGCTCGATTTGAGCGAAATGATCATGTCGTGGTAGCCTTCCGATTCCGCGATTTCAATATAGCGAAGGGCGCTCTCCACCATGGCAGGCGGGCACGGGAAGCCGTGCTTTTCGACCAGCTCACGCTCGAGGCTGCCGGCATTGACGCCGATGCGCATGGGCAAGCCCTTGTCCTTGGCCTTGCGAATGACCTGGCGGTAGCGGTCGTAGCCGCCGATGTTGCCGGGGTTGATGCGGATTTTGTCTACCGGGTGATCGAGGGCGGCCAGGGCCATTTTGTAATCGAAGTGGATGTCGCAGATGAGCGGCAGATGGATGCGGCGGCGGATCTCGCCCAGCACGGCGGCATCTTGAGGCTTGGGAACCGTGACGCGTACGATTTCGCAGCCAGCTTCCTCGAGACGATGAATCTGGGCCACGGTGGCTTCGATGTCGTATGTGTCGGGCGTAGTCATCGATTGCACCCAGATCGGGTTATCGCCGCCGACCACCTTGTCGCCGACGCGAACCTCGCGGGTTTTGTGCCGCTGGAACGTATGCTGATAACCCATCCCTACCCCCGTAAATCTTCGGGAACCAAGAAACCGAGCCAAGATCAGCGCCTCGATAGACAGCAAGCGCTTGCGCTTATCCTAGTTTGCGCCCCATGAACACGTCAAGCCGGAGGACGCCCCCGTGCACGGGAGGATAGGTCCTATAAGTCTTAACGTGGGCTTCGCCCACCGCCCTGCAATGTGCGCAGTTTCCTTGCGCCCGGCAGGAGGGTGATGGGGGAGTTGATCCTCATATTGCAAGCCAGCGATGTTCTTTTCCCTGCCTGCTGGCCCGCTTGATAGA
>DATGZX010000125.1:0-11822 GCA_035296965.1 Gemmataceae bacterium
TCAAATACGAGGATCGCACCATACGTGTCGAATATACGCCGTCACTACGTGCAAGCCTGATTGCGCTTCTTGACGAAATCCGAACGGCCAAACGCAACGGGGAATGCCACATCAACCATAATCAACCCAGCAAATGCCGGTCTTGCGGTTTCCGTTCTGTTTGCGGAGAAAGTCTGATTTGAGCGCCCTACTCACAAAGTCACGGATCGGCTTTGGACTGCACGCCATGTGGGCTCGTTTCACCGGCTTCATCAGAGAGACCGTTACGGCCAATCCCGAGCTCTTCCTGCCGGTATTCTTGCTGTTCGTCTGGCAGATCACGGCGATCGCGGTGAAGCCGCGGACCCTTGGGCTCGCCCTGCTGATGACGTTGCTCTTATTGGTTTATGGCTATCGCGTGCTCGGAAAGACGGCCTGGCTACGTCGTTTAGGCTGGGTGTCCCCGCGTCAAGGGTTCTGGCTCTATAGCGTTCTTGCCGGCCTTGCGTCCGGCGCTGGCGTCTGGTCGATCGCCAGATCGTTTCACGAATCCCTGGGTGGTGTTCCTCCCCCTCATCGGGTCCTCTTGGCCAGCGCATCCGGACCAATGCTGGAGGAAATTCTCTTTCGAGGCCTGCTCTTCTGGTTGGTCTTGGAGCTTCTGAGCCGCTGCCGCGTTTCGAAGCTCGCCGCCGTTAGCACGACGATTCTCGTCATCGCCGTAGGATTCGCTTTCTCTCACGCTGGCAGGACTGGCCTCAGCCTCTACACAACAATTCTCACTGGGATTGCATTTGGCTGGATGCGGGCACAATCCGAATCCACGGCGGCCGCAGCCCTCATGCACGCCGTCTACAATCTGGTGCTCTCGTATATTGCCACGTTTTAGCGCGGCCTCTTCCGTTCCTTCATGCTGGTCTTCCTGTTTTTCGGCAGCGCCTTTTACCGCCGACGAGGAAACCGGCTCGTACGAAATCGGCCCAGCGATGCCTGGGTTCCTTTCAAGTGCAAGCATCAGAAAGGGCGCGGATGAAGCTCAACCAGCAGGGTCCCTCCGCGTTCTCTCGCCGCCGTCTCTCGTGCAATCGGCCGTCCGATTCTCCTCAGGAGCTTGGTCCTTTCCCATCTCGTATCCTTGCCGAAACCGACACGACCCCCGGTGGCGTAGTTCCTTGCCGCACGGACATTTGTGATCGATCCGTTTCTGGACAGACAGCAGTTTTTGATACCAGTTATCGCCGGCGCTCATTGAGATTCCGAGAGTGTCGCACGCCTCCCGAATTGTCTTGCCATCGACGAACACCAGCCGATGAAAGTCTGGCTTCTTTGACTGCGTTGGGTGATTGATTCCTCCCCGGAAGCTCCGATCGATGACAAAGCTTCGCTGGCAACTCGTATTCATGCAACGCCAACCTCGTGTGCCGGAACTGTTCCGACCGCGGCTTTGTGTTTTTCCGCCACAGAAGATGCAGGGTGGGTTTAATACTGCAGCTCCAACACGGTTCCGTGCAAAGATGAGATCGAACAGCGCATTCAGCAAGTGCTCTCGGCATTCCTGCGGATCGCGCGCCCAGATGACCAATGTGCCCTGCGCGTCCGGAGCTGTTGCCGAGAATTTGTGGGCGCCTTTGTAAGGCCGGTTCAGAGTGTGAACCAGCGAGGTGGCCATCTTGGAGTTGAACTCAAAATTGAAGTAACTCACTCTCGGGTTTCCCCTCTCCGATGGGCTCAACGAGTCCAAACGTGTCTCTCTCGAATGGCGGCGAATCCGGTCAGGTGCTGCCAGCTCGGCGGGGGAGGGTCGGCCCTAGCTTCTGAGCTTGCGCATGAACTCGGTGCGGCTGCATACGCCCTGAGCCTCCAGCTCCATGCCCGTGCAGTAAACGGAGGCGATGGATATGGACTTGTGGCGCATGACCGGGTGGACACGGCGTCCATGCCGGTCTACCCAGGTTTCGTGACCGGTGCTGCCACCATTGCAACGGGTGAAACCAAACTGCCTCTTGAGCACGTCCTTTAAGCGTCGGGTAGCGATCTCTTTCATTCGGGCGGTCTCCTTTCGTGAGGAGACTATTCTTGGGCAAAATGCCCGCGCCGCCCGTAAGCCTACGGGCAAAAGTCGTTTCATCACCCCGCTTCAGTTCCCAAATCATCAGTACCCGTCAGTTCCGCGACCGAGGTTCCCTTTATAAAGGGTCAGGGTGCTCTTGTGAAAGTCGATATCGAATCTTTGGCCGTCTCGCTGGGTGGGCGGGCGGTCCTGCACAATTTGACCCTGAGCATCCCTAAAGGGTCATCCACCGCAATCGTCGGGGCATCCGGAGCTGGTAAAACGACGCTGCTGCGTTGTGTCGCCGGGCTGCTGCCCCCCACCAGCGGCCGGGTCCTTGTGGACAGCCGCGAGCCCGCTTGCCTTTATGGGCAGGGCGCGATGGCATTCCTTTTTCAGGAAGCCTGCCTGTGGCGTCACCTGACAGCACAACAGACCCTGGAACTCACGTTTGACCTCTACGGACGAAAGCCCGGACAAGAGGAAGTCGCGGGCCTGCTTGCCCGCGTCGGCCTCTCGGGATTTGGCGGTTATTACCCCCATCAGATGTCGGTCGGGATGAAGGCGCGGCTGGCGATCGCGCGCGCTTTTTGCGTGTCGCCAAGCCTTCTTTTGATGGATGAACCGTTCGCGGCCCTCGATCCGTTGCGCAGGCTGGATCTCAACCGGCAGGTCCAGACGATGCGCCTCGAAGCCGGATGCACGGTGATGTGGGTCACGCACGATGTCGTCGAAGCCCTCCAGTTCGCAACGCACATCATTGCGCTCCCGCACGGCTCCCGGCCCACGCAACTGATCGACCTCGGCAACCTTCCACGCATTGAGGACGGGGCGAACCTGCCCCCAGAGGCTCTGGCGATGCGGGACCGGTTGCTGGAAACAATCGTTGGTCAGCACTCGCCCACGGAGCGCCTTTCGGCGGAGGTGCTGGGATGATCCGCGAACGCACCGTGCAAGACCCCGTCACGCTCATTGCGGGCGGCGTCATCGTGACCGCGATATTGCTGGCCTGGGAGCTGTCCGCGGACGCTTCCGTGACCGTGCGCCTGCTGCTGTCCAGCCCGCTGCGCACTCTCGCTTACGTCGTGCACCATTTCACGGAATCGGGCCAGGCTTTCGCTTATACCGGGCTGGAGAGCTTGCTGGGCCTGGTGGCCGCGACGATATTTGCCCTTCTCTTCGGTGTCGTGTGCATTTACTACCCCCGCATCGGCGGCATCAGTTTCCCGCTGCTGGTCGCGTCGCAAGTCATCCCTCTCGTGTGCCTTGCCCCCATGATTATTCTCGTGTTCGGGCCGGGGCCAAGCGGCAAGGTTTTTTTGAGCGCCCTGATTGCCTTCTTCCCGATCCTCACGAACGTGATTTCGGGCATCCGGTCGGTGGCCAGCGCATCACAGGAAATGATGCGCATTATGGCAGCACCCAAGGCGCAAGTGATACGGCACGTCGTGATCCCGCATTGCGCGGAGCATTTCTTCGCAGGATTGAGGATTGCCGCGCCGCTCTCCGTGATCGGCGCTATCGTGGCGGAGTTCAATGGTGCCGATATAGGGATCGGCAAGGATATTTTCATCGCCGCGAAGCGGCTGGAGCCCGAACTGATGATGAGCGGAATCGCCGCTGGCGCCATCTTGTCGGGCTTGATCTACGGAGCCGTGCTTTTGCTGGAGAAGCAGCTCGGACCTTGGTATTGGGAGAGATAAAAACGAAATGATAACCCGTCGTCTGTTTGCAACTTGCGCTGTACTCACCGCGGCTGTCGCTGCGCTGACTTCCTGTTCGTCCAGCGCGCCGAAGCCCGAGACCCTGCCCGTGGTGGAGCTTCGGCAGGAGTGGTTCCCGAATGCCAACTTCGCCGGCGAAGTGAGCGCGTCCAAGCGCTTCGCCAAAGATGAAAAGATCCAGCTCAAGGTTGTTCCGGGAGCCGAGGATGTGGACCCCATTAAAGTCGTCCTGAGCAAGGGCGCGGATTTCGGGGTGGTCGGCGGCGATCTGCTCGTGGCGGCCGTCGCCAAGGGCGCGCCGCTGGTCGCCATCGGCGTCGTGAACGTCAAAAGCCCGACGTGCTTCCTCGTGAAGGCGAAATCAGGGATCAAGGGGCCTGCGGACTTTCCCGGCAAGCGGGTGGGCATCCTCGCGGGCACGAATACGGAGCGCGTCTACCAGCTCATGATGAAGCGGGCGGGGATCGACCGCTCGAAGGTGAAGGAAATCCAGGCCCCCTTCGAGCTTCAGACCTTCGTGCTCGGCCAATACGACGTGCGCCCGGCGTTTATCTATGACGAGCCGGTAAGCCTTGAGCAGCAAGGCATCGCCTATGAAGTCATCGACCCGACCCAGTACGGCGTACATTTCACGGGCACGGTGTATTTCACGCGGCGCGATGTGCTCGACGCGAAGCGGCCTCTCGCTCAGGCGCTTGTCACGAGCCTGGTCAAGGGCTGGACTTATGCGATTGCCAACCCCGAGGCCTCTCTTGCAGATGTCCTTGAAGCCTATCCAACGCTCAAAGCCGAACGGGAGCGACGCTCACTGCAACTGGCCTTGCCGTACTTCTCGGGCGAGAACGGCAAGCCGCTCACGGCCTCCGCCCAAACATGGCAATCCATGATTGACGGTCTGGAAGAGATCGGCGTGATCGCGCCGCATTCGGTGAAAGTGGAACAAGTCTGGGATTCGAGCCTGGTGGAACATGCTAACGCTAAATGAACGACCGCGCGGCCGTGTGCTTCTCGCGACCAGCGACATACCGGCGGAATATCACGATGACCGGCTTCGCTGGTGGACGACCAACAGCCCGTCCTGGAGCGCGCATATCGACGCGGACCACAACCGGAGCGCCATGCTGGAGAAGCTCGCCCGAAAGGCGATGGATCTGGCTGGACACAAGAGCAACATCAACGTCGCGGACTTGGGCTGCGGCGAAGGGGCATTCCTGCGCGCTTTGCGCAAGCTCGCGCCCGAGGCCCGGATGCAGGGAATCGACTTTTGCCCGGCGATGCTGGCGGAAGCCGCCCGCCGTTCAACAGACCCCAGCGTGCAATACGCGCTGGGCGATCTGGAAGACCCCGGCTTTGCGCTGCGCCCCTGCGTCAACCTCGTGACCTCGATACTCGCGATGGACGAGATGGACCAGCTCGACGCAGCTTTTCGGAATATCGCGGGGATGCTGGCTCCCGGCGGGACGGCCATGCTGGTCGTGATGGACCCGCTGAAGGAAAGGGAGCGCAACCGTGAAGCCCTGGAGGACTGTCTCAGCGGCAACAGCTCACCCGACGAGGCCGTCCTTATCGTGAAGACATTTCCAAATAATGGCCTCGCGCCGGTTGCGCCCTACAGCCGCATCGTGAGGCCGCTCGCGCAATACACGGCGGCGGCGATAGCGGCGGGCTTGCGGCCAGGGCCGGTAGAGCAGTTGTCCCACGATGTTGGCATCGGTTCCTACTCGGGTAGGCTGTTGTTCGATATTCTTACTTTTCAGAAAGCGGCGGCGCTTTGACCGTGGAACTTCAGCAAGGCACATCCTCGCTCCCCATTGAAAGCGCAAAAAGGGAAGCTGCCGTAACGGGGCTTCTCGACTGCCTGATTGCCAAGAACTATGAAGCCGCGAACACGCACGGCGGCATGGAGACAATCCGCGGTCTTCTGGAAGACAGCAAGGAACTCTCCGTCCCGGTCGTGGACCTGGCTGCGGTTCTGCCCGATCTCAAGTCACATAAGCGGAGCGGGCTGCATATCGCGTCTTACTACGAACTTGATGACCCGAATTGGTATCCGGAGCTGCTCGAAGAGTTCTTCTCGGCGGGCGTTGGCGGAAGCCTGATGGCCCTAAAGGAATTCGCGGATTGCGTGGGCAAGTACCGCGTGCAGCGTGCGCCAAAGAAGCGCGGCGAGGCGAGACCGCCGAAAACGAACCTTGTCCCCATCAGCGACTTTTTCGAGCCGGCTACCACGATGATTGAATTCGGCGTCAGCGAAAGGTTCAAGCACTACTACGATCTGCTGTTCAAGCACTTCGACGACAAGGCGGCCGTCGTGTGGGTCTGCTTCGGCCCCCGTCCAGGGACTCCCGTCAAGTGGGAGGGATCGTTGTTTCTCGTCGTGCGGCCTTTGGACGGCAAGGAATGGCAGGACGAAACCATCAGCCGCGCGGTCGAGAGCGTTTATAGCGTTCTCGACGCGTCGTTCCATCGCGCCATTGTCAACAGCGCTTACAAAAAGGAAGCGCAGCACCAGCTTGAACTGACATATTTCGCGTTCGGGCACGAGCTGAAGAACCGCATCGACGCGCTGCGCATGGGCGACCTGAGCAACAAGATCCACAAGTCAGCCCCCAAACTCATCCCCGATGTTGACCGCTGCCGGGACCGCCTGAGGACACTTCGGGGGATGGCCGGCGTCTTCAGCATCGTTGCGAAGTCACAAGACGGCGTCCTTCCGCCGACGTGGGTTTCCGCGTCAAAAATCCCCGGTGCCCCTGACGTACCGACGGAAAAGCAATGCGAAGAGCTGAAGGCGGCATTGGTGAACGCCGTGACGGCCTTCTGGTATCTCGAAGACGCGGAGGAACGGCTCGCACTGCGGCAGATCAACGGCGGCCGCGCCACTGAGGTCAAGCGCCCGACCGCATTCCAATCCACGCCACTGCCCCCCTTCACAGCGGCAAACCAGGAACCGCACCTGTGCTTCCTGTCCGGCCTCGCCGAACTGTGCCGCAACGCGGCGAAAGTCGTCCTGACCGCCTCGCCGAAACATGACCGTCCGCACATCGACTTCGAGGTGAAAGTTCCCCGTGACGTCGCTTTCGTGGCGACGGTCACGATCATCAATCCGATCGTGGGCGACCAGCACGAGCCGTCGCAATCGGTCGGCATTCTTGCCGCTCTGTTCGAGCGCCTCAACGGCATTGTCGAACTTGAGCAGGCCAAGGTTCTCCCTGAATCTTACCCACATGCCTTGAGCGATGACGCTTATGTCAGCTCGCTCTTTTTGTTTTATCCCAAGCGAATCAGGGTTGCCGCTTCACCACACGTACCCCCAGAGGCACTATGAAGACTTCATTGCTGCAGTTGTTCGCCATCAATGACCAGGAGGACCCCGACATCGGGTCCGACCTGCTCGATATCGTGGAAGTTCCGGATGGAGAGGCCAAGCCAGGAAAGATGAAGCGCATGAAGCACTGGCTGCAGCATGTGCATCTTCTGGGCTCCCAGGCGCGCATCACCTTCGACCTGCTGTTCATCGACATCCGGTTCATGCGGCCCTACGAGGCCTACGCGCCGAAGTACGGCATGGGGGAGGATAACCCGATGGGACTCCTGCACGCGCTCACCTTCGCGGCGCGGCAGGACCCGTCCCGCGAGCCGCTCGTCTGGGGTTATCACAGCGCGGAGCCGCTCAAAGTCTGCAATGATCCCGTGGCCATCATCGCCTTTAGCCTGCTGGCGGCGCTCGAACAGCGCGGCGCTGCCGGCGACATCGTGATCGACGACACGCCGTGGAAATGGGACGACTTTGGGATCAATAAGTATCCCAAGCGCGCCATCGAGCACTTCTCCACCGCAATCGCCCATCTTCCTCAGGGCGATGCAGAAGTGATCTGGAAGGACATGGTGTTTCGCTACAGAAACAAGCTCGCGCACTATGTCAAGAAGGGGCTGGCCTTCATCGAATATGACGATCTGGAAGGAGCCTACCAGCTCGCTTGTGAGAACACGGAGGCGGCACGAAAGCGTCTTGCGAAGCTGACGCTGGAGATATCGGGGAAGTCGGAGCATAGCTGGAGGCGCGTCTTGCAGCTTCAGTCTCTTTTCGCGGACCAACTGGAGTATCGCCAGGAAAGCTGGCCCGAAGACAAGATCGAAGTCCTCAAGGAATACTTGATGGTGGTCCGGGCTTCTTCCATCAGCGACCCGCCGGAGGTCTGGGCCGAGAAAGTGGCCGCGATCATGACTGGCACGGAAACCGCTGTGCTGAATGGCATCAGGCCGAAGGGAAACAAGAACCGTATCGGTGCAATGGCAATCGTCTGCTGGTGGCTGAAGCAGAAGTCGCACCACAAATCGAACATCATGGCATCACAGCTTTTGCGGTTTTTGGGATACGAAGAAAATGGCAGACCCGTGATGAACTGCCTGTATGCTGTCACGGGCTATAAAAGCCTGGAGAAGTTTCTGGAGCATCTGGAGACAACCGAGACGCCTCTCCAGCCGTCGCTGCTTTACGATGTCGGGCGGTACTGGTGGGAGAACAAATGCAACGCCCAGATTGCCCACGCGCCCAAATGCATTCAGTGATGGCGGCTGCGGGCTCTTTGAAGAATTCCATCAGGTCGGTCAGCGTCCAGTGCGGGTCGAAACCGGGCGTCAGCCCCGCGTTCAATGACGCCGCCAGAACCCTCGGCAGGCTGCTCGCGGCTGCGGACATTCGTGTCATCTATGGTGGCGTCAGGACGGGGTTGATGGGATCGCTCGCGGATTCCGTCATGGAGCATGGTGGCCGGATCATGGGGGTGCTGCCGCGCTTCCTGATGGATGAGGGGATCGCGCACGAGGGGCTCTCTGATCTGAAACTTGTCGCGTCGATGGCGGAGCGCAAGGACGTGATGCTTGAGATGTCGGAGGCGACAATCGTGTTGCCGGGCGGCGTCGGTACACAGGATGAATTCTGGGAAGTGCTCGCTGCGGCGCAACTCGGTTTCCATGCGAAGCCATGCGGGCTGCTGAACACAGATGGATATTACGATTCCCTGCTGGCCTTCATCGACCGGGCGGTGGCGGAGGGTTTCATGCCGGCGGCCGAGCGGGACAATATTGTGGTGGCGCGGACGCCGGAAGATTTGATCTCACAATTATCCGAAAGAGCAACGCCGGGTGAGAGAGGTGGAAAACATGGACAGCAATACGGCCAGTGATCAGATGAACCGGCTGCGAAGCGGTTATCGCCCAACTGAAGCTGAGGCGCTTGCCTGGAACGTGGCGGAGAATATCCACCTGCTGCGCAGCGAAATCACGGCGGCGGACCTGAAATGGATCATGCCAGAGATTACGGCGGATGACGGACCCCTTGCGGCGTTTTACCTAGCCATGTTGCAGCCGCTGGCGGCTAAAGCGGAAGTCAGTGAATTTCTGGCCCGACGCTTCGAGACCGCAAGCCCTTATCTCAAAGCGCAACTCCTGTGGCGGCTTCTCGACGACGCGGCGCTCCCGCCTGCCGTCCACGAAATGCTGTTCACGTTCGTGATGTCAGACTTCGGGCCTTTTCAAGACGCCTGTGTCGCATACCTCGGAAGCCCGTCTGAAATTCTGGCGGCAACCCTCGGGCGGCTGGCGGAATGCCCTGCGACAAAGCGGTGGATTTACTTCTGCTGCCTGCCGCAATATGCCGCCGACCAGCTTGCCGTGAAAGGCCTGCTGACTGTGGGCGCGGGCTCGGCAGACGCCTTCACTGCCCGCGTTGCGCGCACATTGCTGGGCCGGTTCTTTACGGGGAAAAATTAGCTCAGGCTGTTCACGCCTCCCAGCAATTCCCCTGCCGGGATCATTCCCACCATCGCTTAGAAGCTGACGGTTACTGACGTTCCTGCGCTCATCTGCCTCCTTCAGTGTGTCCGCGCCGTGCAGGCGCAGAATATCTTTTGCCAGGAGATTTTATGAGCGGCCTCAAACAGCATCACTACTTCAAAGACGTCGAGGGAGGGGCTGCGGGTTTCATGGCAAGCAACAAAAAGTCGGCAGATCAAGGGAAGAAATAAGGAGCGACGACGATGAACAATGAATTGATCGCGATTCAAAAGGAGTGCGGGCGGCGCCAGAAGGAGCTGACCCACACGATCGACGCACGCACGCGCGAGGCGGCTGCTATCGACAACCGGGGCTGGTGCAACCTGCACGTGCCGGAGCTGGCGCTGCACTACAAGAGCAAGAGCGATGAATACTGGCGTCTCTTCAAGCTCTGGTTCGGCGCGGTGCCGGACAATCCCACCGAGCGGGAGATCGACGACCAGATCCGCGAGGCGCGGCTGTACAAGTTCGGCCAGTTCGCGTTCCTGCTGGTGGAGACGATTGCGGCTGCGGTGCTGGCCTCCATCTTCTTCAACGGCCCGCAACTGGTGTCGATGATGGTCGGCGTGGCCATCGCCTTCCTGCTGGGGGCCGCCGCATCGGCGGTGGTGACAAGGTGGGTCCGCCACGAGGCCTCAGGCCAGCCCACCAAGCAGATGGAGAGGATAACGCGCGGGCTGCTGGTGCTGGGCCTGCCGTGGCTGATCGCCTGCGTCACGGCGCTGGCGGTGCTGCGGAGCCAGGGGAGTGTCATTGGGGCCTTCATCTTCTTTGTGAGCACGACGGCGGTGACCTTGTTGTCGCCGCTGTGCAGC
Organism: Gemmataceae bacterium; assembly: GCA_035296965.1. GTDB lineage: Bacteria > Planctomycetota > Planctomycetia > Gemmatales > Gemmataceae > DATGZX01. Next base: position 10,407 of record DATGZX010000125.1, read on the forward strand.
GGCCTCTGCGGCTATGCGGCGGATCTCCTGCGCTGGTCGAAGCGCCTCTGCGCCGACATGCGCTGGATTCGCTCGCTGGCGCGGGATCTCGACCACCTGCTGACGACGAGCGAGCGGAGCATCCCGCCGGGCGGCCCCGGCGCGGGCGCTCCGCCCAATCCCGTCAGCCGCGTCCTGAAGGCCATCGCGGCTCCCGCTGCGGCGGCGCTGGTGGTCCTGGCGCTCTTCGGCGCTCCCGCCACGGCCCAGGCGGCGGACATCCCGGTCTACCTGTTTCCGGACGTGAGCCCCTCGGCGCGCTCCGGCGATGTCATCCGCGTCCTCAAGACTTTCTCCGCCCGCCTCTCCAGCTATGACGGCGAGAGCACGCTAGTCCTGAGCCTGACGCCTTTCTATGAGGACGCTTTCATGGCGGCGTCCACGGTGCGCGTGGTCATTCCCGGCAACAGGCAAGTGTCTTGCGCCAGCGCCGAGTCCGACAGCGAAATCGTGCGCCTCTCGAAACCCTATGCAGAGACCGCGAGGCGCGATGCCGCCCGGAAGTGCGACGAGTTGCGCACCCAGGCGCGCCGGGAGGACAGCGCCCGACGAACCACTGAAATCGCGAAGCTCGCCGCCGCCATTGACCAACTCGCCGGCCTGAACCTGCCCGGCCGCTGCACGGCTGTCAACGCGATGATCCGGCGCGCCGTCCGCGAAACTCCGAACGGCGTTTCTATCGTCGTCAGCGATCTTGAAAACAGCTGCGTAGCGCAGGGCCTGCCCGCCAACCTGCAGCCGGAAAACCGGGTCTTCATTATTCCGGTGGGATCTCGCCAGCATCCGATAGAAGCGGGCTTTGATGCCATCCAGTCCCGGTTTGCACGGACCATGCCCTGGATTCAGGTGATTGAGCCCTTTCGCCTTGAGGCGATAATCGACGCGATCTCCCATCCGGAAACGCGTGTTGCGGCCAACCACTGAGCCCTGAGCAAAATCACTCCTGTTCTGGACCGACGTGTGCGCACCGGACTTATTCACGCCTCAGGGGAAGCATAAGGACTCCTGAATAAATGTTTTCACTCTTCCTGCCGAAACTTGCGACGCGGCATCGTGATCACCATGGCGTCCAGCTTGGTACCGATTTCCGACATACCTGTTTTGAGCCTTGAGCGAAGATCCGCCGTGGTCCGGATTTCCTCGGCGGTTACGCCAGCAAGTAGCACCCGAGCCTTGTCCACCTGCTCTTTCAGCTCGGTGTCATTGGCGATATTGCGGAAGTCAAACGTCGCCAGAAAATCGCCAAGGTTCGCCACCGTGGACTTCTTGAAGACCTTCGGTTTTCCATTCTCGGAGGCGTCCAGCCGCTCGACCATGTGATTGACGAGTTCCGACATCGACTCCCGTAGTAAACCTTGCGCCTCGGTCTGCGCTTCG
>DATGZX010000126.1:0-9724 GCA_035296965.1 Gemmataceae bacterium
GCGTTAAGCCTGCTCAAGCGGAATCCGGCCAAAACGAGCATCGCACGGAAACGCAAGGCGGCTGCCTTGGACACGGGTTTTCTCGAGGAAACCTTGGCTGGGGCACGAAACCTAGAGAAAGTTTGATGCGTTCGCCCTGATGGGCGCGCCCATTTGATCGCGCAGACAGTCGATGTCGCGATGAATCGTGCGCTCGGTTACTTCTAGCAGCCTGGCGAGCTTCGCGGCGTTTGGCCAGCGTTTGGAGCGCAATTCTCCGTCTATGCGGACCAGGCGAACCAGCACATGACGAGGGAATGAAAGCATGGGCGAGCCCTTTTTCTGCCAGCTGCGTCCATGCCAGATGAAGACATCGAAACGGCAGGTAGTTTACCAAAGGGGGTATGACAGCACTGGGCACAATACAAATGTTCCATATTGGAACCTGCTCACTCGCAGAAATCAAGCAAAACCTGCTGTATTGTGCATCGCACTGCTAGGACCGGCCTGGCCGACTGTCTCCGTTCTTTTCTTTACACTGGAGAATATCGGCCTCTAGTAGTTGCCCTCAATGCTGACTGTAATGGCGCGATGGGTTGCTTGGACAGCAGTTCGGGAAGCGGACTGCGCGTCGTGGCGTTTTTCAGAGAGTGCCCATCTTATGTCGTTCGACATTACCGAGAGTCCGATCAGCTGCCCGCGCTTTCGCCGATCGCACCGAATGGACGGCTCACCAGGAACGCCGACGGCTGGTAGTATGTCCACGATGACGACGGGGAGTGGCGGCACGCTTCAAATGGATGCTGCTCTATTTTTTTTTCGTTGGACCAAAATGTAAAAATCGACGCTTTCTTGAGCACCCAGACAGCAAGCTGTCTTTTGCTCTCTGGTTTGCAAAAACCATTGGCTTTTTACAAATCGCCGCGCCGCAGTGCCCTCCCCCGCCGGCTGCCCCGGTCCCGTCTTCCTCGCTGAGGCGGCGGTTCATTCGCCAAACGCCACATGGCGGTGCCGTCTCGCGTTGACGGGCCATTGGCCAACCTGGGCCTGGACGACGCGACGTGCGCAAACGTGGGAAAATCCTGGCTACGCTCGGGCTATTTACCGGAACCAACCGTGGCCTGGATGCGCGAGGCGGGGGCCTTGTTGCGCTCGGGGAGATTCGGCCAGGAGTCAATGACTCGGGCGGTGCCCAGGAAGGCAACCGGCCCGAGTCTGTTACGTCAACTGTTACGTCGTTTCCCGATTGAAGTCCGTTTCAATCTCAGTTACAGCTCGGTTGCCCCACCAAGAACGCGGAAAAACCGCCACCTTTGAGCCCGTTTCTAACCAGATTAACGTAGCACGGGACTTCAAAACCAGTGGGGGGCTTGAAGAAAGCTCTCAGTGGGTTCGATTCCCATACACTTCCGTCTTCATTTCAGAAATCCAATGCAAATGACATCTTACAACAGGCGATCTCGTATCATGGCGCTTTTGGCTGGTTTTTGGGTGGCTTTGTCCTTGCCTTGAATTATTCCATCCGCAGCGGTCTGCAATCTCCTGCAATGGGCTTCGCACCGATTTCCGAGAGATACAACTGCCTTGCTGGTCTTTTGGATGGTCATTCGCAGGCAGGACGGGTCAGGCAGGGTATACCCCGTTTTTTTGGAACTTTTCGTTTTTGGAGAGTCAACCACCAACCTTGCACATTTTTTCGCACTTTTTCCAAGTGTTTTTGAGCATGCCTGCTCATCAATTATAACTGGTCTCGGCCCATCCTTTCTCGAAGACACCGAAGATTAGGGGTTCATGGCGTAATCGTACATTTTCTCGAACTTGCCATCATCGATCTTGCGGCTTTTCAGGTCTTGGATGTACTGCTCAAAGTGCACCTTAATGTCGTCAACCAATCGGTGTGGGTTGACCAACACGTTCCCGTCCTTGATCTCAATCGATTTCTCGTATTGCCCATGAAGCAGCACACCCTTTTTTGTGAACGTGGTGTGGTAGAGCCCGTTCCTTACGAGGTTGGCAATATCCTTCCGTTGGCCATCGGTAAACCGATTCGGAAAAACGTCATCCAAGCCCCTTTTGATAAACTTGTCGCTTTTTCCTTTGCTGTCCTTTCCTCGCTTGTACTGCGTAATCATCTCGAAATAAGAAAAGAGGATGGACAACAAAGCGAAGCCAGCGTGCTGAATCGGCGTGCCCTTGTTTTTTGGGTCATCGATGAGCCGCCGCAGTTCCTCTGCGATGGCGATCTGCCACCCAATTACTCGATCCTCGAAAATAAGAATCTTTTCATCGACGTTGGGGTTGCCCCCGAAGGACGTGTCACAATATTGTCTGCTTATGCAGATGGGCATATGCTCTCCAGTTGAGACCCTCTATGTCTGTGTAGGTCTGTTATCGATCTTCACCCAATCCTCACTCTGGCACTTCTGGCAGACCGGTTTTATCCCACGAAACGGCACAAAGAGGCCCCTGGCAGGGCCAACATGATGGCAGCGCTTGCACTGGATGGTCCCAAGCTCCTGCTTCTGGTTGCCCCACATAATCCACATGATCGGGATCAAGACGACGGTCAAGATTACCACAATGAAGAACATTTCGGAACAATCGAGCATGAGGCTTCTCCTTCCCTACCATCGTGAAACATCACGCCGAGGGAGTGGTTGCTTGCCCCAGTCAACGGAGATTTAGGATACAAAAGGCGGCCAGCACCGACCGAGGGGGCCAAAAAGCACATATAATTGGCCGGAGACTGGAAAGCAAATAAAAAGATTGATTGGGATCGGCTTATCGGCTTCATTTACGATCGGTCCGTCATGCATGAACCGGCTAATCAGAAGAACCTCGCCATCGAGGAAGAGCGGAGGCCACGGGCGAGATGAGAGGGGAAATCGCTATGTCAATACACATCAGGAAAAGAGGGAAGACGTGCGAGATTTGCCTTCTATCCGAGGAGGATGCCAAATGTCTTGCGGACAAACTAGCGGAGAATGAATACGAAGCCTCTGGCCCCTTGAGTCCGGGGCCTGGAGAGAGTGAGAGGAGATTCCACAGAGTCGTTGTCCGAAGCGAGCGCTGTGCAGAAATCAAAGAAATTGTAAAGAACCTGTTTCCTGACATTGCTATCGAGGGCCCGTGAACGACCAGCAAAACAAGCCCGCCTCGTGTGTGCGGGGAACTTTTTCAAGACTCGGTGGCCTGTCTCCGTGCCTGTCACAGCGGGTGGTTTTCCCGGTGGTATTGGTCTGTTTGTGGGTGGTTTTCGTAGAGCACCGAAAAGCAAAACATCAAAAAGCCCGCATTTTCCGCACTATTTCCTAAGTTTTTTTGAAACCCATACACTTCCGATTTCTCTTCTCCCCTCCTCCATTCCATTCATGCTCCACTGGGCCACGCAGGCCCGCGTCAATGGCACGCAACGATGATCAGGGAGAAGGAATTTCCATCATCGGCGTTTATCCTGCCGCCGGGTCGAGGATGGGCACACAAAACTCTTCTGCTGCCGTTCCTTGTGCGCTCTCCCGGATCTACAATTGAGTCATGGGGACGACGGGAGTCGTGACCTGCCCCACATACGAGCCCGAAGCGTTAGCGAGGTTTCGACTGGCAAGCTTCGGCCGGCTTCCTCGCTTACGCTTCGGGCTCGTATTCCCGCCCCGCACCGTGGTGGCCGAAGACCTGCCAACCGCCAGCCCCGTAAAGCTATGTCGACATGCTCCCTTTGGATTCTGACAAATGCGGATTTGCATTGTCTCTTGAAATGCGGCCTATTTGCGTCCTCCATGGCCGTCTCGCCACGGCGCACTTTGGGCGCACCTTCGGCGCACCAGGGCGCCGGGCCGATATGTGCGTCGAGTGCTCTTCGCTGGGTGGAGCGGGCGAGCGTCTGGTCGCTGGCGTCCCTCGTTGCCTACCACGATCTGCTCAGAACAATCCGGCACCTGGGACATTGCCACCTCGATCTGCCAGCAAGACAATACTTTAGTTCCCGCGAGCAGGGTTCAGAGCAAGACCGAGAGAAAGGATCTCCCCATGAATTCCGCGCATCCCGTGGCTCGATGCACTCGGCTGCTTCTCTTCGTCCTCTGTGTCCTGTTTGCCGGCGGCGGGTCCAACCTGGCTGCCGCAGCACCGCCGGGGCCGGTCAACCTCGATTTCAAAGAAGGCGAGATTGGCCAGGTGCCCACTGGTTGGTTTATGCCCGCTCCTTCACAGCAGGCAGGGTTCGTCGCCAAGCTTACCGAGGACCAACCGAAATCGGGCAAGCGCTGCCTACACATGGATGGCGCCGAGGCGACCAAGGGCGGCGCTGGCATCTTGATGCAGTCCTTCGAAGCCGTGGCGTTTCGCGGCAAACGTGTGCGTTTCCGGGCCGCGGTTCGTGCCGACGTGGCTGGCCCCGGCAATACGGCCCAGCTCTGGATGCGCGTCGACCGCAAGGACAATCAGCAAGGCTTCTTTGACAACATGATGGATCGCCCCATCACAGCCAAAGAGTGGCGTCGCTATGACATCGTGGGCGACGTGGCGGACGACGCCGAATCGATCAGCATTGGTTTGCTCTTCCTGGGCAAGGGTCAGGCATGGCTGGATGCTGCCTCCTTCCAGGTGTTGGGGCCCGCAGGTCTCGGCGATGAGCCCGCGCGCTCGCTCCAGGTACGGGAACTGGATAACCTCGTCGCGTTCACGCGCCTGCTCGGCTATGTCCGCTATTTCCATCCCAGCGACCAATCCGCCAATGCGGACTGGGACCGTGTAGCCATCGAGGGAGTCGTCGCCTGCCAGGGCGCCAAGGATTCCGCCGACCTCGCGCGCAGGTTGGAGAAATACTTCAAACCGTTGGCCCCGACGGTGCGCGTCTTTGTCACGGGAAAGAAGCCGGAGCTGCCGGAGGAACTGCACACACGCGCGGGAGTTGCTTCCTTGAAAACACTGGTCTGGCTCCATCTGGGAGTGGGCACAGGCAGTCCCCAATCGATTTATTCGAGCAGGCGCATCAGCAAAGCAGATGTCGTGGCGACCAGTTTCGGCACGAAAGTGAAGCCGGAAGATTTACCTGTGCCGGAAAAACCATATCTGGCCGAGCTAGGCGGCGGCGTGTCGGCACTGGTGCCTCTCGCCCTGTTTGCCGACGCTCAGGGAACGCTGCCTCACGTCGCTGCGCCGGGCACGAACTCCCGCGACCCTGCCGCCAAACCCGAAGGGTTCCTGCCTTCCGGCAACGACAGGGCCACCCGGCTGGCAGCCGTTGCTCTGGCATGGAATACGTTTCAGCATTTTTACCCATACTTTGATGTCGTGCAGACGGATTGGCCAGCCGCTCTGCGGCGCGCCCTCACTTCCGCAGCCGCCGACCGCAACGAGGCCGACTTCTTGCTCACCCTGCGCCGGCTTGTAGCCGAGTTGCATGATGGTCACGGACATGTGGCCATGCGCACCGTGGAGAGCACGGCTATTCCGCCTTTTCTCTGGGACTGGGTCGAAAATCAGCTTGTCGTCACCCAGGTCGCAGTAGACGGCCCGGATTCGTTGAAGCCAGGTGATGTCATCCTGAAGGTCAACGGGTTGGCCGCCGGCGAAGCGCTTGCTCAGGTGGAAAAAACTATTTCGGGCGCGACCCCGCAATGGCGGCGCTATCGGGGACTTCACGAGCTGGCGACAGGGCCACGCGATTCCACGCTGACTTTGGAGGTGCAGCCAGCGACAGGAAAATCTTACAAACTCGAGCTGAAACGCACGGTAAATCCGTCGGAACTGACGGAGACTCGTCCGGAGAAGGTGACGGAACTTAAACCTGGCATCTGGTACCTGGACCTTGATCGGATCGTGGATGCAGACTTCACGGCGGTGGTGGACAAATTGGCAAAGGCCAGCGGAATCATTTTTGACATGCGCGCCTACCCGCATGGTTCAACCGTGGCCATTAGCCATCTGATCGATAAGCCGGTCGAGAGCGGTCAGTGGCACATTCCGATCACGCTCTACCCGGATCGCACAAAGGTTAGCTATTCGTTCTCCAACTGGTCGGTCGCGCCACAGGCGCCGCGTTTCAAGGCGAAGGTAGCGTTCATCACCGACGGCCGGGCCATTAGCTATGCCGAGACTTACCTGGGAATCATCGAGCACTACAAGCTGGCGGCGATTGTCGGAGGCCCGACTGCCGGCACGAATGGCAACATCAATCCGATGCGGCTGCCCGGAGGATACACTGTCGCCTGGACCGGCATGCGCGTCCTGAAGCAGGACGGCTCGCGCCATCACGGAGTCGGCATCCAGCCCACTATTCCGGCAAAGCGGACAATCCAGGGTGTGCGCGACTGGCGCGATGAACTGCTGGTAAAGGCGCTGGAAGCAGTGCGTAACTAGGGGGAGCCAGTGGAAAATCACCTTGGAGGTATCATTCCGTGGGACGGTCCAGCACGCCGCCGCGGCGGATGGCATCAGCCCCGTAGCGTGTGCGGATCTGATCGAGCGTTTGATCGAGAGCGGTTTGCTTGTCTTGCAAGCCCGAGTCAAAGAGATCTTTCTGCACGATCGTTTCACGTGTCAAGCCGGAAGCGCCCACGCCGAGCAAACGGGCTGGCAACAATCCTCTGGGTATGCGCCGGTCAAACAGCGCTGCGGCGGCTTGCCAAATGGCTGCCGTCGAGTCGGTCGGCTCACGAAGCGTCAGCGAGCGCGAGTGCGTTTGGAAGTTGGCGGAACGGAGTTTCAACTCGATGGTCTTGGCGCGCAAACCCAGATGCCTGAGGCGCTGGCCAAGTTGCTCCACCAATTCGAGGAGCCAACTACGTAAGACCTGAGGATCTTCGATGTCGCGGGCAAAGGTCGTTTCCGTGCTGACGGATTTTGCTTCCCGGTCGGGGACGACAGTCCGTTCATCTTCACCAAGGGCCAGTTGGCGGATATGTCGGCCCATGTCGCCGAATTTGTCCACCAGGAATTGCTCAGGGGTCGCTGCCAATTGGCCAATGGTTTCGATGCCGAGCCCCCGTAATCGGCGCTCGGCCTTGGCTCCCACGCCCCAGATTCGCCCAACGGGCAGTGGTGCGAGGAATGCCGCAACATGTTCCGGCTCGAGAACGAGCAATCCGTTGGGCTTGCTGGTGTCGCTTGCCAGTTTCGCCAGGAATTTGTTGGGTGCGACGCCAACCGAGGCAATAAGGTCTGTCTCTGCGTGAATGCGTTCTTTCAGCTGGCGTGCGATCTCAGGCGCGGGGCCGAACAAGGGCTCGCTGCCGCGCACGTCCAGGAACGCCTCATCGAGGCTGAGCGGCTCGACAAGAGGTGTGAATGACAGGAAGATTTCGCGAATTTGCTTGCCGATGCGTGCATAGTGATCTATGCGGACCGGCAGGAAGATTCCCTGAGGACAAAGCCGGCGCGCCGTTACCGTGGGCATGGCGCTGTGGACGCCGAATTTCCGCGCTTCATAGGAAGCGGCGCAAACGACGCCACGCTGATCCGCGCTGCCGCCCACGAGGACGGGCTTGCCGCGCAACTCAGGCCGATCACGCTGTTCAACAGCTGCGTAGAAAGCATCCATGTCGACGTGAAGAATCATGGCAAACCCCGTGGCAGATCCGATGCGGTCGGCGACCGATTTTAGAGCATGGCCGTGTGTTTCGCAACGGGGTCGAGTGGATGAGGGGCATTGCCGTTTATGCAGCGTCCGAAAAATCGTTTAACCGCGACCCGAAGGGGAGCGCGTCAACAGAAGGGGACCGGATCCCGTCTGTTCACGCGCTCGCCGCTGGCTCGCGGTTAAACGAAAAACGTACGAACAGAAACGGGAATGCACTCGAGTGGACGACGGTGGGTAATCAGCTACGACTGAGGCCGGAGGATCACTTAGTGAAATGGCGCTTCTACATTTAACCTGGTGCTCGGAGCTCGATTTTGTGACGGCCTCTGCCCATCCTTTCGGATTCTCCTGGCGCCCGCGGAATCGATTGCCAATAAAATTCCGGCAAACCCATAGCCTCCGCATACCTAACGCGGGTAAACTGTATCAGAAAGATACCGTGGAGCGCCTGCCTTACTGCTCACCTGGGATCGAGTGCGAACGGACTACCTGCCTGCCGAAATGTAGGATCCAGAAGACGCCGCAACACCTGCCGAATAGAGTGGCGTATCGTTTTCCTGATTCGGCCATCAACTTATGCAGGACCCCCAAGTTCAGGCGGGGGACTTGAGAATGCGAACCGGCTTGCAAAGCGACCTGGCGATCCCTCTGGTGGTGCTGAGCATCATCGGGTCGGTCGGCGTTCGCGCCGCGAGCGCCGAACCACCTGCGCCCAAGGCGGCAGCTTTCTTCGAGGCCAAAATCCGCCCCATTCTTGCTGAAAATTGCTTCAAGTGCCATGCAGATAAAAAACAAAAGGGTGGTTTACGTCTCGATTCCCTGACGGCCCTGTTGACTGGCGGCGACCGGGGCCCCGCGATCGTGCCGGGCCAACCTGAGAAGAGTCTGCTCGTCAAGGCCATCAGTCACAACGACCCCGAGTTGAAAATGCCGCCAGCGAAAAAGTTGGCGAAGCGGCAGATCGAGGACCTCGCCAATTGGGTGAAAATGGGGAGCCCCTGGCCTGGCGTCGACAGTGCCACCAAGGCTGCTCCGCTGCGCGGAGAGTTCAAGATTTCAGACAAGGATCGAGCGTACTGGGCGTTTCGGCCCGTCGCGCGTGCACCCGTGCCGCGCGTCCGCAATGCTCAGGAGGTGTTCAATCCGATCGATGCTTTTGTACTTGCGAAATTGGAAGCCAATGGCCTTAGGCAGAACCACGTCGCCAATCGACGCGAGCTTCTCCGCCGCGCTTATTTCGATCTTCTGGGCCTGCCGCCTACTCCTGAAGAGATCGAGGCATTTATCAAAGATAAGAGCCCTGACGCCTGGGAAAACGTGATCGATCGTCTGCTAGCTTCTCCTCAGTACGGCGAACGCTGGGGCCGCCATTGGCTGGATGTTGTCCGCTACGCTCAGACAAATGGGTACGAGCGCGATGACGAAAAGCCGTTCGCATGGCGCTACCGCGATTATGTGATCCGGTCGTTCAATGCCGACGAGCCGTACGATCAATTCATCCGGGAGCAACTAGCCGGCGACGAGATCCTGCCGCACAGCGACGATGCCGTCATCGCCACCGGCTACTACCGGTTAGGGGTTTGGGACGATGAGCCCGACGACACGCGGCAAGCGGTCTTCGACGAACTCGACGACATTATCACGACAACCGGACAGGCGTTCCTCGGCCTCACGATCAATTGTGCTCGCTGCCACGACCACAAGTTTGATCCAATCAGCCAGCGCGATTACTACAAGCTGTTGGCGTTTTTGGACAACATCAAGGGGTATGAAAAACCGCGCTTTGTTATCGATTCAGCGACGCTTACGGCGCTAGGAAATGGGCGAGAGAAGCTGACACGACTTGGCGGCGGCCAAAAGACGGGCCAGAAGCGCAAAGCACAAGGCAGCGCAGCGGGTGTGACACCAGCTTCGGCAGCCGCGCCTGGTCAGGCGAACAATTTAGATATCGCCTGGGCGCTGTCTGTACACGAGAAGGGTCGCACGGCACCGAAAACTCACGTCTTGATTCGCGGCAATGCTGCTAGCGAAGGCGATGAGGTGGAACCGGGATTTCCAGATGTCCTGGCCCCGGCAAAGCTCAAGCCGACGAGTCAGATGGTGCAAGGCGAGGGGCAGCTAATAATCTCCCCTCGCCCCCGCTTCGGGGGAGAGGGGTCGGGGGTG
>DATGZX010000127.1:0-32153 GCA_035296965.1 Gemmataceae bacterium
TCAATGGCATGCGGCGTGGTCATGCGTTGATCTCCTGGTTTGGGCCGCCAGCCTCGGCTGCCTGGGATGGGTGGCTTTCGGGACGGAAGTTGATCGTCACTTTGCTCTGTGCCCCGTCGTACTCGACGCGTTCAATGAGGAACCGCACGAGCCGAAGGTCCTCGCCCGACGTCGACGCCTGCCCCTCCATGTTCCCCAGAGTAGGACGAGGACGGAGCTTGCGACGTAGGGAGACAATGGTGGAAAATGCCAGAACGGTCTACGAACCCAACGGCACGCAGCCCTGACATTGTCACGCTAACCCGACATTGTTCTTGTTGCTGGCCGGGGATCACCGCGACCATCCCCGCCAAGGGACCTTCGACCAGTCCACTCTGAGCTTTGTCTATCACCCGATCCCCCATCCCCACGGGGGGGAGCACGGATCGCGTTCCATGCGCGGACTCAACATCGAATATGGTCCCTGCCCGCAAGTCACCTGGTCGGGTTGATTCATGGCCTGGGACGGAGTGTGTCACGGTTCGTCCTGCACGTGCTCGGGGCGTGGTCATGCAATCCGCGTAATCACCACGTCGTTGCCGGTTCCACCTTTGTAAGTGATTTTGAACGTCGTGCCATTGATGACGAACTTGGCCCCTTCGGCCAGGTTATTGAAGGTCCCCACGACAGGGTCCACGCCGTCATTATTGATGATCACGTAGGAGTCTCCGATGGCGGCCGCATAGCCCACCGTGACATTCAGGTTGCTGCCGGTGACGTTGACCGTGCCCGTGACGTTGACCTGATCGTATCCTCCCACTCCGGCCGTGGTGCCATTGAGGGCCACGGTGAAATTGGACCCGGAGTTCAGGGCCAGGTTTCCCGTGGCCAGAATGGCCGTCTGGCTGGGACTGCTGCCCGGCAGCAACGTGCCAGTTGATTTCACCGTGACCGCCCCCGTCTGGCCGGAGCCGCCCAGGGTGCCGCCGCTAACGGAAACAGCGCCCGGGATCGACCCGTTGACCAGTAGGGTTCCCGCGGAGACAGTTGTCAATCCCGTGTAGGTGTTGCTGGCGGCCAGTACCAACTTGCCGGCGCCGCTCTTGGTCAGGCTGAGGCCGCTCGACGACTGCCCAATTGCCCCGGCAAATGTCGTCGTTCCCGTGTTGGTTACGGTCAACGTCCGGTTGCCGGTCAAGGTTGTGGACCCGTTGAACGTCAGATCGAGACTGCCGGCGATGGTCACGCTCCCACCGAGCGTCACGGCATTGGTCAGGGCGACGGCTGCGCCGCTGGCCTGCAGAGTGCCGGTGGTGAGAATGAGCGTGCCTGTCCCCAAAGCATTGTTACTGCCCAGGGCCAGGATTCCCGCACTCAAGGTCGTGTTGCCGCTGTACGTGTTGCTGTTGGAGAGCACCAGAATGCCTGGGCCGGTTTTGGTCAAGCCGAAGCCGCTCGACGACTGCCCGATTGACCCGGCGAATGTCGTCGTTCCTGTGTTACTTACGGTCAACGTCCGGCTGCCGGTCAAGGTCGCGAACCCGTCAAACGTTAGATCGAGACTGCCGGCGATGGTCACGTTCCCACCAAGCGTCACGGCATTGGTCAGGGCAACGGCTGCGCCACTGGCCTCCAGAGTACCGGAGTTGAGAATCAGCGTGCCTGTCCCCAAAGCATTGTTATTGCCCAAGGCCAGGATTCCCGCACTCAAGGTCGTGTTGCCGCTGTACGTGTTGCTGTTGGAGAGCACCAGGATGCCTGGGCCGGTTTTGGTCAAGCCGAAGCCGCTCGACGACTGTCCGATTGCCCCGGCGAACGTAGTCGTTGCGGTATTGGTCACAGTTAACGTCCGCGTACCGGTCAAACTCGTTGAGCCGGTTAACGTCAAATTGAGACTGCCGGCGATGGTTGAATTCGCCGCGATGGTCACCGCATTGGCCAGGGAAACGGCGGCGCCGTCCGCGCGCAGAGTTCCGCCATTGAGAGTCAGCGTGCCTGTCCCCAGAGCGCTGTTGTTGCCGGCTGCCAGCGTCCCGGAACTCAACGTCGTGATGCCGCTATAGGTGTTGCTATTCGACAATATCAAAAGGCCAGCGCCAGCCTTCGTCAAGCCGAACCCACTGGACGATTGGCCGATTGCCCCGGCGAACGTAGTCGTTCCTGTGTTGCTCACGGTCAACGTCTCGGTACCGGTCAAAGTCGTTGCGCCGGTAAAAGTCACATTGAGGCTGCCGCCGATGGTCGAGTTCGCCGCGATGGTTACCACATTGGCCAGGGAAACGGCGGCGCCGTCCGCGCGCAGAGTTCCGCCATTGAGAGTCAGCGTGCCTGTCCCCAGAGCATTATTGTTGCCGGCTGCCAGGGTCCCCGCGCTCAACGTCGTGGTGCCGTTGTAGGTGTTGATGTTAGAAAGCACCAGCATGCCGCCGCCGGCTTTCGTCAAGCCGAAGCCGTTGGACGATTGGCCGATTGCCCCCGCGAACGTGGTCGTTCCTGTATTGCTCACGGTCAGCGTCCGGGTGCCGGTCAAAGTCGCTGGGCCGCTAAACGTGAAATTGAGGCTGCCGCCGATGGTCGAGTTCGCCGCGATGGTTACCGCATTGGCGATGTTAATGGCGGCGCCGCTGGCCTGCAGTGTTCCCGTATTGAGAATCAGCGTACCTGTCCCTAAAGCATTGTTGTTGCCCAGGGCCAGAGTCCCTGCGCTCAACGTCGTGGCGCCACTGTATGTGTTGCTGTTAGAAAGGACCAAGACACCGGAGCCCGCTTTCGTAAAGCCGAGGCCGTTCGACGATTGGCCAATCACCCCGGCAAAGGTCGTCGTCGCGGTATTGGTTACGGTCAAGGTTCGGTTGCCAGTCAAGGTGGCCGACCCGGTAAAGGTCAGACCTAGATTGCCGCCCAAGGTCACATTGCCAGCCAGCGTCACTGAGTTGCTCAGCGATACAGCCGAGCCATTGGCACGCAGGGTACCACTGTCAAGAGCCAGGGTTCCGCTCCCCAGTGCCCCGCCGTTCCCCACGGCGAGCGTGGCTCCGTTCAGGACGGTCCCGCCACTGTAACTGTTGGCCACCGGCAAGGTCAGTGTGCCGGTTCCAGGCAGATTCAAGCCCCCAGCGCCGCTGATGACACCTTGGATGGTGGTGCTGCCGGCGCCGGCAACGGTCACGAGATTGCCATTGTTGTTGATGTTCCCGGTGATCGATTTCGTCCCCGAGGCGGTGGTCAGCATACCGGCGGAGTTCAGCAGGAGGTTCATGGTAATAGGGGAGACGCTGGTCAAGCTGAAGGTGTCGCCCACATTACCACCCGCCAAATTCTGGAAGCCGCTGAAAGTGATCTTGCCATCGAGCACGCCGCCATGAGCGGCATTGAGCACCCAGGAATTGGCCTGGTTAGGTCCATGCAGGGTATTCGACCCCGCTGTTCCACTCAAGGTTGTGGGAACCAAAGGAAGATTGGCCACGTTATACGTATCGCCGCCGAGGCCACCGAGGATCTGCAGCGAGCTTATGTCTGCATATTCGTAATTGATGTTGGCCGGCGCCAGGGCGTGGATCTGACCCCAGACATCACTGTTCCCCTGCGAGTCAGCCGGGTTGGAGCCGAGCATGCTAAGCGTTGCTGATTGGGCGGCGGGGTCGAGCGAGTCGTCAACCATGATGCTGACGGCTGCGATGAACGGATTTTCGATATTCAAGTCGCTGGCAATATTCTGGGCGTCGGTCCCGGCGCCGGCATTACCGACATTCACGGTCGTCTTGGCGGAGGCAACAATGTTGGTCTGGCAACCGAGATTGGCCGAGTTGGTGGCCAGAACGTTCACCACAGTGCCGGCGCCGGTGCCGGTCAAGAGATTAAGGACGCTCGTGTCGCTGTATTCATAGTTGATGTTGGCCGCCCCCAGGAAGCTGACCTGGCCCCAGACGTCGGAATTGCCCTCCGAGTCGGCGGGGTTGGTGCCGAGCGTGCTCAACACGACCTTCTGGACCGAGCTATCCAGAGCGTCATCAATGTTGATCGTGTCCAAGCTGGGCGGGTTTTCCAAGTTCAAGGTGCTGGCAATACCTTGGACGGTGCTCGTATTGTTGCCCACATTGATTGTCGTGGGTGCATGGGAGACGATGCTGGTCTGGAAATTTGCAAAGGCCGGGTCGGTGTCATCGACGTTGACCACGGTGCCCGCGCCCGTGCCCGTGTCGATGGTCAGGCTGCGGGTATCGTTGTATTCGTAATAGATGTCGGCAGCCCCGTTCGAGAAGCCGATGCCGCCCCAAATGTCGCCGTCGCCCTCCGCGTCAGCAGGGTTGGTGCCGAAGGTCCCCAGCGTTACGTTAACCGCCGCGGGATCCTGCGAATCGTCTATGTTGACCGCGGTAGTGCTCGACTTGTTCTCGATATTGACGGCTGACTGTACGCCCGTAAGGAGGCCGTTGTCCCCCAGATTAACCACATCGGCATTGGAACCACCGTTGCCAACGATGTTCAGCGTGCCGTCAAAGCCCGCCGCCAATACGTTGACGGTGGCAAACCCGCCTCCTGTATTGAGAGTGGTCGTCCAGAAAGGCTCCGTGCTGAGGACATTGTAGATGGCCGACACATTACCATTCAGATTCACCGCGCGGAAGCCGTTGTAAGAGATGATGCCGGTGCCGCGGTCGATGGTGGAGCTGGTCACGGTGTACTGGACAAGGAAGAGCTGCGCCTGCTGATCGTCAACGTTGAGCGTTTTCAATCCGGCACCGGTCCCGTTGACCGAGACGTTGGCCTGGATATTAGTCAGCGTTTGGTCGAAGGGGCTGATGTTGACGATGTCCGTGCCGGTGCCCGCGTTCACGGTGACTGGTATGCCGGCGACGCTGTCCTCAACGTTGACCGTATTGTCGCAGTTCCCCGTGGTTATCGTAACGCTGGTCAGCGTGGAGACAGCAAATGAGCCGACCAATTGATCAAATGCATTCTCCGGCCCCCCTTCCCAGACTTCCATCTTGGACGGGTCATTTGGATTGAGGCGGACAGTAATCACATCGTCGCCGGCGTCACCGGTGATCTCAAGATTGCCATTGACCACGACAGCAGTGACACCGAACGCTATTTCCCACATGCCGATGCCATAAGTGCCTGCCGCGAGAATGTTGGGGGCAGTGGGCCCGCCGGCAATGACGGACGGCGGGTAATTCTGCATCTGCAAATCGACCACGCGCGCGTTCGGGAGTGCCCCAAAATTGCACCATGTGGCACCGTCATTGTTTGAAGTGTACACGCCAAAGTCCGTACCCACGTACAGATCGCGGTCCTGGGGACCGAGGGGGTAGACGGCAATCGCATAAAGCGAAGCCGGCCGGCCGTCGATGGGGCTGGTGGGCAAACCGGAACCGGTAATATCTTGCCAGGTCAGGTTCGTCGGTTGGCCGCTGGCATCGGTCGTTAGCTGACCTTGATAGACATGGCCGTCGTTGCCAACGACGTAAACGAGATGGTCATTGACCGGATCGACGTGGAGGTTTGATTGGGAAAAATAGCTTTGCAAGGCGGATGCGTCTGGCGGGGGAGCAAGCGCAGCCCAGTGTTGTCCGTCATCGACCGTGACGAGAGTTAAATATGCCCTGGAGCCGGAGTTTTGGCCGACGGCGTAAATCGTATCGGGATGGGAGGCCGACAGATCATAGTTGATGACAGCAATGAGAGAGTTGCCGTTGCCATCGACCGGCCAGCCCGTCCCCATGATGGAATTCCAGTTATTGCCGCTGTCCGTGGATTCGACGATATCGGACCCTGCAAATAGCAGCCGGTCCTGTCCGCTAGGGTATTTGTTCGGATCCACAATAAAATATCCGCCCGTGATCAATGACGAAGAATCGATCGCCATCAAGTTGCGCGCCACCAGGCCCTTTCCGTTCTGCCCATCTCCTGAGCTATAGACGGTATTTGGTAGGTTCGGGCTGACTGCCAAGTTGAAGGCGTCACCGCCCGTGTAGGAAGACCAGTTCGGGTTGCCCTGGAATTGAGAAATGCCGTTGTCTTGGGATGCGCCATAGGCGTTGCTGGCTGAATTCGGGTCAAGGGCAACGTTATAAAACTGGGTGATTCCCAGGTCTCCGTTAATGCAAGTCCACTGTGGCATTTGCGGGTTTGGCGGGTTGCTGAACGGGCCGAAGTCGGTTTCGGGATTCTCGAGGCGCCAAATGCCTCCGTCATTGCCAACGAGTAGCTTCAACGGCCCGGAGCCAGTCGCACCGTTCCCTCCGTAAAAGACTGACGCATGGTAATCGTCATGCGGCCGGGCAAGGAAGCTAGGATTATTATTGAGGGGCGGCCCGACGTAGTTGATGCGTTGCCAGGTGCTGCCGCCGTCCTTGGAAGCTACTGCGCAAATCGACCCAAAGGCATAAACAATTTGGGAGTTCAACGGGTCCACCGCAATGACATTGTCGTATTTCAGTTGAGGCTCGCTGGCCACAAGAGTAAGGTTGGGGCTAGCGCTCAAGTTCGTCCAGGCGCCGTTGTCCTGCCGCGCCCACATGCCGTAAAGACCGCCGCTGTAAAGAGCGCCGGTCGTGTCGCTCATGAGGACATAAACGCGCAGGGGGTCGTTCGTGCCGATGCCAAGGCTGATTCTGCCGATCGAGTTACCAGCCGCATCCTTGGTGAAGCCGCTGGGAAGCGCGCTGACCAGCGTCCAGGGATGATTGCCTGTGCCGCCAGTGGTCGTCATATAGACGCCGTTGAATGCACTGCCGTTGGATGTGCCCACCGCGGCGTAGAGGATCTGGGAGTTCGCGGGGTCAATCGCCAAATCACTCCAACTATCAAAAGTGTCGATCGAGCTGGTCGTGTTGACCCACGTGACGCCGGCATCGGTTGACTTCCATATTCCCGTGTTGCCGATCGAGCCATTGTCGCCCCCACCATAGACGGCCGCGTAAACGGTATTGGGATTGGTTGGATCCACAACAAGCTTGGATATGGTTCGGCGATTGAAGACATTGGCATTCGGATTACCGGACATCTGACCGGTCAGGAGCGTCCACGATTGTCCCCCGTCCATCGACTTGAGAATACCGATGCCATAGGTCGAATAGTTCCTGAAACCGGCGTTGCCATCGATGTCGCCAGTGGCGGCGTAGATGATTTCTGGAAGGCTCCCGTTCGGCGCCAGTGCAATGGCACTCATGTCCAAGGTTGCTTGGTTAAAGGTCAGAGGAGCCCAGGTGTTCCCGCTATCCAGTGATTTCCATACTCCGCCGCCCGCCGCAGTGACGTACTCGGCGCCGGTGACATTGTCCACAGCGATACCGGTGACACGCCCAGCCGAGTTCTCCGCCGGGCTGGGCGAATTAATGGGTGCCGGTCCTATCTCGGTCCAGCTGGCTGAAGTAATTGGGCCGACCGACAGGAGCTCGCGCGCTTCCAGCGGCTCGAGCCGCAGGCGGGCCGCGGGCCGCGATGCCCGCCGCTTGTTTTTCCCAGGCCGACCCCTGCCTTCAGCACTTCGGAATCTCAGGCCCTGCAACCAATTTCGCCACGAGCTGGACATGGGTAACCCCTTTCTTCCTCATGCTGGTTCTCAAGCACTCGCTCAAGAGCTGGGCTGCATCGGCAAGTGCTTGGTTTTTGCCTGGACACCCTATTGCAGCCGTTCACGGTAGCGGTTGAGCAAGGTCGGCCAGGCTTCCCATTCTCCTTTCGCGATTCGTTCCGGGAGTTGATTGGTGTAGCGCGAATAGCGGAGAGGAGTTGCTCCTCATAGGGAAATATGCGCGCCGGGCGCTTTTCGCGACAAAAAATGCGGTATCGGGCCATCTCGCAGCGCCTCCCAACGATTTTCCGCCTCTCCGGGGAGCAAGCCACCAACAACTTCAGCACCGTTCGTGCTACGGCGGCAGTTGGGCCTGTACACGTGCAATGCAAGCCATTTCCCGGCGGTATGTTCAGCGAATGCGATCCCCACATAGTCGATCGAGTGCCTCGTATTGGAACTGATCTAGAGACTAAGTTTTCGTCCCACTCCGGGGAACTCGGAGGAGCAGGCACGGGGCCGAGCAGATTCGGCCCCTGCAGCACGGTAGACTCTCCGCTAGGCGAGTGGCGGGTTTCTCCCGGCTGGAACCCTCGCCTCCCAGCGCCGGCAACGGCAGCGGACGGCGACGGCCAGGCCAATGAGCCCTCCAATACCTGCCAACAAAACTGTACTCGGCTCCGGCACTCCCGAGTGCTTAACCGACCAAATGCCCTCACCGGTTTGACCGACATCAGGAATCTGCACTATGTAATTCGCAATGTCGGAGAGGGAGGGCGACAGCGTCACCGTTTCCGGGGGGATTGCCGCGAATAGCTCCGGGCGGGTTGAGATGAAGTCCCCCGTGGTAGTGTTTACCGAAAAGGAGCCGATCAAAGCACCGGTGGCCGTCGTCGTCCCGTCGACGAAGGGAAGGCTTGTTCCCGAAAGCTGCAGTTGTAGCGACGTAATGTCCGCCGCGGAAATGGAACCCGTGCTGATAGCCGAGTCGGGAGCAGTGATGGTGGCGCTCAAACTCCCACCTATGCCCGTGGGGGGAATGGTCGTGAATTGGTAGATGTAATCTGCCTGAGCCGACTGGCCAACCACGAGCGCAAGCAGAGTTGCACAGGAGATCAAGGTTTTTCTACGCATGGCGGTATCCTTTCACTAGGTTTAAGAAAAGGTCGGTCCTACATCGGCGAAGCATTCGCAGGCGCTGAACCGATGTGCAACGCACAAAGCAGAACTCTTGGTGCTCCGACAATCTTGATGGCGGCCATCCAAGGGATGGACAAATCACCGCCGGGTTAGGAATCTAATTCGATAAACAGAGACTGGAAATTGCTATGCTCCGCGAACAGTTCCGAAATCATCTCGGTGGTCGGGGTCGAGCCAACCGTCGAGGGCAACGTAATGGTCTCCTCGAGTTGGCCCATGGAGAGCGTTTGGCCATTCAGCAAGCAGACGCCCGGAAGAAGTCCGGAAGGCTGGACCGCTGTTTGAAATGTTCCCGCATCGTTGAACACGGAGTCAATCAGGGTGGCAGCATTCTGCGGAGCACCGGTCCCTGGTGGATTTGCGGGCGTTACGCTTTCGTAAATCTGGGCTTGCCGTGTGAAGGACCCAAGAATTGCTGGCGCGCCTGTCCCGCAGTATTTGCAAAATACTATGTCCGTGCTGTTCTCAGTCCAATCCTTGAGGACAAGAAACGATCTACTTGGCCCTTTTCCCGATGTTTGCGCTATGTCCTTCGTAGCGATTGCCGTGAAGTTGAAGGAGACTGATTCTTGCGGCCTAGCTCCTTGGCCCGTCCCCTGAGCGGTGCCAAGATACTGCATAATGCTGCTTTCGGCCACGACCTCGGTTTTCCCGACAGGTTGGTCGATAGTCAGGATCAACCGAACCGCTCCGCTCATCTGATAGCTAGCAGCGATCGTGGCTGGCATAGCTGGATCGGGCGGGTGGCTACTTTCGCTGTATTTGCCGGCCAGGCTATACATCACCTCTAGGGACCAGTGTGTCGGCGCGGCGCCCGCCGCGGCGCTCCATTCGCCAGTTTGGCTGAAACGTCCCTGGAGATCGAAGTGCGCATTGGTCACTTGCACAGGCGCCGAGTCCCATAGTGGAAGATTCAAAAGCTGGAAATCGACCATCACGATCGGCGGCAAGGGCTGCGGATTTACCTGCACGATGGCCGCTGGATGTCCGATCAGGATCGCAATTATGGGGTTGCACCGTTCTTCTAGCCTTTCGAGGGCTGGGCGCGCGCGCCGCGCGCTTATTCGCCGAGGAGAGCGTGCGACATGCTCCTTCCGGATTAGAACTCGTTCGAGGAAACGTGCCATGGTAGCTGCTCCTTTTGCTGGATGCATCCGCTCTCGGATTTTGGGTGCCTGCGGGAGCGTCTTCTCAAACGGCTGTTTCCCGGTGCCCGTCGCTTCGCATCGTGAAACCGCCTCCACGTATCAATGCGAGAAATGATTCAATGTTGCACGCAGCAGGTAGGAAATTTGCTTGCCCCAATCCAGGGGCTTGGAAATTGTGATTTTTGGAGGGGAGAACCAAGCGGTCATCGCCACTTGGGCAGGCGCGATGACTTAATGCCGTGCAGCGGGGTTAGCACCCCCTGATGCGGCGGTACAGCCAGGCGCGCGCCAGTGCCCAGAGCCGGTCCGCGGCACGACGCCCTAGGCCCAGGACCTTCGCAGCCTCTTGGTGGCCAAGTCCAGCAAAGTAGCGGAGTTTCACGAGCTGGGCGGCTTGCGGATCGTGCTTTTCAAGCTCCGCGAGCGCCTCGTCGAGTGCCAGCAGATCCTCCGACGGCTCATCTACAGCCAGCGACAACTTACCCAGATCGAGGCGCCGCGCCTGGCCGCCGCGCTTGCATGTCGCCTTGCTCCGGCTTCGCTCGACCAGAATGCGGCGCATGGCTTCAGCCGCGGCGGCGAAGAAGTGTCCCCGGCTGTCCCATTCCTGAACTTTGTCCACGTCGACCAGGCGCATGTATGCTTCGTGGACCAGGGCCGTGGCTTGAAGTGTTTGGCCCGGTTTCTCGTTCGCTATCCTCCCAGCCGCCAACTGCCGTAACTCCTCGTAGACCAGCGGCAGCAGCTGTTCAGCTGCGTGCGGGTCTCCCTGCTCGATGGCTGACAAGATGCGTGTGACGTCGCTCATCCAAGCAAGGATAACTGGCCAAAAGATCACTTGCAAGGTGCTACCAATCTGCGTGAAAGTCGGCGTGCATCAAATCCAACATCTTGTTGGGCAGCGACCCAGTCAGCGTACCTCCCGGCTTGGTGGCTTACGTGAGAATCTACGAATTTTTCACGTGCAACCTGGGCCTTTTTCGCGCATTGATGAGTAGAGACTTCCTATCAAGGTGCCGCAATGGCGACCTGGAATCAACAGGTCAATGAGATTTTCCTCGAAGCGCTCGAGATCGGGCCGGCCGAGGAGCGCCAGGTCTTTCTCGAACGCGCATGCGCCGCAACGCCCGGCTTGCGCGCCGAAGTCGACGCGTTGCTCCAGGCCGACGCCTCGGCCGGCAGTTTTTTGGAATCACCAGCATCCGCTCTCGGTCTCGTGACCACCAACAAAGAGCCGGTCCAAGAAAGCCCCGGCACGCTCATCGGCCCGTACAAGCTGCTGGAGCAAATCGGCGAAGGAGGGTTCGGCCTGGTCTTCATGGCCGAACAGCAGCAGCCAGTCCGCCGCAAGGTGGCTCTCAAGATCCTCAAGCCCGGCATGGACACGCGCCAGGTGATCGCCCGCTTCGAAGCCGAACGGCAGGCGCTGGCCTTAATGGACCACCCACATATCGCCCACGTCCTCGACGCCGGCGCGACCAGCACGGGCCGGCCCTACTTCGTCATGGACCTGGTCCGTGGACTGTCGATCACGGAGTTTTGCGACCACGGTCAGCTCTCTCTCCGCGAACGGCTGGAACTGTTCGTGTCGGTCTGTCAGGCGGTGCAGCACGCGCACCAGAAGGGGATCATCCACAGGGACATCAAGCCGTCCAATGTGCTGGTGACACTGCACGATGGGGTGCCAGTGGCCAAGATCATCGACTTTGGCATCGCCAAGGCGTTGGGCCAGCAACTCACCGACAAGACGCTGTTCACCGGCTTTGCGCAGATGATCGGCACACCGTTGTACATGAGTCCCGAGCAAGCGGAGCTGAGCGGGTTGGATGTAGACACGCGCAGCGACATTTACTCGCTCGGCGTGCTGCTTTATGAGCTGCTCACCGGCACGACCCCCTTCGATCAGGCGCGCCTCCGCACGGTGGCGTTCGAAGAGATGCGGCGGATCATTCGGGAGGAAGAACCGCCCAAGCCGAGCACGCGGATCAGCACCCTGGGGCAGGCAGCGACCACGATTTCAGCGCAGAGGCGGAGCGAACCCAGCAGACTGCGCCAGCTGTTGCGGGGCGAGCTGGACTGGATCGTGATGAAGGCGCTCGAGAAAGACCGCAATCGCCGTTACGAGAGTGCCAGCGCCCTGGCCGCCGACGTCGATCGCTACCTGAACAATGAGGCCGTGCAGGCGTGCCCGCCCGCAGTATGGTACCGCTACCGCAAATTTGTGCAGCGAAATCGCGGCGCACTTCTGACGGCGCTCGTGATCACAGCCGCACTCGGCGTGCTGACCGGTACACTCGGCTTGGCCGCTCGCGAGAGCGCCTTGCGGGATGCGGCATTGGCTAGCGAGGTGCATCGCTCCCTGGACGAGGCCGCCTCATTAGTCGCGGATGAGAAATGGCAGGAGGCATGGGTGCCGGTTCAACGCGCCGAAAAGCTCCTCGCGGCCAGCGGCCGGCAGGAACTTCCTGCGGAGCTATTGGACCTGAGGAGCGACTTGACCATGGCGCAGCGGCTGGAGGAAATCTATAGTCAGCCCAGGAGTGAGAATTTCACCAGCGGCCAAGAACAAGATGAGGATTACGCCCAGGCATTCATGAATTATGGCATCGACATGACGACAATGCCGACCACGGAAGCGGCTGAACGGATTCGGGCACGGAGCATCCGGCGGACACTGGCCCGGGCGCTTGATTTCTGGTCCGGCATGCGCCGGGTTGCCGCGACAAACGTGCCTCCCAACTGGAAGCAATTATTGGAGGTTGCGCGGGAGGCAGATCCCGACCCGTGGC
Source organism: Gemmataceae bacterium (assembly GCA_035296965.1). Taxonomy (GTDB): domain Bacteria; phylum Planctomycetota; class Planctomycetia; order Gemmatales; family Gemmataceae; genus DATGZX01. The sequence continues at coordinate 12,636 of DATGZX010000127.1, forward strand.
GCAGCCAGGTGCGCGCGGCCCTGTCTGGAGATGATCGGAAAGCCCTGGAGGCTCTGGCGGCCTCCGTGGACGCCCGCCAACTGCCCCCAGACAGCTTGACGCTGCTAGGGCGCAGCTTGGGCGATTACTTGAGTTCCCCGGCGCAGGCCGTGAGCTTGCTGCGGCAGGCGCAACGGCAATACCCCGCAGACTTGTGGATCAATGACGCCCTAGGCTGGTATTGTTTCAGTGCATTGAAGCCTCCCAAGTATGACGATGCCGTTCGCTTCTATACTGTCGCCCAGGTCGTACGGCCGCACAGCCCCGGTCGAAGGGTAGCTCTGGCAAACGTCTTGCTGGCGAAAGGATCTGACCAGGAAGCTCTCGCACAGATCTCGAGGGCAATCGAGATGGACGCGCAGTCCGCAAAGGCTTGGGAAGCGCAGGGCCTGGCCCATGGAAAACTCCAGCATTGGGATCTGGCTCTGGCCGACTTTTGCAAGGTCATTGAACTGGATCCACAATCGGCGCGAGGCTGGGTGAACCGAGGCATCGTCTATGGCCAACTCGGCAAACTGGACAAGGCACTTGCGGATCATGACAAAGGCATCGAGCTGAGCCCCAAATGGGGAGCGGCGTGGGGTAGCCGGGGCTACATACATTCCCGCCGCGGTGAGAAGGAGCTGGCGATCGCCGACTACACGAAGTCCATTGAGCTGGACCCGAATTATGCGCTCCCTTTTAACAATCTCGCCTGGCTGCTGATCACGCGGACTGACGTCTCGCGCCGCGAGCCGAAACGAGCGGTCGACCTGGCCAAGCGAGCGGTTGCATTCGAGCCTGAGAATGGCGGCTGGTGGAACACGCTTGGCGTGGCCCATCACCGGGCGACAAACTGGACAAGCTCCATCGAGGCCGCGACCAAGTCCATGGAACTTATGAAGGGGCAAGCAGAGGCGTTCAATACTTTCACCCTGGCCATGGCACACTGGCAGCTGGGTCACCGAGAGGAAGCCCGCAAGTGGTACGACAAGGCAGTCCAATGGAGGGAGAAGAACGCTCCCAAAGATGCGGAACTACGCAGCTTCTATGCGGAGGCGACCCAATTACTCGGCGTCAAATAAAAAGAAAGTAAGACCAGTGGGATGGGGTTTCAATAACCGGCAGGGAGCCAAGCGCATCAAGGCGCTGGTGGAGAAGCATCACCCGTGGGCCATGACTTTTTGGGAGGCGGTCGGGTATCGGGTGGACGAGCGGATCGTCCGTCGTGTCCGCACGCTCTGAACCGCACGGGAGTCATCCACGCTGGTCGATGTTAGCCATGTCATCGAAAACGGCATGATTACCTACAAGGATCTGCCGGCACCCCTCGTCTGCGATTTCCTCAGCCGGGAGCAGTCCCGGTCGCATTACGCTCCGGGCACCGAGTTCCACATCGGCAAGATCGAGATGGTTGCGAACACCGGCACCTACCTCGACTCGCCGTTCCACCAACGGCAAAGACTTGTCGGAACTTCCCCTGGAGCGCCTGGCGAACCTGGAATGCGCCGTGATCCCTGCCGACCTGTCGAATGACCGGGCCATCAGTCGTGCGGCGCTCACAGACTGCGACCTTCGAGGCAAAGCGGTCCTGGTTCGCACCGGCTGGGATGCGCACTGGCGCACGGACCAGTATTTCGAGGGCCATCCTTTCCTGACGAAAGACGCCGCCGAGTACCTACTCGAAGCGGGCGTGGCGCTGGTGGGCATCGACTCGCTGAACATTGACGACACCGGCGACCTGAGCCGGCCCGTACATTCCCTCCTCCTCGCCGCCGAAGTCCCGATTGTCGAACACCTGCGAGGATTGGGCCGGCTTCCGGGTGCCGGGTTTCGTTTCTTCGCAGTGCCGGTCAAGATCAAGAACATGGGAACCTTCCCGGTGCGAGCCTTTGGAGTCGTGCAAATGCACCCCGGGGAAGTTACTTCAGATCAGCAGGCATTGCGACGGAGGCGATCTGCATAGTCCAACCCGCCAGTTTACAGCCGGGCTGTATACTGGCGGGTTGATGGTTTGATCATTCTTTCGGGGAGCCGGTTGGGACGCTGCTCGAAGCTGACGCGGTGGGCCACATGCTCGTACATGGCCCAACTCTTCAGAACGTGGAAGTGCTTCGCGCACCTCTTGTACCGGTGAGGGAGGAAGTCTCGGCAACAGTCCAGGCAGCCGTGGAGGGGGGCATCGCACTCGATGACCCCATTTTCATTGCACGCCAGAATCGGCGCGATATCAGCAGAGGCTGTCCTGCCGCGACATTCTCTTGATGACTGGGCGACATCATCGGAAACGCCGCAGGACTATTTCGTGCGCCGCCTTCTCCCGTAGAATGGCTCCATGGGTACTTATCTTCTGAAAGACACATGGGCGAAGCTTGACCAGGGGGAATTAAGGCAAATCCTGCACGAACGCATTGGAACACCGGGTCAGTATCATGATCACGCAAACAATCCAAACACGTTTTATCTTCCGCTCGCAGGCTCGGCTTGCCAGATCAAGCTGACGTTTTCCAAAAACAAGCAGATTGTCGCCATCGAGCCCGGTCCGACTTTCGATGCCACAAAATGGGCGCTCGCTATTGAGGACATTGAGAGAGCAGAACCGCTAAAGGTAGGGCGGGATTGCAGTTTCAGCAGCTTTCGCGTGCTTGGTTCCTGGAGAGGGCAACGCTCCGGCGTGCAGATTCTGCCGCCGCCGGCTGATGCTCCCCAAGCCCCGGTGGAGATGGCGGATCACCCGTTCATCCTTGAATTCCCGATTAAAGCAAGCAATCTCTGGGCGATCACTAACTATCGGCGGATGCGGGAACACCGCAAGCTTACACATCTCCTCAATGTTCTTCTTGCCGGGGGAACCTCCTGCCAACCGCGACGCTTCAGGCACTTATGGGCCGTTGTGCCGGGGGATGCCCAGTATGAAGTCAAATGGGTTCAAGAGTTTTTCTGGGCTAAGTTCGGCGAGGTCGTGATGGAGGAACTATCTCCGCCTCCGGCCGAACGGATCGAAGAGCTCGACCCGGAAGCATACTACGCAGGTGTGGGCCACGATGGCCGCCCCTTACGCGTCCCGGCCGACCTCGACGATTCGATTTGTTGCTACGGGCAGCTTTCACCGGGAAACCGTGCCAAGTTCGATCGCGCCAGCTTCTGGATGGACATGGCCTCCCGCCAATGGACGATATCTTTTTCTGCTTCTTTTGCTTCCCTCGTCATTGCCATCGAGTCGTTGACCAAGCGAGGGAAGATTGGTGCCAAGGAGAGATTTCGCAAGCTCATCGAGAGATACGCCTCTGGTGCCGCTCTGGAGCATCGCCGCAATGACATGTACTCCCTTCGCTCAGAGATTCTCCATGGCAGCGCGTTGATGCAGATGGATCAGGACGCTCACTTCGGCTGGGACCCGCCCGAACACAACGAAGAAGAGCTGTTCAGGGAGCTTTGGGATTTGACCAGGATTGCTGTCCGTAATTGGCTCAAGGATCCGCCTCCCTCTTGAGCATGGTCCTCTTTCTGCAAGTGCTGCGCAAAACCCAGGCCACGGCCCGTGTTGGGGAGGCGGCTATTCCGAGGATGCTCGATTCGTGTTGCCTAAGCGCAGGACAGCGGAGGGCATCACCCGAACAGCCGTCGCCACAGGCGGCGCAAAAAGCCGTCACAGGGCGGGGCGTCGGCATACATTGACTTAACTGCAACGAGGTCGCCTAGTGTCTTCCATTACACCTCTAGCACACGCGCAAGGATCCCACCCTCAAGCGCTTATCTTGACAGCACTGAGCTTGGAGTGCCAGGCTGTACTGGAGCACCTCGATCCCGAAGGTCGGCACGACGAAGAGGATCGCTACGGCACCGTGTACTCCTGCGGCATTTTCACTTCTGGTGACGTCCGGTGGAAAGTAGCTGTTGCTGAATGTGGGCCTGGAAACACCAACGTCTCCGTCATTGCCACATGCGCAATCATTCAGTTCGAACCAGAAGTAGTTCTCTTCGTTGGCGTAGCAGGAAGTCTAAAGAAGGACGTTCGACTCGGCCACGTCGTTGCATCAACCAAGATCTACAACATCCACTCCGGCAAGGCAGAAGAGACATTCCGGCCTCGTCCAGCCGTGCATAACACAAGTCACAGGATGGAACAACTCGCCAGGGCAGTTGCTCGGGCTGACCAGTGGCTCAAGAGGATTCGCAAGCGGCACGCCGACCAGGTGGAGGCCCCACAAGCTCACGTTGGGCCCATTGCGGCGGGCGAACAGGTCGTAGCTCACGAACTTTCTCAAACGTACCAGCTTATTCGGCAGAACTATAGCGATGCTCTAGCCATCGAAATGGAGGGTTATGCCACGCTGGCGGCAACGCGCATTCCTCAAGTGGACGCCATTGTAGTTCGGTGCATTTCGGACAATGTTCTGGACAAGGCACAATGCGACGACAAAGGCTGGCAGCCAATTGCAGCCCATATTGCGAGGCCGGCGTTCTTGTTCAGTTCGACAGCCGCTGCCTGGGCATCAGGACCCAATTGCGAAGCCGCAGCGCCGAGTGCATCTGAGGTTTGCAATGGATGGCGGCCTTGAACGCGTCGGCGACAAGATCGACAGGTGCCGATGTGGATGTTGAACTGCCGGTGGAGTGCTTGGCGAATGATTTCCGTTTGGAATTGTTGTTTGATGTCTGCTTCGTCAATCGGGCCGCCGCAGTCTGGGCAGGAATCGGGCAACGGAGCTTCGTGGATTTCGTCTATCTTGTCGGGCGGAGGCGGCTGGCGATGTGCCTTCGTTCCATAGTCTTTCCCAGGCTTGCGCCCCGGCTTTTTCGGCTCCGGCTTCGGGGGACCCTTCGAGAAAGGAGCGGCTTGACGCTTGCCGGCCCGAACGGCTTCTTCGAGCTGGCGTTTCAGCACCGCGCCCTTGGCTTGTAACCGGGCAACCATCCGCCCCAACTCAGCGATGCGTCGGTCACGCTCGCGACATCCTGGACAACTGACGGCATCCATGCTTTCAGGCTAGCAGGATATCGTTACGTCAGCTGCGCCAGTTTCCACGGACAATGGCGATGCAGCCGGGGCGAGGCGCTATTCAAATACAACTAGACCTCGCGGGCGTGAATGATAATTTGGTAAGTCCGACGCGTCGGCTTGCAAAGAAATTCTGACTGCATGCTAGCCTCTTCGGACCGCCCAGGATGATCGGCTGCGCATTACGCATGCAAGATTTCCGAGATCACAGCCTGCGCCAAGAATGAACCCAATTACACCGATTTGGGTCCATCATCGGCGCTGCACAGACCGAGCGAACAAGATCACTGGCAGATGCCGATGAGCGTTAATTTCGCACTGGGCTGCGCACGAAAAGACGTTTGTGTATCGGACAGAATCGCGCAAAAGGAGTTCAGCCGTCTAACGCCAGACTTGCATATTAGGTTTCCTGAGCAGATTTTGGCCGCCAACGGTGGTCTGCCGAAGAGGGAACGCGTTTCCGGCCGAAACTCTGCATGTCCCATTTTCGTTTTCCGGCCCTTCGTCTCCCCCATCCAGCCCGTTTACCCCTTCCCGACCGCAGCATATTCCTCTCGCGTGAACAGGTCCCATACCGGGTATTGTCTGACGACATGAACTTTCGCAAGTAGCCCCAACGCCAAATCGAAGGTGTGCGTTCACGAATTTGGCGACAGCACTGCCCGTGTGACCGCGACGCGAGTGATGCCTTATCAATGAGTTATGCCAATCAGCCATTCCTCTTGGCCGGGGGCTTGCCGAGCGGTTGAGAATGAAATGCATCCCGCGGCCGGCCGTCAGCCCTGGAGGCACCCAGGAACTTCAGAACCGACGACTGGGGTGATGTTGATTTAGGAAGTGGCGAGGCCATCGCCCTCGTCGTTGTCTGATGGATAGAAGAACCCCGCGGCCAGCCATTGGCCCGCCCTTGCCGGAGAGAGCCTAGGCAGGCCGCGGATTGATAAGCGTAGCTCACTTATTAGGCGTAGGCTCACATGGTCTGGTGGTGACTGCAGGACTTGCCGTCTTGCGGATGGTATACTCTTCGGCAGTCTCCGGGGAGGAAAACGACCTGCCGGTTCAACAATTTAGACGCCCCCCGAGGTGAAAGATTCCGGGCCCCGGCCCCCGGACTCAAGGGAGAAGGGGCCTCCAACCTTTTCCGGCCTGTCGGTGCTGCCCATGACTCAAATCACCGGCATTCTGTCCGCCATCGAGCAAGGCGACCCGCGCGCCGCCGAGCAGCTGTTGCCGCTCGTCTACCACGAGCTGCGCCAGCTGGCGGCCCAGAAGCTCGCCCAGGAAAAGCCGGGCCAGACGCTCCAGGCCACGGCCCTGGTCCATGAAGCTTACCTGCGTCTCGTGAATACGGACGGGGTGCAAGAGTGGACCAGTCGCGGGCATTTCTTCGCAGCCGCTGCTGAAGCCATGCGACGAATTCTCGTGGATCGAGCCAGGCACAAGCAAACGGTCAAAGCAGGCGGCGAACATCAACGACAGGATTTGCCGGACGATATCGCGCTCCCGTTGCCGGATATCGACCTCCTTGCACTGCATGAGGCGCTCGAAATGCTCGAGGCTCAGGATGCACGCAGGGCACAAGTGGTAAAGCTGCGATTCTTCGCGGGCCTAACGATTGCCCAGGCGGCGCAAGCGCTGGGTATAGCGCCGTCCACGGCCGACAGCGACTGGGCCTATGCCCGTTGCTGGCTGCGCCTGGAAATGTTCGGCGAATCTACGCGCTTTTCTCGCACTACTGAATGACAGCTTTCCCGAGGAATGACATGGCCGATTCCCAGATGGATGAAGCCGCCATTTTCGACGCGGCACGTAAAATTGCGTCACCTGAGACCCGCCGACGCTATCTCCTTGAAGCGTGCGGCGACGACCACGGCTTGCTGGCGCGAGTCGAGGCGTTGCTCCGCATCCATGAGGAAGATCGAACCTTTCTCAAGATGCCCGCCGAAACGGCCGAAGCCAGCGAGGTTGTTGGTAAGCAAATCGGTTCGTACAAACTGTTGGAGCAAATCGGCGAAGGGGGCTTCGGCGTCGTGTTCATGGCCGAGCAGCAGCATCCCCTGCGCCGCATCGTGGCCCTCAAAGTCCTCAAGCCGGGAATGGATACTCGCCAGATCGTGGCTCGTTTCGAGGCCGAACGCCAGGCCCTGGCACTGATGGACCACCCGAACATTGCCCGCGTCCTCGATGGCGGCGAAACTAGCTCAGGCCGGCCCTACTTCGTTATGGAGTTGGTGAAGGGCATACCGATCACCCGTTATTGTGACGAGCATCGGCTCACGCCCCGAGAACGACTCAGCCTGTTTGCGATGGTCTGCGAGGCTGTCCAGCATGCACATCAAAAGGGGATCATTCACCGCGATATCAAGCCGACGAATGTATTGGTGGCCGCCTATGACGGCAAGCCGGTACCCAAGGTGATCGATTTCGGCGTGGCGAAGGCACTGGGCCAGAAACTCACTGAACGCACATTAGTCACGGAATTTGGCGGGATCATCGGGACTCTGGAATACATGAGCCCTGAGCAGGCGGAGTTCAACGCCCTGGACGTAGACACCCGCGCGGACATTTACAGTCTTGGCGTTCTCCTGTACGAGCTCCTGACAGGCACGACGCCTTTGACCCGCGAGCGGCTGAAACGGGCGGCTGTCTCGGAGGCGTTGCGGCTGATTCGCGAGGAGGATCCGCCGAAGCCGAGCACACGCCTCAGCGATTCGAAGGATTCGCTGGCGTCGATCTCCGCCCAACGCCAGCTCGAGCCGGCCCGGCTGGCACGCGAAGTGCGTGGAGAGCTCGACTGGATCGTCATGAAGTGTCTGGAAAAAGACCGGACGCGGCGCTATGAGGCAGCGGACGGCGTGGCCCGGGACATCCAGCGTTACTTGCAAGACGAGCCGGTCGAGGCGTCGCCGCCGTCGCGAACTTACCGGCTGCGCAAGTTTGCCCGCAAGAACCGCAAGCTGATCGTCACGGCTGGTGCATTCGCCTTGTTGCTGATGGCGGGGGCTGGGGTGAGCGCGTGGCAAGCCGTGCGGGCGTGGGCGGCCGAAACCCGGGCGCTGACAGCCTGGGATCGTGAAGCGGAGCAGCTCAAACAGGCGCTGAAGTCGGAGGCGCGAGCGCGTGCGGTCCGGGAGTTTTTCGAGAAACACGTGCTGTCGGCCGCCCGGCCCAAGGGCCAGGAGGGCGGCCTCGGCACGGAAGCAACCATCCGCGCGGCGCTGGACCGCGCGGAGCCGGAAATCGCCAAATCATTCGCGAATGACCCGCTCGTGGAGGCATCGATCCGCAATACGCTGGGAGTGAGCTACTGGTATCTCTGCGAAAATGAAAAGGCCTTACAGCAGCAACAACGGGCGCTGGCGCTGCGGCGGCAAGAACTGGGGCCCGACCACCCGGAAACGGTCGGCGCGATGAATGATGTGGCCATCATCCTCCATAATCAGGGGAGGTACGAGGAAGAGGAAAAGCTGCTGACCGAGGTCGTGGCAGTCAAGCGGCGGACGCTAGGCCCGGAAGACCCGCTCACGCTCAAGTCCATGAATAACCTCGCCAACGCACTGGCCGAGCGAGGCCTGCTCGAAGAGGCCAGCAAGCTGTCCGAAGATACAATGCTCATTCAACGGCGCCTGCTCGGACGCGAAGACCTTTTTACGCTGCGGTCGACGTACAACCTGGCCATCATGTGGCGTTTCCTCGGCCGGCTCGACGAGGCGCATAAAGCGTTTGATGAGACGCTGGAAATCTTGCGGCGCGTCTTCGGTCCCGACCATCAAGACACGCTGAGAGTGATGAACGAGCTCGGCGAGCTGCTGCTCGACGAAGGCCGTGGAGCCGAGGCTTACAAAGTGTTTGCCGAGACGATGGAAGGGAAACGGCGCGTCCTGGGCGCGAGACACATGGAAACGCTGGTGACGATGGCGAACCTGGCCGATGCCTTACGCGATCAGAACCGGCTGGACGAAGCTTGCAAACAGGCCGAAGAGGCGGTCGAGCTGCATCGCCAGGTCTTCGGTCCCGAGCACCCGCAAACACTCGTGGCGCTGACCATTTTAGCTTCGGTGTACCGGGACCAGGGCCGGTTTGCCGAGGCGCGCAAGCTCTATGAGAGCACTCTGACGCTGCTGCGACGGCTCATGGGGCCGAAGACTCCCGAAATGCAAAAGGTGATGAACGAGTACGCTTGGATGCTGGCCGCGACCGCCAATCCCATGTTTCGCGATCCGCCGCGTGCCGTGGAACTGGCGAAGGAGATCATTCAGAACGCGCCGAAACTCGCGAACAAATGGGAAACGCTTGGCGTGGCCTACTACCGAGCCGGTGGTTGGCAGGACGCGATTGCCGCGCTCGAGAAGTCCGAAAACCTCGCTCCCCAGCGCCCGGCCGGCGGGAGGAGCTTTTTTCTGGCAATGGCTCACTGGCAGCTCGGGCACAAGGACCAAGCTCGTCAGTGGTACGGCAAAGGAGTTCAGTGGATGGAGACCAGGCCTGCCGCGGGCGAACAACTTCGTCAGTTTAAGGCTGAGGCAGCGCGCCTGCTGGGCATGTCCGGCCCGGTCCCATCCGGCAAGACGGACGTCAAGTGAGCCAGTTCGCATTTAAGGCTCGTCAATCGCGTACAGCGCAACTCGCCCGAAGGCGCCAAGGCGTTTGCAGCCTAGCCGGACCGGGCGATGGCCTGGATGCGGCAAGCAGTCACTGCCGGGTACAAAAAGGTGGCAAACTCTAGAAAGGACTCCGACTTCGACGCACTCCGCGGCCGCGCGGACTTTCACAAATGGATCGCTGATTTGGAATCTGTGGCGGACAAAGAAAGGAACTAAAAAGTCCCTTCAAAAGTCCCTCTGCACGCTTAACAAGCGCGGCGTCACCAACTCCCTCTCCTGACGACCCATTTCTCAGAGAATTCTCAAGAATCGATCGGGGAAAACATCCTCGTTTTTCGCATTATCTTTCGGGTACTGCTTGCCAATAGCTCGTTATTGCTCCATTTGGATGCGGATCCTAAGCATGCGTACACCACGAGGGGGAAGGCCATGTCGCTAGATTCTTTTCTGCATCGTCTCGGGTCTTCGAATGTGCCGCCGCGGCGCAAACGTCGGTCGCGCTGGGCTCGGCCATTGCTGGAAGTCCTCGAAGATCGCCTGGCGCCGGCGGTCTTCACCGTCGTCAATAACAGCGATTCCGGGATCGGATCCCTTCGCGAGGCTCTGGGCGACTCCAACAGCTTCGACCCGGGTCCGAATATCATTGACTTCAATATTCCGGTCAGCACTCCCGGCGCCGTCGCCCTCATTACGCCGGCGTCTCTCTTGCCCGTGATCACCACGGTTCGGCTTTGTCCTCTGTCTCCTCTAATGAAGTGAGGCCGGTTCGTCTCATTCCCGGCGGCAGTCAATTGAGCAGGTCGCCCGCTTTGTGGTTGGTCAGATCCCCGGCATAGGTGGCAAAGAACCAGTCGAGGCCGCGGCCGGCAACCAGGGTGTTGGCGTTGGTGTGGTTGTAGGTCACGTCCAGGCGCGAACGGATGTTGGCGACGTTGGTACTCAGGGCCCCGAACTGCTCCCAGTCGTCGAGCACTTGGCGGAGCGAATCGCCGCTCTGGGTCAGCTGAACGCTGCCGTCGATCAGGATGTTGCTGCCATTGCCGGCTATGACGGTGTGCTTGCCCAGGCCGGCGACAATCAGGTTGTCCCCGTTACCGGCGAGGATGCCGTCATTGCCGTTCCCCTCCACTATCACGTTGTTCCCCTTGCCAACGCGGGTAATGTCATTGCCATTGCCGAGTGCGATGGTGTTGTTGCCATTCCCGGCCGCGACAATGTCATTGCCATTGCCCAGGGTAAAGGTATTGGCGCCGTTGCCGACGGCGACACCGTCGTTGCCGTTACCCAGTGTAACGCTGTTGGAGCCGTTGCCTGCAGTGACAAGGTCGTTGCCGTTGCCCAGCGTAACGGCGTTGGAGCCATTGCCTGCCGTGACAAGATCGTTGCCTTTGCCGGCGCTGACCGTTGCGTTGATGGTCAGAGTAGGGGCCAGCTGGATGTCATCATTACCGCCGTACAGGAAGATGTACAACGCCGTGAAGGATTGGTTATATGTGGCCGAGGTGTGGACTCCGTTGAGCTTGGCATCGACCTTCACGCCTGTGCTGCCCGTTTTGCTGGAATCCACCGGATCGATACAGGCGCTGTCATTGGTAGTCGTGCCGCCGACGATCCACAAGGTCGTGCCGACAACGGTGACTCCGGGTCCCAGGACCGTGAGCGTGCCGCTGGTCAGCGTGACACTATAGTTGGAGGTCAGGCCGGTGCCATTGGAAACCACTCCCGTGATGGCGTAGGTCCCAACCGGGGCCGTGCTGGCATCCCCGCTGCTGCTGTAGGTGATGTCCAGATTCTCACCGTGGATGCCGGTGCTGAAGCTGGAGGGCAAGTCGGCCGCGAGGTTGGCCGGCCAACCGTAGGCTTGGGTATCGTTGCCGATGGTGTAGCTGATCGGTGCCGGGCTGATGGTAAAGGTAGTTTGTGCGCTGCCGTTGGAATAGTCGGCGTCGTTGCTCGTGAAGGTGGCGACGACGGTGTAGGTGCCGGCATTGACGGGGACAGTGCTCAGCGGCGTGCCGCTAGCGCTGCTGCCGGCGTAGTAGGCGTAGCTAAAACTGCCGGCCACCGGCGTGGTGCCGTCGATGCCCACGGCCGTAGCCGTCGCAGGGAAGGGATTACCGTTGTAGGTCCCGCCAGCATCGACAACCTGGACCGTCGGCGCGTACAGGACCGTGGTGTTGAAGCCGACGCTGTTCGCGCCTGGATTCGTCACGTCGGCGAAGGGAGCGACCGAGGCCGTGTTGCTGATGACGGTGCCCACGGTCGTGCCGGGCGTGACCTGAACTACCAGGGTGAAAGTCGCCGAGCTGTTGGGGGCCAGCGAGGCGAGCCAGGCCGAGACCGTGCCGCTGGAGCTGCCGGCAGGCGGAGCGTCGCTGCTCCAGCCGGCGGCCGGCGTCCAGGAAACCAGTGTGGCGTTGGCCGGCAGTTGATCGATCAAACTGACGTTGCTTTGCGCGGTGGAGCTGTTGTTGGTCACGGTCAGTGTGTACGTGATTGGTCCACCGGGCGCGGCCGAAGAAAGGCCGCTGCCGCCGAGGACTATCCCCGGAGTGGCTGCCGTGGCTCCGAATTCGAAGGCGCCGATATCGACGGCGCTGCCGACGATGCGGGCGAAGCCGCGTTGGTCAGTGGCGGGCAGGCCGGGGGCGTGACTGTCTCCGTGGTCGATGGCCGGACTGTTCGCCAGCAGGGCCATGGTCTGGGTGGGTCCGCCGTTGTCGGCCAGCGGTCCCAACTGGGGATTGAGCGGGCTCCCGCTGGAGCCCAGCAGGTCGCCGGCCTTACCGAAGCCGTTGCTGCCGGTGGGATCGCCGATGAGATCGTCATCGCTGGAAAAGACGAAGCCGGAGACATCGGGACCGGAGGCAGTGCCGTTGGTGTTCTGGAACGTCCCTCCTCCTACAGTTCCTCCTGTGCCTGCCACAATGCTGTTTGCGGCAATCAAGGTATTGGCGAGACCGAGGCCGGCATTGTTGGGTTGCGCGAAGACGCCACCGCCCTGAGCATTGCCGCCGTTGCCGCCCACACCGGGGACGCTGACGGGGACGTACCCCCCCGGAAACCCGCTGCCGGAGTCGCCGCCGGCGGCGCCGCCGGTGCCGCCGGTCCCGCCATAGACGCTATTGGCGCTGATGGTGTCGTCGTTCAGGCTGACGGTGCCGCCAAACAAGTACAAGCCACCGCCCGCGCCGGTGCCGCCCACGCCGCCGGTGCCGCCGCTGCCGCCGGTGCCGCCCTGGAAGAAGCTGCCGCTGCCTTCGCCGCCGTTGCCGGCGAAGTAGCCGAGGCCGCCAATGGCGCTATTGCCGCTGAAAGTGTCGTTGGTCAGCGTAAAGCTGCCCAGGTCCACAACCAGGCCGCCGCCCTCGCCGACGCCGCCGTTGCCGCCGTTGCCGCCAGGGGCGCCTTGGCGACCGATGCCGCCTGTGCCGGCCGCGCCGCCGTCGCCGCCAGCGGCCACATTGTTGCTGAATGTGCTGTCGCTCAGGCTGGCGCTGCCCGTCAGCAGCGCGAACAAGCCGCCGCCCTCGCCGGCGCCGCCCTGGCCGGCCCCCGTGCCGTTGCTGTCACCAACAGGGCCGCCGCCGTTGCCGCCGCTGCCGCCATTGGCGCTATTCCCGTTGAAGGTGTCGTTGGTCAGGCTGGCGCTGTTCCCCTCCAGGAACAAGCCGCCGCCCTCGCCGGCGCCAGCCGTGCCACCGCCGCGGCCGACACCGCCGTTGCCGCCGGCGCCGCCCAGGGCGACATTGGAGCTGAGGGTGTCGTTGCTGAGCGTGAAGTTGCTGCTCGCCGCCACGTACATGCCGCCGCCCTGGCCCCAGCCGGCCTGGCCGCCGGCGCCGCCACTGCCGCCGTTGCCGCCATTGCCGCCATTGGCGAAATTCGTGCTGATGGTGACGTCGCTCAGGGCGACGCTGCTCGCGCTCGCCACATACACGCCGCCGCCGAAAGCAAAGCCGCCGGTGCTGCCGTCTGCGCCACTGCCGCCGTTAGCGCCGTTGCCAGCCAAGGCGCGATTGTTGGCGATGACGGTGCCGTTGATCAGGCTCAGGCTGCCCCCTGCCACGTACAAGCCGCCGCCCGATGCGCTCGCGCCATTTCCGCCGCCCACCGAATTGCTGCCCTGGGCCACGTTGCTTTGGACCGCCACGCCGTTCAGCTTCAGCGTGCCCGAACTGAGGATGGCCCCGCCTTCCGCGGCAGTGCCCGTCCCGTGTGCCAGGCCGTTTTGCAGCGTCATGTCCTGGAGGTTCAAGGTTGCGCCGCTGGCCACCTCGAACAGGCGAAATGGCGTCGAGACGGACCGAGTGAGCATGTCGCCGTTGCCAGTGATCACGATATTGCCGGTGATGATCGGCAAGGCGTTGCCGCCATCCGTCGAGTTGTCCGGCGAGGAGAAACCGAAGAGGACGCCTGCTTTCAACGTGATGTTGGTTAGCGTGCCGGAACTGTTGGCACTGTTGATAGCGGCGATCAAGTCGGCGGTGCTCGCGGGGTTGGATAGCAGCATGCGCTCTTCCAAGGCTTCCAGAGTCAAGCGCTTCTGCATGCGGGACGCGGGGCCACGCCTCCCCCGCTGCCGCGGGGTTTGTCCCATCCAGCGTTGCCGTAGTTCGTTTAACCACATGGTAAGTCTCCTCTTCGTTTGGTGAGGAAAAGAACAATTGATAAGCGCGTTTCTTCCCAAATGAAGGCATAGTGGGTCCGGCTGCGCACGAGCCACCCGGCGGTTGCAGGACGGCTTTTTCCTCCACCCAGGTTGGAGGAGGGGTTGAAAGTTCGTCCTTCGCGAACCGCTACAGCAAGCTAGAAAGAGCTTGAGGTTGCTCTATCTCCGTAAGTGGCTCATCCGCCAATTCACACGGGCCCCTTTATCATCAATGCCCCGTTCGCCGGAACAGCCCGCCAATTTGAATCGGCAGTTGGGCAAACAGGACGCGCGAATCGGGCTCTCGCACTGCCCTCAAGAGTAAATGCGAGAAAGGCGCGCGTTTTCCCCGATGGATTTTTGAAAATCTGGAAGAAATTGCGCGCAGAGGCACAGTGCGCTTAACCTGATGAGCAGTAGGGTCGTCTGCTGATTACTACAGTGCAGGCAGCTTGGCGAACAGTGGTCCGAGCGACTTTTCGTAGTGCTTCCAGCGCGCTACCGATCGTGAGTAAATGGGCTGGCGCACCTGGGTAACGCTGGCTGTACGCACGGGCCGTTTGCCTTCGTGAAAAGCGAGGCAGGCGGGCTCCCAATCCAGGCCGCACCAGGAAACGAGCCGCCGGGCCACGCCCTCCAGGTCGGCCACCGTATCTTCGTACTCGACGTCCAGCACCTTTACCGGAAGCACGCGCTGCCAATGGGCCACGATACGCTGGTACTTCTGGCATCGGCTAACGATGTGGTCGGGATCGCTAGCCCAGCGGATCGAGCGAAAATTGGTCATCCAGCAGGACACGGCAACGTCGCGCAGATCACGACGACAGTGGACGAACTTGGCCCTCGGGAACAACGTGGCCAGAAGCCCAAGGTACAAATAATTGTCCGGCATCTTGTCCGCCACGCGCGCTGCGGCATCGTTCAACCCACGCAGGCGCTCCAGGTGGGCATTCGCAAGCGCTTGACTCGTGGACGCATCGAGGCGGGAGAGGTTCTCGAAGGCCTGATTATCGAGGCCACTTGCGCCAGCCAGGCGAACGAAGTCTTCACGGCCAAAGGTGAGCTCGCCGGCGCCATGCACCTGGGAATGATTTGCCAGGATTTGCTCGGTCAGGGTCGTACCCGACCGCGGCATGCCCACGATAAAGATCGGCCGCTCCGATAAGACGCCGAAGCCGCGCACCCGTTCGAAAAAGGCCGGAGTAAAGGCAGCAATCATTTGATCGACGAAGCGGGAGTGCACGGCCTGGTCGTAGCCTTGGCCGCGTTTGCGCCATTCGGCGATTGCGATGGCGTTGGCCTGGACGAGGTGCTCACCCGCCAGGTTAAACTGCTTGCGGGCATCGAGCACCTGGGCCAGGCCAAAGTGCAGGCAACCACGTTTGCCGGGCGTCAGGTCAGGATCGTTCAGAAGCTGGCGCATGTTCGCCAGGTCTTCGTCGGGCAGCTGGCCGCGGAGCTGGGTGGCCAATTGGCTCCAGGCGCCTGCGAGGCGCGCATCATGCCTCAAGGCTTCGCGAAAATAGCGCTCGCCATCTGCGAAGTCGCCGAGCTCTTCGCGCACTTGACCCAGATTGCACAGGGCCGGGGCGAAGTCGGGCCTGTGGCGCAGGGCCAGCCGGTAGCGCTCTTGAGCGTCTTCGTATCGGCCCTGTTCGTGCCACACCCAACCCAAGCCAGTGTGGGCCGCGGGATAGTTCGGGTCGAGGTTGAGGGCGATCTCGTAGCGGCGGATAGCCTCGTCATACCTATCTTGCTCGGCCTGGAGGCTGGCCAGATTGCAATGGAGTCGGGCGAGCTTCGGGTCCAGCTCCAGTCCCCGGCTGTACCAAGCGAGCGCCTCGTCAGGCTTGCCCTCTTCCTGCATCGCCTGGCCCATGTTGTTGTAGAGCATGGCCAGGCCGGGGTTGAGCCGCAGGGCCTCGGTGTAGCACTGTTTGGCCTGGTCCAGCCGGCCCAATTCGCGGAGCACGTTGCCCAGGTTGCTGTGCGCCTCGGCGAACTGCGGCCGCAGGCGAACGGCCTCTTGGCAGTGCACCAGGGCCTCGTGCAGGTGGTTTTTTTCCAGCAGGAACTGTCCGAGATTGCTGTGACCTTCGGCAAGCTGAGGATCGATCGCCACGGCCTTGCGGAAGTGCTCGAGGGCAGCGGCGCTGTCCCCTTGGAGGCGCAGGGCATTGCCCATGTTGTTGGAAGCCATTGCGAATGTGGGTCGCAGGTCGAGGGCAGTGCGAAATTGGGCAATGGCAGCTTCGGTCTGGCCCTGCGCCAACAGAGCAAGGCCCAGGTTGTTGGCGGCATCGGCGTTGTTGGGATTCAAGCGTAAGGCAGTGTGGCCGAAGGAAACCGCTCGGTCGAATTGGCCCAGGGCGCGGCACGCCTCACCCAGGTTGGCATAGTAGGCGGAGACGTTGGGGTTAAGGGCGATGGCTCGGCCAATCAGATCAACTGCCTGCGTATGCTGGCCCAGCTGGTGAGCGACCACGCCCAGCAAATGCAGGGCGTCCGCGTTCTCGGGTTGCAGGGCCAGGATGCTGCGATAGATCTGGGCCGCCCGCTCCAGGGAACCCCGCTGATGGTATTCAATGGCAATCTTCAGGTCGGCTTGCATGCGGAACTCACAAAGGCTGGAGGGGCATCGAAAGGCATCGGATGAAGACAGACGGTTTGAGGAATCCCGATCCGCGGCCTTTCGACGCGCCCTACTGGTCTGGTTGTTACGAGCCGATGTCATCTCCACTGGCAATTCGGTAGGGCGATGTGGAGGTGGTCCATGAGGGCCAGGGCCTGACGCTCGGCCTCGAAGCGGGCGATCACTTGTCGCGTGTCCATGCCCGGCTTGAGGATCTTGAGGGCCACCTTGCGCCGCACCGGCTGTTGCTGCTCGGCCATGAACACCAGGCCGAAGCCGCCCTCGCCGATCTGTTCCACCAGCTTGTACGGGCCGATGATGGCGCCGGCCTGTTCGGATTCCGAACTTGCAAGATCGGCGGTTGCTGCTTCCGGCCGAACGGCGGCAGGCGCCAGACAATCGAGCAGACTCTGCGGCGAGTCATGCGCTGCGAGCATCATCTCCACACGGCGGCGCAACTCGGTCTCTTGGCCGCACTTCTTCTCCAGCCAGGCGGGTCGTTCCGCGGGCGGTACTGGCAAGACAGCCAGAAACAGTTCTTTCAGCGATGGTGATTCGGCTGGCATCGTTTGATCCCCGTTCGATCCGACACCTAATATGCGAGCGGCGCGGCGGATTTGTCTCAGTTTTTTTAGAATTGTCGGCCAAGGCGGTGGCAAGCCAGGCTCTGGCGAAGGTCCATTCCCGGTAGGCGGTGGCCCGGGAGAGTCCAAGGGCCGCTGCCGCTTCATCCATCGAAAGGCCGGCAAAGACTCGGACTTCGACTACCTTCGCGGCCATCGGTTCGGTGCCGGCTAATTGCTCCAGGGCGTCGTGCAATTCCAGGAGACGCTGGTCGTTGGCCTTAACCAGCGGTTCGAAGCCTTCAAATTGAACCCGCGGTACGATCTGTTTCCGTCGTGCCGATTCGACCAGGACGCGGCGCATGGCTTGAGCGGCGGCCGCGAAAAAGTGGCGACGGTTCGCGAACTGTTGACCGCCCACCAATCGCAAGTACGCTTCATGGACCAGCGCGGTCGCCTCGAGCGTCTGCCCGGGCTTCTCCTGTGTCAGCTTCTGGGCGGCAAGCTTGCGCAGCTCGTCGTAGACCAGCGGCAACAATTGCTCGGCCGCATGGGGATCGCCTTGCTCGATGGCGGACAGGATGTGGGTAACATCACTCATCGGCGACACCGAACGGGGGAATCACTCAGCGGAACAATATCTCTCCGCTCCTATCGCGGGGTCCAGAATCGCAGTCGATGAGTGTACCATCCGCCTTGCCACAAGTCCTGAACTTGTTCGATTCGCACCCAAGACTGCAAATTAAAGAGGCCGGTTCCTACGCCTGGCCTGAATCGACTGAACGCCGTGAAGGATTCCGTTTGGCCGAGCTTTATGCCGAATTCCCAGCAAGAAGGGATTCACTTGGATGCAAGTGAATCCATTATGTAGCGGCAGCGGCGGGACGATTGCGTTGGCTTTTTGCCGACCCGGTAAGTGCACTTACATTGTCGGGTAGGTCTTGGCGTGGACATGTCTTCGCAGCCGGTCAATCGTTGCCATGCACAGAATTGCCGGAGTGCTCAGGCCACTCCTTGGTAGAGATACTTCTGGAAGCTGGCGAACATTCTGCCGATTTCTTCGGGCTTACCCAGATCAGCAACGGCGTCCGCGATGGCGTTGTTGTATTTGAGCTTGAGTAGAGGAGAAAGCTTCTCCTTGTCGAATTCGTGCACGCCGACTTTCACGTACTGCGACAGCACGAAGTCGAGGAACGCCTGCTGCCTGCTGTTGAAATGAGTGGTGATCGCGCCCTTGGCGTTGGTTGCCCTCTCTTCACGGGTGAGCGGCGCCAGAGCATAGGCCACATGCGCCAGCACATCGAACAGATCGCTTTTCTCCGCATCGATGACCTTCTGCATCTCAGCGAGTTGGTCGCCGCCAAAGCCTTTCTCGGCCAGCCCTTACAATAGCTTGGCGCGTGTGTCCGGGACGCTCCAAAGGGCGCGCAGCTCGGCCTCGTCCTTGAAGAATTCGGGGAGCTTGCCGAAAAGCATTTCCATGAACTGCTGGGCCGACATCGGCGTACCATCGGGATGCCAGAAGGTCGTCACCATCATGTGCTGGATCGTGCGGGCCTTGCCGTCTGCCAGCTTAACTTTGATCTTCTTCGGGCCGGGGAGCGCCGGTTCCCCTTCTCCCCTGTTTCCGCGCTTGGCTTCCTCCTCGTCACCACCCGAACGACGGCGCGCTAGGCGACCAGCACCCGTCCCATTCCGGATCGATGAAATGGTGGTGCGCCTTCACGAAATCATAAATCGTGAAGTAATCCTTCCCGTATGCCCGCAATATCCGCAGCATCGTCCTGATGCGGCCGATCAATTCGATGATCGAGTTCAAGCAGATCATCGGCCGCGGCGGTGGAGAGTTTTTGCGAGGTGGTCAGAATGGTCGGAATGCTTTTCTCGTTGTCCTGAAAATCCCGCAGGCGCCGGGCCTCGATGACAAGCTATCGGGCGGTCATTTACCAGATGGGCAACTCGCACTACCACAAGTTTGTCTACGACACCCTCCTACGGCATTCCGGGATCGTGACTCTTCACGACTTCTGCCTGGCCGATTTTCACAC
>DATGZX010000128.1:0-37000 GCA_035296965.1 Gemmataceae bacterium
ACTATACGGCGCGCGGTCAATACTGATGCCAATAGGCCGTAGCCGCATTCGCCAGAATGCGGGGGGAACTGTGTGAGATAGCCCGCATTCTGGCGAATGCGGCTACGGGGCGATGTCTCATTTTTGACCGCGCTCAGTATATAAGGAATCCCTTAGCCCTGCGGGATGAACACTTGAACTTCTATGCGATCCGCCGGCAGGCTATCCACTTCTGGTATCGGAGGCGCGAGGGTGCCCAGGCCGAGCGGGACGACATTGCGTGAGGAGAACCAGCCGAGCTTGTGCACCTTGTGGTACTTCTTCAAGTATTCGCATACGGCTTCGCTCTGCTGGCGGGTAATCGTCTGGGCCACGGCCAGGTTTGGGCCATGGGAGTCGGCATAAGCGACGACCACGACCTCGGAGCCCTTCTGCTTCATCCCTGCCAACCAGGGAGCGAGTTCGTCGAGTCGCCGGCGTCCATCATCCGTAAGAACAGCTCGGCCCGGCTCGAACAAATCTGTGGCCGCGAAGCATTGACGGGCGCGTTCACAATTTGGGCGTACCAGGAGAACCAGCGGGTCTTCGACATAGCTGCGCACCACGGGCAGCCTTTTCAAAGCATCCGCGTCTTGTTGAAACGATGCAAGGGTCTGTTGAGTTTGTTGAAGGACGGCGAGGACGCGGTCGTAAGCCTCTGGGTCTTTGAGCAATTTGGCGACGGTGCCCTGACTGTCCCGAAGGCCGTCGAGGGCCGTGTTCATTTGCATGAGCACGTCGGTCAATTCGGTCGCCGGCTTGGAAGCCAGCTTCGCATAATCTTCGACGGGATTGGCGTTCGGCGACCCCGGGTGGATCTCGACAATCTTGCCGCCGAGCATTCCCTCGTTGAGAATCTGAACAACTCCGTCCTGGCGAACCAGCTGCCGCAAGCGCCCATCGAGACGCAAACACAAGATTACTTCCTCGCCCGGCTGCTGGGGTAGCTGGATGTTCTCCACCTCGCCGGCTTCAATTCCCTGGATTCGAACGCGGGTGCCAACCTCCACGCCGCGAATCTGTTGGAAGCCGGCGTGGACGTGGAAATGGGCCCTCCAGAGCCATTGCCGGCTGCCGACAGTGAACAATCCGATACCGGCTAGCGACAATGCCAGGAGGATGACGATGGCCAGCAGTGCGGCCTGCAACCGTGAGAGGGAATGCGACATGAAAGCCTCTGCCCAGGGCAAATGCTTGACCGTACCAATGGCCGCACGAAGCCACTATTTACAAACCATTATATCACGGCGCTGGCCCGCTCCTTTGCCGAGAACACAAGGTGAATTAGGCCGGGGAGAAACTGTGCGGAATCGCTGGTTACCTTCCGCCTATGAGTTTCTCGAACTCCTCTTCACTCAAGACTGGCACGCCCAGTTGTTTAGCCTTGCCCAATTTGCTCCCGGCATTTTCGCCCGCCACCACATAACTGGTCTTCTTCGAGACGCTGCCCGCGGCCTTGCCGCCAAGCTGCTTGATCAGCCCCTCAATTTCGTCTCGGCTAAACTTGGTCAGCGTTCCGGTAACCACGAAGGTTTTGCCCGTCAGATCCGCAGCGCCCATCTGCGCAGGCGTGGGGCGGGCGTCTTCCGTCAGCTTCAGCCCCAGACTGTGCAAATCTTCGATCGTCTTCCGCCCGGCACGGCTCTGAAAGAACTTATGAATGCTCCCCGCGCGTTCCTCGCCTATGCCCTCCACCTGCGCCAGGCGCTCGACGGACGCGTTCATGAGATCATCCATGTTGCCAAACTTTGCAGCCAGCAGTTCCGCCACGTGCTCCCCCACATGTCGAATCCCGAGCCCGGTCAGCAGGTGGGCCAAGCCGCGGCTCTTGCTGGCAGCGATGCCATCGAGCAGGTTTTGGGCAGACTTCTTGCCCATGCGTTCCAAATCGACAAGTTGTTCGAAAGTCAGGCGATAGAGGTCCGCAATGGAGCGCACGAGGCCTGCGTCGACGAGTTGGTCAACGATCGCCGTGCCTAGGCCCTCGATGTCCATCGCGTTGCGATGGGCGAAGAAACGCAGCCGTTCCTTGAGCTGGGCAGGACAAGCGGGTCCGGTACAGCGGAAATAGACGCCGCCTTCCTCGCGTTCCACCGGCGAACTGCATGCTGGACAATTGCTCGGAAAGTGAAAGATCTCTTCGCTGCCGTTTCGGGCGCTTGGCTCCGAACGAATCACGTAGGGGATGATCTCGCCGGCCTTCTCAACCAGAACCTTGTCGCCCACGCGGATGTCCTTGCGGGTAATCTCGTCCGCGTTGTGCAAGCTGGCTCGGCTGACCGTTGTACCCGCGAGCTGAACTGCTTCCAGATGCGCTACGGGCGTCAGGATACCAGTCTTGCCAACCTGCACCTCGATTTTGAGCAGCTTGGTCAGTGCTTGCTCCGCCTCGAATTTATACGCTACGACCCAGCGCGGCGCTTTGCTTGTGGTCCCAAGGCGTTGGCGTTGCGCGAAGCTGTCTACTTTGATGACCATGCCGTCGGTCTCATAAGGCTGTTCATGGCGGCGCTCAGCCCAACTGTCGCAATACTCGATGACCAGATCGATATCGTCGAACGACGCGATGTTCGTGTTGACTGGAAAACCGAACTCCCGCAGCAGTTCCAAAGATGTGAGGTGGGATTGGACTTCGACTCCTTCGGTGGCCCCGAGCGAATAGACGAAAAGCTGGAGCCGGCGTTGCGCGCATAAGCGCGGATCGAGCAGCTTGAGCGATCCCGCTGTGGAATTGCGCGGGTTGGCAAACGGCTCCTGTTCCTTGGCGACGCGCTCCTTGTTGATGCGGGCCAATTCCGCGCGCGTCATGTACACCTCTCCGCGGACTTCGAAAAGGGCAGGGGGCTTGTGGGTATTCAGGCGCAACGGCAGGCCGCGAATGGTCCTTAGATTGTGAGTGACGTCGTCGCCACGCTCGCCGTCGCCACGCGTGGCGCCCACCGTGAAGAGCCCGTTTTCGTATGTAAGGGAGATCGCGACTCCGTCGATCTTCAACTCAACGACGTAAGTGAGCTTTTCTTCGCCAAGCAGCTTGTGCACACGCCGGTCAAATTCGCGCAGCTCGTCCGCGTTATAGGTGTTGTCGATCGACAGCATCGGCTGGCGATGCCTGACCGTGACGAAACCATCGATCGGCGCGCCGCCGACACGCTGCGTTGGGCTATCAGGCGTGACTAGTCCGGGATGGGATTTCTCGATTGCTTCCAGTTCTTTCAGCAAGCGGTCGAATTCCCGATCCGAGATTTCTGGCTGCCCATCCACGTAGTATTTGTGGTTATGGTAGTTGATGAGAGTCCGAAGCTTCTCGGCCTGTTGAGCAGACGAGGACATGGGGGTGCTCCGTCCAGGTTCAGGCAGATGAATCTGTTTTCTGAGACGGAGGAATTGTGTTCGCCACGGCCTCTTTTTTCAAGCTCCGTAGCCGGTCGAGGCCCATGCTAAGGAAAGCGAAAACAACCATTGCCGCCAACTCGTACAGAAGCCATTTCCAGCCGTTGGCGTGGAGAGCATTACTGAAGGGCAGGGGCGTAAACGCCTGCCCAGCTTGACGAGCATTCTCTTCAAGCACAGGGATCACGCCATAGGCGAGTGCTGTGGCCACGAAGAGCAAGCTGGCGAGTAGCAACATGAAATAAAACGGATTGCGCGGCTCGGTTTGCGACATGCTGGGACACTACATCACGGTAAACGATGGGTCGATTCGACCTCGGAGTTACGCTTGGCGCCGGGGGCATTCCGGTTCTTGCGATGACTGAGACGTCGTTTAACCGCGACCCAACGGGGAGCGCGGAACAATCAGCGCCGAGACCCCTTGTATTCGACGCGCTCGCCGCCGGCTCGCGGTTAAACGAAAAAAGATCATCAGAAGCGGGATTGCACCGCTTGGTTCTCTAATCGCCCGCCACCCAAGCGTGGTCGGTGGCTTTATAGCTGACCAGCTCTGCGGGCTGAAACCAGAGGGCGATCTCGGCTGCAGCATTTGCCGGGCTATCGCTACCGTGTACCAGGTTGTTCTGAACGCTGATGGCGAAATCTCCCCGGATCGTAGCGGGGGGCGCTTTGGCGCCATCCGTCTCGCCCATCAGCCTGCGCGCGACAGCCACGGCTTCGCGGCCTTCCCAGACCATCGCCACCGTCGGACCGGAAGTTACGAATTGTACCAGTGAATCGTAGAACTGCTTCCCCTTGTGAACGGCATAGTGCTTTGCCGCCAAATCCTGGGAAACCTGCACGAGTTTCAGAGCCGCCAGGCGCAGGCCCTTCTGTTCGAAGCGCTGAATGATCGTGCCGACCAGCCGGCGCTGCACGCAGTCGGGTTTCAAAAGAATCAACGTCTGCTGAATAGGATCTGCCATCATCCTTTGACTCTCAATAAGCCGCAAGAGCCGATTTTGGCCGCCGGCACTCGCTCACCGGACGAATGCCGCAATGCGCTCCAAGAAAGCTGCGTTCGACGGATACTCAGCCAACTTTTTGACAAGGCTTTCCATTGCCTGCACGGGGTTCATCGAGACAAGGCTGCGACGCAAAAGAATGACTTTCTGCAGCACCTCCGGCCGCAGGATACGTTCTTCCTTGCGTGTCCCCGATTGGGTGATGTCCATTGCCGGGAACACCCGCCGGTCGGACAGCTTTCTGTCGAGTACCAATTCCATGTTGCCCGTGCCTTTGAACTCCTGGAAGATGATGTCGTCCATCCGCGACCCAGTTTCGATAAGGGCCGTTCCCATCACAGTCAAAGAACCACCTTCCTCGAACACGCGGGCGCTTCCGAAGAGCCGCTTGGGTACCTCCAGGGCACGAATATCGATGCCGCCGCTCATCGTGCGGCCACTGTTACCGATGTTTTTGTTATAGGCCCTCGCAAGGCGCGTGAGGCTATCCAGCAGCACAAAAGCCTGCTTCCCCTGCTCGGCGAGGCGCTTGGCGCGTTCGACCACCAGCTCGGCGGTGCGTACATGGCTGGCACTGTCGCGGTCGGAACTGCTGGCGATCACCTCGCCCTTGACCGTGCGCCGCATCTCGGTCACTTCCTCGGGACGCTCGTCCACCAAGAGCATCATGAGGTGCATTTCGGGGTGGTTTTTCGTCACGGCTTGAGCAATGTGCTGGAGCAGGATGGTCTTGCCGGTCCGCGGTGGGGCAACAATTAGGCCACGCTGCCCCTTGCCGATGGGGGCGAGCAGGTCCATCACGCGAGTGGTCAGCGGCTCAGTACCTGTCTCCAAATTGATTTGTTCATGCGGATCGATCGGCGTCAGATCGTCAAAATTGCGGCGTGGATATTTATCTGGCGCCTCTCCTTCGACCTCCTCGACGCGTGCCAGCCGCGGTCCGGCGCCCTTCTTGGCCGCCTCAGAGGGCCCGCCCACAAGGACTCCTTCGCGAAGTGCGAATTTCTGGATCAGCGGTGCGGATACGTATGGGTCGGCAGCCTGGGCTGCGTAGTGGCGGGCCGGGTTCCTCAGAAAGCCAAACCCCTTGGGGTGAAGTTCCAGGACACCCTGGACGTGATGCGCGTCGTGAGGCATGAGGGTACTTGTGCGTGCGGGTTGTTCGTACTGCTTAACGCATGTTGAAAAGAGGGCTGCCTTGTGAATCCTACCAGACAAGACCAGCCGACATGGGCACGTTCATTAAATGTAATTGCTGGTCAGACCCCTTTTCGACGCCCACCCAGGGCGCCGGCCCATCCAGGATCTTCAAACCTTGCGAAATTCCGTGACAGCTTCAAACGTTCCATCAGGCAGGGGCACCAGCTGATAATCGCTGAAGATGTGCGGTGCTTCTTGCTGCATTACCTGCAGGATCTTCACCGCGAGCTTGCGGATCTCGACCTCCGCGTGGCGGCTGGCACGCATTTCAATAAAGTGCCGCAGCGCCCTGGCATTGGCAGTGACGCAGATTTTCGTCTCGGTGGCGTTGGGCAACACGCTCCGCGCGGCCTGGCGGGCGAGCTTTCGTCGGAGGGTTTTGTCCGGCTCATCCTTGAATCGCTCTTGAAGCTTCTCCGCCAACATCATATACGCCCGGTGGCTTTGGGCAACGGCTTCCAGCCAAATATGGTGCAATTCCGGATCTGCAGCGATCTCTTGAGGCTCGACATACTCGGCCACCGATTCGTCGACGTAACGTTGGCTTAGCTGCGAATAAGCCCAGCCCGCGCGGTGACGAATTAATTCGTGGGTGAGCGTCCGACTCACTCCCACGAACAAGAAACTCCAGACTGCATGCTCCAGCACCGAGCCGTGTCCCACCTTCAGAATATTGTGGAGGTATGCCTCGTTGCCGCCAGGTCGAGGGCGGGCAAAGCTCATGTAGCAGACGCGACCAGCAACTTCCGTGAGTTGTTCGCCTGCCACGTCGGTGTCCGTTTGCCAGGCTACGTCATGGTCTCGGAGAAAGCGGCTCAACTCGGCATCGTTTACCTTCTGTTGGCCGAGCAAGTAGACCTTCGGTTCTCTCAATACGCGGATATCTTTGACTGGATCGAATTCCAAGTCCATGAACTCTTCTTTCGGGAATAGGCGACATCGCGACCGGCGATTAAACACTATCGTAGCAAACCCGAGCGCCCGACGCCACAGACAATCTTCGAACTCAGCCGCCCAGACACCCGCGCGGAATTGGCAACGACTATGCAGTTAGGTTTTGACATTCTCCGGCTCAGTCATGCTCCGGGGATCCAGTGCCCGGTTCAATTCATCCTCACGCACCACCGCCTCGCTGTCCTTCTTTCTGAGGGCGCCGGCGCGAAGCTTCTCCAGGCAGAGGTTGCGCACCGTCTTGCCGGTCTTGAAGGCCTCCTTCGCGATTGCGGCAGCCATGTCGTAGCCGATCAACGGATTGAGGCTGGTGACCATGGCCAGGCTTTCCTCGACCTGTTTTTCGCATTGCTGACGGTTGGCCTCCATGTCGTTTGCGCAAAACTCCACGAATGCGTTGGTGCTGGCCGCGAGGAGCTGCACGCTTTCCAAGGCCGCCAGCCCCATGACCGGCATCATGATGTTCAGCTCGAACTGGCCGCCGGTCGCGCCGGAATACGCAATAGTCTGGTCATTACCCATGACGCGCGCAGCCACCTGCATCATGCTTTCGCACATGACTGGATTGACCTTGCCAGGCATGATCGACGAGCCAGGTTGCCGGTCGGGCAACATCACCTCGTAAAATCCGCAGCGCGGACCGCTGCCAAGCCAACGAATATTGTTGGCAATGGAATAGAGGCTCACCGCAATTGTCCGTAATTCGCCGCTGCTCTCGACCAGGCCGTCCCGATTGGCGTTGGCTTCGAAATGGTTCCTGGCTTCAATGAACGGGATTCCGGTCTCCTTGGCAAGAGTCTCCGCAACCTTGGTCCCAAATTTCGGATGCGTGTTGATCCCGGTGCCGACCGCCGTCCCTCCCGCGGGAAGCTCGAGGATGGCGAGGAGCGCACGCCGGGCGCGCTCTTGCGATAGATCCAGTTGCCGAACGTAGCCGCTGAACTCCTGGCCCAAGCGAATGGGGGTCGCATCGGCAAGGTGAGTCCTGCCGATCTTGATGACGTCATCCCATTTCTTGGCCTTGCCGTCGAGCGCGCTCCGCAGTCGCTCCAGGGCAGGCAGAAGCTCATCATGAATCGCCTGGCCCACGGCCACGTGAATAGCCGTGGGGAACATATCGTTGGTCGATTGCCCCATATTCACGTGGTCATTAGGATGGATCGGCTTCTTCTTGTCGAAGCGGTCGCCGCCGGTCAGCTCAATCGCCCGGTTGCTGATCACCTCGTTCGCATTCATGTTGGACGAAGTGCCCGAGCCGGTCTGAAAGATGTCGATCGGGAACTGGTCGTCGAATTTGCCGGCGACCACTTCGCGCGCTGCCTTGACAATGGGTTCAGCGATTTCTGCCTTGAGTTTACCCAGGTCGCGATTGACAATGGCTGCCGCGAGCTTGACGAGACCGAGTGCATGGATCAGCCGCGGTGGCAACGGCGGCCCCGAAATCGGAAAGTTCTCCACCGCCCGCTGAGTTTGGGCGCCGTAATAGGCCTTGGCAGGAACCTTTACGTCGCCCATCGAGTCTTTTTCAGTGCGAAATTCGGCCATGAAGCTCTCCAGAAAAAGCGTCAGATCCTTTGTGGTTATGCATAGCCGCCAGGCAGTGAAAAGAGAAGCCCACGTGATGCAACACGTGGGCTCCTCGACAATCCTTCAAAGCTCAAGGCGCTTATTTTTGTGCGCTGGTCTTCGAAGCTGCCTCTGCTTCCTGGACAAGTTTCTCGATCAGCTTATCCATTTCCTTGGAGCCGACACTCTTATCCCGGATGACGCCCTTGTGATCGACCAGGTATAAGGTCGGCCAGCCTTCGATGTTCCAGTGGGTCGCAATGGGGCCACTGGTGTCGCCGCCATCGAACCACGATCGCCACGTGATGTTCTCTTTTTCCAGCACCTTCTTGAGTTCATCGCGTGCGTGATCGCTGTTGATTCCCAAGATCGCGAAAGGCTTGCCTTCGAGCTTCTTCACGAGCGACCGCTCGTGGGGGTACATGGCCCGGCAGGGGCCTCACCAATTCCCCCAGAAGTCGAGGAGCACCACCTTGCCGCGATAATCGCTCAGTTTGAACTTCTTGTTGTCGACGTCTGCGCCCTCGATCTCAGGGGCCGGCTTGCCGATGCTCAGATGATGCATCTCAAAGAGGGCTCCCTTGGCAGCATCCCCAAGCGTCTTCTTTCCGTAATACTTGACATCAGCGTATTTCTCGATCGTCTGCTGGAAATACTTCTCCGCCTCGGTTGTGTCCTTCGATTGAGCCCTGTCCGCTTTCGTTTTCAGTCTCTTGGCCAAACCAAAGCAGGCCGGGCCCTGCTCCTTGTGATCGGTGCTGTTTTGCAGGATGGCGCGCAGAATCACATCGGCGCTGGACGAGGGGGAATAGACCAAAGAGCCTGCAAGCGCTCCCACTCGCTTATCCTGAACGTGATCTTTTGCAATCAGCTCAACGGCCCTGTTCGAATTGCCGGGATTGTGCTGCACCACCCAAATGAGAGCGTCCAGAGCGAACGCGTCGTGGGGATTCTTCTCGACAAGGTCTAAGATCTGTTTTTCGTATTTTTGCGGCGTGGGATAACCAGGCAGCCTTCGGCGATCTTCGTCGGTCTTGGCCGCTTGATAGGATTTCATCCACGCCTTTAAGGCGTCGTCATATTCCTTGACTAGAGCCTGGTATTGCTCCGCCCCAGTCTTTGGCTTGTCCGGCGCAGGTTTTTCCTTGGCCTTGTCGTCGGCCCGCAGAGGCGGACTGATGGCCAGCATTACCACAATCCCCAACATGATGCGTCGCACGAGTGTACCTCCTTATGGAAGAGATTGGCCAACACGCATTTGCAAGGTCAACCGCAGACCCCCAGAGGGCGAGAAGCGGGAGCGCCAACATTAAAGTCCGGTCTGCATCAATCACCGGGGGAAGTAAAGATCCGACCTTGGAAATCCCGCTTTTCATTTTCGGCCCGCTACGGGCGTAGGTGAAAAAAAGCGGCGGCAAAGCGCCGCAATCCAAAGAAGCCACTTTTGGAGTGCGGCGCTTTGCCGCCGCTTTTGTTTTTCGCGGTGAAAAAACCACAGCCCGCTTCGCGAAGCATGTGCTTCCCGAAACGAGCCGGCTGGAGTATTGCTCTGAGCGACGCTCATTTTCCTACTACCAGGATCACGAACGATCCCGGGACGAAGCTGCGCCTTCCACCGCCTCCCTTGCCTGTGGCCGGGGTCGCCTGGGCTTTGGCGGTTGCCAGGAGGATGTTGTGCGTTTCGCTGTCCAAAGCCATGGTGCGCGCGCCAGCCCGCGTCGGTACATTGGCGACAACGCTAAACTTGTCCGGAGCGTCTTCGTGCACAAGCGTCAAGGTTCCGTCGCCATTGGAGCTGAAAGCCAGGCTGGAAGCAGGGTCGAAAACGCAAGCGTCGGTGCCCTTGCCAATCGTTGGCGTGTCGATGACTTTGCCGCTGTCTGCGTCCAGTATCACCATTTTCTGGTTGTGACAGGTGGCGAAAAGCCGGCGGCTGCTTCGATCGATGGCAAGACCGGCCGGCTCAGTTCCGGGAGCCACCGGCCAGTGGTGCTTCACCGTAAGATCCTTGGCGTCAAAGGCGATGATTTCATTCTTGTTCTCGATATTCACGTAGATCGTCCCTTGCTCGTCAGACACGCCCGCCTCGGGCTTGCCGCCCAGTTTCACCGTGCCCGCCACCTTTCCAGTTGCGGCATCGATCGCCGTCGCATCCTGACCGCGTCCATTGAAGGTGAACACGCGGCCGGAGGCAGGGTCAAATAAGATGGCGTCGGGCCCTTGGCCAACCTTGATGCGTTCCAGCTCTTTGAGCGTCTTCAGATCAAACACGGTCACGGTGCCGTCCCGACCGTTGCTCGTGTAGCCGCGGTCCAGCTTCGGCGCGATCGCAATCCCGTGCACGCCGGACGTGTTGGGGATTTCGCCGACCACGGTCCCTTTTTCCACGTCCAGTACCTGCACGCGCGTGGCGCGCGAGATGTACAGACGCCGAGCTGCCGAATCCATCGTGAGGTAATCCCAACCTCCTTCGCCGCCCACAGCGAATGTCTTCAATACGTGATAACCCGACTCCTCTCCCTGCACGGTCACGTTCCATCCGACCAGAAGAAAGAGGAAGCCAACGAGAACACCGAAACGCCTGCCGAGAGTGCTCATGGTGCGGCCTTTCTGAAACAAGAGTTGCGCTACTCACTGGCCGGCCGGATTTCACACAATTTGATCCCGGCCAAAGCATTCAGACAACTTACATATTCCGTGGGGAAGTCTACGCGCAGGAAGATGAGAAACTCATGAAAGTAGGATAAAAACAGGAGCAAAAATGTCTGATCGAGACTGCGAGCATTTCTGAAGTGGAATTTACTTTTGCTTCATTCTTGCCTTAGGTTTTTCCGTTACACTGTGGGGTTGGCATTCTGCGTGAAAGTGCAGGGGGCTGGGGGCACGCTTGATCACGGACGACATTTCTCAGGAGAGGGCTGACAGCAAGGCCCAGCGTGAATGCATCGACAGATTACAACGGCCCCCCCGGCCCCAAGCACCGGAGCGGTCAGGTAGATCCACAAGCATTGCAATTGTCCAGCGACGAGGGCTGGCGCCAACGAGCGCGCGGGATTCATGGAAGCCCCGCAGATCGGGCCGGCGAACAAGGCTTCCAGGGCGATCACGGAACCTACCGCGACGCCCGCCATGATGCCTTTCTCCTTCGCCTCGGTCGATACGGAGAGAATGACAAACATCAAGACGAGGGTCAGGATGGCTTCCAGGACGAAGGAACGCAATGCCGGCCCTACGGGCAAAGTCGCTCCCAGCGTTGGATGCCCTGGGAACAGAAGCCAAAGGCAGCCACTGGCCAGCAGGGCTCCGAGGCATTGGCTACCCAGGTAAGGCAGGATTTCGCGGGCGGGAAATCGGCGCGCCGCCCAGAAGCCGAACGTGACGGCAGGATTCAAGTGAGCCCCCGAAACATCCCCCAGCGCATAGATCATGGCTAGAACGATCAAGCCAAAAGTCAGCGCCACGCCAACGTGGGAAACGCTATCCGCGCGGACATCGTTGATCACGATGGCGCCCGTGCCCGCGAAAACCAGGGCAAAAGTGCCGAACAGTTCTGCTGCCAGCTTCCGCATCTCCCTCACCTTTACTTACCATTTGCCGAGCCAGCCCCAACCCTGGCTCTGTTACGATTCGACTCATTCTCCTGTACTCAGGCTTGAAATTGGACTCAACAACACGCCGTCAGTAAGCGCACCAGGGCCGTGACAGATTCCCGGTCAACGGAGCAGTAAATGTGGCGCTCCGACCTCCGTTTGCACACCAGACCGGCACGGCGCAACAAATTGAGGTGGTGGGAGAGGGTGGGGCCGGGAATATCGAGGGCTTCCTGGATCTCTCCGACGGCCACTTCGCGCTCTTCCCGAACCAAAAAGAAGAACACCTGGAGCCTGCTCAGGTGAGCGAGCGCCCCGAACGCCTCCACATGCTCCTCGGCAGCTTCAAGTTCTGCCTGGAGTTGTGGCAGCTTGCATTTCGGCTTGTGTCCGCATTTCATATTTCTATCTATATGAAAATAACGAAATTTCGTCCAGTATTCCTTGCTCCATAAGACAGCGCTCTCTGTCGGGACCAAGGTGCATGCTGCCGACACGGCCTAACTTGACCGCATCGCTGGGTTTTCGATATAAACAGGTCATACGCCTCATCTGCTCGGGCTTGCGGGGGGAAAGGATCTCCATCCGCCCGCGGCGCTTCATTCACCGTCCTGCGGCCGGACCCAAAAGGCATCGCGGAGAAACTGGGACCTGCATGAGCGATTCTCCAAAGGGCACCTACGCTTTCGTGAGCCTTGGGTGCCCCAAGAATCTTGTTGACTCCGAACGCATGCTGGGACGCCTGGCCCAGGATGGCTACGCCCTCGTCCCCAATGCAGATGGTGCGGACGTCGTTGTGATCAATACCTGTGGCTTCATCGAGCCGGCCCGGCAGGAATCGCTGGGCGTCATCCGCGAAATGCTCGACCTCAAGCGGCAAGGGCGGGTCGGTGCCGTGGTCGTGGCCGGTTGCCTGGCGGAAAGAAAGAAAGACGAGCTTCTTCAGGAAGTGCCTGAAGTCGATCATATCGTCGGCGTCTTCGGCCGCGAGGAAATTACCCAGGTCGTGGACCGGGCGCTCTCGCAGCGGTCGGAGCAGCGCAGCCTGTTTCGACCAGCGCCGCTCAGAGCACTTGAAGATACTGCCCGCCTGCGCATCACTCCCAGGCATTACGCCTACCTGAAGATTTCCGAAGGCTGCGATCGCCTGTGCACTTTCTGCGCCATCCCCAGCATGCGCGGCAAGCATATTACGAAACCCATTGAGGAAGTGCTCCGCGAGGCGCGCGAACTCGTTTCTGACGGCGTGCGCGAGTTGATCATTGTCGCGCAAGATACAACCTATTACGGGCTGGACCTGTACGGCCGAGTGCGTCTGGCCGAACTCCTGCGTGAACTCGACGCGGTCGATGGCGTGGAATGGATTCGTATCATGTACGCATATCCCATCCATTTCACTTCGGAACTCATCGAGATCCTGGCAAATGCTCGACGTATTGTTCCTTACCTCGATCTACCTCTGCAACACATCAATGATCGGATGCTGCGGCGCATGCAGCGGCGCGTCAATCGTGCGGCCACGGAAGAGTTGCTAGCCAAGCTGCGAGCCTCTATTCCGAATCTCTCATTACGCACGACGTTCATTGTTGGTTTCCCGGGAGAGACGGAGGCGGAATTCGAGGAATTGCTGGCCTTCGTGAAGGCACAACAGTTCGAACGGGCAGGCGTGTTTCCTTACTCGATAGAACCCGGCACACCGGCGACCCGGCTCGACGGGCATATCGCTGAAGAGGCGAAGGAAGAACGGCGTAACCGCCTGATGGAGGCGCAACAGCAGGTGGCGTTCGCATGGAGCCGTAAGCAAATCGGTCGGGAAATGGACGTCATCATCGATGGTCCCGATCCGGAAGTGCCGAATCACCTGCTGGCACGCTCTCATGCCGACGCTCCCGAAATTGACGCCCTGGTACGCGTCAAGGGCAAGGGCCTGGGCGCAGGAGATCTGGTGCGCGTCAAGGTGACGACGGCGGACGGCTATGATCTGGTTGCCCGTGCCATTGGCCCCGGAAGGTAAGCTATGGCCACTATAACTCCGCCACGTCCCCCGGTCCTCAACTTACCCAATCAACTGACCGGGGCACGTTTCGCCCTGGCTTTGGTCTTGTTCTCGCTGATCCAATGGGAAAGCTGGTTGTGGGCCATCGCCGTTTTCGCCTTGGCAGCACTTACCGATTGGTTGGATGGCTACCTGGCCCGAAAGCAGGGGCTGACCAGCACGCTGGGCCGTAATCTCGATCCCCTCGTGGACAAGGTGCTTATCTGCGGAGCGTATATTTTTCTGCTGCCCAGGGGTGTCAAGGACGATCCAGCCTGGCTCCTGCCGTGGATGGTCACGGTCATCGTGGCTCGCGAGTTGATCATTACCAGCTTGCGCAGCTTTCTGGAAAACCGCGGGGCAACCTTTGGAGCAGACTGGCTGGGGAAACTAAAAATGGGGCTGCAATGTGCAGCCCTCTTTGGCATTTTCGTATCTCTGCACCTGGAGACCTCGAGCTTCTCTCAAAACGCCGTCTGGTTCTTCGCGACCATTCGCGACGGGCTCATCTGGGCCATGCTGGCAGCCACGGTTTTGAGCGGGCTGCAGTACCTGATTCGTGCAGCTCTCCTCCTCAAGACGGACACCCTCGCGTAAGTTCGAGTTTCGCAGATTCTGAAGTGTTGGCGGAGTGAATTGTCGAGGACCGGAAAACAAAAGCGGCGGAAAAGCGCCGCACTCCAAAAGTGACTTCTTTGGACTGCGGCGCTTTTCCGCCGCTTTTGTTTCCTCTGTTTTCAGAAACGACGGCATCGGCTGCGAATTTGCCTGTGGAAGAAAGACCATGCTGGGCTTCGCCATCGTCGGCTGCGGAATGATCGCTCGGTTCCATGCCCGGGCTCTCACGGAGATTCCGAGCGCCCGCCTGGTCGCTCTGGTGAGCCGCAATGCCGACAACGCCAAGGCCCTTGCAGATGCCTTGGGAATCCACTGCGAGTTCGGCACGGATCTGGACAGCGTTCTGGCCCGGCGCAACGTCGATGTGGTCATCGTGACAACGCCTAGCGGCGCACACATGGAGCCTGCCGTGGCCGCGGCACGGGCCGGCAAGCATGTCGTTGTGGAAAAGCCGCTCGAAATCACGCTGGAACGCTGTGACCGCATCATTGATGCGTGCGCTCGCCACGGGGTGCAATTGTGCACAATCTTTCCCTCGCGCTTCGCCGACGCCAACCTGACCTTGAAGGCAGCCATCGTTGCGGGGCGATTTGGAAGATTGACGCTGGGAGAAACCGCCTGCAAATGGTGGCGGCCGCAATCCTATTACGATGAGGGTGGCTGGAAAGGCACGAAGGCACTCGACGGCGGCGGGGCCCTCATGAACCAGGCGATCCATAATGTGGATCTGCTCTCGTGGATGATGGGCCCGGTCACGCACATTAGCGGTTTCACAGCCACGCTTGCTCACGAACGCATCGAAGTGGAAGATACTGCAGTTGCCTGCCTACGCTTTGCCAATGGCGCGCTCGGCGTGATTCAGGCTGCGACCAGTATTCATCCCGGACTGCCCAAGACAATTGCGATCCATGGCGACCGGGGCAGCGCGGTCATCGAGCAGGAGGATGTGCTCCGTTGGGAGTTGACGCCGGAGACTGCCGAGGATCAAAAGATTCGAGAGCGCTTCGCCCGAAAGGTGGGCGCCTCCGGTGGCGCCAGTAACCCTGCAGCCATCTCCCACGTGGGCCATGCCAAACAGCTTACCGATTTCGTTCGTGCCATCGAAACAGGCACCAAGCCGGCCGTGGACGGCAGGGAAGGGCGGAAAGCGGTGGAGATTGTCCTGGCAATCTATCGCTCCGCGGAGACAGGAAAAACTGTCGAACTGAAAGGAAACTGACAAATACGTTAGCTTCCCGCGCGGAGCGCTGGAACGAGATTCTAACTCGATTTCCGAATCTATGCCGAGGGAGTGGCCCCATGTCCAAGTCACGTTCGTTCGTCGCGGACTACACCGTGTACTTGATCGTTCGACTCTTCGTATCAGTAATTCAGGTGCTCACCATCGACGGCTCCATCGCGTTCGCGGATGTGCTTGCCTGGCTCGCCTACCGGGTTGACCGGCGGCATCGCGCAGTGGCACTTGAGAACCTGCGGATTGCCTTCGGCGACCGTTTTAGCAGCGCGGAGCGCGATGACCTGGTGCGCTCCGTCTACCTTCACTTCTGCAGGTTACTGATCGAGATCATCCACCTGCCCCGTCGAATGCATATCACCAATTGGCGGGATCACCTGGACCTCTCGACTGCTCGGCCGTTCATTGCTTGTTTGCTTTCGGATCGGCCGCTGCTGATAGTGACGGGACACTTTGGCAATTGGGAGATGGGCAGTTATGCGCTCGGCTTGTTGGGGTTTCCCTGCCACGCGGTGGCCAGACCGCTGGATAATCCGTACCTGGACGACTTTCTTCGACAATTTCGCGAACGCACGGGGCAAAAGCTGCTCGCAAAAAAGGGCGACTTCGAGCAGATGCAGCAGATTCTCTCCGGGCGGGGCGTGCTTGGAACATTGGCAGACCAGGATGCAGGTAAGCGCGGCCTGTTCGTCGATTTCTTCGGCCGGCCCGCGTCGACTCATAAGGCCATCGCTCTTCTGGCATTGCAATACCGGGTTCCCTTGATCGTTCTGCTCACCCGAAACCTGGGAAAACCTTTGCATTGCCGGGTCGAGGTAGAGGATTTGATTCTTCCCGAACACTATGAAGGACAACCGGACGCGGTCCGCGCCGTCACGCAACGGTTCACTGCGGCACTCGAACGAGGCGTGTCCCGAGCGCCGGCGCAATACTTCTGGCTGCACCGCCGCTGGAAGCACGAGCCGACAAGGTCTTCCCGCCGGGCCGCCTGATGGCATTGGGATTCATAGACTACTGATTGTTGCAATGCCGAAGCCCGTGCGGCGCTTCTAGAACCGTGCGCGATTTGGAAGTAGGTCAGGTTTCCAACCTGACCGGACAGATTGGGAAATCTGTCCTACATCGCTGCCGATTCAAGCACGCCGATATAGAGCGACTTCCTTTTACCGAGGATGAAGGGCATGGCTTCTTCCTCACCCCGGATCCGTCAAAGTGGAGAAAGGTGCAGAGGCGTGCTCACCGGCCCGAATGTCATTCTGGTTCTCAAGATCGCGGTCGTGACTGTGACCGCGCTGTTTCTGACATCGCTGATTGCCTTGGCGCGCGGCAACTATCGGCTTCATGGGCGCATCAACGTTGCTTTTTTTGTGCTCACGGTGAGCGCGCTTATCGGTCTCGAAGTAGTCGCACGGCTCGTTGATCCAGACCTGTTTCAGTATTTCGATGCAGATCCGGCACTGCGAAAGGCTCTCGCTATTCATCTGTGTTTTTCCTTGCCCTCCACCGCGGTGATGCCGCTCATGCTATTCACGGGCCTTACTCATCGGCGCAGATTGCATCTGACGCTCGCCGTAATATTCGGCCTCCTCTGGGTTGGCACCTTCGTCACCGGCGTTTTCTTCTTGCCGCACCGTTCGTAGGCGC
This sequence comes from Gemmataceae bacterium, assembly GCA_035296965.1. Classification (GTDB taxonomy): domain Bacteria; phylum Planctomycetota; class Planctomycetia; order Gemmatales; family Gemmataceae; genus DATGZX01. The sequence continues at coordinate 17,251 of DATGZX010000128.1, forward strand.
GAGCCGATCGCATTTCGCGTGACGTGGTTTATTGGAGACTGGACATACCTTGGGTTCGCTTGGTGCGACTCGACGATCCATCCGTCAAAGCTCAATCAAGCAATACATTTGCGCTCGACGAGTGGGTCAGTCCTTCGTTTGCGCGAAGATCTGTTCGAAATTGGGTTCGCAGTTGCGGAAGGCGACGAGCAAGGCAGGATCGAACTGGCCCGTGGCGCTCTCAAGAATGAGCCTCTTGGCTGGAAGATGGGCCAGCCCCGGCTTGTAGACCAGCTTGGAACGGAGTGCGTCGTACACATCGGCGACGGTAACGATGCGGGCAGCCAGAGGGATTGCTTCGCCTTCCAGTCCGGCAGGGTAGCCTTTGCCGTCGAAGCGTTCATGATGGTGCCGTGCGATGTCGGTGGCCATTTGGAGAAAGGCCAGCGATGCGCCATTCTGCCGTGCCACCGCGGCAAGGATATCCGCCCCAACGACGGTATGCGACTCCATCACCGAGCGTTCTTCCGCGTCAAACTTTCCCGGCTTCAAGAGGATATGATCCGGAATTGCGACCTTGCCAATATCATGCAGGAGCACGCAGCGTTCAAGTAGCCGGACGAACATATCGTCGATGCGCCCGGTAAAGGCTGGCAGGCGCATGGCCTCTTCGGCAAGAACGCGCACGTAACCTTGCATGCGCAGCAGATGCGCACCCGTCTCCAGGCCTCGCAATTCTGCCATTTTCGCCATGGCGAAGATCAGCACATCCTGAGCCTGGTACAAGTCCGCGTCACGCAAGCGCAATGTCTGTTCGAGCTGCTGATTAACGTTGAGAAGATGCCCCGCCAAACGATCGGCACGCTCCTCGGCCTCTTTCATACGCAGTGCCGCACGGGACCGGCTTGCTATTTCCTGGGGACGCGCATTTCGAGCAATGCAATCATCCGCGCCGGCCTTCTGGCTTGTGCTCAGCCACTCCGGCGCATGATCCGGCGCGAGCAAAACGATTTTCAAATGCGGAGAGGGCGGCTCGGCACGCAATTGCGCGCACAGTTCCAATCCGCCGATGTCAGGGGTTTGCGTGTCGATGACAAGAAGGTCGTAGACCGCTTCCCGCAAGAGATCGTGCACTTCCTCGACGTGCCGGGCCTCGTGACATTCTAGCCCGGTAGGCTCCAGGCTCGCCCGACAAGAAGCTCGAACCTTGGGAGTGTTGGAGGCTATGAGCACGCGCTGCACGTGTTTCGAACTGGATGGTTCACCCTGGGCGGTCGCCTCGAAATCCCTGGCCAGGACGCCGAGGCTTTCCGCAAGAGAATGAGACCGAGATTTGCCTCCATTTCCTTGTCCCGAATCCATGAACGCGTTCAAGGCACTCATCACTGCCAGCGGTGTCGGATAGCGATCACCGGCATCCAGTGCCATCATTTGGTACACGACCGCTTCCAATTCAATGGGGATATCTGGCCGGGACTTATTCAGCGGGACCGGCGATTCTCGTTGGCGCGCGAGGAGTTCCTCGATGACCGGCCGGTCGCCAGGAAACGGCTTTTGCCCGGACAGAAGCCAGTAGAGCGTCCCACCCAAACCATAGATGTCGGCGCGAATATCCACCGACCGCGCATCGCGCGCTTGCTCGGGAGCCATGTAGTCCACGCTGCCCAACATGGTGTGAGCTTCCGTATGACGCCGTCGGCACAGGCGTGCCAGGCCGAAATCGAGGATTTTGACTTGGCTCTGGGGCGTTAGCAGCAGGTTTGACGGCTTGATATCCCGGTGCACAAGGCCGTGTTCATAAGCGTGCTGCAAGCCGCTCGCCGCCTGGCGTATGTATTCGCAAGCCTGGCTGACAGGCAAAGGGCCGTGCTGGAGCACGTATTGTTCGAGGTCGTGGCCCGGCACGTACTCCATGACAAGATAGCGCAGGACCTCTTCCTGGGAGCCGGGAACTGCGATCTCGCCAGCATCGAACGCAAGCACGATATTCGGGTGACTCAAGACCGCAGTGGCTTGCATCTCACTGTAAAAGCGCTGCAAGAAAACGGAGTGGCGATCTTCCTGGGTGACCAGGACCTTGATCGCGACCACCCGCTTCATATGAACATGCTCGGCCTTGTAAACCACTCCCATGCCGCCGGCCCCGATGCGCTCGACAATACGGTAATTGCCCAGGATCAGGCCGAACGTCTGCCCGGCCAGGAGCCGGCTTAACTGGTACTCGGTCAACAGCCCCTGGTGGACCATTGTTTCTATCAGCGCAGCGCGGCTAGTTTCAGCGAATGGCCCATTTTTGAAAATGAACTCTCCCAGTTCCTCTTCATTCAAGAGCTTGCTTTCGAGGATGCGGCTCAGGAATTCAGGAACTAGCACTTCCCCGGCGCCGAACCCCAAGGACGACTCGAAGTGTTCCGGACCTTGCGATCCACCTTGGCAATCTAGGAACTGGTTGGTTCGGCTGGACTTTGGTTCTTCTGCTGTGGTTGGCAGCGCGGGGCCTGCGCTGCCAGAGTGTTGCAGCTCAAGCGGGACCGCGCCAGCGCCCAAAGTGATTTTCATCAAGCCTCTCCTGAGTTCCCGGCTGCTGATTCCTGGGTTCTGGCTGGTGGTTTGTCCGGAGTGCTGTTCCAATCCCGGCCAGCATGCCGGCTTTCACTCTGAACAAAACTCTCGTCTCTGCGTCGCAAGTTATTGGCGCAGAAGCGATAGCGCTTCTACGGCAAAGATAGGACCGAATTAGTCTGAGTCAAATGGAGCAGCCGGCATACACGACAGGGCCCTTTCGTCCGACAATAACACTACGATCAGCACCATCGCGAGAAGTTTACCCGGCGAGGCAGCGGCTGATTATGGCCAGAACGAGCGCCCGCCGGGATTAAAGCGCGTTGTCCAAGGATAGCCCGACCCATGCCAAATTCACCAGAAGAAGACCCACCCTTAAATCCTGAATCGGTCACAGAAATGGCACGAAGCTATGGCGCTGTTCTGGACGGCCAGGCTTGGGAAGTTGACGTCCCATCGGCCCCGGAGTGCGCGGGTCCAGAACCCCAGGGCGAGGCTACGGCGAGTCCGCCTGCGGTTGAGCGCATCCTTGAGGCGCTCCTTTTTGTGGGCGGAGGCCCCCTAACGCTGGACCGAGCCAACGCGGCGGTTCGGGGCCTGACCGATGCACAACTCAAGGACGCCATTGACGATCTCAACCTCACGTACCGTCGTCAGGGGCGCCCTTACCACGTTCAGGTTCAGGACCACGGCTACATCGTCACCCTGCGACCGCGCTTCCGGCCGGTCGTCGACCGGCTTTATGGACAAGCGAAGGAGGCACGTCTCTCCCCGGCAGCGATCGACGTTCTTTCGCTGGTCGCTTATCGCCAACCGGTGACGAAGATGGAGGTTGACAGCATTCGAGGTATTGAATCCGGAGGGTTGCTCCGCCAACTCGTCCGCCGTGGGTTGGTCGCAATCGCCCAGCGCGGCGAAGCCGACCGGCGCGAAGTGACCTACGGCACGACAGCACGCTTTCTGGAGCTATTCGACCTGAAGAGCCTTGACGATTTGCCGCAAACGCAAGACTTGCAAAAGCTGTGAGAATAAGCACCGGAAGGGGCAGGTCGGCGGAAGAGAACGGGTCAGGCCGGTTCGACAGAGCCAAGAACAAAGGCAGCAACCGCTTCAGCATAGGCTTGTTGCAGGCGACGCGTGAAAGGCCCTGGACACCCGTCCCCGACCGGCCGGCCATCGACCTGAACGACTGGTAACACTTCCGCGGTCGTGCCCGTCAAAAACAGCTCTGCAACCCCGCCCAAATCGTCCTTTTTCAGGATCTGCTCGCGCACCGGAATGCCTGCGGACTTGGCCAACCGCAAAACCAGAGCACGCGTTATGCCGGGCAAGACGGCGTTACTATTGGGAGCAGTGAGCACCATGTCGCCTTTGACGCCAAAGAGACTTGTGTGAGTCCCCTCGGTCACCGTGCCGTCGGGGGAGTACAAGAGCGCTTCCAAGCAGCCTGCTTCCTTGGCTGCTTGCATGGCGAGAACGTTTCCCAAGAGATTGGTGGACTTGATATCGCACCGAGCCCAGCGGATGTCGGGATGCGTAATCACGGCGACACCACTGAGCCTCGACTCTCGATAAACGTCCTGGAGTTCCTGAACATAGAGGAATTCCAATGGCGTCGCCTCGGCCGGGAATGCATGCGAACGCAGGTAGGCGCCTCGCGTGATCTGGATATAAACGGTCGCCTCGGCGAAACCGCCGGCAGCAATCGTTTCCAGCACACGCTTACGCAACTCTTGCAGGTCGATCCCCGGCATGCGAATCGCCTTGAGGCTGCGCTGTAAGCGTTCGAAGTGCTCCCGCTGGAGCCAGGGCTTGCCCTGGTAAACTCGGAGCACTTCGTAAACTGCGTCGCCGAAGAGAAAACCTCGATCGAGGGCAGAGATCTTGACCTCGGCCAGGGGCATGATTTCGCCGTTCAGGTTCGCAAGCGTCTTCATGAGTTCGTCACTGCTTTTCGGCCGCTGCATCAAGTAGATCCACAGGCAGCCGGATCGTGAATTTGGTCCCGCGGCCAACTTCACTTTGCACCTCGATGGAACCGCGGAGCGCCTCGACTATCTTTCGAGTCGTTGGCAGGCCGAGCCCGGTTCCACCTGGTTTCGTCGAGAAAAAGGGTCGAAACACACGCGCTAGCACTTCCGCGTCCATCCCCTTGCCGTTATCGATGAGGCTGAGGCATACATGCCTGGGCTCACGCACAGCTTGGATCGTCAATTCGCCGCCTTCGGGCATCGCCTGTTCCGCGTTCAGCATCAAGTTCAGGAGGGCTTGCTTGAACAGCTCCCTGTCGAGGGGGACCAGCGGCAGATCAGCAGGGAGATAACTCTTGATTTCGATATTTGCCTGTCGCGCAGTCGGTCCGAAGAAGTCGATCATTTCCTCGACGATTTCGATCAAGTTGCACGGCTCCACATGCACGTCACCAACTCGAGCGAAGCGGAGGAAATCATTCGAGACGTCGACAAGCCGATGGCACTCGGTCTGCAGGCGCTGAATGCGTTCCAGCGCGCGCCGCTCCCGCTGCGATTGAGGATCCTGAAAATCCTCCAAGAGGAGCTGCAGATTGAGCCCGAGGGTGCTGAGGTGGTTTTTGATCTCGTGAATGAAGCTGCCAGCCAATTCGGCCAACTCGGCGTACACCTCGTGCTCTCGGCGGCGTTTATCGCCTTCCGGCATCCGAGTTTTCTCCACCGGGAGCATCCGGGCGCCTGCGCGGCCCTGAATCACCCTGGCGCGGCCCTTCGCTGAGACGAGGTCCGGGTTCCGCATGCCGGCGAGGAGGGGCTTGCTGAGGCGGCTGCTCGCCAGCGGCCCCAGGAGGCCGTTGATCCCGAAGGATCGCCTTCCTTGAGAGTTTCACACGGTCCTGATCGTCAATGGCGATCACCTTGACCTGCAGGTGGTCGCCGACCTTGCAGACATTTTCGACCTTATCGACGTACTTGTCATCCAGTTCACTGATATGGCACAGTCCGTCGCGACCGGGCAGGATCTCGATGAAGGCGCCGAAGTCCTTGATGGAGGTGACTCGCCCCTCGTAAATCTTGCCAACGCGCACTTCTTCCGTCAGCGCTTCGACTTTCTGCCGGGCAGCCTCTGCAAAAGCCGCCTCCATGTGTGAGATAGAGACCGTCCCATCGTCATCCACATCGATCTTGGCACCCGTGGTTTCCTGGATGCCCTTGATGGTCTTGCCGCCCGGCCCAATGAGCAGGCCGATCTTCTCAGGATTGATATGGATTTGGATCAAACGCGGGGCGAAAGAGCTAATCTGCGTCCGTGGCTGCCGCAACGTCGATAACATCTGTTTCAGGATTTCACGCCGGGCTTCTCGGGCCTGGTCGAGAGTGGCCCGAATAATCTCGTCGTTAATTCCGTCGATCTTGAGGTCGAGCTGGATTCCCGTGACGCCCCGGCCCGTGCCGGCAATTTTGAAGTCCATGTCGCCGTAATGGTCTTCGTCACCCATGATGTCGGTAAGCAAAACGTAGCGATCGCTCTCCTTGACCAGACCGATCGAAATGCCGGCAACCGGATCCGAGATGGGCACGCCGGCATCCATCATGGAAAGTGTGCCGCCGCACACGCTGGCCATGCTGCTGGAACCGTTTGATTCCAAGATATCCGACACTACTCGAATCGTGTACGGGAACTTGTCGGGACCAGGTATGACAGCTTTCAGGCTGCGTTCGGCCAAGGCACCGTGGCCGATTTCGCGACGGCCCGGCCCTCGGATCGGACGGCATTCGCCCACGCTGAACGGTGGGAAGTTATAGTCGAGCATGAACTTCTTGCTGTACTCTTCGCCTAGTCCATCGACGCGCTGTTCGTCGCTAACCGTGCCAAGCGTGGTGGTGACCAGCGCCTGGGTTTCACCGCGCGCGAAAATCGCCGAGCCGTGCGTCCGCGGCAGCACACCCACTTCGCAGCTGATATTGCGAAGCTGGCGGAGCGACCGGCCGTCGATGCGCTTGCCCTCGAGGATGAGGTCACGAATTGCCCGTTCCTGGAGGCTCTCGAAAGCGCTTGCAACCTGTTCCGGCGTGTACGCTGGCGTACCGTTTTCCGGCAGATATTCGGCGTAGATTTTGTCGCGCAGCTCACGAATACTGTCCGCCCGATTGTTCTTGCCCGCTGTCTGCTTGCGTTCGCGAAATTCGCTGCCAAACCGCTGGCGGAAAATCTGGATCAAAGGATTCTCAGCCGGCGTGGGAGGAGCGACCTTGGGTTCCAGGCCTGCCTTGTGGCGCAGCTCTTCGACCATGTCCACAAGTTCCTTGACATGCTGATGCGCGAACAGGATCGCCTGCACCATGTTTTCTTCGGACATTTCGCGGGCAAAGCCCTCGATCATCGTAATGCCGTCTCGAGTGCCGGAGACGATCAAATCCAAATCACTCTCTTCGAGTTGGCTGTGCGTTGGCATCAACACATAGTCATTGTTGATTCTGCCGACGCGGACGGACCCAGTCGGCTTGAAGAAAGGAATCTGGGAGAGGAACAGAGCACCACTGGAACCGATCATCGAAAGAATGTCTGGGTCGTGCTCCTTGTCAGCCGAGAGCACGGCTCCCATGACTTGCACTTCATTGTGATAGTATGCGGGAAACAATGGGCGGATCGGCCGATCAATGAGACGCGAGGTCAGGATTTCCTTGGTAGTTGGCCGGCCTTCGCGCTTGATGAAGCCGCCGGGAAACTTGCCCGCGGCATAGGTTTTTTCACGATAATCAACGACAAGCGGGAAGAAATCGCGGCTTTCGTCCGCCTCTCCTTCGACGGCGGTCACGAGTGTGACGGTGTCGCCGTAGCGGACCACGACGGCGCCATGCGCCTGTTTGGCCAGCTTGCCCGTTTCGATGATTAGATTTTCACTACCGAAGGGACGTTCTACTTGACATGCCTGCACGGTTCATTCCTCACGCGTACCGACAAAGAGTGGGACACGAGCGGAGAAAAAAGAAGAAAAAGCGAGCTGAAACCGATCACTACGACAGCTTCAATTCGAGTCGCCGCTCTTCCCTCTACTTACGCAGGCCCAACCGACTGATCAGTGAAAGATAGCGGTTGCGATCCTTGTTACGAAGGTAGGTCAGCAGACTGGACCGTTTGCTGACCATCATCAGCAGTCCGCGCCGGCTGGCATGGTCCTTCTTGTGGGACCGCAAGTGCTCTGTCAATTCAGCAATTCGAGCCGTAAGCAGAGCTACTTGCACTTCCGGCGAACCTGTGTCTGTCGCTTCACGCCGGTAATCGTCGATGATTTGCGTCTTGCGGTCCTTCGTAATGGTCATCTGCTTCCTCGCCGCCTCCGCCGCGTACAACTCCTGCCTAACCTATCTAAATATTTAACCATCTGTGATCAAATGAATGTATCAGTCCCGAGCTAGATTGCAAGTTCGATTTTCGATTTTGAACTGGTAGTGAGTTCACCAACCAAAGACGGGGCGCCTTTGATGAGCTGGTTTCGCGCGCTACTGCCTCCTCAGACGGATCCAGAGCTAAAGCAATGCGGCGATGCAGTTTGCGCCTTGCACTCGGCGGAGAACGGCAATGAAGTTTCGGCGCGCTGTCGAGCATACGGCACCGCAGCCCACAGCGCGCCACCCCTCAGCCTTTCCCCAGAAGCCATTCGGATACGCACCTTCAGTTTTTTGGTGTGCTGCCCTATTCTGAGTTGCCGCTCTCGCTGCGCCAAGCCGTGGGTTTTGACGACCGCGGAATCATCCAAATCAATCGAATTGCCAGCTGTAAATCGATCAGCCGGGTGGTGGATGGGCTGGGAGTGGACACATAGCCTTCCGTTGAATGGAAGGTATCTGCTGCTGGCTCTCACGAGTGTGGCAGGCTATTTCCCCTTAGGTTGTTGAAAGCATGCTGTTCTCATGCTGGGCCGCCCAGAGCATGACGCGGCGCGTGATTTCAGCGGCATGGCGCGTGTGGAGAGCCGGAAGGGGTTGATCGAGAGGAAGACCCAAATCCACCGATAGGTAGCGCTGTACGACCACTGCCGTAGCCAGGGCGATCTCGCGATTGGGGACGCGGGCGATATCGGCGAGGGCGGTGAGCGCTCGCCCGTCGGGGCCACGCGCCAGCAAAGCCTCGGCAGCAATCAGCCGCAATGGAGCCGGGTTGCCCGAGTCGAGTACTCCCGTAAGAATCTTGTCGTTCCAATTCCCATGGGCGCGCAAGAGATTGGCCAACTCGATACGCAGGGCAGGGGGCGTGTGCACATTGGCCAGTTGCGTCTGAAGGGCCGCCACCAACTCCTGGTCCGGGTACTCATTTAGGAGCTTTCCATAGTGCGCTCCAAGCGTTTGATTGGCCCGAACAGCCAGGATGCCCTTTTCCGACGCCCAGCCGTTGAGGTCGGTGACCGCCTCGGCGGGCAGTGTCTGCCCTTCGAACTGCAGGGGCCCGTCCCCTTCTTGGGCCGGATCCGCGAGCGCTTCCCGGACCGAAAGGCGTATCCAGGACCAACGGTGTTCGCTATCCCAGAGCACGGCTTCGGTGGCTGCGCGACGGACATCGCGCGCTGGATCGCACAGGAAGCCTGCCAGCGCTTCAACGAGCAATCGGTCATCGACGTTTGCCAGTGCGCTGACAGCAGCAGCGCGGATGGCGGGCTCGGGAGATCTCTGGGCAACTCCCAGCACAAGCTCCGCCTGTCCCGGCCGCCAATTCTTGCGAAACTCTAGCGCCGCTAAGGCTGCAACCTGTACATGGACGTTCGTGTTGAACAGCAGCTTGAGCGCAGGCGTGGCGTCGCCATGCAACGCTTCCCTGAGCGCCTTGACCTCTGGCAGATTGCGGCAAGAGAATAGATCGGTCGGCCAATCCTTTCGGCGCGCCAGACGCTCTGCCAGGAGCACGGCCCGCCGACGGACTGGTGCGCCCGAGTTGGTTAGGGCTTGGAAAGCGAATACCGCCAGCGGCACGATCAGCAACACTGCCTGGGCAAAGTGAGGGTACCAATCCTCCAGATTGGATGCTCCAAGCCAAAGCCAACCCAGAGAAATCAGGTACAGCGTGATGACTGAGGGCGCGAGGGGTTGCCTCCAGCTTCGCCCTGTAACGAACGTGAGGACACACACCAGGAGTTGGAATGCCGCCCCAACAGCCAGAACGGCCTGTGAACTGCCTGTAGTCCGCACGACGCCCAGGCAAAGGAGCGCAGCCGGCACCAACAAGACGACGATGCGGGCAGCAATCGCCGCCAGCAAGGAAAGTCTGGATTTTGGCCAAGATCGCACCATCGAGCAGCCTCTCGCAAAAACCAGCGTGCGCGCTGGCGTCATGTGGAGCGATCAGGACGGGAGGAACCTGAGCGAGGTTCAAGATGCTAGACGATGCCCTTTGCGCAGCCTTCGCGCCGTCTCGCGCAATAAGTATGGCTCAAAACTAGGCAATAAGCCAAGGATAGGCGAAAATCTTGCTCTTCCTGCACTGGGGAAGTGGACCGAACTCACGTGGATCCAAAGAGAAGGCGGCAGGACCAACTGACTTCTTGCCGTGACGCACCCCCGTGCAACTCAAGACACTTCCGTTGCAGAAGCGTACAGCTCTTTCCCAACCGCGCCTAAAGGCGGCTGCTGACCCCAGCCATCACCAATTCATAAGTCATTATTTCAGCATATGTTATGACGATCACAAGTTTCTTGCGCTGAAAGAGAACGCGATTGTTTTGGGCCTGGCACGCTAATTGTAACTGTATGCAGGAGCGTGGTTTTGAGTTCCACCATGATTCAAGGTTTTGTCCATGACGATGAAGCTGATTGTCTCCGGCTGTTGGGACGGCATCGAGCAAATTTCTATCGATCGTTACCCTTTCGTTCTGGGCCGCGACCGAGAAACCGATCGGGCTTTGCCACTGGCCTTCGTCTCCAGGCAGCATTGCCGGTTCACGGAGGAGAATGGCAATGTGTTGATCCAGGACTTGGAGTCCTATAACGGCACCTTTGTGAACGGTCGCCGGGTATCGATGCCAACGCAACTCCATCATGGCGACGAATTGAGCCTTGGGCCTCTTTCATTTCGGGTGGAAGTTCTGCGGCCGAGTTGCGAGATCGCCACCAAGACCGATATTTCTCCAAGCGAAGAAACCTATCGCACCGAGGATCAGGACGCAAATGGGACGCAAACAGGACGCATAAACCAAGGTAAAGAAGCCGGCATCGGTTAACGGCCGTGATCTATATGAGGGTGCGTAATTCGGCAGCATTTGTGGGGCACGTTTTCAACGTGCCGGCCGGCGTCTGGGCACGTTACAAACGTGCCCCACAAACCGCAGCAGCCGATTCACGCACAGCCATATAGTCGCCAATGGCGGGATTCGCAGCACCGGGCGTCCTAGAGCGAGACCTCAACACTTCGTCCGGAGCTGGAAGCATCCCGTAGGCGAATCGGGGCAACTTCCTGCTGCAAGAATTCTTCGACCTGCTGAGGGGCGCGCCCCACAAAATTCCGCGGTTCCAGAATGCGATCGAAATCGACATCTTGGAAGGCCGGCTCAGCTCGCAGTCGTTCTACAAGGTCGTTCTTTCTCACACCAGTCTTGAGTTCTTGGGTCACTGCGTGGCTATGCTTGCGGATCAGCTCGTGTAACGCCTGGCGGTCGCCTCCCCGGGCCACCCCGGCCATGAGGATGTTTTCCGTCGCCATATAGGGGAGGGCATCCAGCACGCTGGCCCGAATCACTTCGGGGTTGACGACCAGGCCTTGCGAAACGTTCGCTGCCAACCTTAGCACGCTGTCGGCCGCCAAGAATGCCTGTGGGAGGCTCAGGCGTCTGTTGGCGCTGTCATCCAGCGTCCGCTCCAACCATTGCGTTGCCGCCGTTTGTGCGGTGCTAACCACCAAGGACGTGAGAAAGCGGGCAATTCCGCACATGCGCTCGGAGCGGATGGGATTTCGCTTATAGGCCATGGCCGAGGAGCCGACTTGATCCGCTTCGAAGGGCTCCTCGACCTCCTGGCGATGAGATAGCAGGCGGATGTCGGTCCCATACTTGTGGGCCGACTGGCCGATGCCCGAGAGCGCATCGAGGATTTGGCTATCCACCTTGCGCGTGTACGTCTGCCCCGTTACAGGATAGACAGCCTCGAAGCCCATCTTGCGGGCAACGAGGAGATCGAGCTGGCGGACTTTCTCGTCGTTTCCTCCAAAGAGCGCCAGGAAGCTTGCTTGCGTGCCGGTGGTGCCCTTCACGCCCCGAAAGCGCAGGGTGGAGATTCGATGTTCCAGCTCATGCAAGTCCAGGATGAAGTCGTAGCACCAGAGAGAAGCCCGTTTACCGACGGTCGTCAGCTGAGCCGGCTGGAAATGGGTAAAGCCGAGCGTCGGCACGTGGCGCCATTTTTCCGCGAACGTCGCAAGGGCGTCGGTGACGCCAACGAGGGAATTGCACAGGATTTGAAGTCCTTCCCGCATCAAGATCAGGTCGGTGTTGTCCGTGACGTAGCAGCTTGTGGCCCCCAGGTGCAGGATGTCCCGGGCTTCCGGGCAAGCTTCGCCGAACGTGTGGATATGAGCGACGACGTCGTGTCGAAAACGCCGCTCGAATGCGTCGGCCCGCGCAAAATCGATGTCGTCCAGATGGGCACGCATCGCGGCTAGCTGTGTGTCGCTGATGCGCGGTGTCGCGCCGTCGTCGGCCACGAGACCCAGCTCATGTTCCGCCTCCGCAAGGGCCAACCACAGGCGTCGCCACGTGCTGAATTTGCGCTGCGGTCCCCAAAGCTGCGCCATTTCCTTGCCGGCATAGCGCGTCACCAGTGGATTGTCATAAACGGCGGTTTCACTCATGGGAGCGAGTCCACACCCAGCGTCTGAGCAAAAGAACTACAGTGAGAAAAGTCTACGCAAACGACACAGAAATACGTTCCAGGTGTCTTTTTATGTTTCTCGCCTTTCTCCGGCCCCGCAGGTTCGAGACTTGTGGGGTAAACTTCGAGCGGAATGGAACGGATGCAAATGGCTGAGTTCGTCTAGGAGGACGGATGATGTTCCAGAGATGGTTACCCACCCTGCTCCTGGGAGGGTTGGCGCTCGGTGCCTGCATGGTGGTCGCCCGACCCGCGCATGCCCAGGGATTCGATCCGAATCGCTTCACGCACTATCCTTACTACTTCTTCCCGCACAACTACTGGCCCAGCCAGGGACCGCAATGGCCGGAGCCGGTCGGGAGCCCCTACCGACCAGCACCAGCCTACATGTCCTTGCCACCATTTCGGGAGCCCAACTGGCGCTACGAATGGTGGGAACCGCAACGCTATTACAGTGGCACCCACTTCCTGCTGGACCAGTTCTAGCCTCGATTGGCTGCCGAATTTGATTCAAGTTCCTGCCGCACGATGAAGGGACCCGGCTCGCAACGACGCCAGCCGGGTTTTTTCGTTTCTTGCGTGAACGACTTCTTGTCGGCGTTCTGCTTCTGCCGCGTGCCATGCCCACGGTACTCCGTGGGCATGTGAGGCACCTGGCGTTCAGTTGTGACAAGTCCCCCACGAGCATGCAGGAGCAGCTTGAAGATGCTCACGATCATCCGGTCCAACTCGGACTCTGCGAACAGGAGGAGGACTGGCACGGGTCGAGCCGGATTCTGCTCGTGGAGCTGTTGGCTCATTGAGGCTTGATTCAGTTTCGCTACCTGGCGACGCGTCCTTCCCTCGGCCTCGGTCAGCTGCAGCGGCTGGTTGGCCAAGAAGAATCTCGGATGTCGAATGAGCCAGGCGATATGAAACTACTTACGGCGACACCGCGCCTGGTCGCATTGTGGTCGCGTTGCGGTCGCACGGGCAGTGCTGTTGCCAATTTGTTGCCAAATTGCTCACCTACTGGCGCCGCCCCGCTGGACTCACGTTCTTGCCCCCAACGCCAGGCTTGCGATGTTGCCGCTTCCGGGGCGATTCCAGGAATCGCTTGAGGCCTTCCATTACCTCGGTGCGGTCGCCTTTGCGTTTGGCCGAGGCAATCTGTCTCTCTAGGCGCTGAATTGGGTCCGCGCCCTTGGAAGCATATGCGTTTTCAATTTGTTTCCGAATCGTGCTCAGCTTTTTTGTACCGATCATAAGAGCGTCTCCAACAGATCCCACAAGTTCTGAAGCTGCCGGTTTGCCGACTCGGCACTCTGGCCACGGTCGAGCAGTTCGGCAGTGGCCTTGGCGAACAACGTGACCCGGTCGGCGTCAGCGTTACAAATCATGGCGCCGAGAAGCGACGCCAGGATCTCTTCACTCGCCTCCGATATCCCTGCAACTCGCTTTGCTATCCGCGGGTGCCGGGCCAGGATTTGATGGCCGCATTCATGGGCGATCATTGCTTCGAGAGAAAAATCCTCCGGGTCGGCATCGCGCTCGAACGCTTCGGCATAGACGGTGAGCAAATCTGCTTCGGGCGTATTGCCGCGGCCGTACTGGGCGCCGCCTGACTGGCTGTAAACGTGCCGATATTCGACTCTGCCGACGAACCCAAGTTGCCGTGTGATACGGGCTGCACGGTTGCGCCGGGCGCGACGTTCCGCAGGAGTCGGGGGACCCGGCGAGGCAGTTGCCATGCGAGCATTCTACCAACTTTGCCTCCAGGACAGTGGTGGCGGGTACTTTCAGCCGTCGGTTGGCCCAAGCCTTGACGTCGATGCAACGCTCTTCACCTTGTTCTTGGTTTCCTCCGCGTAACGATTCCGACATTCGCAGATTTTGCCGATCGAACTCTGAAGCGCACGAATGACCCTGGGGTAAGCCGCGCTTCATCACGTTTCTCGCAGGGTTGCATGCCGCGGCACGTCACGTAGTTTCGGACGATGCTCTTCTTTTGGTTCTGCAGCGCGAACTGTTTGAGGTAGATGTTGAGCGCCTCCGTGCCGCAATCGAATTGGGTCCGGTCGTGGCGGGCTTCCAGAAGTGCGACCGGGCTGTACTCACTCATCAAGAACGCTCGGCTCGCTGAGGAGCCTCTGCATCGCTTTAAGGTTCTTGGCCGGCGGCTCGTCGAGGGCTCGGCAAAATTGCCTGAATTGCTTGGGCGTCATCTGGAATTGCGTTTCCTCGGCGACCACTTGGCTGGCGACTTGAAAGGCATTATCAACGACAAAGTCGGTGAGCGTGGTATGCCGGAGCCGTGCTGCCCGCGCAATCACCGCTTTCTGTGCCGGTTTAACGCGAACGCTGAAGCGCGTTTCCTTTGCCTGGGACCGCCCGGTGGGTGTCTGGTGCATGGCGTCTGTCAATCTCCATTGTTAACCCAATGTACACCCACACCGGCATGAAGTCCAGATTTAAGACGCGACGGTCTCGCTTGACTTTGGGTGCCTGTCACCATTACATACCACCCCCTGGTCGAGTTATGTCGCGCACGGTCTGGGCAAGAGCGTGGACCGGCTTGCTGAAGCGCCGGTATGGGAGCGACTGAGGAAGACAGAAGGGGTACGTCAAAAGTACCGGCGCCAGTGAGTGAATACGCCGCTGACGGACAAGGAGTTGTCGGCGGTGCGACGAGTCGTCAGCACAGGGCGGCCGCATGGAAAGGAGTCCTGGGTGGAGGCCACGGCCAAGCGCCTTGCCCTGAACCTGAGCGAGCGACCCCGTTGGCGTCCACCCAAGCGGGCGGATAAATTGCGGACTGACTGTGGTTGGTGCCTGGCGCGTTGCAGTCCCTCAGCGAGCTACCGTTCGAAGCCAGTAATTCGAGCGTCTTTCTTTTTGACACGCATGAGTGCATCCTTTCCAATCCAGATCTGGGGAGGCTTATTGAACTTCACTAGGTGGCGCTTCATACGGGCTTTGATGCTTGAGAATCCAGCCCTCAGGGCCGCCGAGGGCGCTTCCCAAATGCCGGTCTCCGGGTTGAAGGTGTGGGGCGTGCCTGAAAGGGTACCCGGTCCGACGTGCAGAATTCCGCCTTCTTGGTAACATGGAGGCAGGGTCAATTCTAAGCCTGGTCCTTGGCGCGAGAGTGAGACATAGTACTTTCCAGCAGCTTGTCCTTCTTCAATCCTTTCGAGATGAGGGGGAAATAAGGAATAAGCGCGGCCCCACAGGTAGAGATTGCGCCGATCTCTGAGGATCTTCTTGACCGCGTCATCTAGCGCGGTGAAGCATAACGGCGTGGGTCGATCATAGTTCATGTCGGGAATGAGAGTAACATCCCCTGCCCGCAAGATTTCCTGCAGGATATCCCAGGAATCCTCCCAAGTTCCTGCAAAGCTGAATTGGTTCACGACTCGACCACCTTTTCGAAATGGCTTGGAATTCCGTGATCCAAAGCGCAACGCCGGGCCTGTTCCAACTCCTTTCGGCCAACAATGTGGTTATGGATCTGCCAGCCAGTTTCATTGACAGCGAGTGAATGCCTCTTCCATCGCCGCGCCGACTTCCTCTGGCGACGCATCGGCCGCCAGTTCAATGACTTTTTCGGGGATTGATCCCAACGCTCCTTTTGAACCCTGCTTGCAGTAAGGGACGATGCTCAGTCGCCCGTTTTCCAGCTCCAATGAGATGCATTTGGCAGATCTCATGAATGCGGACCAGGACTTTACGTTTGCCATGTGCAATATTTCGGCAACCAAGTTATCTTCGGGCTTGGGAAGCGGGACCCCCTGTCGTGATTCGCTCAATGCCTGGAAGGCCGCCTCATACCGGCGCTGTCTCGGTTCGTGCCGCCCAATCCGAACTGTTGGCGGCGTTCCAACCCAGAGACCCGTGATGGCCCTTGAAGACGACTGAATGTACCATGCGTCTGCACGTTCGTAGATGTCTGCCATTTTCATTATTCCATCTCCACAATTCTCACACTCACCGGCGGCTTCAGTCGCTGCCCGTACTCGATAAGTCCCTGGAGAGCCTGTCTCTGTGCGGAAGTCGCATTCGGCGGGACGACCAGGTCCAATGCCGATTGGCTCAATGTGCAGCTCTGTCAGCCGGCGTTCTAGTTCGTTCATTCATTCCTCAATTAACGCATGCCGAGATCCGGAGCGCAACGCCGGGCCTGTTCTAATCCCTTCTGGCGAACAACGCTGCTATGGATTTGTCAGCCCGCTTCATTGACAGCGAGTGAATGCCTCTTCCATCGCCGCGCCGATTTCCTCTGGCGACGCATCGGCGGGCATCACAATGGTTTTTTCGGAGATCGATTCCAATGCTCCTTTTGAACCCAGCTTGCTGTGAGGGACGATGCTCAGTCGGCCGTCTTCCAGCTCCAATGAAATACATTTGGCAGCTCTCATGAATGCGGACCAGGACTTTACATTTGCCATCTGCAATATTCCGACAACCAAGTTATCTTCCGGCTTGGGAAGCGGGACCCCCTGTCGAGATTTGCTCAATGCCTGAAAGGCCACCTCATACCTGCGCAGTCTCGGCTCGTGCCGCCCGATCCGAACTGCTGGGGGCGTTCCAACCCAGAGACCGGTAATGGCCCTTGAAGACGGCTGAATGTACCATGCGTCTGCACGCTCGTAAATGTGTGCCAGTTTCATTATTCCATCTCCACGATTCTCACACTCACGGGCGGCTTCAGTCGCTGCCCGTACTCGATAAGCCCCTGGAGAGCTTGTCTCTGTGCGGGGGTCGCATTCTGAGGGACAACCAGGTCCAATGCTCTCTGTTTGACGTCTGTCCGGAATATCGTCCGTTTTGCATATGTTACATTTTCCCGCGTAGCGAAGGCCGAAACCTCATCGATGCATTTCTCACCCCTACTAGTGATTCGTGAAGGTTTCTGATAACTACTGTCACGTAAATTCATCGTCCTGACGCTGGTGGCAGTTCCATTCTCAAACCTGTCGATTACGGGGAAGTCTTCATGGAGCCCGGTTCTGCCTCCCAGCCTTTCTTCAGCCTCCAGCCCTCTTCCCTTGATTGATTTTATATCCCAAAGGCTACGGCGTTTCCCTGGGGGCTTGTACTGTGGTAAATCTTTCGGCGCGCCATTTTTTGGTATGGGGTCCTGGTCTCCTGAGATACCACCGACCTTAGGGGCCTTTGGCGGTTCCAGAGGAGCCCTGGCATTCCTGGGAAACTCTCCCTTCTTGACCTGTTGGACGATCTTTTGCGCAAGCGCTTCCGCCTTGCCAATGGCTTTCTTGCCTAATTGGCCGACCATCTTGGCCGCATTGACGCCGCCCTCGATCAGGAGGGCGTAACGCAAGGTCACGCGCACCGTCAGCCGGGCTCGCTCCCACTCGGTGAGAGGATGAGCCTCGTCCGCCGTCACTAGACGGTATAGGTCTTTGTCGATTGCCCTCAGGGCCTCGGGATCGAGGTCCTTCAGGCCGTTGAGGAGAACGCTTCCAAGTTTCTTGAAGTTGTCGATTACTTCTTGAGGATGTGCGAACATTTCGGGAAGTTGCGCCAGTCCGCCCAGCGATTCCTTGCCGAACTCATAAAGACCAACGCATAAGCCTTGGCGGTAAGCTTCGGGGCCGTTTTGTTCGTTCAGAGGTGCCGGCGTGGTAATCAGTTCGTCGGCTAGCTTGGCGACCGCCTCTACGATGTTGACGCCGCTGCGATAAACATCGAGGTGGAGCTGTCCCAATCTCTGCCTTTGGAAGCGCTCTTTGACAGCCTCGCGGTCGCCTCCAGGAAAGGGGACTGTTTGGATATCGACGACTTGGTATAGGATTATCTTGTGAACGGTCTCATCCGTGAGCGTGATTTCTTTCCTATGGGTGATCCAGCTCTTCAGCAGGATCAGTTGGAAACCACCGCCCGGGGCGTCTTGAACGACGTAGACATAGTTGTCTGGCGACAGGCGCTTTGCCTGGCCGCGCTCGACCATTTTGTCGATCGTTCGGCCAGGGAGCAGACGGCCGTCCGTAGGTATCGTGGGCTGAATGCTGGACTTGCTGGCTTGACGATATTGTGTCTTGGTATCATGCTCGTCAGCCGTCGCATTTACGACTAACTCCATCCCCGCAGGAAGGAACTCGATGGAGCCCGTAGGGTTCTCATCTTTGTGGCCTGCTCCTACGTCGTCTTCGTCACTAGCCTTCGTCCATTTGCCGAATCTGTCCCGGAGTTGACTTGGATTGAAGTTGTGTTCCTGGACTGGAACCGGCCCCGACCTGCCGCTCCCTCCAACCTGCCTTCCCTGCCCGAAGCGTTCGTTGTACGCTTCGATGTTTTGCATCTCCTGCTCGGGATCGAGGCCCTCTTCCTGCTGCACGGTCTGCCGGCTTTTCCAGCCGTCGGTGACGCGGATCTGGTTGGCTTGCGCTTCGTCGCGCTCGTCGCGCGCGAGAATGCTTGGGGCTTCGCATTGGATGTCGATTAGGTGGGGCGTGTCCAGCGGCAGCCGGCCGTAGTCGATGGCGTACTCGATCGCTTCCCACAGGACCTGCGTGAACGCCTTCTTGTAGGCGTTCTGCTTCTGCGTGGCGCTGCGCACGAAAGGGGCGTGGGCGGTCAGACTGGCGGTGTAGGAGGCCATGTCGGCGCCGCTGCCGGTGGCGAGCCATTCGGGGGCATTCCAGCGGCAGCCGGCACCGCGCAGTGTCGCGTGCAGGATGTCGATGAAGCCCGAGGCGTTGCCGGCTCCCGGCGGTTGCACGTATTGCATGCCGCGCGGAATGTCGGCGATGGTGCCGGGCTCGAACTGCTTGTAGTTGATCTGTTGGCCCGTGAGCGGGTTGGCGCGTGTGAAGTCGATCTGCTGCGTGTTCAGGAAGTTTTGGATCTGGGCTTGCGTCGCCGACTCGTGCTGCCGGATGTAGGCGAGAGCCGACTGCACGGCGGCGCCCTCGGCCATGTTGTTGCGCAGTTTCTCGGCCACCGTGAACGCGTCGTGCGTGCTGAAGGCGAAGTCGCTTAGGCCGCGTTTGACGGTGCGCTTGACGTTGATTTTGAAGTGCAAAATCTCCTCGATCGGCACTTCCTCGCGGATTTGGTTAGCGTGGTTGGAAGGGTCGGCCATGTAGAGGACGTTGTAACCGTAGACCGTTTGCACATCCTCTGGGTCGGTGTGGATGCCGAACGACCAGTGCTCCTGCGTCGCCTCGGGGACGCCGGTCATCGAGACCTGCTCGGGCTCGACGCAGCGGACGGTCATGCAGCGATTGTCGTTGTCGGGGTAAAAACGGAGGAAGAACTCGCCGTCTTCGCGCGAGCGCCAAAAGAGTTCACGCTCCCATTCGGACCAGTCATTGACGTCGCAGAACTCGTCGATGATTTCCTGGACCTTCAGTGCGAAGGAAGAAGGCTTGGCGCTCTTCTTG
>DATGZX010000129.1:0-5874 GCA_035296965.1 Gemmataceae bacterium
ACTATACGGCGCGCGGTCAATACTGATGCCAATAGGCCGTAGCCGCATTCGCCAGAATGCGGGGGGAACTGTGTGAGATAGCCCGCATTCTGGCGAATGCGGCTACGGGGCGATGTCTCATTTTTGACCGCGCTCAGTATAATGCTTTACCAGTCCCGTAGCCTGGGACTTACCCTGTTTTTGGTCAAGCACTTGCCGCACTTTTCGAACCAGCGAGAGTGGCGTGTAAGGCTTCTGCAGAAAAGCCACTTCTTCTTGAAGAATGCCGTGATGGACAACAGCGTCGTCCGTATACCCGCTCATGTACAACACTTTGATGTGTGGGTATCTTGGCTTGAGGCGCTCCACCAGGCCCCGCCCGTCCATATTGGGCATGACCACGTCCGTTGCTATCAAGTCGAGCTGGCCACGGTGATTGGCGAGTTTCCGTAGTGCTTCCGCGCCGTCTCTTGCCGCCAGAACTCTGAAGCCGTGGGTCTGCAAGGCAAGGAGCGCGAGCGTCCGCACCGTCTCTTCATCTTCGACAAGCAGCACCGCCTCCGTGCCACGCAAATCCCTGGCGTCATCGAGTTCCTCGGTGGCATCCGCACCGTCCTTTACCGCAGGAAGATAGATTCTAAACGTCGTGCCGCGGCCGGATTCGCTCTGCACTTCAATGTGCCCCCCGCTCTGCTTGACGATGCCATGGACGACTGCCAATCCCAGCCCGGTGCCTTTGCCGACGCCTTTTGTCGTGAAGAACGGTTCGAAGATTCGCGCCTTCACCTCAGGCGTCATCCCGTGGCCGGTGTCGCTCATCGCTATCAGGACATACTGGCCAGGCCGGGCTCCTGGGTGAACCTTGGCGTAGCCCTGATCTAGCTGAAGGCTTTCCGTTCGGATGGTCAATGTGCCGCCACCGGGCATGGCATCGCGGGCGTTGACTGCCAGGTTCATGAGCACTTGTCCAAATTGAGCGGGGTCAACCTTAACCCGGCTGGCCTTGGGATCGAGAATGATGGTCAGCAGGATATCTTCCCCGATAAGACGCCGCAGCATTTTCTCCGTATCTTTCACGGCAGCGTTCGGGTCAAGGACTTTCGGCTCTAACACAGTCTTGCGGCTGAATGCGAGCAGTTGCCTGGTGAGAGCGGCAGCCCGGTCCCCGGCATCCCTGATGGCCAGGACGGACTCTCTCTTGGGGTCGCCATCGCCCAGCATGGAGAGAAGGATTTCGCTGTAACCTGACACGATCGTCAGCAGGTTGTTGAAGTCGTGGGCCACGCCCCCCGCCAATTCTCCGATCGCCTCCATTTTTTGCGCTTGACGCAGTTGCTCTTCCAGCTTCTTCTGGTCCGATAAGTCACGCATGATCGTGGACCAGAAGCGCACCTCGCCATCGGCGTCTTTATGGGCCAAGATGACTTGGGAGACGGGGATTTCGCGCCCGTCTTTGGCGAGCAACCTGGTTTCGCCCGACCAAACGCCGGTGCTGACCACCGTGGGTATGACTTCATTCAGAATAATCTGTAGCACTCGCTCAGGATAGTAGTACTCGAAGCGTTCCTTGGTGATGTCTGCATTCTCACTCAGTCCGACCATTTTCCGACCGGCACGATTCAAGAAGAGAAGCGAATGATCGGCATTGGCGAGTCCCACTAGGTCCGGTGTCGCCTCCAAGACGGCAATAAGCCTGGATTGATGTGCCTCGAATTGCTTGCGTGGGCTAATGTCCCGAATGATCCCGACAAAATGGCGGTGCTGGCTCGCTTTTGTTTGGAATTCGGTGATTGCTATCTCGATGTGAATCTGTGTGCCGTCCTTGCGGCAAGCTACGACCTCCCGACCAATTCCGATGATTCTGGCTTCGCCAGTTCGTAAGTAGCTGGATATGTAGCCGTCGTGATTGCTCTTGTGAGGTTCGGGTATCAGGATGTTGACACTCCGGCCCATAACCTCGGCCTGGGAAAAGCCGAAGATCTTCTCGGCTGCTCGGTTAAAGGTCTCGATGAAACCATCTTCGTCAATGCAGATGATCCCGTCGAAGGCATGGTCCAGGACCGAACCGAGCAGAACTTCACCCCGGTTTTTCGGCGTCAATTCTTTGGTGATCGTGACGAACCCTTCGAGCGCTCCGTTTCCCTGGTAGAAGGCGTTCACCCTGCATTCTGCCCAGAAGCGGGAACCGTCCTTGCGACGCCGCCAGCCTTCCTTCTGAAACTTGCCGCTTAGCGCCGCCTCTTCCAACTCGCGTTGCGGCTTGTCGCTCGCCACGTCTTCGGCAGGAAAGAAACGGGAGTAGTCCTGGCCGAGAATCTCCTCGGTCTTGTACCCCAGGGTTTGTTTCGCCCCCTCGCTCCAGGTGGCGACGTGGCCCAACGCATCGAGCAGCACAACGGCATGATCTGTCAGCGATTCAACAAGAATGCGAAACTGGTCCGGGAGGTGAAGGGCTGGAGCGGACAATAACGGCGAAGTGTATTCCAACCCTTTTACCAGGGGATTGTCAGCAGCAGATTCCCGAGCGATCATGGGGCGACCTTCGGATTGAAGAGAGACATAATGCGTTCCAAGTCTATGCGTCCCGACAAGTATTGAACACTCCTGCCTGCCAGTCAAACTTCTTGTTAAGGCCATGGTCTCAATTGTGAGTGGAGAGTGTAACCGCCCCGCTGTGGAATCCGGGAGCTTGTCGGTCTTGGTCTGGTGGTTTTGGAGCGCGCCAGATAGAACGCTCAGGTTTCCGTTGGTACCGGCCTCAAGGAGCTGAAAGGAGTGCATTCCCGTTTCTGTTGGTACGTTTTTCGTTTAACCGCGAGCCAGCGGCGAGCGCGTGAACAGACAGGATCCGGCCCCCTTCTGTTGACGCGCTCCCCTTCGGGTCGCGGTTAAACGATTTTTCGGACACTGCAGCAACGGGAATGTACTCAGCTGAAGGCCTTATCTTGACAGCCGCTCTTCGACCAGCGACAACGATAATCATGCATCCCATTCGTCTCGGCACCTGTGGTTGGTCCTACCCCGACTGGTCTGGCGTGTTCTACCCCAAGGGTTTGCCCGCGGGCGAGTTCTTGTCCTGCTATGCCGAACGGTTTCCGGTCGTCGAAGTGGACGGCACGTTTTACCGTTCGCCAAGCCCCAAGATGGTCGAGGGCTGGCGCGACAAGACGCCGGCGGGATTCGGCTTCAGCTTGAAGGTTCCGCAGGTTATCACTCACGAAAAACTCTTGCTCGGCTGCGAGAAGGAAGTTGTTACGTTTTTGAGTGCGGCCCGGCTGCTCGAAGACAAGCTGCTCTGCTGCCTCTTGCAATTCAGCTACCTCAACAAGAAGGCGTTCGTGAATCTTGACGCCTTCCTTGCCCGGCTCGATCCATTCTTGGCCGCATGGCCTAAAGACGTGCCCCTGGCTGTTGAGGTGCGGAATAAGAACTGGATGACCGCCCAACTTGCCGGCTGCTTGCGGGAGCACAATGCCGCGTGGGCTCTGGCCGACCAGGCATGGATGCCGTCACCGCTCAGCCTGGCCCAGAACCTGGATGTCGTCACGGGCCCATTCGGCTACGTTCGTTTGCTCGGCGACCGCAAGGCTGTCGATGATCTGACCAAGACGCTGGACAAGGTGGTGATCGACCGCAGCGAGCAGATTAGAGCGGATGCGCAGTTTACCCGTTTGCTGAGTGAGCGAGCGCCGGTGTTGGCATTCATCAATAACCATTTCGCGGGATTCGCGCCGGAGACGCTGGAAGCCTTGCAGCGTGAGTTGGCTACTGTCTTTGGCCAAGACCGATGAACGCTGACGTTTCTTCCTACGCCCTCTCGAGGATTAGGCGATGCCCCTGATTGCCGTTACCCGCTTACGCATTCGCTCGATTCGCTTTTTGCTACCCTTCGCTTGGTACGCCTGGCGTTCCTCTCGGCAGGCCCAGCGTGCCTCTGGCAACCTCGGCGTGCAGGTGCGCAAAGCCGAAGGCTTGACGTTCTGGACGATGACCTCTTGGCGAGACGAGGAGGCCATGAAAGCCTACCGCAGCGCGCCTCCACATCAGCATGCGATGCCCAAGCTACTAGAGTGGTGTGACGAGGCCGCACTGGCCCATTGGAACCAGGACGGCGCGGAGTTGCCGGATTGGAAGATGGTGGAGCGGCGTCTGGTTGAGTCGGGTCGCCTCTCGAAAGTGACTCACCCGTCCGCCGATCAACGTGCCGGCCGTCTCGACTTCACGAACAACGGGAGAGATCCGTAGCAGGGGTAGGGGGCCCACGTAGCCTGCGGCTTCAGCCCCTGGAATTTCGGACTCGATTCTCCAGGGGGTCTGAACTTTTTTCAGCACGCTCTAACGGTTGGCGTCGATCCCGATGTTTCCGAAACGAAGCGCAGGCCTACAGGATTTGTTTCCGTTCCTTAACAAGGCGTCTCAGAGGAATTACAGGTTTGTTCAAATCATAAAGATTAGTTTCCGCAAAAGGCACCTGCTCAAGCATTTGCCACAATTCCGACAAAGGTCTTCCTTTAACGATTGCTAACGGTATAGCCCTTGCACCGAGAGCCCACTGACATGTGGCTAAAAGACAGCCTGAGCGGAGCGGGCTGGGAATCGAGTCCGGCTGCTGGCTGTCGTCTTCGAACCGGAGGTGTGGGCGATGCAACGGCGAGACCCGATGATTGCGGTGCTAGCGCTGGGCGCGTTGGCGCTGAGCCTGGGACAGGTCCAGGGAGGGACGATCAACATCACATTCGACCAGCCGCAACTCGTGAACAACGACCCAATTCTGCAATTCTACAATGAAGGCATGACGTACCGGGGAATTGGCCCTGGGCCCAGCCTGGGAGTCGTGTTTTCCTTGAATGCCCGGGTCTTTACGCAAACGAGTGGTCTGGCAGGGACGTTCACGACACCCGGGATCATGGAACTCTACAGCGACACGGCACGGGAGGGCGAACCGATCTCCGCCACGATGAACGTCCAGGGCGGATTCGGCGGGATCGTTACCTTCGATTACGCAGCCATCGACTCGGCCGGTACGCTTCAGGTCTTTAGTGGCGCCAATGGCACGGGGAGCCTCCTGGCCGATCATCCCTTGCCGATCACCTCGCCCCAGACGGGTCCCGGCATCTTTGTCGCCGACTCGGTCACGTTCTCCGGCATCGGTCATTCGATCGTATTTGACGGCGGCAACAAACAACTCGGCATTGATGACCTGGTATTGAGCGACGTCACTCCCGAACCCGCCAGCCTGACCCTTCTCGGCATCGGCGTACTCGGCGCCTCGGCCTACGCATGGCTTTTTCGTTTAACCGCGAGCCAGCGGCGAGCGCGTGAACAGACAGGATCCAGTCCCCTTCTGTTGACGCGCTCCCCTGCGGGTCGCGGTTAAACGATTTCGGACACTGCAGACACGGGGTTGAATCCTTGCCAGTTCAGCCCAGTTAGGTTTGTGTAGCGGTCCGGCCGGGGCTTCCGATTACCATTCGTCGGAGAGCGACAAATCATCTCTTTTCTCGCTTGAATACATAGATCACTTTGTTATTCCCCATGCCCATTCCCATTGGCTCAAAATGTGATTCAATTCCGGCGAGTTCCCAGCCCTCGTCGCCTAATACATTCCATCCATCTGCCACTTTCTTTTCATCGGTGCGCATGACCGTACTCTTCTTCAATCGCGCGAACTCCGACTTTTCGATTGATTTATATTCCCGGGTCTTCACCAGAATTCGTGGGTTCTTTCCAGGGGTGAAGCCCTGGGGGGCGGGAACCTGTCACCCGACATAAGGTTTTGCCGACTAATCCCGACATCCAGTTTTGCCGCATAATGTCGACAAGGAGTTTTGCCGGTTAATTCCGACACCGGTTTTGCCGCACAATCGCGACACTAGTTTTGCCGCGCTGGGTTTC
>DATGZX010000130.1:0-3675 GCA_035296965.1 Gemmataceae bacterium
GGGGGATGGTCGAGTCGTCTCCGGCTCCGAGGATGGCACGGTGAAGGTGTGGGACCTGAAAAGCGGGCATGAGGAACGTACGCTGTCGGTACATGGCTCTGGGGTCATGGCGTTGGCGATGACGGGCGATGGTCGAGTCGTCTCCGGCTCATACGATGGGAAGGTGAAGGTGTGGGACCTGAACAGCGGCCAGGAGCAGCGGGCGCTGCCGAGACATGGCGGTAGGGTCAATGCGTTGGCGATGACGGGGGATGGTCGAGTCGTCTCCGGCTCACACGATGGCACGGTGAAGGTGTGGGACCTGGCCAGCGGGCAGGAACAGCGTACGCTGTCAGGACATGGCGGTAGGGTCAATGCGTTGGCGATGACGGGGGATGGTCGAGTCGTCTCCGGCTCCGAGGATGGCACGGTGAAGGTGTGGGACCTGAAAAGCGGGCATGAGGAACGTACGCTGTCGGTACATGGCTCTGGGGTCATGGCGTTGGCGATGATGGGCGATGGTCGAGTCGTCTCCGGCTCATACGATGGCACGGTGAAGGTGTGGGACCTGAACAGCGGATCGTGTCTGGCGACGGTGCTGCTCGACAGCACGCCTGAATCCCTCGATGTCAAAGCCGGCGCGGATGGAATCACGCTGGTCGTGGGCGAGGCGAGCGGGGCGGTCTCCTGCTTCCGGTTGGTGTTGCCATGAAAGTTGCGGTCTGCACCGACACCGGCATGAGGCTGGGGCCAGGGGAAAAGGGATGCGATCTTCGGGGCAGTGAAGGGGACGTCACGGATATTGGCAGCGGGTCTTCGCGGGGTCAAGTCCGTTAAACGGTTCTCACGGGCACTCATCGGACCGTTCGGCAGGACCGCTCGAGCCGACACGAGACCTCCCGCCTGCTTCCGAGCAAGCTGCGCCCACGCCTGCGCCCAACTTGCGCGGTACCTAACGCCTTGGTGGCACCGGTTTGACAGGGCCAGGCCCTCTGGGACTATCGCGGGCGATAGGGGACTTGCGGCTCGATTGCAGGCCTTGCAGCCCCAAGTGGCGATCCTTCTCGAATCCGAACCGATGATGCCCGACTCTGACCCCTTGGGACCGAAGACGGCGGTAGACAGCGGGCAGGTCGAGACGACTGTCATCGAGCCGGTCACTTGCCTGGTCTGTGGTTGCCTCTGCGACGACATCGCGGTGGTCAAGCAAGGGGAAAACATCAGCGCAGCCGGCAATCCGGCAATGCGTGCGTACTTGGCAGGGAGTGGCTGCTGCGCGATCGCTCCCACGAACCCGGCAGGCCTGCCGTCCTGATCCAAGGGCAGCCTGTGGAGGCGGCCGAGGCCGTGGAGCTGGCGGCCCGGTTGCTGAGGAAGGCCCACGCACCCGGCATTCTCGGGCTGGGCCGGTCCACGAATAAGACCGTGGCGGCCGCCCTGCAACTGGCGGATCGTACCGGAGGGTCGTCGAGCCGGGCGACAGCCGCTCGTCCGTTCCTCGCGTGCTCGCCTTTCAGCGAGTCGGGAGGGTCTCGGCCACCCTGGGCGAGGTCAAGAACCGGGCGGACGTCGTCGTCTTCTGGGGCGCTGATCCGGTGGTGAGCCATCCCTGTCACTGGCAACGCTACTCGTTAGAACCTCGGGGGCGTTTCATTCCCGACGGGCGGGCCGGCAGGACTGTGATCGTCGTTGATCAGGAGCGTACGGCCACGGCCGAGCAGGCCAACCTCTTTTTGGAGATCGAGCCGAGCCGCCAGTTCGAGGTCCTCTGGGTGTTGCGTGCCTTGGTCCGAGGAGTCGCGCTCGACGCGATTCGGGTTCGCGAGATCGCGGGCGCCGATCTGCCACGGCTGCAAGAGCTTCGCGAGCGGCTCATGGCTGCTCGCTACGGGGCCTTCTTTCACGGGCCACTGATCCACTCTGGGAACAATGACCGAGGCTTCAGCCACACTCGAGGCCGCGCATGACCTGGTTCGCGACCTCAATCTCCATGCCAGGTTCGTGATCTTGGGCATGGACGAGCCAGGCAATTCCCAGGGGGCCGCAGCCGTACTGATCTGGCAGACCGGATTCCGCACGAGCGTGGGCCTGTCTGCCGGCTATCCCCAGTCGCCGCCCGGCGTCAGGAGCCATCAACGACCGCGTGGGATTCCGCACTCTTTCGTCATAAGCTCTAACCTGGCAGGGCCAAACACCAGAGCAGTTGGCTTGGCACCAAGGAACCGTGGTTGCCCCTTTCGCCCCTTCCTTCCACCCACTTCCAGTTCAACTCACTTCGCAGGGAACACCCGACTTGGACGTTGGACGCGCCGTAGCGGGTCACGCGCTCGGCGAGAGCCAATTGCTGTGTTTGCTGATAGCTCTCTCCTTCTTGAAGAGGCGCCGCTCGTGGTTCATCAGTTGGTCGAACAACGCCATGGCCACAGTGCCGTTCCCGTCGGGGATGGCCGGCCATTTCCTGAAGCCCCAATTTCGTACCCAACGGGAACGGCCCGGCTTCTTGACGGCTAGCGACCATGTCGAACGACCTCTGAGCCTCACGCTTGTTGATGAGCCAATGGTCCAACTCCACGGATGCACACCGCATTTCTGAAGCAACTCGCTTCAGCATATCGCCTGCGTCTGCGGGCACAAGCGAGGCGAGCAAGAAAGGAAAAGGAGCCTCCATGCAGTTGGCTCATTTCTGCCAGCCAAAGACGAGGGCGTTCTCCACCACGAGAGTACCCCCCCACGATCGAAACGAGGAAGGAGATCCAGGATCGCAGCGCCTTCTTGAGGAACAAGACAAAGAAGGAGACACCTTTTGCGCAAGTCGGGGGGATCTAGACAAGGAAAGAGACGCCGTTGGTGTTGCTCCAATTACTCCAGTCTGTTGCTGATTTCCCACTCGGTATGAGGAGTGTTTCCGTCGCTTTTGACAACCGAACAATTGCGACTTTGACTTGTAACAGGTTCTTGCTCTGGTGACGAGTCATTACCTGAGTATATGAACGAAAATCCACTGATCATGGTCCGCACTCTCGTCCTGCGTTTTTCGTCAACGAGGGGAGACGAAAGCGATCTGGATCAAGGTGCTAGCTCGGCATTGATACCGTTTTGTTCCCAACCACCATCGTCGCTGGAAAACGCTCATGTCGCACGTCTCATACGAGTCTTCGAACAAACACGGGCTGAGTGTAAGAAGCAACATGAGTTTACCACGCGACGAGGCCCGAAAGCGGCGCCGCGTCCTCCTTGGTGTTGAGCTGCTGGAAAGCCGGATCACCCTGTCAAGTTTGACGCTGCTTCCTTCGAGCTTGCCAAGTGTCGCTGTGGGACAAAACTACCAGGTCGCCTTCAGTGTGACGAACGGCGATGGTCACTATAGCTACGCCTTGGCGTCGGGCATGTTGCCCAAGGGCCTTTTGCTTAGCAAAGGGGGTGTGTTGAATGGCGAGCCCAAGGTCGGGGGCACGTATCATTTGTCAGTGAAGGTAACGGAATCGAGCCGAGGCAGACCGAGCGCCTCTCGGTCGTTCTCGCTGACCGTCAACCCGGCGACGGGTCCGGCGTCCAAATTCAGCGTGAGCGCCCCGACGTCGGCGACGGCGGGCACCGTCTTCCTCGTCCAAGTGACGGCCAAGGATGCATCCGGCCACACGGTGACTGGATTCAATGGCGGCGTGACGCTGACCAGCAGCGATGGTCAGTCCGTGA
>DATGZX010000131.1:0-27038 GCA_035296965.1 Gemmataceae bacterium
TAAACAACCCCACGTGAGTAGTAGCAACCATGCGTTCCTCCGGGAAATAGGTGAAAGTCCGGAAGAATCGTAGGCCTGTACACTTGTCCCAATCAAGGCCCTCTCAATAATTGAGGTGGAGTTTGATGCGTTCGCCCTGGATCGCGGACGAACAATGGCAAGCACTGCTGAAGGACTTAGGGCAGGCTGGCGGTCATGAACGGCTGCTGGGTGACATGCTGGCGGGCCGCAAGCCCGCCAAAGCCGATTTGATTCGTCGGCTGCACATCGAACCCGAAAAGAAGCGCGTGTTGCTCGTGGTGGCCAGCAAGCGGTTGCCTGAATCCGCGAAAGAGCTAGTGCAACTGGCCCGCGCCTTGGACTTCTCGCCCGATCCTACCTCGCTCTGTCTGCGAAAAATCCTGGAATAGACGAGCAAAAAGGTGTCAGGATCCATTTCAGCTGCCGAGACCAGGATCTGAAATGGGTCCTGACACCTTTTTGCCTTCTACGCGACGATCTCTTTGACTACGCGCCCGGCCACATCGGTCAGACGGAAGTCTCTGCCGCTATACCGGTAGGTCAGGCGTTTGTGGTCGATGCCGAGCAAGTGCAGGATCGTAGCATGCAAGTCGTTGATGCTGACGCGGTCGATCACTGCCTTGTGGCCGATGTCGTCCGTCTTCCCGTGAAGAGTACCGGCCTTGATGCCGCCGCCGGCCATCCAGGTTGTGAACGCATGCGGATTGTGGTCGCGGCCGGTTCCGCCTTTTTGCACAATCGGCAAACGCCCGAATTCTCCTCCCCAAATGACGAGGGTCGATTCCAGCAGACCGCGCGCGTGCAGGTCGGTAAGCAGACCGGCTATCGGGATATCGGTCTCGCCCGCGAAACCCGTGTGATTGGCGGCGATGTTCATATGGCCGTCCCAGCTCTTTTCATTCTCCTCACCGCCGCTGTAGATTTGCACAAAACGTACGCCGCGCTCAACCAGCCGGCGGGCCATGAGGCACTGCTTGGCGAAGTGGGCGCACTTTGGGTTGTCCAATCCATAGAGCTCGCGTACCGGCAACGGTTCCTTGTTGATATCGATGGCTTCCGGGGCAGCCATCTGCATGCGGTAAGCAAGCTCGAATGACTCGATGCGTGCGGATAACTCCGATTCAATGGGATCCTGTTCCGGCAGTTTACGGCTGAGCCTGGCGAGAAGATTGAGCTGTGCACGCTGTTGCTGATCGGACATTTCCGGGCTGCGGTACAGGTCGTCGATCGGCGCTCCCTGCCCTTTCAATGCCGTGCCCTGGTAAATGCTGGGCAAGAAGCCTGCACCCCAGTTTTGGGCATAGCCCTTGGGCAACCCTCGGCCCAAAGTGTCGTACATGGTGATGAAGGCGGGTAAACTTTGGCTTTCCGTGCCGAGTCCATAAGTGACCCATGAACCGACGCAGGGGAACCCCATCCTGCTCATGCCGGTATTGATCTTGAGGAGCGCGGGCGAGTGATTGTTGGAATCGGTGTAGCAGGAGTAAAGGAAGGCCATCTTGTCGACGTGCTTGGCCATGTTCGGGAAGAGCTCCGACACCCAGGCACCGCACTGGCCATGCTGTTTGAACTTGAATGGCGACTTCATCAACGGGCCGACCTGGTCGGTGAAGAAGCCGGTGTTCTTGTCGAAGCCCTTCAGTTCTTGCTTGTCGCGCTTGGCTAATTCCGGTTTGTAGTCCCAAGTATCCACATGACTGGGGCCCCCGTTCATGAACAGCCAGATGACCGACTTGGCCTTGGCGGGGAAATGCGTTGGCCTTGGCATGAGCGGATTGCGCGAGCCGGCCGCATCCGCGGACTGAATGAAGAGCCCCTTCTCCTCCAGCAAGCCTGCTAGCGCGAGAAGCCCGAAGCCATTCCCAGCGCGCTTTAGGAAATCGCGGCGCGAGCGGTAAGCAGGATGGGGCGGCGCAAAAAGCTTCGTCGTATCGTCCATAAGCTACCTCGGAAAAATTCCCGCTTCAATTCTGTGATTATTGAACGCTGCGCAACTAATGCAACAAGGCGGATTACTCCCCTCTCCCTTGTACTCAAGGGAGAGGGGTCGGGGGTGAGGGTTTTAGACTCCTGAAGGTTCACTGAACCCCTCACCCCAACCCCTCTCCCCTGCGTACAGGGGCGAGGGGCCAAGAGCGGTGCATGATGCATTACTTGCGCAGCACTCAATAACCTCCGAAGAAAGAGTGCTTCTTCACTTCTTTCACTCAATCGACATAGACGAATTCGTTCATGCACATCAGCACCTGGCAGAAGTCTCGCAGCGCCAGTTCCCGGCCATCTTTCCGCCCCGCCGCTGCGTACGACTTGCTCTGTTGATCCAGGAACGCCAGCGAGCTGGCAAGTTCCAGAGCGTCCGGCTGGCGGGCAAAGGCGACCATGTAGCCGGCTTTTACCGCAGCCTCTTTCGTGGTCTTGGTCCCCGAGGCAATGCGCGTGGCGAAGCCTCGGGCGTAGTTGTGTACGTTGGAGTTATTCATAAGGAGCAATGCCTGCGGCGCGATCGTCGTGGTCGGGCGGTCACCGACCCCGCCGAGTGCTTCAGGAGCGTCGAACACAGTCATCATCGGAACGAGCTTGCTCCGTTTCACGGTGAAATAAATACTTCGCCGCCTACTACTTTCGTCCAATGTGCCAGGGCCATACATGGTGGAGTCCATAGAGCCACTGATCGTTAAGAGCGAGTCGCGGATGATCTCGGCCTCCAGTCGATGCGGCGGCCGACGCCAGAGGAGTTTGTTGTCCGGGTCTAATTGGCCAGGCCTTGCTGCGAACTCCGAACTCTCCATGTAGACGGCACTGGTCATGATCAATTTGTGGATTGGCTTCAGGTGCCAGCCGTTCTGGATCAGCTCTGCAGCCAACCACTCGAGCAATTCCGGATGGCTGGGCCTCTCGCCGCGGCTACCGAAGTCGCTGGGAGTGGCCACCAGCCCGCGCCCCATGTGATGTTGCCACAGGCGATTGACAACGACTCGTGCCAGCAGCTGTCCTGCGCCCTGGTCGAGATCGGTCAGCCAGTTCGCCAGAGCCCGGCGCCGGTAGGAGGTGCGCCAGCCCTTGGGAGGCGCAGTTTGCCAGTGCTTGACGGCGTCCGGCGAGGACATCAAGACCTGCAAGAACCCTTGAGGCGCAATGCCCTCTTTCTGCTCCGGGTCGCCGCGGCGCAGGAAGTGGGTGTCCTTACAGAAGTCGGCGCCCTGCGTATGCAGGCGGATTGCCGGCAAGCCTTCGGTCGAGATCAGTGTTTTCACCAGCTTGGGAGTCGGCGCCTTTTTCTGGTGATCGTAGACAGCCTGCCGAAGCTTGCGCCACTCGGGGTCAGTTGTCTGCAACCACTTTGCCAGGGCAGCAGTCTTCAGACTGGTCCGGCTACTCAAGTCGAGGATGACATTTTGAAAGCGATCCGGCTGTGCGGCCCAGACTTTACTTAACTTGGCAGCCCGCGCCGGCATTTCTTGAGTCTCATATTTCTGCAGAGCAGCAGCCAACGGGGCATGGTCTTTCTCGTAAATCGCCCTGGCCTTTTTGTACTCTTCCGGGGCGGTGTTGAGATCGATTTCGCTGCGCACCGTGGTCGTGAACGTGGAAAGCAACTGATAATAATCGCGCTGTGGAATTGGGTCATATTTATGGTCGTGACAACGTGCGCAGCCGACTGTCAGCCCCAACATCGACGTGCCGAGCGTGGCGACCATATCGTCCATCTCATCGTAGCGGTGCTTCTCGGCCTCGTTTTTGGTGATCTGCGTGCTGTGAACCCCGGCAGCAAGGTAGCCCGTGGCCATGAGGGCAAGGTTGTTCTCGGGTTCGAATTCGTCGCCGGCCAGCTGCCATTTGACGAACGTGTCGTAAGGAAGATCGGCGTTCAGGGCCTTGATCACGAAGTCACGGTAATGATAGGCAGAAGGACGGTCATAATCGTGCTCGAAGCCGTGGCTCTCGGCGAAACGTGCCAGGTCAAGCCAATGCCGGCCCCAGCGTTCGCCATAGTGCTCGTTCGCAAGGAGGCGGTCGATCAGATGGTCGTAAGCGTCCTGAGCGGGGTCGCGGACGAAGGCTTCCACTTCTTCCGGAGCCGGGGGCAAGCCCAGAACATCGAAGTAAGCCCGGCGAATCAGTTGCCGCCTGCCCGCGGCGCCATTCGGTTTCAGTTGCGCGGCTTCGAGCTTTGCCAGGATGAAACGATCTATCGGCGTCCGGATCCACGATTCATCACGAACGCTTGGCGGCGCGGTAGGGCGCAGAGATTGAAACGACCAGAATTGCCGGGCCGTCGCAGGCAGCACCTTCTGCGTCCACGATGTTTCCATCGCGCGGGCCGCGACCAGCGAGCCTTCGTAGGGCGCGCCATCGTCGATCCACGCCGCGATGGCCGCAACTGCCTGGGCTGGAAGCTTGGCCGCGTTGTGCGGCATGTGCGGCTCCTTGGCGTGGTTGACGAGCTTAATGAGGAGACTATCCTTGGAGTTGCCCAGGACGATGGCTGGCCCCGTGGTGCCGCCGTGCAAGAGCTTGTCGCGATCGCTAAGGTCGAACTCCGACTCGACGGACTTGCCGCCATGGCAGCGCAGGCAGCGCTGCGTGAGAACTTGGCGCACCTGCTTCTTGAAGAGTTCCAGGCCGCGAGTCATTTTTGCGGCATGGTCGGGGCCAAGCGGATCGGCTGGGTTCGTCTTGGATTGAGCGACACACACACTCGCCCAGAGCAACGGGCAGGTGAGTACGATCCCGAGCGTCACCAAGGGACGGCGAAGGATTGTCCAACCAAGTATGGGAGAGTCTTTCATCGAAAGTCCTGAAGATCACGCGAGGATTGGCTTAACTACTTCGCCGTGGACATCGGTCAAGCGCATGTCCCGGCCGCCAAAACGGTAGGTCAGTCTTTTGTGATCGATGCCGAGGAGGTGCAGCATCGTCGCATGCAGGTCATAAATCTCCACCTTATTCTCGACGACAAAATAGCCATAGTCATCGGTAGCGCCATAAACCGTGCCTCCCTTGATGCCGCCTCCCGCCAGCCAGATGGAGAAACCGAAAGGATTATGGTCCCGGCCGTCCGCGCCCTGGGCCATGGGCGTCCTTCCGAATTCACCCGCCCAAACTACCAGCGTCTGCTCCAGGAGGCCACGGGCCTTCAAGTCCTTCAGCAAGCCTGCAATCGGTTTGTCGACAGCCCGCGCATTGTTGGCATGCCCTTCTCGGAGATTGCCATGCTGGTCCCAACGATCGGCCCCTACACTTGGGCAGAGCACCTCGATGAATCGGACGCCGCGCTCGACTAGCCTGCGGGTCAGCAGGCACTGTCTGGCGAAGATCTGCGTGGGCGGGTACTTTTCATCCAGGCCATACAGGGAGCGGGTTGCCGCCGTTTCGCCGCGTAGATCCATCAGAGCAGGCACTGCCGTCTGCATGCGAAAGGCCAGCTCGTAGTTTGAGATGGCCGCTTCCAGTTTATCGTCGGCCCCAATTCTACCTAACACGCCCTGGTCGAGTTTTCGCAAGAGTTTGAGCTTTCGCTCTTGGAGTTGCGCTGTGGCCTCGGAGCGGCGCAGGTCGGCGACGGGTGGGTCGCCATGCTGGAACAGCGATCCCTGGTATGAGGCGGGCAGGAAGCCGTTATTGAAGCAATCCAACCCGCCGGGCGGGATCTGCCCACTGTCCAGGACGATAAAGCCGGGCAAATTGTTGCATTCGCTACCGAGGCCGTAAGTAACCCAAGCTCCCATGCTCGGCCTGCCCTGTTGCCCGTGGCCGGAATGGATGAAGTAGTTGGCGTTTGTATGCTCGCTGAAATTCGACACCATCGAACGCACGATTGCCAGATCGTCCACGCAGGTAGCGACGTGCGGGAAGAGATCGCTCACGGGGATGCCGCTTTGGCCGTGAGGCCGAAACTTCCAGGGAGATTGCAGCACCTTGCCGACGTTGTTGAACTGTGTCGGCGGCGTCTTCATCTTGATCGGCTGGCCATGTTCGCGTGCGAGGCGCGGCTTGGGATCGAAGGTATCGACCTGAGAAGGGCCGCCATCCATGAACAGGAAGATGATGTTTTTCGCCCGCCCCTTGAAGTGAGGCGCTCGCGGTGCCAACGGGTCAGTGGTGCGCGACGCAACGGATTCTCCGCCTTGCCCTGATTCCGTCAACAGAGCTGCCAGTGCCACCGCGCCGAATCCATTAGCGCACTGTCGGAGCATCTGACGGCGCGTAAGCGGAGGGACAAGAAAGCGGTTGCAATGCATTGATGCGGTCTCGGCGGGTTTCGTACTCAGACAATTATATCGCAACTCGCGGAGAAATGTCTGGATGCAGCCGCAATAACCTGGTCACCCATGGTTCTCCAAAATGCGAGGAACACCAACTCAGGGCATTGCAAAATGGAGGAAACAAAAGCGGCGGAAAAGCGCCGCAGTCCAAAGAAGTCACGTATGGAGTGCGACGCTTTTCCGCCGCTTTTGTTTTCCCTCCCTCTTAGCTGATGAAGATGAACTCCTTGACGTTCATAAGAACGTGGCACAAATCCGGCCAGGCGCGCAGATCAGGGCTGTTTGCATTGTTGCCGGACGTTTTTCCCAGGAATTTGAGAGCCTCGCTTAGCTCGGCTTGCGAAGGCGGCCGGCCAAATGCTGTCACGTAAAGCCGCGTGATCCGCTCCGACGCAGTGAGTTTGGGATCGGCCAGAATGTGCCTGGCCCAGAGTTCGGCTTGTTGCAGAACAAATGGATTGTTCATGAGTGCCAGCGCCTGGGCCGGCACGTTCGACACGCCGCGTCGCCCCATCGTCGTGAAAGGGATAGGGTAATCGAAGGCGAGGAACATGGGCGTGAGGAAATTCCGGCGCACGTTGATATAGATGCTGCGCCGGCCGTCGCCGTCGACCGGTCCCGAGCGTGCGGGCCGGCCGCGCCCGACCATGTGGGCAGTGAGGTGGGGTGGTATGCTTACCCCGTACATGCTCGCGTCGAGCCGGCCCGAGACTGCAAGAATCGCGTCCCGAATCGCCTCGGCCTCAAGCCGGAAGATGGGCATGCGGTGCCAGAACCTGTTCTGGGGATCGCGAGCGTCGGCCTGTTCGTCGGGTCTACTCGACATCTGATAAGTGCGAGAAAGCACCAGCGCGCGATGCATATTCTTGATCGACCAGCCTTCGCGAATAAATTTCGAGGCAAGGTAATCGAGCAACTCGGGGTGAGTAGGCCTTTCGCCGAGGATGCCAAAGTTGTCCGGGCTAGCGACGATCCCCCGGCCGAAGTGATGTTGCCAGATCCGATTGACCATGACGCGTGCCAGGAGCGGGTCTGAAGGGCCGATCATTTGTTCGGCCAATTCCAGCCGGCCGCTGCCCAGGGCAGGAGGCGGTTGTTTGGTGCCGCCCAAGACTTCAAGAAAGCGACGCTGTACCTCTTCGCCTAGGTTTTTGTGGTTGCCGCGGTTGTGGACATGCTCGTTCCAGGCCGTACCGTCGAGCATCGCAATGGCGCGCAGCGGGGCCGGCAAAGCGGCTTCCGCAAGGCGGTAGTCATTCATCAGAGCCAGGAACTTCGCCCCCAAGCTTTCCGCCGTGCTCGCGCTGCCACGGGCTGGGTCCAAGCCTTCGCGGTTCTCCAGTAGCCAATTCAGGAGTGCGACATATTCAGCGCCAGAATTTGCAGGTCCCAGACTACCCGACCGCCAGCGAGCTACTGCGTCAAGGAACAGCGTCTGGTAGCGGTGCGCCAAGCTTTCGGGAGAGTTTACGGCTGGATCCTCCAGCATGTGCAGGAGCAAGTGATTGGGCGAATCGGCCGGCGGGCCTTCATCGGTAAAGAGGATCTTGTCCAGGGCGACATAACCGGCCCCGTCATCGATGATTTCGATGTAGGCCTTGTGTCCGATCCACATGCTCACATCCTGGACGTGCCATTGCAGATGCTCGCCGTGGTCAATGTGAAAAGTAAGGCCGCCATAAATTGGATCGCGAATCAACTGGTAGCCGTCGATGATCAAGTTGATCTGCGCTTGCTTGCCCGCGACGTGGTAGAGGATCCTCTTCTTGGGGATGACAAACGTTTTGGAGCGCAATACGCCTTGCAAACGATCCGAAACGATAGCGCTCGTTGCGAGTCCCGGCGGCTCGAGTGACTTCACGGGCTGGAGCGCGTCGGGTTGAAGGTGGGCAATGGGCAGGCGGCTGGGAGCAGTGCCGAAAGCATGACCTGTACTGTCCCAGCCCTGGTATGTTCCACTCCCGAAGTCCTCGAAGACGATCGCACGGCGTTCGGTATCAGCCGACTGCTTTGCGCGCGATTTTAGTTGCTGCACGAGTTCGTCGCGCTTCGCGGCGAAGGGACGCGGGTCAGACACTCTCCCAGGACGAGCAAGGAGCGACCAGGGGAGAAGTGGATGGTCGGCCCGCTCCGGGCGGATCGCACCCACTCGACCTGCCAGGAGGGTATTCGCCAGTTTTGATGCCCGCACCTGGAGAGCGTCGCAGGTTATTTGAACCGCGATCGCTTCGCACTGCTCGCGCAGCATTCGCGTGCGGCGAACAGCTTCTGACATTGGCGCGGGCTTCTCCAGGAATGCTCGTTGAAACCGCGAACTCTCGAGATATCCCGCCAGGGCGTAGTAATCTTTCGTTGAGATCGGATCGAACTTGTGGTCGTGGCAGCGGGCGCAGGCTACCGTAAGTCCCAGAAAAGTCTTCGACAGCACGTCGATCTGGTTGTCGATGCGGTTGGCCTCGTCGGCGCGTACGTCCACGGGCGAGTGAACGGCCTCGCCAAGGTACCAGAAACCACTGCCCAGTATGGATTCGTTGAAGCCCTTGGTCGGATGGAGGCGCGGTTGCGGCAGCAAATCGCCGGCAATGTGTTCCCGGACAAGCTGGTCGTACGGAACGTCGGCATTGAAAGCGCGGATCACGTAATCCCGGTAGGGATATGCTTCCGGCATCTCGAAATCGAACTCGTGCCCCCACGTCTCGGCGAAGCGCACCAGGTCAAGCCAGTGCCGGGCCCAGCGTTCACCGTAGTGCGGTGAAGCCAGCAGACGGTCCACGACCTTCTGAAAAGCGCTTGGCGAATCGTCGGCCAAAAATGCATCGATTTCCGCCGGTGTGGGTGGCAAGCCGATCAGGTCATAGGTCACCCGGCGAATGAGGGTCCGCTTGTCGGTGGGCAGCGCGGGGGCAAGGCCATTGGCTTCCAGCTTTGCCAGGATGAAGGAGTCTATCGGACTTTGTGGCCAAGCCGCATTCCGAACGGGAGGGAAGGAAATGTCCTTAAGGGGCTGGAACGACCAGTGGCTCTTTCGGGCTTGAAGATCGAATGCCTTTGTCTCGACGATTGTGGAATGGGAGGCCCCTGCGTCCGGCCAGGGCGCACCCATCTCGACCCACTTGGTCAAATCTGCGATCTGCTCACCCGTCAATTTCCCCTTGGGCGGCATTCGCAAAACATCATCCTGATAACTGATCGCCTTGACCAGTCGGCTCTTACCCGGGTCTTTTGGAACAACCGCAGGGCCACTGTCGCCCCCCTTTAGAAGCCCGGCTTTAGTGTCCAGGGTCAGGTTGGCTTTATGCTTTTGAGCGGAGCTGTGACAAGCGAAACAGTGGGCGGCCAGCACCGGCCGGACCTTTTTTTCAAAGAATTCCAATTGTTCGGGCGCAGGTTCAGCGGCAACCGAGCAGGCGGTCAGGATCAAGATCAATACGCAGGCTAAAGACGCAAGCGTGGTAGGTCTGCTGGCAGGTCGCCCGAGCATGCCGGCCCCTCATGTCTAAATGACCGCGTGCAAACCGGCTAATATTAGCCCGAAGCGTCAGCGAGGACCTCGCCGACACTTCGGGCTAGTATCGTAGAGTTTATCAGAGCCCGTGCTTTCCTGTCATGCAATTTGCTGAATTCTGGTGGTCAACCGGTCAACAACGGTGGTATAAATGGGCTTCGGCAAACGTTTTCGGAACCAGTATTTTCCCAGCAGCTCAAGACCAGCTTGCTCCAACTTGCGCAGGAGACAAACGATGCGTGGCATCAAGACACCATGGATTGTAGTTCTCGCCTTGATCGTCAGCACTACGATCTCCGCCCGGGCCGGCGCGGCCAAGAAAGACGTGCGGGTGGGTGACAGCATCGGCAACCTCACCTTCAAAGATATTCATTACTTGCCACGCTCTCTTGACGATTTTTCCAACAAGAAGGCCTTCGTCCTTGCCTTCACCACGACGAGCTGCCCGGTAGTACAACGCTACCTCCCGGTCTTGAAGCAACTCGAAAAGGAATACCGCGGCAAAGGCGTGCAATTCCTCGCAATCAACGATGGGCCGGACGATACCATCCTCGAGTTGGCGGCCCAGGCTGTGCGTTTCGAAATGGAGTTCCCCTTTGTGAAGGATTTTGATGGTGGTTGCGTGCGCGCCCTGGGTGTGCAGCGCACGCCAGAGGTCGCTGTCCTTGATGGTCGGCGCATGCTTCGCTATCGCGGCCGGATCGACGACCAGTATCGACTCGGCGGGACGCGGGAGAGCGCCGGCCATCATGATCTCAAGGATGCGCTGGACGCGATTCTGGCTGGTAAAGAAGTGCCGACGAGAGAGACGCCGGTGGACGGCTGCCTGATCACGGCTTCCGAAGCGCGCACACCCAAGACAAACGTGACCTTTGCGGAAAATATTGCTCCCATCTTGCGGGAACGTTGCCAGGGCTGCCACCGTCCCGATACCTCCGCGCCATTCTCTCTCATCACCTATAAACAGGTCGCAGCCAAGGCGGATGCAATCGCGGAAGTGGTTGCCGAGGGCCGAATGCCCCCCTGGTACGCCAGCGAGGAGGCTGGTCACTTCATCAATCGGCGAACCCTGTCCGCTGAGGAGCGCGACACGCTTGTGGATTGGGTGCGTGCAGGAAAACCCTTAGGCGACGAAACCAAACTCCCCAGGACTCCTCTGGAGACCAAGGCCGACGGCAAATGGCTGATCGGCAAACCGGATTTGATCCTGTCGGCTCCCAAGGACGACCTCCCCGCATCCGGCGACATTCCCTATAAGTATGTGCCGCTGCCTTACACCAAGGGTCTGTCCATGCCATACGTCTTTACGGAGGACACGTGGATGCAGGGAATCCAAATCCTGCCCGACAACCCGCGCACGGTCCACCATTGCAACATGCTCTACATGATTCCTGGCGAGAAAGCCAAGAAGACGAACTTCATCACCGGGACGGTTCCCGGCGGCTCGCCCATGATCCTGGAGAACCAAGTTGGTTTTCTCATCCCCAAGGGCGCCATTCTGATTCTGCAAATACACTACGTTTCGACCGGCAAGCCTGAGAAATGCCAGATCAACGTCGGTTTTCGCTACGCCCGCGGCGTCGTGGAAAAACGGCTGCGGCATGCGTTGATGGACGACAATTCGTTTGCGATTCCGCCGGGCGCTCCCGCCCATCCCGTGGGCTCCAGCAGAGTGCTCGACTGCGACGCAGTCGGCATCGCCCTGTTCGTGCACATGCACGTTCGCGGCAGGGACATGACCTTCCGCGCTCACTATCCCGACGGCAAGAGCGAGACCTTGCTGGTCGTCCCCAATTACAGTTTCGATTGGCAGATCCCTTATATCTGGGAACCCGGCAAGAAGCGCTTCCCGAAGGGCACCAAACTCGAGGTTGTAGCCCATTACGACAATTCCCGGTTCAACCCGTACAATCCCGACCCGAATAAGACAGTAAAGGAAGGACCACAAACTCGCGACGAGATGTTGAATGGCTTCTTCTTTTACACCGATGCCAATGAAAAATTGGAACTCCAGATCGATCCCAAGACAGGGCGGGTGCGAACGGAGAAAAAAGGATGATGCAAGGCAGGGAGCAGTTGACCCACTGTCACCCGGCTTTGTGGTGTTTGGATTCGGGGAGGGCCGACCGTGGTTGCAACAGCACAAACACCACTGGTGCGCCTTAGCAACCTTTTCCCAGGCCGGCAAGTCTACGCCAAGTGCGAACACCTGGCTCCTTCGGGTTGCTTCAAGATCCGTGGTGCCCTGCATCTGCTGGAACACCTGAGCCGGGAAGGCGGCACCAAGCAACTGGTCATGCCGTCGATGGGTAACACGGCCATGGGAGCCGCGGTCGGCGCCAAGGCATATGGGTTCACAGCAACAGCCGTCGTGCCGCAAGCCATCTCGCGAGCAAAAGATGAGCGGCTACAGGCACTTGGCGTCGAACTTATCAAAATCGCGGGCGGCGGTTCGGATCTGATCCGCCGGGCTGCGCAAGTCGCGGAGGAACGCCGCGCCTACTTCGTTCATCCTCACCTGGACCCGCTGTGGACGGACGGCTACCAGTCCATCACTCGCGAGGTGTTTGCAGAGTTGCCGGCTTGCAAATCGTTGGTCTTTCCCGTGGGAGGCGGCGGGTTGTTGATGGGGCTGACGGAATACCTGCTCCAGCACCCTAAGCAAGTAAGGTTGATCGGCTGCGAATCGTACAACTACCCGACCTACGCGCTCTTCGACCACGCCCGTTCGCCCACCATCGCCGACGGCCTCATGCTCGAGGTGCCACACCCCAAGGTGCAAGAGCGGATCGAGAAGATGGGGATCGAGATTTCGATGCTCGAGGACTTCGCAATCCGCAGCGCGCTGCGCGAGATGTTCGTCAAGCAAGGCCTCATTGTAGAACCTTCGAGCGCCGTCACGGTCGCCCTGGTCGGCTCGCGCCTGGCTGAGCTCGAGGATCCGATTTGTGTTGTTCTGACCGGAGAGAATATCACGCGCGAAGATTTCTATCGGCTCATCCAGGATTCCGGCGCCGTGCCTTAGCTAAGGCAATCGGTGGAACTTTTTCTCAACCACTCGCCCCCCTTCAAACTCGATTTCGTAGGCTGCCATACGCGTCTTCAGATTGCAGAGTACGATGACGGGGCCTGCTTCCAACGGGAATCCCGCGACGCCCACGATGCTCGCCGCGAATGCAAGGGGAGGCAGACAATGGGAGCGCTCGTCGTAGTAGCGCCAAAGCGTGCGCGCTCGAGACGTTTCACCTGCCGTTGAGGCCCCGGTCGCGATTGGCTTGCTGTCGATTGAGCTCGGCAGCCCAAGCAGATCACGAACGTCCGCCTCGCTCAAACCTGGTCGCACCTGGTCGATGTTCGCAGGTGTGCCTTGCGGAAGCGGCTTGCCCACGCTGATGCGCCCGCCCAGGTTGCTGATCTCGATGCTGATCGGCATCATCTTCCATCCCCCGCCGAAATTGCGAGCCTCGACGTCGTAATCCAGAAATGCGATGACAGCGAGCTGGGAGCTGCCGTCATCCGCCTTCCTGATCCCGGCGAAGATGTTGGCGGTGCCGTTCCGCCAGCGTACCCACGACAGAATCGTGTATGTCTTCTCCATGCCCTGGATGTCATCTTTTTGGGATTTACGATTCACGCGAAGACCGGGCCCCATCCCCATGATCTTGGCTGAAGCCTGAGCGGCGTCCGAAAAGGCATCCGCTACCTCGTCTGACTTGAGCGCCGCAGCCTCGCCGAGCAGCGCCTCGGCTTCCGCCAAGGCCTCTCCAGGCTTGAGTTTCTCGAAATTCTCTTCCGTGACCATTTCATTATTATCGTTGGGCTTCTTCTTGCCCGAAATTCCCCTTGTGAGTGCGAATACAGTCAAGCCGGTACCGAGCGCCAGCACGCCGAGGATGGGGAGGACGATCAGCAACCGTTTTTTGATCGCTGCCTTTTCGAGGTCTTCGGATGTGGCTTTCTTGCGGCGCCTGCGTCGCGGCCTGGGCGCGAGCGGGTCGGCTCGATCGGGATCTCCGCTACGGAGTCCTCCAGCCAACGACATGGGCGAACCAGGGGCATTGCCCAAGGGACGCTCCGATGGATTCGGCTGGGGATTATCAGCCTGTGGATCGGCAATCTTGGACTCCGCTTCTCCTTCAGGTATCAGAAAGGCCACGCCGCATTTGGGACACTTGACGCGTTTCCCCGCAGGGAGGCCGGCGCTCGATTTCAAAATTGCGCCACAGCCGCTGCACTGGATTTTGGAGACTGCCATAGGCTCACTCTCCCGCATCGACCCCTTTGTTTGGTGCCGTCCGCTCATCGGAAAGTGCATTTGGCCGATCTTATTAAGGATACCCATTCTCAGGACTGCAGCATTGCGCACTTCATGAAGAATGGATGAAGATTGCTTTGCTTGCCGGTTTGCCGACCGGCGAGAAAGTGAGGTGAACGGGGA
Organism: Gemmataceae bacterium; assembly: GCA_035296965.1. Taxonomy (GTDB): domain Bacteria; phylum Planctomycetota; class Planctomycetia; order Gemmatales; family Gemmataceae; genus DATGZX01. Next base: position 14,231 of record DATGZX010000131.1, read on the forward strand.
CTCACAAAATGCGCGGGGAATGGCGCCTCTAGGTCATGAAGTTTCGTCGTGGGTCGGTGGAGTCGGCAGGTCAGATATTTGGCCGTCTTTCATTTCGCTCCGGCGCCGGCGAATCTCGTCCAGGCGCTTGCGGATCTCTAACTCGTAGCCTCGATCGACCGGCTCATAATAGCGACGCGATTCCGGAAGATACTGTTGATCCACCCAGCCGCCTGCAAAATCGTGGCTATATTGGTAGCCGACGCCGTGTCCAAACTGTTTCGCGCTCTGATAATTGCTATCGCGCAGATGGACGGGAACCGCCAGCGTTCGACCGTTGCGCACGTCTTCACGAGCTTTACTGATGGCTGCTGTCGACGCATTGGATTTGGGTGCGCTAGCGATATAGGTCACGGCTTGCGCCAGGGCAAGCTGGCATTCCGGCAAGCCGACGAACTCACTAGCCTGGAGCGCGGCTGCGGCGACGATCAAGGCCTGGGGGTCGGCATTACCAACGTCCTCCGAGGCGCAGATGACGATGCGACGGGCGATAAAGCGTGGCTCCTCGCCGGCTTCCAGCATGCGCGCCAACCAGTAGATTGCTGCATCAGGATCGCTGCCGCGCATGCTCTTGATAAAGGCGCTGGCCAGATCATAGTGTGCGTCGCCCGTCGGATCGTAATCGAGAACCTTGCGTTGAATGGAATCCTGTGCGACCGCCAACGTGAATTCCACCGGCTTTTGCTCGGCCGACAGCACGCCAATTTCCAGAGCGGTGAGGGCGCGCCGGGCATCGCCATCGCTGGTCTCCGCGAGGAACTCCAGGGCCTCGGGTGATAGATGGATAGGGATGTTTCCCAATCCCCGCTCGTGGTCCGTGACAGCCCGCTCCAACAGCGACTTGATCTGTGCACGGCTAAGCGGCTCGAAGGTGAAGATCTGGCTGCGGCTGAGGAGTGGAGAATTGATCGCGAAGAAAGGGTTCTGAGTAGTCGCGCCGATAAGAATGACCCTACCTTCTTCCACGTCCGGCAGCAAGACGTCCTGCTGAGACCGGTTGAAGCGATGCAATTCGTCCACAAACAAGATGGTCCGCTGGCCCGTTTCTTCCAACTCTGCGGTGGCTTCCTGCAGCATTTCGCGTACTTCCTTGATCCCCGCGGCGACCGCATTGAGCTGACGGAAGTGGCAGCGTGTATGTTGAGCGATGACGTGCGCGAGGGCTGTCTTACCCGTTCCCGGCGGACCATAGAAAATCAGCGAGCTAAGGCGGTCGGCCTGGAGCATGCGCCGCAGTAATTTGTCCGGACCGAAGAAATGCTCCTGACCGACAAACTCCTCCACGGTGCGCGGGCGCATGCGCGCCGCTAACGGCTGAGCCTTGGTCAGGTTCGCCTGGTGAACGTCTCGGAACAAATTGCTGACGGCTCTTTTTGCCACCCACATTCTCCCTGGGCTTGTTTTGATCCTCTCGAGTCTCCCAACCTATTCTACTCGTCCATGCTCATTTGGACCGGCGCAGGGGCAATGGATTTTCCCCCGTGATCAACCGAGCCGCTCGGTTCCGCGTGAAGTAATTCCCGGCCCACTGCGTCAGAACGAGTACTCGGTTGCCGAACTGGATTAGCTTGAGCAGATGGATGAACAGCCAGGCCAACCAGGCCAGGAAGCCAGATATGCGGATCCAGCCAAAGTCGGCCACTGCCGCAGCCCTGCCAATCGTCGCCAGGCTGCCATAGTCCCTGTACCGGAAAGCACGAGGAGCCTGGCCTCGTAGCCGGCGCTGGATCAGATCGGCCACGTAACTTCCCTGCTGCATGGCCACGGGAGCGACGCCCGGCAATGGCTTCCCGGTTTGGTGGCTATAGTTGGCCAGGTCGCCCAGGACGAAAATCTCGGGGTGGCCGGGAAGGGTGAGGTCCGGCGCAACAACCACCCGGCCGGCGCGATCGAGAGCTGCACCCGTCGCCTGGGCCAACACCCGGCCCAGAGGCGAAGCATCCACTCCGGCCGCCCACAGGACGGTGCGCGTGGTAATCTGCTCGCTTTCACTACCGCAGCGGATGGTGACCGAGTCGGCCTGTACATCGGTGACGAGCGCACCGGTTCGAACAGTGGCCCCCAATTCCGTCAACGCCTGTTGGGCCTTGGCGGAGAGGCTGGGAATGTAGGTCGGCAAAACGCGATCAGCCCCTTCCACCAGCAGAATTCGGGCGTCGGCCGGGCTGAAATGCCGAAAATTGCCGCGCAGCGTGTGATGGGCCATTTCTGCCACTGCGCCGGCCAGTTCCACGCCGGTTGGCCCCGCCCCGGCAACGACAAACGTCAACCAGCCGCGGCGTTCCTCTGGAACCTCGGTCCGTTCGGCCGCTTCGAATGCCACCAGGATACGTCGCCGAATAGCCGTGGCATCCTCGATGGTCTTCAGTCCCGGTGCAAATTTCTCCCACTCGTCGTGGCCGAAGTAGTGATGCGTGGCGCCGGTGGCAATGATCAGTGTGTCGTACGCGACCTCGCCATCGCTCAGGATCACGCGCCGCCCTGCCACGTCGATATCTGTCGCCTCGGCGAGGAGCACCTCGGTATTTTTTTGTCTTTTAAGTAAGGCTCGCAAGGGAGCGGCGATGTTCGCGGGAGACAGTGCCCCGGTGGCCACCTGGTAGAGCAGTGGCTGGAACAAGTGAAAATTCCGCCGGTCGATCAACGTGAGTTTCACGGGGGCCTGCTTTAAACTTTTGGCGGCGTAGAGCCCACCGAAGCCGCCTCCGACGATCACGACGTGATGCGGCTGGTCCATCTGGGTAATCCTCCGTACCCGCGCAATCGATAGCCTAGCCTGCACTCTATAGACCTTTTGGCAAGCCGCCCACTTTCTCTGGTGGAACGAGACCACGGGGGAACATCTTTTAGTGAACCAGTTGGCGGGGCTATGCGTCTGAATGACAGCTTCACTCGTTGGGCTACGTTGGCAGGGCACGGTACGCAAACTGGCAAAGCGGCCAAGCTCAAACCTTGGTGACTTGTTTGTGGGTTCAACTCCCACCCGTGTCACTACTCGACGGCCAGGTGGTGGAACCGGTAGACACGCGGCGCTTAAAACGCCGTGCCCTCTAGGGCGTGGGAGTTCGACCCTCCCCTTGGTCACTTGGTCCGGCAGATGCTCATGGCCGAGTACGCAAACTGGTAAAGCGGCCAGGTCGAGAGCTTGGCGATTGTCTGTGGGTTCGACTCCCACCTCGGCTACAAAATAATCCTGGATCCCTAGTCCTCGCGTCGGAGAGCGTCGGGACGGAAAGCCAGGTTAGACTTCAACCTCCCCTGATGGTGTCTGTGGTGTACCGGTATGAGCATGCGGCCCTGTGAAGGTCGCGGAGAAGGGTTCGACTCCCTCCAGACACCCTTTGCCGACATGGCTGGAAATGGCTGGTTTCTTTCATTGTCCCTAGTCCTTGGTCTTCAGCTAGAGACCAAGGACTAGGGACAACTTTAGCTTTGACGCTGGGGCTGGACGGTCAGGCAGCCGGCTGCAACCCAGTGAAAGTGGGTTCGATTCCCACCGGCGTCTCTTTGGCCGACCTTAGGGTTTGTCCTTTTCCTTTTCCCAGGGCACAACCCATAGATAGATGGTGTGCTCGCGCTCGGTGCCATATTCATCCTTAGCCTTGAGGTGCACCTCTTTATTCGGCTTCGCCCCACGCATGTCGAAATCGTGGGAAACGATACGCGCGCCTGGCTTGAGTTTCTCCAGCTGCGGCATCAACTTGACGTTCAAGGCCGGTAGGAGATAAAGCGTCACCACATCGACATCTTTCAGGTCTAGCGTGAAGATGTCGGCCTTCTTGATAGTAGCCAGGTCTTCGACATGGTTCTTCTTCACGTTTTCGATCGATTCCTTGACCCGCTTGGGATCGATATCGAAACCTGTTGCCTTGGCCTGGTACTTCTTGGCGGCAGTGACGACGATCCGGCCGTCGCCGCAGCCGAGATCGTAGACCACGTTACCTTTCTTGACCTCGGCAAGCTCCAGCATCTTGTCGACCACTTCCTGCGGCGTGGGAACGAACACGACGTCAGGCGTGCGGTCCGGCTTGGCTGCCGGCTGCTGGGTTTCGGCCAGTTTGGCCTCCGCTGCAGGTTCTGGTTGTCGCAGGTCGATGGTTGTCTCCTGTCCGGCATCGACGCGTGCGGTGCGTTCGCAGGAGTGCTCCTTGCCGCCTTCCTTCCAGGTAGCCTTGAACACGTATTTCCAATGGCCCGGACCAAGCGGCGGTGTGATGAAGCTGCGAACCTCTCCGGATTGCTTGGTTTTGACTCCTTCCACGCTTAGCTCCGCATCAGGGGCAGCTACGAGGACCTTCACCTTGGCGGGTTGTTTGGCATCGTCCTCGCGGCTGTGAAGTGCTGGGGGTGTCAAATACAGGCCAATGCCTGCCAAGAGGATCAGGGTCAGTACTTGGATGCGAACCATCGATGCTTCTCCTTTACCCAATGCAACCGATTCTCGGCAGCTCAGGGGCCGTCCACATGACGGTCCGCCGGGGCATGGTTCAAAAAGGGGTCAGGCACCTTTGTGCGCAGCACCCTGCAGGCCGTTCCGGCAAAGGTGCCTGACCCCTTTTTGAACCATGCCCCTGCCGCCTATTTTTCAAGCGCTGAAGAAACCGGCTCGTTCAGCGGATCTTCTTTGATGTTCCTCCTGGTGGAAATGGCGTACAGGGGCACTCCAGCCAAGACAATCGCGCCTCCGACCAGACCCAGTTTTTCGGCATATCTGATGCCTCCATAAAGCATATAGGCGCAGGTCACCACGAAAATCAGCGGAATCACCGGAAACAAAGGAGCTTTGAAGGGCCGATCGAGCCCAGGGTCCCTAAAGCGCAGGACAAACAACGACAGGCTGGTCAAAAGGAAGAACAGCCAGAAAACAGGTGCCGTGCATTTAAGAAGTGTCTCGAACCCGGTCCGTCCGGCCCAGGGAACTTCTCCCAACCCCAGAGCCATGAAGAGTGTGCTGAGCATTCCTTGGCCGGTTTCTGTACCCACCACGGCAATCATGACCAGGCTGATGAGCGCTTGGGTGACGATGGACCATACGGGAGAACCCAGTCGAGGATGCCAGCGACTCAACCAGGTGAAGATGCCATGCTCCGAACCGAGAGCCGCGTAGATTCGCGAGCTAGTGAAGGTCAACCCGTTGATGGCGCCGAGGGCCGAGATCATGACAAGGAGGCACATGGCTTTGAAACCGAACCTGCCAAGCATGAGCTGCAAGGTGTCGGCGGCTACCGCTTCCGAATTGCGGACGCCCTCAAATCCTAGTGCGAGAAGATAGGCGCCGTTCACCAGTAAATAAATGACCGTGACAGCGGCAGTTCCCAGAAGGAGCGCCAGCGCGATATTGCGGCGCGAGCCGCGCAGCTCTGCCGCCACAAAGGCTGCGTCATTCCAACCACCGTAGGTCAGAAAGACGGGCACAAATGCCACCGCCAAACTCGATAGATCACCGCCCTGGACCGGTCCGGCTAGTGTCTGGGAATTGGTCCCCCACAAGAACCCAGCCAAAAGAATGCCGCCCAGACCCAGGACTTTCGCGATAGTTAGAAAATTTTGCGTTCCCTTGCCGAAGGCAACGCCCAGGAGATTAAGCAACGCAATGCCTGCGACGGACAGCAGTGCGCAGAGGACCGTCGCGGTGCTCCCCAGGTCCCAGAGCTTTTTTGCATAGTCCGCGAAGACATAGGCCATCATGCCGATGCTGCCGGTCTGGATCACCGCCAGCTGTGCCCAGCCGTAGAGGAATCCAACGGGGGACCCATAGGCACGGGTCAGATAGACGTAATCGCCGCCGATGCGCGGGTAGGTACTCGCAAGTTCGGCATAGCATAGAGCACCAACGAGGCATAGCAGGCCCGCAACAGCCCAAACGGCGAGGCCGATCCAAGCATTGGGCACGTTTTTGCAAACGAATCGAGGCGTCTCATAGATGCCTGCGCCAATCACGATGCCAATGATAATGCTCACGGCATCCCAGAGGCCAAGCTGCGCTCGAATTGGTTGTGCACGACCTTGAGGTGCTTGCATCTCCGGCGTCTCCGGGCGTTCCAGCGCAAAGTCCCCATATCGTTTTAGTCGATCAGGAAACACGACGCAAACAAATAGGGTGGCATACCAATTCCTTTTTGCAGCATGGTTTGTTGTTTCGTGCAACGCTTTTAGCGTCAAAATCAGATTGCAGGCGGGCCAATCGAAGGTACGCCCAAGGTACGCCGAAAGTACGCCGTTTCGGGAGCGGAAAAGCGCAAGCAGGCCAGCGCGCCGATCATCCCGCCAGGACCGATGCTTTTCCGCCGGCGCTATCGACGCCAAATTGCGCTTTCGCCTTGCACAAGGTGTGCACACCTGCTTCTGCATTCTTCCAACTCTCGTCGAGCAGTAGGGTGTGTCAAGCGTACTCGCGCCGACGCACCATTTCTCAATCACCTCAGGAACACGTGCGTCTCTAAGTTTTCGATGGTGCTTCGCGAACAGCCACCTGCGAGCCGGGCGGGCTCGTTCCTAAGAATGTTGCGTCGGCGCGAGTACGCTTGACGCACACCACGCTCTCGCACGTCGAGATCATCTCCCGGCGTCCCGATAAGCTAATTGTAGATCCAGCAAGGCGCATGAGAAACCACAGGCGAGGAGATATGTGCCCTTGTTCTCGCCCCATCGGTAGGATAAACACCGACGATGGAAATGCCCCTCTCGAAACAAGGGAGACGAATTGCTTCGGCCTTACCTCCCACGAAAAGAGGACGTGATGCTTCACGACATGAGTTTCTTCCACTCGCTCTTCCTTGACGCGCCCGCGCAATGGCCATAGAATCAGCACGTTAATTCGCAAGAGAGCTCCAGCCATGTTCATGCGTCATCATGCCGCTGATCGCTGCCACGTGTGCCACGGGGCTCCTCTCATCTTCACACCGGTAGAGCACTGCCAGGGCTTCACCTGACTTCGTTCCTAAGTGCAACGGTGCGTCTGCTTTCCACCTCCGATTACAACCTAACGCCGATTGGTGAGTTTCACCTGTCCATGCTGGACGGCTAACTCTTGGTCGGCAGCGCTGTGCCAGATGAAACCCGGTGCCATAGCGGGATTTGCGCTGGCGCGCCCGAGGATAAATATGGGTACCTTTCCGTGCAAGATATTCGCGGTGCCTTTGACTGCTTGGCTGCTCGCCTTCCTCGCATCTGGCTGCGGTGGCGATGCGGGGGTGGGCAAGACTTTTTCGGTCGCCGGCAAAGTGACGATCAACGACGTGCCATTGACGGCGGAGAACACCGTGGTGCTGTTTGTGCCCGATGCATCCAAGGGCAACACTAGCCCTTTTGAGCCAGCCGGAACGGTCGATGAGGACGGCAAGTACACGGTAACGACAAAGGGCAAGAATGGCGCCCCTCCGGGCTGGTACAAAGTCGTCGTCACGGCCACAGAATCTGCCCCGGAGCATCCGAAGTCGCCGCACGGCCGCCGGCCCGTGGTCCGATCTTTGTTGCCTGCCAAATATGGCTTGGCCAAAACCTCGGATCTCGCGCTTGAAGTCGTCGAGAACCCCGTTCCCGGCGCATATGACTTGAAACTGACCAGATGAGCCGGACGATTCGTGATTCGTACCGGACAATCCGCGTATCTCCCATCTACAAGGAGGGGATCCAATGTATTCTTGGTTTGACTCCCAAAGGAAGAGTTCCGCGCGGCGCGAACAGCGTCAGGCCTTTACGTTGATCGAACTGCTGGTTGTTATCGCCATCATTGCCGTGTTGGTCGGTCTGCTCCTGCCGGCAGTGCAAAAAGTGCGCGAAGCGGCCAATCGCATCCAGTGTGCCAACAATCTCAAGCAGCTGGCCTTGGCTGTCCACAACTTCCATGCCGCGCGGGGCACCTTCCCGCCGGACAGCATTTACACGTACGACCCCACCCAACCGAACTGGAGTTGGCTGGCCAACATGTTGCCCATGATTGAGCAGGAACCCCTCTATAACGCGGCCGGGATCGGCACCCAGCCTGCCAACAACATTAACCAAAGCCTTCCTCAAATCGCGACGCGGGTGAAGGGATTTCTATGCCCTAGCGACCCAGATGCCACGAATGGGCCGGTGTCCCATCCCTCCAATTTCGACATGCTAGACCCCGTCTTGGGCCCGCTTACCTACGAAGTGACGTGCTATCGAGCTAACATCGGCTCCAATTGGGGCGGCGGTCCGCCCGGTTCTGCGCTGTGGTGGGGTACCGACCCACAGTGGTGCAATCCCGATCCGAACAATTCCAATCCAGCCCTCACCTACGACGGCTGCGCCAACGGCAACGGCGTGATCTGGGAATCGAACAAACCGCTGCGGATCATGGATATCACCGACGGTACGAGCAGTACTTTCATGATCGGGGAGGCACTGTCCGGAAAAGACTACCAGAATGCTTGGTGTCACATGGATAACGCGATTGCGACGTGTTCTTACCCACCCAATGCAAAGAACCCCGTTACGGGGCAAGATTATCCGCCGGACCAATGGTGGAACCGATATGCCTTCACGAGTGGCCACCCAGGCGGTGTGCAATTTGCCATGACTGACGGCTCGGTTCATTTCGTCAATGACGGTATTGACCTCGCACTGTTCCGGGCGCTGGGAACGCGCGCTTTGGGTGAGGTTGCTGAGCTCCCCTGACGGGGCGTGCCCAAGGGCGAAAAGATCAGACAGCGGCGACGCAAAATCGCAGAATAAACAGGAAGAATAGACTTGGACTCAAATCGCAATGGCTTGCAGCGTTCTGTTTGCGCTCCTACGCCGCTGTAGCTCGTCGGATTGGCCGTAACGAATAGAGGATGCAGAACGTGACCAGTACAGGAGATCAATGGATAGGCCGGGCCGAGGCCCTGGCACGGGAGGTCTTGGCACTTCATGCGGAGGACGTGGATCGGCAGGGGCGTTGGCCGGGCAACAGCGTCGCCGCCTTGGCGGCGTCAGGGCTGCTCGGGCTTACCGTTCCTGCTTCGTTCGGCGGAGCCGAGGAAGGCCCGCGCACGTTCGCCGCCGTCACGCGCATCCTGGCGGAACAATGCGCCTCCACGGCGATGATTTACTTGATGCATATTTGTGCCACTCAGACGATCGTGGCAGCACAAGCGTTTTCCCGGCGCGAGGAATTGTTGCATTCGGTTGCAGGAGGCCGACACCTTAACACCGTGGCCTTCAGCGAGAAGGGTTCACGGAGTCACTTCTGGGCACCGGTCAGCCAAGCACTGGCCGAGGGCGGTAGGCAAAGGCTGTCGGCGGAGAAATCGTTTGTTACCAGTGCCGGTCACGCCGATGGCTATATTGTTTCCACGCGCAGCGCCGGCGCTACCGACCCCATGGCCAGCACACTTTACTACATCCCGCGTGATACGCCTGGCCTGTCCGTCAGCGGGCCGTGGAACGGACTCGGCTTGCGGGGCAATGCCAGCGCGCCCTTGCGGCTCGAAAGCGTTGAGCTGCCGGCGGCCCATCGGCTCAGCACTGAAGGAGAAGGCTTTGCAATGATGATGAATGCGGTGCTTCCCTGGTTCCAATTAGGCAGCTCCGCAGTCTCGGTTGGAATAGCTCGTGCGGCGACCCAGGGAACCCGCGACCATATGCTGGCCACGAAGCTTGAGCACCTGGGGCAGCCGCTAGCCTCTCTCCCGAACCTTCGCGCCCGGCTGGCACAAATGCAGATCGCGGTAGATACGCAGCAGGCATTTTTGGAGCACGTCGCCTGCCGGATGGAGAGCCCTGGACCGGCAACCCTGCTAGTGCTGCTTGAAAGTAAGGCCGCTGCTGCCGAAGTCGCTCTCCATGTCACCGATCTTGCCATGCGCAACTGCGGCGGCGCAGCCTTCAGCCGGCACCTGACGGTGGAGCGGAACTTTCGTGACGCCCGTGCCGGCGCAGTCATGGCGCCGACCACCGATGTGCTGTATGATCTCGTTGCAAGGACACTCTTGGACATGCCGCTATTCTGAGGACAAATATGATGAAGCCACTTGTGATCGGTGCAGTGGCGTATGACTCTCGCGTCGTTGCGATTTGGGAAGGCATGCGCGAGTACTTCCGCGAGGCCAGGGTTCCCATCGACTACGTGTTGTTTTCCAACTATGACCGACAGGTGCAAGCACTGTTGGCCCGGCACATCGACATCGCCTGGAACACGAACTTAGCCTGGGTCAAGCTGCATCAGCGCACCGGCGGCACGTGCCGGGCCTTGGCCATGCGGGACGTAGATGCCGGTTTCACGACGGTGATCGTAGCCCGCGCCGACAGCGGAATTGAATCGCTGGCCGAGTTGAGGGGGAAGCGTCTGGCATTGGGTTCGGCCGATTCTGCGCAAGCTGCTATTCTTCCGCTCCATTACCTTCTGGAGGCCGACATCGAGGCCACAAAAGACTGCACTCTCCTTCGCTTCGATATCGATGTAGGGAAACATGGTGACACCGGCACGAGCGAACTGGAAGTTCTCCGGGCGCTGCGCGAGGGGCGAGCGGATGCCGGGGCAATGGCAGAGAGTACCTGGATTCGTCAGGTGGCCGAAGGGCGGATCGATGCCCGGCAAATCCGGCCGATCTGGACCTCGCCAGGTTATTCTCACTGCAATTTCACAGTGCTGGGCGATTTCTCCGAAGACTTGGGTCGCCACTGGACCGAAGCGTTGCTGGGCATGCAGTACGACGACCCGCGCTGGCGCGAGTTAATGGATCTCGAAGGGCTGAAACGCTGGAGACGCACAGACCATGCCTTCCTGGAAGGCTACCGGGTACTGCTCACTGCGGTCGAGCGGCAAGGCCTGTCCCGCACCTGGCAGCAGTTATGAGACACGCATGAGCGCAGGCTCATTTTGAGATCCGCCGGATTAGATGCGTTCTTTCTTATATCCCTTAGCAACAGATCCGCATTAGTCTTCTTCGGATGCCGAGTGACTTACCTTAGAATCCCCAGGTAAACGAAAGAGTACGCCGGAAGGAGGGGGGATGATAGGCTTATCTAGCGTAGATCCCGCAGGGAGGACGACACCCTGGCTTTCTGTCCATGCCACCGACTCGTCATCGAGTAATGCGGTAATGCGGTGGCTCGCCTGATACTTGTCATTCAAGTATAATTGAAACAGCAGCTCACCTGGAGGTGTGCCTACTGGACAGCCAACTATTACTTGCAGGGTTCGCTGGCGATCGCGCTCCGCTGTAAAAGCCAACGGTACAAAACGAATGGGATCTTGCAGGCCCGGAGCAACAAGCCTGAGTTCTACCTGGAAGCGGTTTCCTCTGTCCTGGTCAGTCATGTTCCATGAGCTTACAGCGGTCAATTGAGGAATGCCATCTGCATGGGCAGGCAGCGTCATTCCTTCCGGAACTGGGACACGCTGAAGGTGGACTTCCTCCAAGATATTGAAGACACTCAATCGGTTAGTGCTCTGATCGACGGAGACAGATTCGGCAACAAGGAAGTATTCCAGCTGAGGCATCACCCGACCTCCCTAGGTAGCGGATTGAGACTCACAGTGGGTTCCGTGGCATCTTGAAAGGTCCGGCTGGTGGAGAAGAACCGCTCACCCAATTGTTCGTAGGGAAACGTCTTCGGCATCACAATACCGGCTCGAATGAAAGTTCGCTCCGTACCCGACAGCGATGTTCGGCTTTTGAGCGATTCCCGTGCGACACGGATGCTCATGCTCATCTCTGCTGCCTGCAAGGACGCGAGAGTGTGGAGGTACTCTCCTGCGAATGCTGTGCCCCTTTTCTCCAGTGCGACGGCTAGCGCCGCCAGCGCTAAGTCGTGCTGCATAGGCACACCGCTACGAAGAGTGCTCAACAAGGACCGCACGAAAGCCTGAATTCTCCGTTCGGTTAATGCTCCGCTGATTAGAGCCTGTCTCAAAGCCCGGACCTCTGGGGTTCTTAGCAGCAATCGGCGCAAAGCTGGCGCCGTCGCCACGAATCCGGTCTTGGCTTGAAATTCATCCGACTTCAATTGTTCGAGAACCGGGATCGTCATAATGGTTTGCTGCCCCGATAGGACGGTCAGTGTAGAACTTTACGCGTACATTGAACCCCTCCTTTCGGTAGGGGTCGTCATGGACCTGATGTACTGATTCGCCCGAAGTCGAGTTCCACTTGCTCATCACTAGGGGTATGCGGAGCGAACTCGGCTGCAAGCCGTCGATCATCTTATAGACCCGACCAACATGCAAGATTTCATCGTCCTTATCACGATCTACGTAAATCGCGATGTCCCCTGGCCACGGGCTTTCTCCATCAGCTAGCTGGCGGTAACCATCGTCCTCAAGTATCTTGGTCCACTCTGCAGGGTCGAGGATTGTAGTGCGGCGGCATGCCCAGACGTGACCTGCACAATTGTAGGTTCCCGTAGGTGGCTTCCGCTCTCGCCAGTTGCCCCCGTACTTGTTTGCAAACAGGCGATAGATTCTGCAAGAATGCGGAGGGGGTGGATCGACCTCCACGTAGTTCTGGATCGTGTTACCCAACCTTGTTTGAAGGATAATCTTACGTTCGGTGTTTCCAAGTAGCTGGGCCTCCTCGAACATTGCAGGCAATGCCTCGCCGTATCGAATGAACTGATCGGAGCGATCATAACGGCTGCGCCCGGTCTTGTCCAACGCTGAGGTCAATTACTTCGGCATGCTTAACGTGGGCTTCGCCCACCGCCCTGCAATGTGCGCAGTTTCCTTGCGCCCGGCAGGAGGGTGATGGGGGAGTTGATCCTCATATTGCAAGCCAGCGATGTTCTTTTCCCTGCCTGCTGGCCCGCTTGATAGAGTGAG
>DATGZX010000132.1:0-71709 GCA_035296965.1 Gemmataceae bacterium
GAGGGAGTAAGTTCCATGAGTCGGCTTCCTTGCCCGGGCGATTTTGTGTTTTGAGCGACCTAAGTCTGCCCAAAACCGGCAAAGAAGCCGACACCAATTTACTCCGCCGACACTTAAAAATCTGCGAAACACGAACTTAGCCCAAAGCCCTAAATCGCGCACCCGTAGAAAGTCGCGGTAATCGACCAGGAGTTCCTCCAGACTGGCCCGCGCGACGTTCATCAGCTTGATTTCCATTTCCTTCGAAGTGCCGGAGGCCTTGCTGCCTTCCACGATGTTCTGTTTTCCAGAGCGGGCGGCCTGCACCATTTAATCGATCGTGCGGTCGCTCCGGCTCAGGAAGCGTTGACAAAAACGATACGTGATGTCGTAGACAACCTCGGCCTTCTGATAGGAAAGCAACTCCTGGTAGTTGCCGTGCGGCGGAATGAAGCCAGGCTGTTCAGGCGTGGGGTTCATAAGGGCTCTTGATAAGTCGTAGCTTTTATGGGTCCTATTGTAACAACCAAGGGCCTTGATGAGTCGTATAGCTCTTGTAAGTCCTATTTTAGCAGGGAAATTCTTCATGGATCTCATCGGCAAAGTTGCCATCGTCACCGGTGCGGGCGGGGCGGGTTGCGGGCGCGCGGATGCCCGGCGCCTGGCCCGGGAAGGCGCCGCCATCATTGTCTCCGACATCGATGAGGCGGGCGGCCGGAAGACGGTCGGCAACATCGAGGCAGCAGGCGGCCGGGCGGCGTTCTTTCGCGCGGACGCCGGCGTCGAAGCGGATGTGGCCGCGCTCATCGACTTCGCCGAGAAGACGTTTGGCGGCGTCGACGTGATCGTCAACAACGCCTCGGCCCCCTATCACGCTGATGAGCCCATGGGGCATTGGGTCAAAACCGTGCAGGTCGATCTGCTCGGGCCCATGTTTGCCGTCCTGCACGGCATCGAGGCATTGCGCAGGCGCGGCGGCGGCGCCATCGTGAACGTCGGGTCCACCTCGGCGCTGGGTCATGGCCGAAAGCATGGGCACGTGCCAGCGTACGACGCCGCCAAGGCCGGCGTCATTCGGCTCACGACAACACTCGGCTGGCTAGGCCAACGCGACAACATCCGTGTGAATTGTCTCGTTCCCGGCTGGATCGCGACGCCGGAAGTCAAAGCCTACTACGACTCGCTATCGTCCGTGCAGCGCAGGGAGCTGGACGTTCCGCAAACGCTCCTCAGTCTCGACGACATTGCCGACGCCGTGTTTCAGCTCGCCACCGACGAGACGCTGGCCGGCCGCATCATGGTCTGGTGGAACGGCCAGCCGCGTCGCCTGATCCCAGCGGGCGACCCTGGATATGCAGCCCTCGAATAGGCGACTGAGACTCTCTGCGATATCTGCAAATTCGCCCTGGGCAGGCAGGCATGTGTACGTAAAGACACTAATTATGAGCAAAACCACCCCCGCTACGAGTCCCAAAATGTCCCAAAATGCAAGAAAGCCCGTATTTTCTGGGCTTTTCGCAGCGCCCGCGTTGGCGCCAACGGTCGCTTTTTGGCACAAAACGGTCAAAATGTGCTCTCCAATGCTCCTTGTAATGCCCAAAACGAGCGCCTATGATCCCTGCTGTGTGCGCCCTGGCTCCTGGCGCTATGATTGTCTTCTCTTGTTGCCGAAAGGCGGTTTACCATGTTCTTTGGCGCGATCCGGAAAGCTTGGCTCGGTACTTTTGTCGTGGTTCTCGTTTGCGCAGGCAGCTCGCCTGCGGGTGCGCAGACAACTCTGAGCTACAAGTTCAAGGAAGGCGAGAAGCTTGGCTACACGATCGAACAAAAGATCGAAATGCAGATGAACGTCATGGGAAATAACGTTGAAATGAAGGTCTTGCAGACACTGGACACGACGTGGAACGTCGTCTCCGTGGACAAGGACAAGAAGGCCAAGATTAGCCAGAAAATCGACCGGATTCGCTTTTCGATGGAGGGCGGCCCAACCGGCAAGATTGATTATGATTCCAAGGATGGCAAGAAGCCGGAAGGGCAGCTCGGCGAAATGGTGGGCCCGATCTTCGAAGCAATGACCAGCGCCGATTTTGGTTTCACGATGGATGCCCATGGCAAGATAGCTGATGTCCAGGTCCCCGAAAAGCTGACCGAGGCTTTGAAGAAATTGCCCGCCGGGAGCAACCAGATGTTTTCGGCCGACACGATGAAGCAAATGGTGGAACAAGGCGGGATCGTGTTGCCTGGCGGGGCGGTCGAAAAAGGCAAGTCATGGGAACAAAAGTCGGAAATGGAAGCACCATTCGGCAAGATGGTAATCACCAAGAGTCTCACGGACGAGGGTACCGCCATGATCAACGGCAAAGAAGTCGAGAAGATTGCCCTGAAACCAATGGTGTCTCTCGAAGCGGACCCCAATAAGCCCTTTACCGTGAAGATCAAGGCGCAGGAGGGCAAGGGGACGGCGTATTTCGACAATGCGTCCGGCCATCTAGTAGAGTCGACCACAACCCAAACCATGGAGATGGCCATTGCTGCCGGCGGCGCGCAGTTTGAGCAGAAGATGACGCAGACGGGATCCATGAAACTGCGGCAGGATAAACAGAAATGATTTATCATCCGGTTCACACCCCGGCACGATTTCATCCATGCCTGAACGTACTGCGTCGAGTTCCTCAGGCGAACCACTTTTCTTGAAGAACTGCTCTCCCTTTTGCCGAGCGCTCCCGGTATAAGCCGTCGTCGCATTCGACATGGAGCGGGGATGATATAGGCAAATCAGGAGGTGGGGATGAACGCGCAAAAATGGGTGACGTGCGGCCTGGCAAGCGCGGCTGCATGGATAGGATCTGCCGGGATCGCTTCAGCACAACAGCCTGGTGCGACGACCAAGCCCGCGGCTATCGTCGACGGAGTGCCCATCAGCATGTCCGAGGTGGACGCGCTGTTGAAGCAGGCCGGCCCCATGGCCACGGCTCCCACCGAGGCGCAGCGCCGCCAGATGCAGCACGACGCCCTGAACATGCTCATCGACGACAATCTGATGCAGCAGTTCCTGAAGAAGCACGGTCCGAAGATCGAACAGGCGGATGTCAACAAGCGTATGACCGAGCTACAAGAAGCCTTGAAAAAGCAGGGCAAGACGATCGTCGATTTCTACAAGGACACCGGTCTCAACGAGGCGCAATTGCGCTCGAACATCGTTACCGGCTTGCAATGGGCAGGCTTCGTCAAAGAACGTCTGACCGATGCCGAGCTCAAGCGCTACTACGACGAGACCAGGGACTTTTTCGATCGCGTCGCGGTCCGCGCCAGCCATATTGTCATGCGGGTTTCGCCCAACACTACCGAACCCGAACGACAGGCGATGCGGGCCAAGCTGCAATCTCTCCGGCAGGACATCCTGGCCGGCAAGATCGAGTTCACGGAGGCTGCCAAGAAGTATTCGCAGTGCACCAGCGCACCCAACGGCGGCGATATCGGCTATTTCCAGCGCAAGTTCATCGTGGATGAGGCATTCGCCAAGACCGCCTTTGCTCTCAAAGTAGGCGATCTCAGCGACGTCGTGCAGACCGACTACGGCCTGCACCTGATCAAGGTGACCGATCGCAAGCCTGGCCAACCCTCGGAATTCGAAAAGATCAAGGACCTCGTCCGCGACACTTGCATGGACGAGATGCGCATGGCCGTGCTCGAGGAGCAGCGTAGGACGGCTCACGTCGAAGTCAATCTGCCCTGACGGGCTTCTCGTAGCTTAAGCTGGCAGCTTGAGCCACAACTGGCCCGTATTGGTTTTCTCGTACCTCAAGGGGCCAGCTTGGGCTACAACGTCCTGTAGCTCAAGCCGGCAGCTTGAGCTACACGATGCCCCATGTCCGGCACTTTGTTCTCCTCACCATCGCTCCCTTTGATTATCATGAATGCGTAGGAGAGGCCCTCCGCAGGGCAGGCTATCGTACCCGGGCTCTAGCTGCTGGTTCCGAGAGGAGAATTGCGATGCGCTGGACTCGACCAGCCTTACTTTTTGTTGTTTTTCTGGCGGCTGGAGCAGTTCTAGGCTCCGAAACGAATGAACCTCCGTTCGCTTTGAGCGACGAAGCCGTGCTCAAGAACGCCGGCATCCCCACCGATAATGCTGGTCTTCTGGAGTTTTTTCGCAAGCGGACCATGACGAGCCAGGACCAGAACAAGGTCGCGTTCCTGGTTCGGCAGCTAGGGGACGAATCATTCAGGACGCGCGAAACCGCAACCTCGGACCTCATTGGGCTGGGCGTGATCGCGGTGCCATCGCTCCGACAGGCAGTGAAGAGTACCGATCCTGAAGTGGTTCGTCGGGCCGAAGAATGTCTGCGTTCCATCGAGGAGAGAGGCGCTCGCGTAGCAGTCCCGCTAGCCGCGGCACACGTTCTGGCGTTACGAAAGCCTCCGGGTGCCGCCGAGGCGCTTCTTGGCTTCCTGCCATTCGCCGAGCAGGACAATGTGGGCGAGGAGATCAAGACTGCGCTGGCTGCGGTAGCGATACGCGACGGCAAACCCGAGCAGATCCTGATCGCTGCCCTGAAGGACCCGGTAGCCGAGCGGCGTGCCGTCGCTGCGGAACTCCTTTGCCAGGCTGGTCTCGGCACTGCCCGCGCGGACGTGAAGGAGCTGCTGCACGATGCCGATTTGACCGTAAGACTGCGTGCTTCGTCCGCCCTGGCCGGGGCTCGGGACAAGGCAGCAGTCCCGGTGTTGATCGACCTGTTGGCCAAGCTTCCGGTGGGACAGGCACGCCAGGCGGAAGACATGCTTTTGCGGATCGCCGACGACCAGTCTCCAGACATCATGCTAGGCTTCGATGAAGGCGCCCGCCGCAAGTGCAGCGAATCCTGGGCCCACTGGTGGCAGGACCACGAGGCCAAGATCGAGGTTCCCAAGCTCAACGAAAAGAAAGCCTCACGCGGCTACACACTCATCGTCATGTTCGAGAAGGGAGCGGTCGCGGAGCTGGACGCCCAGAATCGGCCCCGCTTTCAAATCGAAGGACTCCAGTTGCCGCTCGATGCCCAGATGTTGCCGGGCGATCGAGTCCTGATTGCCGAGCACAACGCGAACCGCGTAACCGAGCGGAACCGCAAGGGAATGGTGCTCTGGCAAAAACAGATCGCCAGTCCCCTGGTCGCCCAGCGCTTGCCGAACGGGCACACGTTCATTGCCACCCAGTCGATCCAGCTACAACAGCTTGCGCCACAACTCGTGGAAGTGGACCGTGATGGTAAGGTGGTGTTCTCATTCAGCTTCCCCACCGGTGAGTCGATCATGAAAGCGGCCAAGCTTCCCAACGGCGACATCGCCTGTGTCACGAACGCGCGTAGATTTGTCCGGCTCGATGCCGCCGGCAAGGAACTTCAGAGCTTTCCGAATGCCCGCGTCATGACGATCGGCGGCCGGCTCGAGGTTTTGCCATCGGGGCACGTCTTGATACCCGAAAAAGAGAACCATCGCGTTGTCGAATACGATTCACGCGGCCGGGTGATTTGGGAGCTTCCCTTACCCATGTCCGATCCCGTAGCGGCCGTGCGCTTGCCGAACGGCAATACACTGGTGACCTCATACGACCATAGAGGGATGGGTTTGCCGACTCCCGCGACCGAGTACGATCGCGAAGGCAACGAGGTGTGGAGTTACAAATCGGACACGCCCGTGACACGCGCGTTTCGACGTTGAACGGCCTCGCACGGCGACAGGATGCTGACTCCGCTCATACGAGCCCGAAGCGTCAGCGAGGATCTCGCTAACGCGCCAAGGAGGACCTCGCTAACGCTTCGGGCTAGTATCAGCCGATTCAGGCATGCTGATTTAGCCCCAGGCCTTCCTGAAGCTGGCGCATCTGCTCCGCCAGAACTGCTACCCTGTTCTGCAGATCATCAATAACATCCCGGAGCTGCGCAATCTCGGCACGCGCCTCTTCCAACCCGTGCGTCGATTCAGGCGACCCGCTCCTGTCTCTGCGCGGAGAGTCGGCCGACGAGTTGGTGGGCGCGGGTTCCGTGTCCTCGGGGAGATCTGCCGCCGAGTGATGGCGCGTGCGGAGGTGTTCCAGCTCCTTGGGCGAGTGAAAGCCATGCGTCAGCACCGTGCCCCGTCTTCCCTCGGGAGTCAGGTAAACGGTCAAGCGGCGTTCGGTCAAGGGACCGAGGGCGGCCCGAAGGGCGTCGAGGTCGGCGATCGGCTCCATCCGGCTGGCACGAGCGCGTAATTCGCCTTCCGTCTGCGGTCCGCGCAGCAGTAGCTCGGCGAGGATCGCCAGCTCCACCTTGTTCACCTTCCAG
The DNA here is from genome assembly GCA_035296965.1 of Gemmataceae bacterium. Taxonomy (GTDB): domain Bacteria; phylum Planctomycetota; class Planctomycetia; order Gemmatales; family Gemmataceae; genus DATGZX01. The sequence goes on from DATGZX010000132.1 coordinate 6,288, forward strand.
GCTTCGTAAAGGCAATGACGCCAGCGCTCGACCCTTCCCCCGGTGATCCTGGCGACCAGCACTCTCTTCTGCAGGGCAAGCAGCGCCTCCTCGGCATCGACGTCGCTTAGGTTGAGGATTGGATCTCGATTCGACTTCTGATTGCAGCCCGTTACCAAAGAATTCATGCTGAGCGGATAAACATCGGGAGTGGTCTTGGCCTTTTCGACGAGGACTCCCAGCACGCGACGTTCATGAGCGCTGAGAACGGGCCAGTCAGTTGCTGTCCCTGTTGGCGCTAGTGCGGGCTCCAAAGACATGGCTACTCCTCCGACTGACAACGAAACCGAGGTATTCCGACACGGCCAGCTATATCACCGTCCTTGATTCGGCAGATACTAGCCCGAAGCGTTAGCGAGGTCCTCGCTAACGCTTCGGGCTAGTATCCGTCGATTTGCACGCGGTCACTGAGGCAAACTATACCATCTTGGGATGGCATGGTAACCGAGGGAAGCGCAAATCGGAAGACCGAGTCAGCTTGAAATGTTTCTGAGATCAGATCCCCAGATTGGCAAGAGCTTCCAGGATTCTCCAGGCGAGTGTGGTAGCATTCGGTGCGCTGGCTTCGGCGCGTAGCGCAGCGTCTTGCAAGCGTTTCTTGGCACTCGCCAAAAGCGTCGGATTATGCTCCTGGTGGAGAAGCTGGGCCAGGTGTGCGGTGCTGCGCGCGAGCTGTGCGGTTTCGTCGGAAGGGATCGTGGCCGGGTCGAGGGTCTTGCTCAACTCTTCGACGAGGTCTGCAAGATCTTCCCTGGCTTCGGGCTCCAGTTGTTGGGCCTCGCGCAGACCTTGAGCCAGCTGTTGGAGGCTGGTCTGGATCTGCTTCACGGATTGCGGATCGCTCCCGAGTTGGTCGGACATTGCAGAGGCCCTTCTCAGCCAAGTGGCAGGCGACGCTCCATCAGCGTAGCCGACAGCCGGGGAACCCCGCAAGACCGACCCCCGGGTTTGAATCCAGGTCGCAACTTTCGCAGAGCAAGCTGCCAGCTTGCTCCTCCGCAATCAGCAGCAAGCTAGCAGCTTGCCCTACAGCATAGCTTTTGAACCATGCCACAACTCAATAGGGCCAGTAGCCGTAGGAGTAAGCTGGCGGATAGGCATAGTACGACGACCACCCCGGATAGCTGTAATAGGCTGAGTAACCCGGAGTGGAATAGTAGTACGAGCCGTAGTAGCCCGGCGCACCGTAGTACCCCGGCGCGGCGTAGTAGCCGGAATAGTACGAGGGATAGCTATACCCGTAGTAATAGCTGGGGTAATACGCACCGTAATAGGGCCGGCGTGCGCCCCACCGGTATTGAGCATCCGCACTGGAGGGCGTGACGCCGACAAACACCAGGGCCGTGATACCCAACGCGAGGGAAAGCAGCAGGGATCGCATGATGCACCTCTTCGCTTGTGTGGACCATGAGGATGGTGCCCGCATTGCGCTGGTGGGCACCTGCTATTAAGCCAAGCAAATCATGTGCCGGGGGCCGCGCGGGGCCTGAGCTTCACGCGGACGAACAGCGGACCAACCAACGCCCAGGGGATGGCGGCTCGTGCATACGGATTCGGGCAGAGGAGCGGTGCTGATCGAGCCTCCGAAATCGCGTCCACGCGATACGGGTGCACTGCTCGAATGCGGAAGTCAATCTTCTGTTTTCCTTCACACGGCCCCTAACCCGACCCCTTTCCCCTCTCGTCCCGTTTCCCCTTCGTCTTTGCTGATCGGAGTGAACGAACTCCTGGTGCCCACGCTCCATGCGGGCACCAGGAGAGACTTTGCCTTCCGTAAAGCGTGCGAACAACTCAGCCCGTTACTTCGGAACGCCCATCGCCAACAACTCACGCACTATATCCGCAAAGAGCAGCTTGGTGCCTGCGTGCACTTCGACCTCGGTGCCACGGCGCTCTACCCCTGCGTTCTTGAGCAGTTCCACTCCAAAGCTCGTGGCTACCTTTTCTAGCGGAGTCGCCGACTTGGCTTGCAGCTTTTGAAGGAGGCCCAGGCCCAAACGGATGCGTTCCTTCTCAGCTTCGGCTAACTCGATCGCCTTCTGTTCCTTGTCACAGTCGAAGAGCGCCTTCAGGCGGAACTCATCGCCTACGCCGTCGATACCGACGACGACCTGGGCTCGATCGAGGACGGGAAGCAGTGCCAGGCTCTCCAAATGATCGGAGGCCACTTGTTCCGCTATCGACTGCGGAACCTCGTCGAATACCGAACCATGAAAGTCCACGGCAACAGCGAACAAGCCGCCTTCTACCTGAGCCCAGCCGCGATCCCAAGCTCGCGCTGGTCTTGTCTCCGAGCCGTGTTCGAGCATCCGCCGCATCGACTGTTCTGCTTCACAGACAAGGGTTCGATCATCGGGGCAGAAGACGCAGATCCGTGGAAACTGCTTGGCGGCTGGGACGCAGGTGTAGTAATCTCTTTTTTGGTAAGTGTGTTTCTCCAACTTTCCGATGCGCGCTTCCAGCATTTGCACCCAGTCGTGGGGTTTGATCGTGTGGATCATGCCAGCCGCAAAGTACAGTCCGTGCTGAGAGCCTTTGGGCGCACTAGGGTTCGTAATCGCGCGTAAACCAGCGACCACTTCTTCGAGGTCCGCAACCTCCAAGCCCAATTGCTGTGGATCGCGGATGCCAGTTTCCATCAACACTTCCTGGACTGCCAAGTTCACAGCTTGGGCGTGAGGCTGCATGCTTGGGTAGGCCAGAATCGCGGCGGGCCTGAGAGCTACCATGCCAACCGCCTCGTCGCCGATGTATCTGCAATCAAAAGGTTGCCGGCCCGGCGGCGGCAGGTGCCGTGGCGCGACGCTGCCGTTCGCTTCGGGCTTTGCGTCGGGACGCTGATCACCCACAACTTGGGCAGGTCCGCGCAGAGCCGAGCTGCCCAAGGCGACACCCACGAGCATTGCCACCGTAAGCCAGCGCCGTGCCCGTAGCCAACCAGCGTTTCCGAGTGCTTCCTTGCCTCGCAACATCTGAATTCTCCTCATCAAGGTTCCGTGCACCGGCAGGAACGACCTGGCCGGCCAACTTGGCGGCGCACCCTCTTGCCGCAGCGCCAACTGCGCCAGTGCCGTCAAGTAGGTGCGGCGCCCTCCCGCGAATTGAGCCCCCAGCATGTCGGCAGCCAGCTCTTGCTGTAAGTACAGATGGCGGACCAACCAGTGCACCAGGGGGTGATAACAATGCAAAGCGAGGCCAACGTGTGCCAGAACGCCGGCTGCGTAATCGCGGCGCTTCACGTGGGCCAGCTCGTGCGCGAGCACGGCACGGAGTTCGGCGGCACTCCAGCCGCGCCAGTCAAGAGGCAGGAGAAGGGTAGGCCGCAGCCAACCTACCGTCGCGGCTGTGGTCAGGTCCGACGACTCGCGCACGGTGACGCTAGCCGAGCACCGCATGGCCGTCCGCAACGATTGCAACAAATCCTGCAGCGCCGCATCGTCGAGCGCATGGCTGCGGTGACGCAAATCATGGACCGCCTTGAGTCCCAGTAGCAAGCGCACCAGGCAGAGACTTGTCCCGACGGCGATGAGCACAGCCAGACAGAATGGCCAACGGGATCGCCCCGACGCCGCTGACGATGCTGCGCGGCGCATGCTGGAGATCAACTCCGACAGCCGGCGAAAGCCGACAGCTGTAGCGGTGTCCGTTACGCCCGTCGATTGCAGGCTGCCCGGCTCCATGCCGGCTTCTGTCTCCCTGGTCGGGGTTGTAGCAATATCCCGGGCGTGCCCACTGGACTGCCGCACCGCATCGGACTCTTGACTCAAAGAGCCATGCCAGCTCCAGTAATCCGGCAGCGGGCAAAAGGCCAGGGCCGTCAACAAGATGATCGCTGCCAGTGCGACGACCGCCAGGTGGGATCCCGTGGCTACCGTCCGTCGCATGGCCGGCAGTGTCAAGACACGTGCCGCAAGCGCCACGAGCGTGACTTGCAGGGCGCACCATGCCGCTGTCATTCCCCAATGGCTCATGACTTTTGTTCCTTCAAGATTCCTTGCAGGATCGTCCGTTCCTCGGCCGTCAGTTTGCGTTGTTCCACGAGGCGCACGAGCAACTGCTCCCGCGAGCCGCGGAATACCCGATCCAGCACGTCGTTGAGGAACCGGCCGGAAACTTCCTCGTACGACCTTGCGGTGCGGTAGCGAAACGGCCGTTCGTCGTTGAGCAGTTCCAGGAAGCCCTTCTCATGCAGGATGCGCACGAGCGTGGCGACGGTGGTGTACGCGAGATCGGGCCCATCCTCGGCGAGGATGTCGCGGGCTTCGGACGCGGTCGCCTCCTTGACCTTCCAGAATACATGCATGACCTGGAGTTCACGCTCGGTGAGATCTTTGGCCGCCGGCCTTGCCATGGCTGTGTCCTCCTTTCCGCGGAGAAATGTGGTTTTCCAAATTTGGTTTGCCAAATATAGAGATATCGAGATTTGTGTCAACGCCAGAATTAGGAGGAATCGACAAGGGTGCATCATAAGGGAGACAGGTTAGGTTTTATCGGCTAGGTAGCTAGCGTGATGTTACAGTTGGGGGCGTGGCGCGACGAACTCGTTGCTTGGATGCGGCGTATGTCTACCCTGTCCTCGACCGAGGTGCAGCGCTCGGTCGGCCGCGGCGCCTCCTTCGGTGTAGGGATCTGGCAAACAGAGACGGCGACGGCGTTGGGGCTGGAATCCGCATTGCGACGACAGGGCAAACCAAACAAGGGAAAGGACGCCTCAAGAGAAAATCTAACCTGACCCCTTTGTCTTCCCCTCAACGCCGATAGGCTGACATGATGCATGCCAGTCGGAGTTGCTCAACGAGAAGCTCGTAGAGCCAGGCAGTCACAAAATCAATTCCATATCGCTCGGCGATTTGCTGGACGACCAGGGTCTGAACCGCTCTGAGCACTTTCCCGCGAGCACAGGACAAGCTCAGGATGCTGCCTGCAAAGTGGCAACGATCCAGGATTCATCAGACCTTCTCGAATTCCTCATCGCTGTTAGATATAGCTGGGCAACAATACTCCCTTTCCTGGTCGGTACCATAAGCTGGAGATGGAGGACAGCCTCATGAGATCGCTGCATCGTAAGCATCAGCGTCGTGGATTCACACTGATCGAACTTCTCGTGGTCATTGCCATCATTGCCGTGCTGGTCGGGCTGCTTTTGCCGGCCGTGCAAAAGGTGCGCGAGGCGGCCAGTCGCATGAGCTGCGAAAACAACCTGAAACAGATTGCTTTGGCGTCCATGAACTTTGAAAGCGCGTACTCCCGCTTTCCCCCTGCCGTCAACACCCAGATTGATCCGTACTATGGGCAAGCGATGGTAAGCAAATATTCACCACCCGTGGACCCTACGCAAAGCTATACGATCTGGGAAGCGCTCATGCCCTTCATTGAACAGGATAATCTCCAGAAGTCGCTGGTGCTGAACCAGCTGGACCAATACGGCATCATGACCGACAGCCAGTACGCCAATTGCCTGGGTGCAAATTCGGTCGGTGCCCAGACGATCAAGATCCTCATCTGTCCCAGCGATAAGCTTCCTTCACCAGCGGTCACGACCTACACGGACGACAACGGCAACGTGTTCTATCTGGGCTTGACCAGCTACGGTGGCAACGCTGGCACGCGCGCTGTCTATTGGACGAGCGCCAGCAAGGATGGAATGTTCTGGCTCAACAGCAAGGTGCGCATTGCCGATGTCACGGACGGCACAAGCAACACGCTGTTCTTCGGCGAGCGCTATCACTTCGATCCCACGTTTGATCAGCTCAATCCCAACGCTCCGACGTATGCCGGCCTCATTAACAGCTATGGCGGCTGGCCATGGGCGAACGTGTATGCCATGGAAGATCAGACGGAAAGCTCGTTCTCGCCGATCAACTACATGACACCGCCAGGCACGACGCAGGCGCAGTGGAGTTATTTTCTCCAGGACGCACGTGTCAACGCTTTCGGCAGCGGCCACACGGGCGGAGCGAATTTCGCTTTCGGGGATGGTTCGGTGCACTTCTTGACCTCTTCGCTATCGTTGCAGCTGCTTCAGGCTTTGTCGACAAGAGCAGGCGCGGAAGTGATTGACGGGTCGAGCTACTAAGAGCCTAAGGCGTTGCCGGAAGGGTGTTGCTCATGTCGGCCCGGGGTCGTTTGCTTTTCCTCGCGCTGCTGGCGCTGGCCATTCCGGCTTGCGGCGGCAGTAGTCCCGGGGAGGTCGCGGAAGTCGAAGGAACTATCCTCTGGCACAAGAAACCGTTGCCGAACGTCCAGGTCCAGTTTCACCCGGACAACTCGCGCGGCACAGTCGGGCTGCGCTCGTGCGCCGTCACCGATGAGCAAGGTCATTTTGTCCTCGCGTTCGATGACGGCCGGCCGGGCGCTGTCGTGGGACAGCACCGAGTCCTCCTGATCGAAACGGACGAAGCCGTCCGCGGGGGCAAAGGCAATGAGCACGCCGGGGTCGCCGGCTCCCGACAGAACAGGACGACTCGTCAGATCGTCGGTCCGGCCTACAGTAAGATTGCTACGACCCCCCTCAGACGCGAAGTCACCCCGGGCAAGCAAACGATCAATTGGGACTTGCCCTGATGGCTGCATTGCCTCGGTAGGAACACGCCAGGATGACGTTGGTCGCGCTGAGCGCACTCGCGGCTACGGCCGCGCCGGCGTTTGCTCGGATCGACCGGGGCCACATCGTAACGGCCCGGCTTGCCTGTGGAAAAAGTTGACCGAGGCGCAAGGGGCCAAGTCATCGGTATCCTCAAGAATCATCCCCACTACAACGAATTCCTGGCCAGCAACCGTCCGCATGGACTTGCCGATCTCGAAAAGATCCGGACCTCCTGACACCTCTTCTGAGGCAACCAATCGACAACGGTCAAGGCAATGACCGCGCCCACTCGGCCGTCAGATCAAGCCTGAGACAACCGAAAGATAAGGCCTACCCGAGGGCCAGGTCAACTCGAAGCTGAGAATCGGTCTTTGGATGTGCGGGAAGAGCTTTTCTTTCCGGCGAATGAATAACTCAACAAAGTGCTTGAAGTCCTGGCGCAGCTCGTCGGGGAGCGTTTCGGCAATGTCCCCCAGGAAGGCCGTCCGTTCAGCACCTTGCACGAGGGCGGCATTCCAAGCTATAGTGCCCAGATTCAGCAACTTCCACATTGCCTCTTCGTTTGGACAATCGTTCCACTCGGGCTGTACCAGTTCGTGCAAAACCTCCGACATTTTGATCTCGCCCGGCGGATCGATAACGAGAACCCCTCCGGATCGCGCCAATTCCGGTCCCTGCTCCGGCCCCTGCACTGGGCGGCATTTCTTGTCCTTGCGATGTTGTCTGCGACGAAGCTTTTCACGACGAGTTGCCATTGGACCCTCCTTGGAAACCCTGTGCCCTTCGCGGGCAAAAGTACAACTTGCCACGCATCTGCCCTGAACCCGAATGATCCGGGGGATTGCGTTCCGGCAAAGCGAATTGCGGCATCCGGGGAAAGGGATCAATGCACCAATGAGGTTTGCCACCGGATGCGACAGTGTTTTTATTATAGTGGACAACCCCCGGCGCGGACCAGCCAGGCGGATACTACGATGCGGCGGGTCAATTGCTCGGCCTGAGTCTCGAAGAGGGGACGCGGGAGCCGGTTGGATGCGATGGTGTGTTCGAGGATGTCCGTCCGCGTCCTCTTTCCGCGCTCTTTCACTTCCGCATGAGCCACAACCTAATGGCAGGCAATGGCAGGGGACGGAGACGGTTATACTGGATTTCCTGCGGCAGTTTTTGTCCGCTCATGACGGCGGGAGCCACGCACGGAGGCTGCGCCCGGGGTAATCAACGGTTACAGTTGTCGATCCGCAGCCTGGACATCCGCTCAGATCCTGTCGGCCAGCTGATTCTTGTACGCTGGTATTTGGGAAGTTAGACTCACCACCTGCGGGTATATTGCCTGTCGTTTGAATTCCAGCTTAACGAAGACCGGTCGAAGCCGCTGCAGCAGGCGCGACCCGTGAGTCGGCCGACGACTCACCCACGAGGTCGGGAGGAGGGAAGAATGTACTGCAGCTCGGACCCCGAATCGCGGCACGAGCTTCCAACGCCACTGAGATATTGTCCCAATGCAAAACTTCTCCTCGCGATGGCATTCCTTGGTACTTTTCTGCTGTTTGTGCGGTGCGCCGTTCTGTGGAATCCTGGCTACTCGTATTTGGGGCCGACTGGAGCGGACCGGGTCTTTTACTACGCCTACGTTCGTTCGTTGGTCATCGATGGGGACCTTGATTTCACGAATGACATCGCTTTGCAACCGCCGAGCACTGGCCTCATCGTTCGGGACGGCAAACCTCTGAACAAGTACCCTATTGGGTCGCCCCTTCTTAGCCTGCCGTTCTATGCCTTCACCCACATGGTCCTGCTCGTTGGGAACCGCTTGGGGTTCACCGACGTATCGCTCGACGGATACTCGGCTCCCTACGCCTTTTCTTATGCCCTCGGTCAAATGCTGTGGGCCTTGTTCGGGGTGTGGTTAATGTACCGTGCCCTTCTCAGATACTTCGAACCGCAAACTGCTGCGCTGGCTGTCGTGGCCACCTGGTTCAGTACGCACGCGCTTCACTATGCAGCGGTGGACCTGATGATGTCCCATGCCGCCGCGACATTCAGCATTGCCTGGTGTTCGTACGAGGCGGTGAAGCTGAGAGAATCCCCCGGCCGCTGGCAGACATGGTTTGGCCTGGGAGCAAGTTCAGCACTCGTTGTTCTGGTCCGATACCAAAATGGGGTTTACCTGCTGGTTCCCGGCTGCGCGGCAATTCTCGCAGCCGTTCCGATCTTTAGGAAGGCAACAGCTAAGAGAGCGCTGGCTTTGGCCGGCTGCGGCGCGGTTGGCTTCTGCCTGATGTTTGCTCCACAGCTCTTGGTATGGAGAGCGATCTTTGGTACTTTCTTCACCAACTCGTACCAAACAGAATTCACGTTCCATTGGCTCCGTCCCCATCTTGTGGAAGCACTTTTTGATCCAGTAGCCGGATTGGCGATCTGGCTTCCTGCCCTGGGCCTGGGACTTGTTGGTTGTTTTGCGCTAGCGATTTATCGAAAAAATGTTCTTGCCGGGGCCGCCGGTGTGGCCTGGTTGGCAAGCCTTTACGTAACCAGCTGCTGGTGGGCCTGGCAGATGATCGTTCATAGAAGCCCCTTTGATATGCTCTTTCCCGTGTGCCTTGGCTTTGGTTTCGCCATCTCCTGCTTCTGGAGAAGACGCCCGCTGGCAAGTCTCATAATAATCGGGCTCTTAGTACTCTGGAACGTTCCTTTCGCGCTGGGATCAGGGGCCTCCATGACTGCAGACGGATCGCCGTTCACCACATGGCTTGATTATTTGTTGATCCTACTGCGGCTTAAGAACGGTTAGCTTGTGTCCGCAAAGCGTGGCACGTCGTTCGAGCTGGCGGGCAGCGATTGTTTGAGAAGTGAAGTCCAAAAGGACGGGGTAGCCTTCGAGAAGGTCGTGCGCCAGGCCTGGAAGCGGTCGGCCATGCGGCGGTTTAACTGCGTGGTCATGTCCAACCACTGATTGACTTCCCAACCCAACTGGGGGAGCAGGGCTAGCATTTGTGCCGCCCTCCGCTGCTTGGTATCTTTAACGACACGCCTCCACGAGGCGCCGCCTTGGCTGGCCCGATTAGAAACTCCTGCCAATCGCCCAACACCAATTTCTTTGACTGGATCGCATGTCACGAAAGGAATGTTGCATGACCCGAAAGACATCCATCGCTCGTCGCCGGTTCGTCCGAGCGGCGCTTGGCGCCGGTTTCTGTGGACCGGCGCTGCTTTCCTCGCTGGCCTGGGGAGCGCCGGGGCGCAGCGCGAACGAGCGCATCAATCTGGGCTTTATCGGCGTGGGAGTGATGGGTCGCGGCCATGTGCATAGGTTTGCCAATTATCCGGACGTGCAGATCGTCGCCATCTGCGACGTGGTCGCCGAACGGCGGCAGGACGCCGTGAAGTTCGTCGAAGAACGCAACGCCAAGCGCAAAGACAAAGGAGCCGTCCCACGCTGCAAGGAGTACAAAGATTTTCGCGCGCTGCTGGATCGCAAGGATATCGATGCCGTCGTCATCGCCACGCCGGATCATTGGCATGCGCTGGCGTGTGTATTCGCGGCGCGGGCGGGGAAAGACATTTATTGCGAAAAACCGCTGACACACGCAATCGCGCAAGGCCGGAGGGTCGTGGATGCCGTTCGGGAGCATAAGATCATCTTTCAGGCCGGCAGCCAACAACGCAGCGAATTCGGCGGCAAGTTCCATTATGCCGCCGAATTGGTCCGCAACGGCCGGATTGGCAAGATCAAAACGGTTCGGATTGGCGTCGGCGGTCCGGCCGTACCCTGCGATTTGCCGGAGCAGCCGATTCCGCCCGGTACAGATTGGGACATGTGGGTAGGTCCCGCCGTGTTTCGCCCTTACAACGAGATCCTGTGTCCCAAGGGGGTGCACACGCACTTTCCCGCCTGGCGCAGTTATCGCGAATACGGCGGCGGCGGCCTGGCCGACATGGGGGCCCACCACTTTGATATCGCCCAGTGGGCACTCGGCATGGACGAGAGCGGCCCCGTGAAGATCGATCCGCCGCCGGGCCAGGAGACGACCGGCCTGAAATACACTTATGCGAACGGCATCGTCATGTTTCATGGCGGTCCCAGTGGCTGCACTTTCGAAGGGACGGAAGGGACGATTTACGTTGATCGCGACCGCCTAGAAAGCAAGCCGGTAGATATCGTCAAGCAGCCGATCCGCACGAAGGACGTGCATTTGTATCGCGCGACCGACCATCACAAGAACTGGCTGGAATGCATCCGGAGCAGGAAACAACCGATCTGCCCAGCCGAGGTCGGCCAGCGCTCCGCGACGATTTGCCATCTGGGAAACATTGGTTACCGGCTGCGCCGTTCCTTGCGATGGAATCCGCTTGAGGAGCGCTTTATCGATGACGCGGAGGCAAACAAGCTCGTCGATGAAGAGCTGCGCACTCCGTGGAAAGGGTAAAGGCGCGTGCGAAAAGGGTGCAACGCCAGCTGCCCTGCTCCGATCTTTCCTGACAACCGCTGGAGAATATGAGATGTGGCGCTATGCGATTGCCCTGGGCCTTTTGGCAGCTTCGTTGGCCAGACCATCCCTGGGAGCGGATGCATTCGACCGCTACATGAACCCGGTGCTGGCCAAGGTGCCGACTGCGGCGGGCGTTAAGGAGGTCAAGCACTTGACCGCGGAGGAGATTACCGACAACGACCGCATCCTTCCGGGAATGACGGGAGCGTTCCTCGTCGTCAAGACGAACGGGGGCCGGTTCAGCAAGCTGCTCGTACAGGCGGCTCGACAAAGAGTCGACAATTCCGCGCCGGTTCCTATTCTCTTGATCGAGAGGTTCGTCACCTACCGAGAAGCCCAGGAACAAATGGTCGTGGCCAGCGGTCAGCGCGTGGATCTTTTCTCCGGGTTTCGACTGAACCTGGACATCGGCCAGATTGTCCCACAGGAATTGGCTGCCGATCTTCGCTTCGTTGCGGATGGCGCCAAGGTTTATGTGGAGCCGGTGAACAAGGCCAGCCTGTATTTGCTTACCAAGCCACTGGCCGAGGCCGCTCCCAAGAAGACCGCCAAGGTTGTGGTCGGCGAAACGTTTGAGCCGCGCTATTTCGCGGGGAGTTACAAACTTTACGACGACGGCCGGCGCACGGGAAACTTGACGTTGCGAGTAGCCGCCGACGGCGAGGTGACAGGCGGGTACTACTCGGAAAAAGACGGCAGGAAATATGCGGTGAACGGCAAGATCGGCAATCCCCGGCACACCATCCAGTTCACGGTGACGTATCCCCGCTCGGAACAGACTTTCCAGGGTTGGCTCTTTACGGGCAACGGCAAGGCGATGACCGGTTATTCGCGCGTGCAGGATCGCGAAACCGGTTTCTATGCGGTGCGGGTTGAGGATGAATGACTAGTTGATGCCACGGCCTTGAGCCGTGGTACTTCACGCTGGTCTCTACCCTGTTGACCGAAGAATTCCTTTGGATGCCACGGCCTTGTGCCGTGGTACCTCACGTTGGTTCCTACTTCGGGATGTCGGAAGATCTCTCTTGGATGCCACGGCCTTGCGCCGTGGTACTTCACGTTGGTATCTACTCCCCGGCTTGCGCCGTACCCCTTGGTGATGCCGCGGCATTGCGCCGTGGTCCCTCACGCTGGTTTCTGCTCGCTCGCTGGCGCTCCTGGTTTTCTGGATATCCCCCGTATCTTGGTTCCTCTCGCTGGTTTCTAACCATCCGCCGCCCGCCTACTCCAGTCGCAGAGGTATTTCTGAACCTGAGGTGACGCCAGGTCTCCGTAGCTGCCAATATAGGCACTCGGCTGCCAAAGCCTTCCAACTCCGGCAGCAATCGCCACATGGGGAAACCGCTGACCGATGACTTCCTGCCCGCTGTTCATCAATGCTCGAACCAACTCCGAAGGACACAACCCCGGATGAACGCGCACCGCCAGATGGACATGATCGGGCAGAAACGAGACCTTCAGCAGCGCGAAACGCAACTTTACTTGGAGGGCGGACCAAGCTTCGGTCACCACGCGCGCTTCGTCCACAGCAAAGACCCCGCGGCGCCCCATGACCGACAAAACCAAATGAAACTGAAGGAATGTAAACGCGTGCTTGGCTCGCACCTGACTTTCGATCTCGGCAGAAGGAACAAATTGCTCCACGAATATCGGTGGCAGGATCCGATCTCCGTAGCTGTGATGTTGGCCCTGTCCGCTTAGATACTGGTCAATTTGCGCGCGCGTACTCTTGCCTGCCGTACAAGCAAAATACCCCTTGCCGAGGAGGTTGCGAGCTTGCTCCAGAGCCAGGGCCTTCCTCAGCCACAGGCTGGTCCTGCCCTTGAGTTTGCTGGCACAGGCGGAAAGAGATTCGCTCGGTTTCAGACTTACCAGTACGCGAACTTGAGTCGGATCGCTTGCGAATTCCAGGACATGGATATCATGTTCGGAAACAAGATCCCTGAAGGTTGCCAAATCAAGGTCTGCGAGCGGGTGGTAGGGCCGAAGGCAGGAAGTACTCCAATGGAGGTAGCAGTGATAGCAATAGGCGAAGCGAAGCTCATCTGCGGAGTATTCTTGCATGCGCATGGGGAGCGCCTTTTAGGGAGCCGATGCGGGAAAGATGCGGACCATTGTTACCTAGGGTCGGATGCGCTGCAATGGGCTGAAAGGTGGGAATACCCCGCGGAGCAGAAGCCAGCGTGAGGGACCACGGCACAAGGCCGTGGCATCCAAGATAGCTCTAGGGACGTCAAGCAGAGTAGAAACCAGCGTGAAGGACCACGGCGCAAGGCCGTGGCATCGGGGAGGATGGGGGAGTTAGTCGCGGGGTAGAAGCCAGCGTGAGGGACCACGGCACAAGGCCGTGGCATCCAAAAGAGCTCTTCCGACTTCCCGCAGTAGAAACCAGCGTGAGGGACCACGGCACAAGGCTGTGGCATCAACAAAGCCGAGAGGGACCACGGCCGGAGGCCGAAGTATTGATGGACCAGCCGCCAATCAATGCCGAAAATGTCGGATGCCCGTGAGCACCATGGCCATGTCGTGCTCATCGCAGGCCTGGATGGAATCCTGATCGCGCATCGAGCCGCCGGGTTGAACGACGGCCGTCACTCCTGCCTTGGCCGCTTCGTCGATGTTATCTCGGAACGGAAAGAAGGCATCGGAAGCCATCACGCTCCCGCGGCTGCGCTCTGCGGACTTGCGTGACGCCAGGTGCACGGAATCGACCCGGCTCATTTGGCCGGCGCCGACGCCGACCAGCATCCCACCTTTGGCAAAGACAATCGCATTACTTTTCACGTGTTTGCAGACCTTCCATGCGAAACGGAGATCGGCAAGCTCCCCGGCCGAGGGGGCGCGCTTGGTCACGACACGCATCCCGGCAAAATCGTCGGCGGGCGCGTCGCCCGTTTGCACCAGCAGCCCGCCGGCAACGCGCCGGTAATCGAGCGAAACGGTCTTTCCCGCTGCCGAGGCGAACGGACCCGCCTCTAAAAGGCGAACGCTCTTCTTCCAGCTTGGCCGGGTTGTCAGCAATTGAAAGGCTGCCGAGCTGAAGCTGGGAGCGATGATGCATTCGACGAAGCGGTTCGGCTCGGTCACCTGCAGCGCGGTGGCTTCATCCACTTCGCGATTGAATCCCAGGACTCCGCCATAAGCGCTCAGAGGATCGCCTTCGTAAGCCTTGCGAAATGCTTGTTCAAGAGTGGCGCCGATGGCGGCTCCGCAGGGATTATTGTGTTTTACCACGATAGCCGCCGGCTCGGTGAACTCGCCGGCGAGCCGGAGCGCGCTATCCAGGTCGAGGATATTGTTGAAGGACAATTCCTTGCCGTGCAAGGCCCGGGCGGTGGCGACCGACGCTTCCGGGAAGCCTGGCTCGATGTAGAAGGCCGCTTTTTGGTGCGGGTTTTCACCATAGCGCAAGAGCATGCCCCGCTGAAAGCTCAAGCCAAGATGTTCCGGAAATTCTCCTGTGCCCGCGCGTGTGGCGAAATAACTGGTAATCGCTGCATCGTAGGCGGCGGTGCGCGCGAATGCTGCTGCGGCAAGACGCTCCCGGGTTGCCAGGCTTAATGCGCCGGCGTGCGCACGCAGCTCTTCGATCAGGGCCCCGTACTGGCTCGGGTCGGTGACGATGGCGACGTCGTGGAAGTTCTTCGCGGCCGCACGCACCATGGTCGGCCCGCCAATATCGATGTTCTCGATGATGTCCTCGGGCGTGCTCTCCGGACGAGCCACGGTGGCTTCGAAGGGATAGAGGTTGCAGACGATCAGGTCGATCGGTGCAATCTTGTGCTCTTGCAGGGTTGCCATGTGCTGCTTGTTGTCGCGCACGGCGAGAATGCCGGCATAAACGCGCGGGTGCAAGGTCTTGACCCGGCCATCGAGGATCTCGGGAAAACCGGTTTCTTGAGAGATGTCGCGCACCTGTAGCCCGGCCGATTCCAGCGCTTTGCGGGTCCCGCCGGTGGAAATCAACTCCACGCGGAACTCGGCCAAAACCCTGGCCAAATCGACAAGGCCGGCCTTATCGCTGACACTCACGAGCGCGCGCCGAATCATGCGATCTGCCATAAGCCGACTGCCTTCCTCCTTAGGCGAGGGGCAGCTAATAATCTCCCCTCTCCCCCGAAGCGGGGGAGAGGGGAGAACAATCGCTGCCGCGCGCCTTAGCGCGGGTGCGTTTCATTCAGATCTTATGAAGCGGGTCCGCACAGGACCACGCGCTCGCGGGCGACGGCGCGGATGCCGCCGGGCAAATCAACGGCCGCCGATTCTCCCAGCACCAATCCGGCCAGGAGGTCCCAGTCCCGGAATCCCATTTCTCCCATCGGCCAGCCTTCCCGCTGCCAGATGGACCGGAAGGCTTCACGCACATGATGCCTTGGAAAGAGCGCCAAACGCGATTTGTCGAGCACCACGCGGTTGCCTGCTTTTGGCAGTTCTGCCTGGGCCAAGATCGCCTGAGCCACTGCCTCCAGATCCGCGGCGGCTTCCGAAGCCTGGCTGGCCAGATGGCCTAAGAGCGAAACGATGGCCGGGTTGTAGCAATCGGCGAGGTGGGGCAGCAACTCGTGACGGAGGCGGTTGCGCGTGTACTTCAGATCGCTGTTCGAGCTGTCCGATCGATACGGTTGGCGCTTCTCTTCCAGGTAAGCCAAAACGTCCCCTCTGCGAACGTGTAAAATGGGCCGAACCACCTCGACGCCGGCTGCGAGCACGTGCCGGGGGGCGATGCCGCTCAATCCTCTTAACCCGGTGCCACGCAAGAGATGATGGAGAACCGTCTCGGCCTGATCGTCGGCAGTGTGACCTGTCGCCACGAAGGGAATCGCCAGGTCCTTGGCAAGCCGGGTCAGCCAGTCGTAGCGTGCGCGCCGGGCGATGTTTTCCACATTGGCGCCCTCCTCCCGGGCTAGGCTGCCAATGTCGACGTTTTCGCAGCGCAGCTCCAATCCCAGCGTGCCGGCCGCATTCATCGACTCGTGGAGCTGGTGGACGAACGCTTCGTCCCCATCGCTCTCCTGGCCACGGAGCCTGTGGTTGAGGTGGGCGATCACGAAGATGCTGTCGCGTATCTTGCTAGGGTCGCGTTTGCGCGCGTGCAAAGCTGCCAAGGCACACAGCAGAGCCACGCTGTCGGGGCCTCCGGAAACGGCCACGATCATTCGATCGAGGCTGATGGCATACCGGTCGAGGAACTGTTCGATCGCTCGGATGAGGGGGGAAGCCGATTTCACCGGTTAGCTCCTCGACAATGGGTACAATGCGTTCATTGTAATCGGAGTCCTGCGTTGTTGTCTGATCTGCCCGGCGTGATCTGACTTTGTCCGCCGAGGCTGCGAAAGCTGAAAAGGCAATCGAATCAGGAACTGATCCATGATGATGTGAACATGTCGACGAGAGCCAAGACCGTCGTCCGATTCCTGCTGCATCCCCGCACGCGCTACGCGCTGGCCTGGTTTCTGGTTCTCAATGTCGCCGTCGCTGACGGCGTGGTCGCCTGGAAGAGCCAGAATCTGAATCGGCGCAAGGACGGGAACAACGGCCATGCGCTGGTCGATTTTGGCGGGCAGTGGCTCCTGGGCCACATGCTGTACCAGGGCCTGGGGCAGCACCTGTACCATCGGGAGTACGAGCGCAAGGTTCTAACGGAAGCTTATCCGCGCGCGGACGAGGTCCCGGAAGAAGACCGCGACGAGAAGGACCAAGGGCAAAGCGATGTAGAGAACTTGATGGGCTGGTTCATGGGAGCAGACGATCCCGCTCAAGCCCAAGCGATCGGTTCCTTTCTGGCGCCGTTGGCCGGCACCAATGCCTGGGACTGTCTGGCCCTTGTCCGTGCCGAGATGGAGGACGAGGAGGAGCGCCTTGCACAAGCCAGCATGGTGAGCGTTGGCGGTCCGCTTTATCCGCCGATCCATGCTTTTATCATGTCCCCGTTTGGCTGTTTTCGTCCACACACGGCCTACCGGATGCTTCAGATGCTAGGCATTCTGGCGGCGCCCATCGCAGGTTGCGGGATTTCGCTTCTCGCGCGCGGCCGCGTGTGGTGGCCGGTGGCGACGACGGGCCTTCTAATTTTTCCAGGCTTCGCTCACAACTTGAACCTGGGTCAGAACGGCGTTTGGACCATGGTGCTGCTCATCTGGGGTTGGACGATGATCGCCCGCGGCCGATCCGTTTGGGGCGGCATCATCTGGGGCCTGATCGCTTTTAAACCGGTCTGGGCGGCGGCATTTTTCTTGGTGCCGCTCTTGACCGGGCGCTGGCGTGTTTGCCTGGCAATGGTGATCACCGGCACATGCCTGTGTGCAGCCACTCTTCCGGTCGTAGGCTGGAAAACATGGCTCGACTGGTTACAAGTCGGGCACATGGCGGCAATACTCTACAAGGTCGATGAGAACTGGATCTTCTTGAGTCGAGATCTGGTGAGCCTTCCGCGCCGCTGGCTGTTGAATTTCAAGGACCCGCCTTCCGATGCGATCGATCTCGCCGCAACCCTGATCGGCTGGGCGGCCCTCCTGGCCGTCATCGAGTGCACGGTGCGCATCGCAATCTTCCGCACGGACCGAGCTCGCGCTCTGACTGGGCCGGCGGCAGCGTTCCTCTTCCTGGGTGCCTGGTTCAGCTGTTTCCATTTCATGTACTACGACGTCGTGTTGACGGCGCTGCCGGTCATGCTGCTGCTCGTGAATTATGGGGATTACCTGCAACCCCGTTATCTGGCGATCGCCAGGGTCTCCCCTGCGCAATTGCCCCAGAAGCTCGAGCAGTATTATCGGGCTCGGCTGGCCAGCGGACTTCCGTCCGCGTTCTTCCACCGCCATTTTGGCTCGGTGAACATCTGCGTGCTCAATAGCCTCACTCTCAGTTTGATTGCGCTTTTTGTCATCAGCGACTTCCTTCTTCCCGCTGTCCCCATGGTTGTTTCCATATCTTTCCCGGCCCTGCGCAAGGGACTCGTGCCCATGCCGCTCAAGTTCTCGACCGATGTGATGGGCACGCCCTGGAGTGTCTTTTGTTTGCTCGCGCTTTGGTTCTGGTGTGGCTGGTTGTGGCTCCGATGCCCGGAGCCAGGGGCAGCGGCGAAGAAATTGGAAGAAGGGCAAATGCCGAGGTCAGCCCAGGCCGTCGGGGCGCAGGCCACGTAGTTCGTCCAGCATGGCTCCGGGGTCGGCAGACCGCATGAGGGTCTCGCCGACGAGAACCGCGCGAATCCCTGCGTCTTTGAGCCGGAGAATATCTTGGTGCGTCCGGATGCCGCTCTCACTCACTAAACAACAATCGTTCGGGACCTTGTCTGCCAAATCCAGCGTATGCTCCAGACGGGTGCCAAAGGTGCGCAGGTCACGGTTATTGATGCCGATGAGCCGGGCGCCGCTGTCCAGGACTCGTTGGAGGTTGTCGGCCTCATATAATTCGACGAGTGCCTGAAGTCCCAGCGCGCGGGTTTCTTTCAGGAGTCTGGGCAGCTCGGCCTTGTCGAGAATCTCGGCAATGAGAAGAATAGCGTCCGCCCCAGCGAGCCGGGCTTCGAGGAGTTGATAGCGGTCGAGGATGAAGTCCTTGCGCAGCAGGGGCACGGGCACGGCAGCGCGGATCTCGGCGAGGTAAGAGAGCCGGCCCTGGAAAAAAGGCTCGTCGGTCAGCACGCTGATGCAGGCGGCGCCGTGCTGATGGTAGACGCGGGCGATGTCGACAGGCTGGAAATCAGCGCGCAGGATGCCCGCGGAGGGAGATGCCTTCTTGACCTCGGCAATGATCTGCACGCCGCCGGGCGCCTCCAGAGCGGCGCGGAAGTCTCGAATCGGCGGGGCCTTCGCTAGTTGATTCTCCAACTGCTTGTCAGGCATCGATGCGCGAGCTTTGCGGATTTCCTGGATCTTGCTGGCAACAATTTTGTCAAGAACGGTGGCCATGTTGGCTCCAGATCTTTCCGTGATAGGCGAGCGGCAGCGACTGTACTCCCCTCGCCCCGGTACTCCGGGGAGAGGGGTCGGGGGTGAGGGGCCTTCGCCGGGGATCGTTCGTCCCCCTCACCCCCGACCCCTCTCCCCGGAGTGCCGGGGCGAGGGGAGATTATGACCTGCCCCTCGCCTTACGCACATAACAGCAACGATAGTCGGCCACGCGAATTAGGCACGATCTCGATCGATCGGACGGTGCAGCTTGTCGGTTCTCGTAGAGCTTAGCCTGAATCTGCTGGGCTGGGCTATTCTGGCAGCGCTTGCGTTTCCGGCGGCGCTAGTACTTTGGCGGACGCTGCCCAGCCCACGCAGGCTGCTGCGGCATCAGCGCACGCGCGCCATTCCCTGGGGAGGCTGGGAAGTTGCCGCCGTGTTTTTCCTCTGCCTCCTGTTTTGGCCTTCATTGGCCAGGTCGCTCCTGGATCCGAGCCAAACGCCCGCGCAGCGTATGCTCTGGATGAGTGTCATCGCCTTCCCATTCCAGATAGCAACAATCTTTGTGCTGCTTGGGTTGTTATGTAATGCGCGGCCTTACCAATTTGGCTTCTCCCGAGGAACTATCATCCGCCAGATTCTGCCCGGCTCGCTTTGCTGGTTTCTTCTGACACCTTGTGTCCTCGTGCTCTATGCCGGGGCGTTCTGGGCCTGTTTGAAGATCAGCGGTCTGCCTCCGGTCCACCCACTGGCCCGCCTGGCCCAGGAAAGCCAGCATTTCTTCGAAAAACTAGCAATCGTTCTTGCTGCGGCGGTCCTGGCGCCAATCCTCGAGGAACTCCTGTTCCGCGGCGTTTTGCAACCCTGGCTGGCAAAGCGGTCCTGGGGCGGCCATATTGCCATGGGCTTTGCGCTACTACTTGCCAGCGCCTCGGCCTACACCGAGGTAACTGATAGAGGGGGTAGCCTTGTGATTTCGCTGATGCCCGTGTTCTTCGTCCTGGCAATGGTCCCTGCGTACCTTACGACGCAACGGTGGGCGCGCCGGTGGTTTCCTAGTCTAGAGACAGCACGCGCCGTGTTCGGAACCGCGCTGCTCTTTGGCATGCTCCATGTTGATGTCTGGCCCACACCTGTTCCCCTCTTCCTCCTCGGCTACGGCCTAGGCTATGCAGCCTATCGCACGCAGGGAGTTGTTGCACCGATCGTCATGCATGCACTGTTCAACGCCGTGGCTTTTGTTGCCCTTCTTCTGAGTCAGGGAATGGGGGCCACGGAGCCGGCAAACGGCAAGGATGCGACTTCAGCCCTGCAACGGCCCCCGTCCGTCTCTACTTCCAATGCTGTCCCTGGTTCCTGGTTGCCGCGGCGCACATATGCCAGCGCGATTCCCGCCCCCATTCGTGGCGAGACTACCGACGATGTTGCTTGGCCTATCTCCTTGTCGTCGCGGGAGATTTTGGCGCCTGCAGGAACCGCGGAGGGGATTGAAAGTCGAAGACCCACCAGCGATCGATTGACGTGCCCGTAGGCCCGGATGCGCGCTACCGTTTCCTGTCCTATGTAACAGCCCTTTGTGAAGCTGATCGTTCGTTCCACCCGCGCTACCTCCTGGGGCAAGTTCGTTTCATCAATATCCCGGCCATAGACCGGCGTTCCCGCCTCCACGCGCAGCGTTTCGTAGGCCAGACTTCCCGCCCGATTTGCTCCCGCTGTCGACAGAGCCTGCCACACGGCTTGTGCCTTATCCTGAGGTACGACAACTTCGTAGCCGGGTTGCCCGAGCGACGAGTCCCGGCGTACCTGAGAAGAAGCCCCAGCAATGTCTGCAAAGTAATGGTGATTCTCGGGAAGTTCAGGCACGAGACCTGCCAGCGTGGATTCCAGGACCGCGCGGGCACCCGGCCCGGCCAGGTGCACGCGTGCAAATTCCAGCGTGCGCTCGGCCAACTCCACCTGTTCCGAGATGATAAAGCGGTCCAGGTGCCTGACGACCTTTTCTCCCATATCCGGGCCAGGATCGAGAAAATAGATCTCGGAGCCACCGGGAACCGTGGTCCGGCTGATGAGGACGTAGGCGACGATCTTGGCCTGGCCCGTGGTCAGGAAAGCCTCACACCCGTCTCCACTGGCGAGCTTCAGGACATCGTTTGTGCAAAGGTTGTGGAGAAACTTGCCGGCATCCGGCCCGGTAACAGCCACGCGGGCTCGATTCGAGACGTCGAAAATCGCCACCTCGCGGCAGGAATGTTCGTATTCGGCCAACCAATTGCCGTAGTGAGCGGGAAGAAGCCATCCGCCCTGTTCGGCGAACGTGGCTCCTGCTGCGGTTGTCGCCTCGTGAAGAGGCGTCTGCTGATGCATGAAGAGCTCCTAGTGCATCCTCAAGTCTTGATCTTGGGTAGTGTCTCAGTTTGAATTCGCGGCCTGTCTTTCTAGCTCCGCAAGGCGGCGCTCGAGGCCTTCAATCCTATCTCGTGCCGCCTTACTTAAAATCCCGGTGCGCATGCAAATCATTGCCAGGAAGAGGTAAAGGACGCCCATAGGAATGAACGTTTGCGCTCCCATAGATCCGAACGACAGTCCCAAGACCATGCATGCGGCTGAAATGATAAAAAGGAGTACGGCAGGTAAGCTAAAGGAAAGCGGATTCATAGTCAGCTCCGTGGGTTGCCTGATCTTGAGGTAATAAATGTACATTTGTACACATGACATAAGTTTTGCCGAGCTGCCATTCCTCCACGTCTCGATCTGCGACGTAACCAACTTCCAGATAATCACTTGCGGATCTCTAGTTTTTGTCAGACAAGTTGTCTGCCTACCCCCCTTTTACATGACATTTCATGACATTGCCATTTCCAGCTTCCTTGAGTTTTTCTCTGGCTTCGCGCTCGGGCAGAGAAACTAGCCTTGAAGAGGCGCCAGCGGGGACTTTCATTCCCGCGCCGAATTCAGCGGTTCGAGCATCGTCTTGTGAGCGTCCGGAATGAAAACGCACGTTCCACCCTGATCGAGCAAGCGCTGCACTTGGTTGGGACGTTCCAGGGGCGTCGTGAAAAGCTCTTCTGCAGTTTCGGCCGGCAATCGACTGAGCAGGTAGATTTTTGCTCGCTCGGCGGCGCTGACCCATTGAAAGGCCCCAGCCATCTCTGGCGGTGGTTGTTTGCGCAGGACCTTCAGTACCTGATCGGCAGCACTCGATTCGCGCATGATCTCGGCAGCGGTTCCCAGGGACGGCAGCGCATCGGTCAGGAGCAGGATGCGGCCATCCGGCTTGACCACGCGTTCTGAACAAGCCAGCGCGGCACCCAGTTCCGCAAACGTCTGTCGTTGCGGGTCGCCGGTGATGCTGGCGATGACATTGTCGGCTAGTTGATCGACCGTGCCATGCCAGCGCGCGTTCAATGCTCGAATACTATCGCCGTCGGTATCCGCCAGGCCGCTCGTTACCTGGCAAAGGTCGTCTCCCTGGTCCTCCACGACGTGAATCATGAAGGGGGCACCCAATAGCCAGGCAACTTCGGCTGCCTCGCGCCGCGCCGGCCAGGGCTCATCTCCCGGCACCATCAGCGACAGCAAGCCAACCATTTCGCGCTGTGTTGCCTCATCGCTGAGCGCGGGATAGATCGCACCTACGGAACCGGAGTACCCCAGAAGAGGGTCGTAGGAGCGCCGGGCCAGTACCACTAGCTGATCGGCATCCACGGCCCTACGGTTGAGATAGATTCGCCTCCCGTGGCGGGTGGTTGCTAGGTAACTTAGCTGACGCCGGTCGCTTGGGTCATGGACTTCGACGTGAACCGCTCGAAAGGGCTCCGGTATTAGATTGCGCCATTCCGGTATGGGTGAGGAAACCGGACACAAAATCGTAATGGACTCGGCGCTCACGCCGGCGGAGGCGATGTGTTCGAGGACAGAAACCAGCAGCGCGCCGACGCGCGGTAGGCGTTCGTCCAGGACCACGCTCACGTGATCGTCGGGTGTGAGCGCGCGCCGCAGGGCTGGGAAACCGAGCGGAGTCTCCAATGCATCGCGCACGGCAGAAACGGGATCTGCGATCGGGGCGAGCGCCGGCTTCCGGTGCACGGGCAGCAAGTCTCGATCCGCGATCGCGACGCTCAGATGCTCACAGCCGTAATCGATATCGACGCGCATGACAACTCCTGTGAGGGCATTATATGGCCCGATTCTGCCGTCGCGGAGCGTGGCTGCGGCAACGAGCGATTTCTCTCCCATGCCCCAGGACGTTCGGATTGTGGAGAATTGGCACTGGCTCTATAATTCCGATGTTGGAGTCGCGACTTCGCTCGCCACCTCTTGAATTGCCGACTCACCGCCGGAACGTCCTGGAAATCCTCCCGGGGTAACCGGCAGCACAACCCCTGGCCTACAGCGAGGAGAACCGCGCCATGACAACCATGACCGCAGCCCCGGCCGTGACGGGCCGACACTTCATCAAGGGCGAGTGGCGGACTCCCGGGCAATCATCGATAGAGAGTCACAATCCCGCACGCTGGAACGAGCTTATCGGCACCTTCCCCGCCGCATCCGCGCAAGAGGTGGGAGAAGCCGTCGCTGCGGCCCGGGGGCAGTTTCCCAACTGGCGCAGAACAAGTAGGATCCGTCGCGCTGAGCTATTTGACGAACTTGCCCAGTTAGTCAAGCGCGACGTGGACAAGCTGGCGCAGCTCATGGCTCGCGAATGCGGCAAGGTCGTCAGCGAGTGCAGGGCCGAGGTCATCGAAGGCCTGCACATGATCCAATATGTGTTCGGCACGGGCCGGATGCCGATCGGGGACGTACTGGCCTCGGAGGTTCCCGAGAAAGACGCTTTCATGCGCCGCAAACCCTGGGGCGTGGTCGGCGTCATCACGCCCTGGAACTTTCCTTTTGCCGTGCCGCTCTGGATGCTGGGACCAAGCCTGCTCGAAGGGAACACGGTCGTCTTCAAACCCTCGGAAGACACTCCGGCGATTGGACAACGCCTTGTCGAGCTGTTCGAAGAAGCCGGCTTTCCACCGGGAGCGATCAATCTCGTGCATGGAGAAGCCGAATCCGGCGAAGCCCTCGTGCGCCACCCCGGCGTTAACGTCGTTCTCTTCACTGGCAGCTACGAAGTTGGGCACCGCATTCAGGAGTTGTCTGCCGAGCATTACGACCGCATCGTTGCCTGCGAGATGGGCAGCAAGAGCGCGGTCATCGTCTGCGAGGACGCCCGGCTCGACCTCGCCGTAACCTGCGGGATCGTCAGCGCCTTCAAGACAAGTGGCCAGCGCTGCGTGTCAGCCGGGCGGATCCTGGTCGCCGAGAAGATTTTTGACCGGTTCGCTGAGAAATTCGTGGCCACTGCGAAAAGGCTGTGCATCGGCGATCCGCTCAACAGTGCCAACTTCACCGGCCCGGTCATTCACGAAGGGGCGCTAAAGAAAGTCGAGCGCTATAATGACTTGGCCAGGCGCGAAGGCGGCACGATCCTGCTCGAAGGCGGCCGTATCACCGACCCGGGCCATGCCGGCGGCTGCTATCTGGCGCCCTTCATTTACAGGATGGACTATCGACCCGAGCGGCGCTCGATTCGGGAAGAGGTGTTCGGGCCCCATCTGGCGTTGATACCTTTCCGCAGCAATGAAGACGCTGTGCGGATCTATAACGATACCGAGTTTGGGTTATCGATGGCGGTGGTCACGGAAGACTTTCGAGCCATGCGCCTGTTCCGTGAAGAATGCGAATACGGCATGGGTTACGTGAACCTGCCCTGCATCGGGGCCGAGGTCCACCTGCCGTTCGGCGGCGTGAAAAAGAGCGGCAACGGCCACCCCTCGGCCGCGGGCTTGGTGGAGACGGTCACTCATAAAACAGCATGGACCGTGAACCATGCCCCAGAGGTCAAGATGGCGCAGGGTTTGACGACGGAGATCAAGTAGAGCCAGCCTGCGTTGCCGCGTGCTCCGAAATCATGGAGGCAGGAGTTTCTTGAGGCTGTTCCCAAGCCCCTCTCTCCCCAGGTACTGGGGAGAGGGAAAATAGGACATATAGGTCTCATGAGACCTATATGTCCTATTTTCCCTCTCCCTGTACTCGGGCCAGAGGGCGGACTAGTGGAACAGGCTCTTTAGAATTGGTAAGACGAGGGTCTGTCATGTGGCAATTCGATAACTGTACTGTGCCGCGCTTGAAGACGGAACTACCGGGTCCCAAGGCCCAGGATCTGCTGGAGAGGGACCAACGGTTCATGTCGCCCTCCTATTCGCGGGTCTATCCGCTGGTCGTCGAACGGGGCAGCGGCGCCGTGATCGAGGATGTGGACGGCAACTTGTTCCTCGACTTCACGGCCGGCATAGCCGTGACGTCGACGGGCCATTGCCACCCCGCCGTGGTCGCCGCCATTCAAGAGCAGGCGAGCAAGCTGATTCACATGTCGGGCACGGATTTTTACTATAAGCCGCAAATAGACTTAGCGCAACGGTTGGCGGAGTTGGCTCCCGGCGCCTCTCCCAAGCGGGTCTTCTTTACCAATAGCGGCGCCGAGGCTCTGGAAGCGGCCTTGAAGCTGGCGCGCTGGCACACAGGGCGCGCGCGGGCCATCGCCTTCCTTGGCGCCTTTCATGGCCGTACTTATGGGGCGATGTCGCTCTCCGGCTCCAAGCTGGTCCACCGTCGTGGCTTCTCGCCGCTCGTGCCGGATATCCACCATGTGCCCTACCCGCGTGCGGCAGAGGTGCCCAACGAACCGAATGCGGGCCGGCGTTTCGTGGAGCAGATCGAAGATACCGTCCTCAAGCGTATCGCTCCTCCCGAGGAAGTGGCGGCGGTATTCGTCGAGCCGATCCAGGGAGAAAGCGGCTATCATGTGCCGCCGGCCGATTTTCTTCCTGCCTTGCGCGATTTTTGCACCCGCCACGGCATGCTCCTTGTCACCGACGAAGTGCAGTGTGGTATGGGCCGGACCGGGAAGCTCTTTGCCGCTCAGCACTGGGGCGTGGAGCCGGACATCATCTGCCTTGCAAAGGGGATTGCCAGCGGGATGCCGCTGGGAGCAATTATTGCCAAAGAGAAAGTAATGGACTGGCCAAGCGGCAGCCATGCCAGCACGTTTGGGGGAAATCCCGTAAGCTGCCGGGCCGCTCTCGCCACTCTGGATCTCCTGGAAAGTGGCTACACCGCCAATGCAGCAGAGCGTGGCGAACAGCTCAGAAGAGGGCTTTTGAAGCTGCAACGCCAGCACGCGGAAATCGGAGCTGTGCGTGGTCTCGGACTGATGGTTGCCATGGACCTCGTCCGTCCGCGCGACGGCAAGGGGCTGGATCCTACTTTGCGTGATGAAGTGGTTCACAGTGCATTCCGGCGGGGGCTTCTGCTCCTGGGCTGCGGCGAGGCTGCCGTGCGTTTTTGCCCACCCCTTTGCATCACGGCAGAGCAAGTCGAGGCGGCGTTGCGCCTTCTTGGCGGCGTCTTGGCCGACCGAATAGTCGAAAAAGTTGCCGTTTGAGTCCCGTTTCGGAAGATTCCCTTCCCCCATGATGATTCCTTGCAGCTGCGAGCGACTTCTCATTACGCTGCACAGCGAATCATGGAATGCCACTTTTGCAGGTTTTGCGAGCTATAGTTCAAAGTAGCCCAGAGTTTACGCTGAAGTGGGGCTGCTTCACGCCCGCAACGCAGACGCACGCGGATCTCCTAGCGGCAGAAGGGACTAGCGAGCATGGCCAAAACTGCTCCGGAAGTCGGACCCGCAGCAAATGGGGTCAACGGCGACCATCGTTCTTCGATCAGGCATCTTCTTCGCGAGGAATCGGGCTCCCCGGAAGGCGCCGCGAGTCCTGCTCCTCGGTCCGAACCTGCAGGTGCCACCGTGCGTTCTCAAGAGCACGAGATTCCTGAGGGGCATGGTGGATCCGACGATGAGCGGACCGCCGACGACCCGGGAGTAGCCATTGCCGGCGCTGACGAGCTGGAATTGCTCCGAGTCGAGAATGTCGACTTGCGGCTAAAGATTGCCAAGCTAGAGCAGGTCCTGAAGGATACCGCCGGGACCGCCCAGTACTGGTCGGAGCAATGCAAGGATAACGAAAAGCTGCTCGAGGAGAAATCGGAACTCATTCGGCAGCAGCATTCGAAGATGCAGCAGCTCCAAACCCGGCCGACTGCCGAGCTGCCGCACGAGGAAGAACTCCTTGCCCTGGGCGAAGAACTGGAGGACGCCCGCCATCAGTTGCAGGAGGATGAAAAGGCGCTCATGCAGCAAATGCGCGAAATGGAGGTGCAGATGTCGCGCGAGCGTGCCGACCTTGCTCGGCAGCGCAACGAGCTGCAACGGCTTCACAATGAAATCCGCCACGAAATCGAGATAGCCTCGCGGGAAGCAGACCTCCGCGACCGACTGCAACCCTTCCAGCGCCGCCATCAGGAATTGCTGCATCGTAAAGGCGCGGAGCCGCCGCGCGAGTCCGCACAGCAGCCATTGCCGCCTGCAGCCCCCCAGGAAGCACCTTTGCCGTCTTCACAAAAAAGCAGCGGCTTCTTCCGCCGTTTGTTGGGGCAAGGCGGCGAATAGGGCCGGAGCTTACCAATCAGTGGAAAGCATGAGAGCTAGCGCTCTGTCACGTCTGCATTGATGAGTTCACAGTTCCGGCTTCGGTCGGGGAAGCCGCCTGAATGGGGAAGAACTATCCTATCGCGGGATGAATGAACGCCCCCTCCTGGGCCTCTTGTCTTTTCGCCGATTTTTCATTTCATTCCATCATACAACTCCGTAAGATTTTTCTTGGTGTACGGGTTCTGATTCACACGTCTGGAAGGAGTATGTGGCGATGAGAACATGCGCACTGGCAATCGTGGCCGTGGTGGCACTGACGGTAACCGCGGTGAATGCCGCAGATAAGGCCCCCGCCAAGAAGCCGATCGGTAGCTGGAAGCACACGGTGGGGGACAACACGGTTACATTCCATTTCACCCCTGAGATCGCACGCACGGTCGTTGAGGCGGGCGGCAACACGATCGAAGTGGAAGCTGACTACGGCATCAGCAAGGACGGGGTGGTCTTCGGGCGCATCTTCAAAGTGAAGAAAGGCGGAGACGAAGGTCCTTCCGAAGGAGACCTTTTCAGTTTCAAAGTGGCGGTCGACAAGAACACCTTGACCCTGAGCGATGTGAAGACCGCGAACGATAGCCCGGAAGTGAAACAGCTTCTGCAGGGAGAGTATCAGAAGGAGAAAACGTCCGCGGCTCGAAAGGACAAAAAATAGTTTGCAGGCATACGTCCCGTCCCCAATCCTGCGGAGGTTTCGCCGCCGGCTTGGGGACGGAGTTGCCTTGCTCCTCACGCCGGTGAAATCCTATTCCAGCATCACCTTGACGGTCACCTTTTTCCCATCCCGGACGATGCCGAGTTCCAGCAGGTCCCCCGGCTTGAATCCAGCCATCAGCGCCATGTAACCTTCCAGGCTGCGGACCTGCTTGCCCGCCATCTCCATGATGCGGTCGCCTTCGCGCAGGCCGGCTTTGGCGGCGGGGGTGTTCTCGGTCACTCCACTCAAGAGCACGCCTTCCTTGTCATCTCCGTACGTGGGGCGGATGCCCAAGCGGGGGCCCCTCATTCGTGATGTCCCGCCGGCAGGTACGGGGACCTGCACGAATTCGGGCCGATCGGGCGCAGCCTCCAGATGGTCCGTCAGCTCTGTCACGAAATCTGCTATCTTCGCCATGCCCGCAGTGTCGATTTTGTCCGCCGTGTCGCTGGGACGGTGGTAATCCGGATGATCGCCCGTGAAGAAGAAGTACACAGGAATCTTTTTGGTGTAAAAGGATTGCTGGTCACTCGGCCCCATCCCACTCGCTACCTTCTGCAATTTGAACTGATAGGGAGCGTTGAGCGACTCGATCAGGCTATCGAAGGTCTTGGCCGATCCGGTGCCGTAGACGATCAGCTTGTCTTTCTTGGTCTCCTTGTCCGGGCGTAACCTGCCGACCATGTCCATGTTGATCATCGCGACAGTATCGCTCAGCGGCACGAGGGGATGCTTGCAATAGTACTCCGACCCGAGCAAGCCGCGTTCCTCGCCGCTGAAGGCGATGAATACCAGACGCCGGCCTTTCCGATCGGTCTGCCGGCCAAAGCGGCGTGCCAGCTCCAGGAGCACCGTGGTTCCCGACCCATTGTCATCGGCGCCATGGTGGATGGCCTTTTCATTGGGGTTCTTGGCCAGGCTGCCGAAACCGCCATAACCGAGGTGATCGTAATGGGCGCCCAACACCACCGTTTCGTTGGCCAGCGGACCCGCGCCCTCCAGAATGCCGACAATATTCTTTGCCGCGATCATGGGCCGGCTCAGATGGATATCCATGCTTGCGCCCCATCCCGTGAGCGGCACGCTGTGTGGCTTCAGCTCGCGGTCGATGTCGCGCTCCAGATCGGCGAGTGTTTCATTCAGACTCGAGCGGGTCGCGTCATCGATCAGCGCACGATGCAGGTGGACGGCAGGTATGGTGGTACTGGAAAGGTAGGCGGTGTAGTTGAACTCCATGAGCGGGTCGGAGCGGCTCGCTGTGTCGCGATCATTGACGCACAATACCGCGGCCGCATGGTGATCGCGGGCATTGGCAATCTTGGTGGTCAGTTCGCCGTAATAACCACCCAATGGCCCGCCGAAGGGGTGAGCTGTGTCGCCGGGTCGTGGAGTTTTGCGCAAGAGGATGACAACCTTCCCTGTCACATCCAATCCCTTGTAGTCGTCGTAGATCAGGTCCTTGTCCTTGGAAGTAACGCCGTGGCCGGCGAATACCACGGGCGCCGAGATCTGACCCGAACCAGAGAGCCCCATGACCCGGAAGTCCGCCTCAGGCGTCAGCTCGACCTCCTGACCGAGCGGGCCATGGAGAAGCAGGCGCGGACGGCCTTCGAGCACCGGGAAGCCGTTGATCTCGAACGGTTGAAAGTAGCTGTTCTCCTTGCCTCCCGGCTTCAGGCCGGCCTTTTTGAATTGGGTGACAATGTAATCGGCGGCCAGATTGATGCCTTGGGTGTCCACGCCTCGGCCTTCGCATTGATCCGAGGCCAGGAACGCGATGTCCTTGCGCATGCGCGTCTCTGCATTCTCATCTGCCGCGAATGCTG
The DNA here is from genome assembly GCA_035296965.1 of Gemmataceae bacterium. Lineage (GTDB taxonomy): Bacteria > Planctomycetota > Planctomycetia > Gemmatales > Gemmataceae > DATGZX01. Next base: position 36,408 of record DATGZX010000132.1, read on the forward strand.
GCGCCGTGATCAGACTCAATGCACAAACCAGCGCCGCCAGGTGCTTCCTGTGCAGCAAGGGCTGCGATCTCATTGCAGGTTCCCTTTCTTGAAGGTCGACAGCGGGGTGGAACAGCGTCCGCGCTCGCTCACGGCATGTGCTGCTCGCCATGCGTGATTCCGGCAGGACTTTTATCATTGTAGCAGGCGAGATTGCCCGATTCAGGCAGGCGGTTGTTCCTCGGGCTCCTGGGGGATTGCGGGCGATGTCGAGATGAAGAGCCGGCAAGGCGCGTGTCGCGTCAGGTAAGTCAGATCGAAGGGCGAGGCAGCGTTGGCTTGGGAGACAGGATCGGCATGGACGACTACCAGGTCGTATTTGCCGTCGCGCGCGACGCGGATGATCTCCGCGGCGACATCCTTATCCTTGAGTGAATGGACTTCGACCTGCCGGCCCAGTTGGCTGGCCCTCTCCACGTCGTGCTGCAACGTACCGCTGCCATTGCCGGCCGCGTGCTCCTCGGACAGGATTGGCAGGAAACTCAAAGCCACCTTGCGGTCGAGCATGGTGAGCAAAGCCTGGAAGAGGTCGCTGCTTTCCCGCGTACGATCATGCACCAGGAGCACCCGGTCGACGCCGACCCCGGCTGCGCGCAGATCAGCCACGGAACGAGCTTTCCGTTCTCCCATCTTGGGAATGCGATTGCCGCCGGCAAGGTCCAGATGAACGTCGCGCTCGCGGCCGAGCAGACGGACTGTCAGGGGCCCCGGTTGTCTGTCAAACATGCTGAACCAATAAAAGGCGACCTGGTCGAGTTGCTCGTCGGCGGTGTATTTGTTGGAAGCGCCGATGACGAGTTCCTGGACCTGGAGGTCCTTGGCCGTGCGAATAACGGCATACAACGGGTTGTTTGTCGGCACGATCAGCGTCCTTACCTCCTTGCCCGCCTTCTCGGCGCGGTCCACCACCGCTGTCATGAGGTGCTGGTCGTAATCGTCGAGATGGTGATCGGTCATGGATGTGTCGCCAAGCGGCGTCAACTTGGCGGTCATGACGACCACGTCGGTCGTTGCCGGATCCGTGTCGGCGAGAGTTTTTTCCAGCATGAACAAATTCTGCGGTGAGCGAATGGCAACCAGCTTGCGGTACTGCTTGTGCAATTGCAAGGAGGCCGGTGTTACCGCCTCGGTCGACTGCTGGTTGAACTGCTCAAGATGCTTATGGCGCGCTCCGCGGAGTCTTTTTTCGTGGAAATGCTCCGATGTCATGAAGGTGACGAGGAATACGACGGTGAACGCGACGCCACCTAGCGTGGCCACCTCCTTGGTCAATAAATTCAAAATCGCGGTGATTAGGAGAACGAGAAAGATCAAGGTGAGCCCGATCGGAAACTCCACGCCGCGAATGCGAATATTGAAGGGTACTTTGAACTCGCGCGGGCTGCGGTCCTTGAAGCGCAGCACGATCATGGCCAGCGCCTTGAAGACGAAGCTCCAGACGACGCCGAAAGCGTAAGCCTCGCCCAAGACGAACATGTCGCCCCGACTGGCAACGATCGTGAGCAATTGCAGGGTGGTGATCAGAAACAACAGGCGATAAGTGGTGCCATAGCGCGGGTGCGGCCGCAGAAACCAATCCGGCAGCACGCCGTCTTCCGCCACGCGATTGAGTACGCCGTTCGAACCAATGATGGCAGTGTTCACGGCTCCCGCGAGTATCAGGAAGCCCACGACCACCACGAAGCCGTTCAGCAGAAGGCGCGCCAGCGGCGGCCCAACGACATACATGGCCAACCCGCCGATGAGGTTGTCGCTGTAGTCCTTCATGCGCACTTCGTCGGGAATGATCAACACCGCCAGGAAGGAGATGCCGGCCGTGAGCAGCAGGCTGTACACGAAGACAATGAAGGCGGCTTTCTTGAAATTGGGCAGCTTGGGCGATTCCACCTCGCGATAGACCTGCGCCAAGGTCTCCTCACCGCTCATGGCCAAAATCGAGTGACCGAACGCGATCATGATGCCGAGGAAGCCTATCAGGCTCAACCAGTTTGCCGGGCGTCGGAGAGCATCGCCGGCGGAAGAGCGGCCAATAAAACCAAGCGGATCGATCTCCTGGCCAATTTCATTCTTGCGGAGCTTGGGCGTCTGCGACGACGCGCCTTCAGGCGCCGCTTCGACGACCGGGACAAGCTGCTTGGTTTCCGCGTCCCGCTTCCAGAGTTCCCGGACCTTGCCAGTAACACGGTCCAGCCCCTCGGCGACCTCGTATTCCACCTTCTTCGAGAGGTCTGGAGTCAGCGGGACCGTGTTGAGTTGCGCCGCCGGACGCAGCGCCAAGGTGATGCAGCACCACGTCAGCATGATTACTGCCATGATCGTGGTGGCAATCATGATCTTGAGGGCCTTGTCGCTGGACTCGTGGATGCCGATGAGGTTTTGCCGAAAGAAGTACAGCGTGATGAGACATGCAATCAAGACCGAGACCCAGCGCTTGACGGCGCTACTGGTGTCGCTGTTGTCGAGACCGAGTTGCACATACAGCGTGGGGGACGTGATCTTGATCGTCTCGACCACGAGGCCGATGATGTACTGGCCCGCGGCTACGCCGCTCGTCGGTCCCGTGAGGATGTAGTCGAACATCAGGGCCGAGACGGAGATCTTGGCGAGCAAGCCGCCCATGGCCTCCTTGACCACTTTATAAACGCCGCCGCGCACAAAGAGCGAACAGCTTTCGATGTAAACGGAGCGCACCGCGTAACTGAAGAGCATGACTGCGAGGATGAACCAGGGGGCCGCGGGACCGATCGCCTGTTCGACAATGCCGCCGATGTAGTAGGCGGTGCTGGCCAGGTCGCACAGAACCACCGCGGCGGTTCGCCAGTAGGAAATGAACGTGAACATCACGCTACTGACGATGATCACGCGAGCGGCCTGCACAAGGCGATTGCCGCCGGAAGGGTTCGACGATCCCGCTGCTGCGGACATGAGGCAGTCCTTGGATTAGCGGTCCACAAGAAAGCGGGCTCTTCGCCGTAACGAGCGGACGGGTGTGCCCTTTCAAGACGGCAGAGGCGGCGCGCCTCGCGCCAGCCGACGAGGTTAGCTGACGGGCTGGAGCCTGAAAGTGCTCCGATCCGGCCGCGCCGAATCTTTGCCCCTGTACCGGCTTCCGCCGGCCTGATGGTTCCCCCGTTCTCCTGCCGAGCGGCAGGAGATTAGGCTGCACAAAGAATGGATTATAGATTCCGGGCACCTTTTGGCAAACAGGGTCATCCAATGACGACCGGCGGCTGACGCGCCGGCACCGGCTCGGCCTTGCGGATCAGTTCGCGCACCATCCACGGAATGTTTCCTTGGCCGAAGAACAGGAAATTGATGTTTGCGGTCACCGGACTCTCTGCCGACCAACCGAAATGAATCTCCGGAGGCTTGCCGACACGGGAGAGTTCCAGGGCCACCGCCGCGATGACGTGAGCGATCGAGGTGCAGCGTGTGACCCGTAGAATAATGCGTCCGTCTTCCTGAACGGCGCAAACCAGTGGCTTGTGGTAAAAATCGCTCGCATCACCAAGCTTGGCTTCGACAAACACGACAGGGATGTCCGGCGCCAGGCGGTGGCGCATGCGAATCGACTCCTCCTTGGCGAGCAACGATAGCTGCCCGGGGCGATGCGGAACGAGGATCGGAAATTCCAGATACTTCAGGGACTCCCAAAGGAACTGCGACTGAGCGTCCTGGAATTCGAATCCTTCGAAGCGCAGCTCCGTGCTGCGGAGTACGCGTGAAATGATCGAGGACAACAGGAGCGCTGCAATGAACGACAGGGCAATGAGGAGCCCATCGGGCTTGGCGAGGATGACCGCCAACGCCGATACGAGGAAAAGCGCGCCCACGAACAGGAAATACCAGGGGAGTCTTCGAACACGATCTCCCGCCCGTTGTTCCCACAGATCGAGGCCGCCGACCAGGGCAGCACTGCCGATCAACACCAGCACGCTTGTGGCGTATGCGCCGCGCTGAGCCGTCACGCTCGCGCGGAAGATGACGATAATTAGTATGTTGACGCAATTGAACAAGTGCAGAATGGCGCCGACATTATGGGCCCAGGTCAGCTCCATGCCCAGGCGATGCAGGTATTGCGGGACAAGGCTGCGCAGCCCCAGTGTGACGCTGGTTCCGGCAAGGCAGAGGACCATCACGGTGACGAAATCGTAGATGGTGCCAAAGGTCTCGCCAAAAAGAGAGTTCAGCGCATTGGCCCCCGTGCCGTCGCCCATGAGGCTGCCGTGAGCCAGATAGGCGAGAGCGCGATTGGCGGCCGGTCCATGCTCCAGCAAATCGTTCCGGGCGATCAAGGTCGTCGTCACGATGGTTGAGCCAAGCAAATAGAGCGACATGATCGCTGCCGCCACATAGAGCAGCTTTCGTGCATTTCGGACTCTGCCCTGCAAGTCTTCTGGTTTGTCGGAAGGATGGCCTTTGACCAGGGGCATGACCACCATGCTCAATTCGAAGCCGCTCAGTCCCAGCGACATTTTTGGAAAAGCCAGCAAGCTGAGAAGTAGGACCGACCACCAGTTCGCGCCCCAAAGCATGCTCGGCTCGCCGTAAGATTGTGGTTGCGTCAACTCCTGCCACCAGTTGCCCAGCAGGTGCGGATGCCTCGTCAGATAAAGCAAGCCGCTGCCGATAACGATCGCGTTGAGCAGCAGGTAGCTGGCGACAATTGCCACCGCAAGCTGTAGCACCCTTCTGCGCAACCCGCGACGAAAGATCGACCAGAAGATGAAACCAAGCACGGACAGGATCAAGGCGACCAGAAGCCGAGGATTCCAATGCCCCAGGGCGTCGCGCCAAAAGGCGAAAGGAAGAAGCTGCCTGGTACTGTCATCAGCGGTGCCCAGGACTTGGAGCAGCCGCTGCCAGGCGGGCTGTGGGTTATGGATCAGGTGCTCGGCGGCGTCCGCTATCGAGAGAGTCCTGGTGATGACGAAGTCGGTGGCCGCGAAGCCAAGCAGGGCCAGCACCAGGAACTTCCCATGCCAGCCATGCACCGTCCGTTCGAGCAGTCCGGTGGCGCCCTGGCCATTGGGCGAGCGGCGCGCGATGTAGGCATAGACGGGGAATGCGCCGCACAAGGTGACGATCACGAGCACGACGGTCGCGAGCGGTGCGGCCGGTCCGGCGGCTTCGAACGCGATCGACGGCTGGTAACCCAAGCTGCTGAAGTAGTCGAGTCCGACGAGGCACAAGACCCATAGCCAGAATGCTTGCGGGGCTCCGGAGGCATTCACGGGCTTCGTAGACATTGGCAGCGCACCTTGGATCGATTGGCAGAGGCTTAGTTCGTGTTTCGCACATTTTCTAGGCAGCAAAATGCGCGAACGCGCAGCCGATGCCGTCGTTTCCAATTATTGCGACTTCTGGTTGCAAAAGAGAGTCACAAAAACGGTACTGGACAGATACATGTGCGCCGAGCTTTCGGCGCTGCGCCGGCAGGCGAAGCCCGCTATATTCGACGCGCCACGTTGCCAACAGCCTGGTCACCCATAGTCGCCCAAAATGTGCGGAACACGAACTTAGGGCCTTGCAAATAGAGGAAACAAAAGCGGCGGAAAAGCGCCGCAGTCCAAAGAAGTCACTTTTGGAGTGCGGCGCTATTCCGCCGCTCTTGTTTTCCCCTCATCAACAATTCACTCCGCCAACCCTTCAAAATCTGCGAAACTCGAACTAAGGCAGCCGGAGTCTTCCTGCGGTGATCCTGTTTGATAGGCACATGTAGCTCTGGTTGGAGGATGGAGGCCAGCGTTTGACTCCGGCTGCACTATTCCGGATAGCGATTCCAAGTGTCGACATCCCCGCCCGGCCACTCAATGGTTAGTTGGTCTTCCGCCACGCGCAACAATTCACCTTTCATTGGCTGCAACCATTTGAGAGTCGGAAGCTGGACGCTCCCCAGCTTCGCCCCGCCGGACACCGCCCGAACTGGGACTAGGGTTTCTCTGCGACTGCCCCAGCGGCAGATCAGGACTTCCTTCTCAACGCACCACGTCCCTCCAAGAGCATAAAGGGCGGTCCCCATCTCGCTACCATCCATGGGGCGCTGGATGCACGTGCGGTTGTTGTGGAACTCGATGAGGAATCGGGCATGCCTTCCCGAGCGAGCCGGCTCGAGCCAAACCCCGACAAGCGACTGCTCGGTCGGAGAGAGGGGTGAAGGCATCAGAAACCACGCCAGGCCGGCTGCCACGAAAATTATGGCTGTCGTTACCAACAGTTTTCGCCTGTGCCGGGATTGCATTAGCCGCCTCCTATAGACCCAGGGCCGTTTGCCGCCCCATGATGTTGCCCAAGGCCTGCCCGGTCATTCTGAATTGATCCTATTCTAATTCAAAGGTGCTGTCCCCGTTATTCGGATAGGCACTAAGATTGTTCCTGAAGGAATGAGCGGGGACCACCTGAGAAAGAAGGACGTATGAGCGCGCTGGAAATTGATTTGGATGCTGATCGGGCTGTGGCTCGGTTGATGGGGTTTCTGGCGATTGAAGGCGTGACCGGCCAGGAGAAGGCAATCGGTCAAGCAGTCGTCCAGGCATTGATCGACGCGGGCGTTTCGCGCAGGTCAATTCGCTTCGACAAAGCCCACGAACGGATTCCTTTTCCCACACAGACTGGCAACTTGATCGTGACTTTTCCGGGGACACGTCCCGGTCCGCGGCGCCTGTTCATGACCCACCTTGACACGGTACCGCTTTGCGCTGGTGCGAAGCCCGTCCGAAAGGGGGACCGGATTGTTGCAGACGGACCGACCGCACTCGGAGGAGACAATCGCACGGGAGTCGCCTGCCTGGTAACGATGGCGGCGACTTTGTTGGAGCAGAAGTTGCCGTACGCTCCGCTCACCCTGCTCTTCACCGTTCGCGAAGAGAGTGGACTCTGGGGTGCTCGCTACGTCGATCCCGCCGAGCTTGGCAATCCCGTAGAGGGATTCAACGTGGACGGCAGCATGCCGGCGGAGATCACCATCGGCGCAGTTGGAGCAGAGCGCTGGGAAGCAGAAATCGTTGGCCGGGCTGCGCATGCTGGCGTTCACCCCGAGCGCGGCGTATCGGCTACCGCAGTGGCCGCGCTGGCCTTGGCCGACACATACCAGAATGGGTGGTTTGGCAAAATCAAACGAGGTCGCCGCGAAGGGACCGCCAATATCGGCAGCGTGGGCGGGCGCGACGGCCAGAGTGCCGGGGTGGCCACAAATGTTGTCACGGATTACGCGCAGGTCCGGGGTGAATCTCGCAGCCACGACTCCCGCTTCGTACGGGCAATCACCGCCGCCTACCGCGCTGCCTTCCGGGCGGCCGCCCGCAAGGTGCGCGATCATCGCGGGCGGAGCGCGAAGGTCCGCTTCCGTGCAAGGCGCGACTACTACCCATTCCGGCTCAAGTTGACGGCCCCTGTGGTTCGCCACGCCGTCGCCGCGGCCGAGCGCATCGGCCTGAAACCGACCTTGCGCTCAACCAATGGCGGGCTCGACGCCAACTGGCTGGTCCGGCATGGAGTGCCGACCATCACGTTCGGCGCCGGGCAAAACAACGCTCACACGGTGGAAGAGTTCGTCGACGTACCCGAGTTCATCAAAGGGTGCCGGTTGGCGCTCGCGCTGGCCGTCGCGGAAAATGCAACATGATACGATGCGGGGGAATTCGATCGCGTGGATTCTTCCCGATCTGTCCAATTGGAAATTAGAGTCTGTCCGAGAAGCCCCTCTCCACCGTACTCGGGGGAGAGGGGTTGGGGTGAGGGGGCTTAGGGAGTCTTGGGTAGTCTAAAACCCTCACCCCCGACCCCTCTCCCTTGAGTACAAGGAGCCTGCTGAAAAAGGGGTCGGACCCCTTCCACGAATGGCGACAGATTCGCTAGAAAGCGGAATATCAGTGAAGCTTCGTAGGGGGTCAGACCCCTTTTTCAGCAGGCTCACAAGGGAGAGGCGAGAGCTTGTCGGACAGACTCTTAGCCCCGGTCCGTCATTACGAACAGGAGGCCCGGCATTGAAGCAGGTTCGCATCGGTAACGGCTGCGGCTTCTGGGGCGACAACCTGGACGCTCCGGTGATCCTTGCCGAGCGCGGCCGGCTCGATTACTTGACTCTCGAATACCTCGCCGAGCTGACGATGTCGATTCTGGCGTTGCAGAAGCAGCGCGATCCGCAGGCGGGCTTTGCGACCGATTTTCTCGAGGTCCTGGAAAAGCTCGGCCTTGCACTCAAGAGCCAGCCAGGCCTCAAGATCATTACCAATGCCGGCGGCATGAATCCCGCCAGTTGCGCCGCGCGGGCGCGGACGATCCTGGACCAGGCAGGGCTCACGGACCGCGTGGTCGCCGTCGTCCGTGGTGACGATCTTCTCGGCAGGCTAGATCAGCTTCTCGGCCAGGGACACGCGCTGGCAAACCTGGACACGGCCGCGGCCCTTTCGACGATCCGATCACGAGTCGTAAGCGCCAATGCTTATCTCGGTGCCCGTCCGATCGTCGCGGCCCTGGAAAAAGGCGCCTCCGTCGTTATTACAGGCCGCGTGGCGGATGCCTCGCTGACGCTTGGGCCGGCCGTCCACGAGCTGGGCTGGGGCTGGCAGGAGTGGGACCGACTCTCGGCGGGCACCATCGCCGGGCACCTGATCGAGTGCGGCGCGCAGGCAACGGGTGGGTTGTGGTGCAACTGGCAGCAGGCTCCTGACCTGGCCGACGTTGGTTACCCAATCGCCGAGATCGAACCGGACGGGACCTTCCGAATCACGAAGCCGCCCGGGACGGGCGGTGCCGTGAATCGCGAAACGGTGGGGGAGCAACTGCTTTATGAAGTGGGAGACCCGCGCCAGTATCTGACGCCCGATGTGGTTGCTGATTTTACGAGCGTGTCGCTGGGGAACAGCGCGCGCGATACCACGCTTGTTCGCGGAGCACGTGGCAAACCGGCTACCGACACTTACAAGGTCTCGATCGCCTATGGCGACGGGTTTACTTCGAGCGGCACCCTGATTGTCATGGGTCCAGACGCGCGGAATAAAGCACAGTTCTGCGGCGAGATGATCCTCAGCCGGCTGCGCAGAGCCGGCGTCGAGCTGGAGCAGAGCAATATAGAGTGTTTGGGATCTGGGGACTGTCTACCCGGCGTGCTTCCATCCCAGGCGGATGCTCCCGAGGTTGTGCTGCGCGTGACGGTTCGAGACCCACGCCGCGCCGCCGTGGAGCGATTTACCAAGGAGTTCGCACCCTTGATTACCTCAGGGCCGCCTGGTCTGGCAGGATACGCGACGGGCCGGCCGCCGGTTCGCGAAGTCTTCAGTTACTGGCCTGCACTCCTGGCCAAAAGCGCTGTGGAGCCGGAGGTGTACGTTCATGGCTGATAAGACCCGGGCATCCAAGCAGCCTTCGATGCTGGATCAAACAACGATTCCACTGGGTGACATCGCTCATGGCCGCAGTGGCGACAAGGGCAATCACGCCAACGTGGCAATCCTCGCTTACACGCCTGCCGGTTATACCTGGCTGATCGAGAATCTGACCGCTGACAGAGTCGAATCTTATTTTGCACCGTTAAGTCCCACACGGGTCGTGCGCTACGAAGCTCCCAACCTGCTTGCAGTGAATTTCTTGTTGTACGACGTCCTGGCGGGGGGCGCGAGTCGCTCCTTGCGCGTGGATACCCAGGGAAAGACATACGCTCTGGCCTTGCTGCAGATGCGCATTGCTCGTCCTGAAAACTATGAAACGATGCTGCGACCCACGTCCTGAGGAGAGTCATGACCGAAGATCTGGTTCTCTACGAGGCTCGCCCGCCGGCCGTGGTGATCACGCTGCATCGGCCGCAGCGTCTCAACGCCCTCAGCCGACTGCTGATCCAGGCGATCCGCGCGGCATTTGAGCGAGCGCGGGACGATTTCGCTGCTCGTTGCGTGATCCTGACGGGAGCCGGTTCCGCGTTTTGCGCGGGCATGGACCTGGCCGAGTTGGCGGCTACCCTCGACCTGGAAGAACCTGGAATGCAGAAGCCTCAAGCCACGCCCCAGGTAGACATTTGGGACGATGCCTTTCAGCTCGCCAAGCTTTTCGACCTCATTTACACGTTGCCCAAGCCAACCGTAGCCGCCATCAACGGTCCGGCCGTCGCGGGCGGCGCCGGTCTCACGACGGTCTGCGATCTTGCCCTGGCTGTGCCGCAGGCGCGCCTGGGATATCCGGAAGTGCGCCGCGGCTTGGTGGCGGCCATGGTGATGCCGCATCTTCTCCGGCACGTCGGCGAGCGGACTGCTCGATACTTGCTCTTGACTGGCGAGCTGATGGGCGCCGAAGAGGCGTTACGGGCCGGTCTGATCAACGCGGTTGTGCCTGCCGACCAGTTGATGGCGCAGGCGCACGCCTGGGCTCGGCAGCTCGCCGAGGGAGGTCCCCTTGCCCTGGCGACTACCAAGGCTCTTCTGCACCGCTTCTCCCAGCAAGCGCTGTCCGTCGAGGAAGGCGCCAAGGCAAGCGCAGCGCCACGCCTGACGGACGAATGCCGGGAAGGATTGCGCGCCTTTTTCGACAAGCGGCGGGCGCCCTGGGTGGCTGACTAATGGGTGCTCAAGTCCTGATTTTGGGCTAAGGGCATGGATTCAAAGCTGCCGAATATGTGTTCATTTGTACACATGACAAATGTCAGGGTGCCCTGCCACGGTCCTTTCAAAGTTGACAAGGCGTAACCTATGTGCCTTGTTGATGTTGCGGATTAGAAGAGCCTGTCAGACAAGCAGTCTGGCTACCCCCCTTTTACATGACAAAACATGACATCCATTTGCGTTTCTCTCCGGCTTCGTGCTCGGACCCCCAAAGTTAGCGTTGAAGATGCGCTAGCCGCCCGGCGGAGTGAAGAAAATGCACCCGTCGGCGCTGAACCGGATCATTCCAGCTTTCCAACGCAGGTCCGGGAGTCGATCTTCAAGCACAACTTGCAAAAGGGCCTCGTCAAGGTTGTTCTCAGCAAGCTCTCGAAGGCCGATGTAGGAAGTCGTAACGCGGGCATTGATCTCCATGACAAAGTCTTGCGTACCATCCTGGGCTTCACCCAGGACCAGGTCCACGCCAACCCAACCTTTCAAACCGGGAACGCAGTTCACCGCTTTTTCCGAGAGCTGCAGTGCGCGCTCGGCCAGCGGCGATGGCAACGGCAGGGAGCCACCCTGGTACCGGAACCGTCCGTCGTCAGAAATGTGCTGAGCGCCAGGCAGTAATGGACTACAGGCATTCGGACCAACGAGCAGAGCAACGCTCGCCGCCAGGCCCGGAACGAAGGGCTGGAGCAGGAATTCTCCGCGCCAGCCTTCTGACCGAGCATCACGAATGGATCGCGAGAGGTGGTCGCCTTGTCCGACGAGGTATGTAACCTGCGAGCCGGCACCCTGGCGCGGCTTGAGAACCAGAGGAAACTTCAGCCCCCCAGCCGGTACATGGTCGTCAAACAGAACGGACTCTGGCGTAGGGATCCCCTGACTGCGGAGTAACGCCCCGAGAGCCAGCTTGTCCCCTGCCAGTCTGAGCGCCTCGGGAGAAGATCCAAGAACGCGGCCGCCCGCATCTTGCGCCCACCGGTAACGTGTGTGGAGAAGATCGTCAAACTCCGGGGCAACGATGAGCGTGTAGTCCGCCGCACTCGCCAAATTCTGAAAGACGATCTGCTCCTGCTCTTCGGGGGAAAGCCGGCGAATCGAGCCGCTGAGTTGCCGGGGACAATTCTGGTCGAGAAGGGTGATCGTTTCGACGCCGGGGATGCGTCCAAAATCCTTGGCCAGCGCAGACAGCATGGCCCAGCCTTCGTTGCACAAAGGCAAAGCGTGTGGATCGGAGGAGAATCCGCCGCTGCACGTGTATTCGTAAAGGAAGATCTTCACGAGGCCATTGTGGGAAATGACGGGCCCAAAGAATAGGTCTGAATCGAAGGCGGCCTGGGCAGATCCTGATCGATCTGGCCAGGCCGCGATTATTGCGATGGGATCTTCACTCTCTAGGGCATCCTGGCTCCGCCGATGTCGGTCGGCAGCGGGACAGAGGGCATGTTACGCAGCGGATTGTCGGCACTCGGGAAGGACGAGGGCAGCGTCCGAGGCGAATCCGAAGGTGCCGCCATCGAACCCGTGGACGAACTGGGCGTGGACGGCGCGAACCACATTTTCCCCACGGAGGACTGGGTAGCAGAGTTCGTCGAGTTATCCGGCTTGGTGGCGGTCCTATCCACCGGTTTTGCCGTAGGCATTGGCTCGTTGATCTCTGGAAGCGGCGCCCTGCCTTCAAGCAGGGCAGGAATCGTCGGCGCGTCGTTCTTGGGAAGATCCGCGATCCCCCAGTTTCCTTTTTCGAAATCACAAGGAGCCTTATTGACTGGATTCGAACGTTCGAACAGCACGAGCGCCTTGTTCCGTTCGCGCAGATGCTCGGTGGCACGCACCTGGGCGGCCTGGGGCAACGGCCCCTCGGAGATCGCCACGTTGTCGCGCTGCAGGATGGTCCCCTTGGCAAACTCGAAGCCGGCCAGAGCGTTGTTGTAGCGAACGATCGAGTCGTATTCCGACTGCAGTGCCGAGGCCCAGACACGCTGCGATTCCAGCAAGATATCGAGTGTGCCGCGGCCGGCGAGGAACTCCTGGAAGCGGGCTTGCAACTGGACCGCTGCTGCTTCGCGCTGGGACTTTTGAATTTCAATCTGGTAGTGGAACTCGAATAGGTCGCGCCACTGGTCTACGAGGAATGACATGGCCTTCCGCTCTTGATCGCGGAGCACATAATAGCTGCGCTCCAGATTCAACCGAGCTTCGCGCGTTTGGGCATGGGCGTCGCGGTAGCCGAGCACGTAGTTCAGACGCAGGCCCACCGTCCAGTCCACAAACCGGTCGGAGGCCAGGCTGCGCAGGGCATTGGAGGTCGTGCCCGAGCCGTCCAGGCTCGTGCCCAGGCCGTTGAGCCCATAGGTGGAGACGAAGCGCAGGTCGGGCAGGAGCAAGTTTTTGGTGTTGATCAGGTCGAGCTGGCGGAACTTGAGATCCTCGCGCGCCAGGATCAACTCAGGCCGCAGCGCCAGCGCTTCGTTGACCGCAGTGTTCCAGTCCGGCTGGTACGGAGTCAATGTCGGCGAGTCGGTTGGCACTAGGCGCTTGCCGTCTTCCGCCGGCATACCAAGCAGGGCACGTAGCTGGCGTTCGCTCCTGAGGACCTGTCCGAGTGCAGACAATCGATTGCCGCGGAACTGCTCATACTGTTGGCGCGTCTGGGCAAAATCCTGGACGGGAATGCGCCCTGCCTCGTAGCGTGCCTTGTTGATCTTCCATGCCTCGAAAGCCTGGCGGAGGGCCGCTTCCTGAGAGTACAGGTCCCAGTAGGAGCCATACAGATTCCAGTAGGCCGTCTCCACGTTCAGCAGCATGAAGTGCACGTCTCTTTGGAACTCTGCCCGCGCCTGGTCGAAACGCAGCCGCGTGATCACGATGCCTTCGACCCGGCCGCCGGTCGGGAACGGTGTCAGAACGCTGCCGGGGTGCGTTGCCCGGAGTTGGTTGATCTCCACGCCAAAGCCCTGCAACAGAGGCTGCTCAAACTGGAACTGAAGGGTCGGTGCATACGAAGGATTCAAGACGGTGAATCCCAGGGGCGGATTCGTCAGGTTCTGGTATTGAGTGCTGAAGCTGATGCCTGTCACGCCACCGGAAGGTAAAGGCTTCAAGAGGGACGTGGTCGCCGTGGCCGTTTCACCAACGTTGAACTGGTTGAGCCCCTGCAAGGGCGTATCGGTTGTGTTCCAGGTCACGCTGGTATTCCACTGGACGTCGAATTTGGAGAGTGACGACTCGATATCCGGTCCCACGATCGCCGGATCCAGCGCAAAGGCGCGAATGCTGTCCGAGCCCGCGACGGTTCGGCCGCCAAAGGTCACGAGATTGTCATTGGCGAACCCGGGATTGACCACCGTTTGTGTACCGGTGGTGCCGTTTTCCAGAGCTATGGCGATCGCTTCAGACAGCGAGAGATAGCGGATAGGACGGTCGAGATCGAACACGTTGGAAGGAGTGGGGATGGCTGCGGTCGCGGGTTGGACCGAAAGCTCGGGATCACAATCGAGCTTTGGCAAGCTCGTCTTTTGGTAGGCTTGATAATCAGGCTCCAGCAAGAAACACTGCTGCTTGCAACCGGCCGCCCCGGCAACGGTCAAGGCGAGCCCTACAACCACATGTTTCCAGCGCATAAGTTTCACCCCGCTGAGGCAAACCCCTCTTCCGGCACCCGGCGGCTGGGTCAGTCGGGAATCCGTTGATGGGCTCCCTAGAACCCCCGCCTGATGCAACGCGCACAAGGGCGCGCAATCGGAAATGCTAATGGCTATATCGGCACTTGCCTGGTCACCATCCAGGGAAATCTTGCCGAATATGCGGAGGGTAACGATTTGGGAGTTGAGGTGGACAATACCGAGTGGATCAGGCGGTAGGAGAGGATAGTTAAGACATTGCCATCTAGAAAAGTGAATGGAGCCAGGGAGTCTTACTTCGATGCGGTCCCAGGCTGTTGCCAGCGCGGCGCAATACCGACATAAGGCAGTCCGAGCATACGTTTGATACCTGCCCATTCCCCAACGTCGTTGCCTTCCACGGCGTGGCCGATGTATTGCAGGAGGTAACCCAGCACGATCCCCGCAACCCCCCAGTACCACGGCAGAAAGAAGAGCAAAACCACGCCGGCGACCGCTAAGGGGATGCCGAAGAGGTGGATGACGAAATTGAACGGAAGCTGGTGGCGCTCCCGCCAGTTGCGTAAGGCTTTACGCAAAAACCTCCGGACCGGCCCACGGGACCTCTCGCCTTGGTCTATCTTGCCAGCACCTTCTTGTAGTTCAGCCATGCCAACCCTCCAAGCGTTCGTCGCCGGAAATTGGAGCAGGCTGGCAATTTAGCAAGAAACCGAAGGTGCAACAAGCGCTGCTAGCCCGTGGATAGCTTGGCACACACTCGTCAGAGCCCAGATCCAGGCAAGGGCAGCAGCGGGACGACCACCATCACGAGGTGTTTGTGTTCGTCTAGGACATACTGCACAACCAAAGGTGGGACTGTCCCAATCCAGAGCTGCGCATTTTCGAGTCGTAAATCACGAAGAGGTTGGCCGAATTGCGGAAAAATATGAAGGCGATTGTCGATTTCTTTCACGGCAGCGAGTGCTTCTGCACCCAATCCACGATTTTTCGCCCTGGCAAGCAGCTGCCGCAGCTCGTTACGCACTCTTTCTGAGTAGGAAACACGATAGGGAACTGGGCTGGCAGAGGATTCACTCACGGGCAACAGCAATCTGTTCAAGCTCTTGGATGAAGTTCCGTAGTTCTACTCCACCCGTTTCGCGCACTTCGCGAAGGCCCGCGAGGATCTCTTCTTCGCTGAACTGTTGCCGCGCCCATTCCAATATTTCCGGCGCGGTCGCTCCGTTCTTCGAATCTTGAGCATGTTTTGGAGAGCTGGCGTTCCCGAACATTTCATTGGCCGACCTCGTAGCCGTGGACTCGGCTAACGGATGATCGGGGAGGAGGAAGCCGGACGACTTTGCCAGGAGATCAATTTGGGCCAACAATCCATACAGCACAGCCTTGTTCTCGTTGCCCGGCGACTGACTCAACCGATTAGCAGCCGTACTCTGGAGGATTTGGAGGAAACGCAGCGTTTCCGCGCAAGCTATATGGCCAAGAGCCTTTAGCTGACCGAGCGCTTCGGCCAAAGAAACGTCGCCACTGACCGCGCTGTCAGCCAGACATTTGAAGGCATGCTCAGAAGACATCGCCAACCCCGTATCGAGACTTATTTGTGCCTTCCCGGATTCTACATCGCCCAACTTAGGATTGGAAGCGGGAGCTAGCGTGCCGAAATCACCTTCCTGGTCCCCGTGAGTCTTCGGCGCCCGGCTGAAGAAGGCCCCCTAGACAAAATCAACGCAAAGATTTAAAGTAAAGCAACTAAAGAAAACTGAAATGAGTGCTAAAGTTCCTGAATCGTCTGAGGAGGTCTGTTTGACGACAGCGTTGCTTGTGGAACCAAAAGGTGGGTTCCACGCTTTATCCCTTTCACCTTCCGTTCTTGCCGCTCTGGCGCGTGCTGGTTACCTTGAGCCAACTCCCATCCAAGCAGTTTTTATTCCCGAGGCGCTGAGCGGACGTGATGTCATCGGCCAAGCCCAAACCGGGACGGGCAAGACTGCGGCATTTTTGTTGCCGTTTCTGAATCAATGGCGCGACCGCAATGAGCCGGGGCCTCAGGCACTGGTGCTGGCACCCACGCGTGAGCTGGTCGTTCAGGTCGGCGGCGAAGCTGAGAAACTGGTTCCCAGCCGGCATTGCCGGGCGGTGCCGATCTACGGCGGTCAGCGTTTTCGCCAGCAACTGACGTTGCTCCAAAAAGGCTGCGCCATCGTCGTCGGCACACCGGGGCGCATTCTCGATCACCTTTCCCGAGGGACGCTATCCCTGGGACGGGTTCGCTATGTCGTGCTCGATGAAGCCGACCGCATGCTCGATATCGGCTTCCGCCCGGACATCGAAAGGATTCTGAGGCAATGTCCTCAGCAACGGCAGACCTTGCTTCTTTCGGCCACGCTGCCGCCGCCTGTATTGCGGCTTGCCCACCGCTACATGTCCGATCCAGTGCACATCAATCTGTCGCCGACAAAGCTGACGGTGGAGAACATCCGCCAGTCTTACATCACGGTGGCGGAGGAGCGCAAATTCGAGTTGCTCCTGCGGGTCATCGCTCGCGAGAATCCGCGGCAATGCATCATCTTCTGTGAGCGTAAACGTTGGGCCGACGAGCTCTACCAAAAACTCCGCGAAGAACATCAGCGGGTCGCCACCATGCACGGCGATCTCGAGCAGACGCAGCGCAACCGCATCATGCAGGATTTCCGCGACGCCAAGATCGTCTATCTGGTGGCGACAGACGTGGTTGGCCGCGGAATCGATGTGACCAATATCTCGCACATCATCAATTATGATCTTCCCGAAGACCCGGAGAGCTACGTGCACCGCATTGGCCGGACCGGCCGCATGGGAGCCGACGGCGTGGCCATCGCCTTTGTGACCCCGGAGCAGGGAAGGCAGCTTACGGGGATCGAAGGATACATCAACAAGGAATTGGCGGAAGAACGCATTGAGGGCTTCGAGGCCTTCGAGCGTCGCCTACCGGTTCAGGCAGAAGCCGCGGCGCCGCGACCCGTCGTGCCGGTATTCGGCCGCACGGTCAGACGCTATAGCCGTAGGCTGTAGAACAAGCTGTCAGCTTGCTCTACGAGAACTGCGATCTGGACTTGAATCACGCATTCTAAAGGCTGGCGCCGGTGCGAGTTTGGTTCAGCCGACTCGATACCGGCCCCATCGCCGAAAAATTCCCGCCCAATTTTTCAAAAAATCTGCGAACCTTTTGGCTCGGCGCTCGTCAGTAGTGTGCGTGGCCCTTTGGTTCACGCTAATTGAATCGTATAGCCGAAAAACTGATCGTGTACACCTATTCCAATTGCGGAAAATAGGTGTACAATCGATTATTGCTTTTGGAGTTGACGTTTTTCGACACGATCTAAAGATGAGGTAACTGACTTACGCTTTTTATCTCTCCCGAGCGAAGCTCGGGGCTTGTTCGAACCTATCTCCTTTGATCTTCGGAGGTCTACGATGGCCGTGATTAACCGCAACACCCTGGTGCTGAATGGCGTCTCCGTCGTCCGCGACGTTGTGACGGGCACGATGGGCAGCGGCTTTAATCCGGCCGCAGGGAAGACCCTGGGGATGCCATTCTCGTTGCGACTCCAGTCGCAGTGCTATCCGCTCGCCGAACAGAAACCCGGCAGGCGGCATGACCACGCCGACCAAGATGGCGGCGCGGCTGATGCCGCCGACTGGGCCGGTCGGCCCGGATGCAGTTCTCGCGTCCTTGCAAGCCTCCCAGCCTCATGCGCGGGGGCCCTACGCAGCGACAGATGTTGGCGTCTGTTAGCCGTGGAAGGGGCCAGAACCCGCATAGAGGCAAGCCCGGTCCGGCTAACACCGGCTGGTGCGGCGCTCTCTGCAAGGACGAGGGGATAGATTCTTGATCGAGATTCTTGATTGCTGATCGACAGGTCGCCGGAGGCATTGGCTGACTGACGGCCCCGCAGTCAAGAATCAACCATCCAGAATCTCCGACTCTTTCCCACGCAGCAAAAGACGCGGGCACTCTCTCCGAGAAGACCCAGGCCGCTGTTCTCCGTCCTCGTTCCGTTTTTCCATTCGTCTTGATGGAAAACCGGCCGGACCAGAACGCAGGCCCAACGATCCCCGGAGTTGCGTTTACCCGACGTCTCCAACTGTCGCAGTCACTGGAAAGCAGAAGCAGATCGTCCGCCAATCGCTGATCCTTGGCGAGCATGGCTCTTCTGCAGCGGTGTCGCGAACCCTTGGCATGGATCGAGATAGGAACCAGCAACATGCTCTGGAATGAGATTACAGCAATAGTAGAACGGGCCCGGGACGGTGATCGGTCGGCGTACGGCGAGTTGGTCGAGCGTTTTCAGTCGACTGTCTACGCCCTGGCGTTGGCCCGCCTGCGCAATCCGACCGAGGCCCAGGAATTGGTCCAGGAAGTGTTCATTCACGCCATGACCAAGCTCGAGCAGCTTCGCGATCCGCATTGTTTCGCTGGCTGGCTGCGGCAGATTACCGAGCGCATGGCGATCAACCGGCTCACGCGCCGGGGCCCTGTCCATGGTGCCGAGCCGTCGGTCCTGGAGAACGCGCAGGCCGACGTCACGAGCCCGCTGGAGGACCTTATCCGCACCGAGCAGAAGGCCAAGCTCTGGGCGGGTCTCGAGCGGCTCAAGCCGGTCGATCGCGCGACGCTGGTGGCGTTTTACATCAACGGCCGCTCGCTCAAGCAAATGAGCCGCGAGTTCGAAACGCCGATCGGCACCATCAAGCGCCGGTTGCACGTGGCCCGCAACCGTCTGCGGGAGCACCTGGAGCCGGATGCGGAGCGGCGCCTTCCGAGCCGTCGCACGGAACGTTGCCGTCCTGACGTAGTGTGTGCCTGAGCACAACAGCGGGTGGAGCCTGCTGCAAAAGGGGTCTGACCCCTTCCACGAAGGGCGACAGATCCCCAACCAAGTGGAGGAGCAGTGAAGCTTCGTAGGGGGTCAGACCCCTTTTTCAGCAGGCTCCGCGGGCGGGGCAATCGAGGGTTGCAGAAGGAAACTCTGCAATCCTCGGTGCCCTTGCCCACTCTGCCGTTCTTCCCCCGCTTCCTGCCTTCTGCCTTTCTTTCCGTTGCCCTTCCCCGTACTTTATTCCTATAATCGTTGTCCGATGAAAGAACTGCGGGCGGTCACGCCATTTGCTTCAACATAAGGAATCATCAGGTGAGCACGGAGCGATATCTTTTCACGAGCGAATCGGTCTCGATGGGCCATCCTGACAAAGTGGCCGACCAGATTAGCGACGCCGTTCTCGATTTCTGCCTGGCCGCCGACGCAACGAGCCGGGTCGCCTGCGAAACCATGGTAACCACCGACCTGGTCATTGTTGCCGGGGAAATTACCACGCGGGCCGAATTGACGCCGGCAACCGTAGATCGGCTAGTCCGGGACACGGTTCGCGACATTGGCTACGTGGATCCAACGATTGGGTTCGCAGCCGACACCTGCAAGGTGCAATGCCATGTGCACAAGCAATCGCCGCACATTGCCATGGGTGTCGACCTGGGCGGAGCCGGCGACCAGGGCATGATGTTCGGTTTTGCTTGCGATGAGACGCACACGCTGATGCCACTGCCCATTTTTCTCGCCCACCGCCTAGTCGAGAATCACGCCCGCTTGCGCAAGAGTGGCGAATTGAAATTTATTCGCCCCGATGCCAAGAGTCAGGTCACGGTCGAGTATGCGGCCGACGGCACGCCCCATCGGATTCACACGGTCGTTCTGTCCACGCAGCATGACACCAGCGTGATGACAAAGAAAGGCAACCAAGAGTACTTCTCGGACGAAGCCCGCCAGGTCCTCATCGATCGGTTGATTCTGCCCACGCTGAAAGCCGAGCGGCCGGATTTGATCAAGGGCAAACTGGTCATGATGAAGCCCGGAGCCACACCGGACCTTCAGGACGAAGATGTCATTACCTGCCATATCAACCCGACCGGATGCTTCCTGGAAGGCGGTCCGCATGGCGACTGCGGCTTGACCGGGCGAAAGATCATCGTCGACACCTACGGCGGTCGCGGCCGGCATGGCGGCGGCGCTTTCAGCGGCAAGGACCCGACCAAGGTGGATCGCTCCGCCGCGTACATGGCCCGCTATATCGCCAAGAATGTCGTCGCCGCAGGTCTGGCGGCGGAATGCGAAGTTCAGTTGTCATATGCCATCGGTTATCCCGACCCGCTCAGCATCTGGGTGGATACGAACGAGACTACCGCGAACGGTCTTACGGACCAGCACATTGCCGATCTGATCCGCAAGCACTTCAAGCTGACGCCGCGCGGCATCATCGAAACGTTGAACCTGCGCCGACCCATCTATCGCGAGACGGCCCGACATGGCCACTTTGGCCGTGAGCTGCCTGCGTTTACCTGGGAGCGGACCGATAAAGCTGAGATATTGCGCAGCGAGGTGGGCGCACCGGCCATGGCATAGGAAAGGAAAAGGTGTCAGGACCCTTTTCCTTGCCGGAAGAACGCTCAGAGTGGAGGACGGCTGAAAAGGGTCCTGACACCTTTTCCTTACGCGCGGCAGTCCTTGAGGTACAGCGTGCAGGTGACGACCGAGGCCGATCGACAGATGTTTGCTGCCCTGGGCCGGGTTCCCAGCGGATTGTTCATCCTGACCGCCCAGAGCGGCATTGCCGAGACCGGGATGCTTGCGAGTTGGGTGCAGCAGTGCGCCTTCGATCCGCCGCATCTTTGTTTGGCCTTGAAGCGCGACCGCTCGATCGTGGCTTGGCTAGACGATGATGCGCCGTTCACGCTCAACATCCTTGACGATAATCAAACCGACATGATCGCTCATTTCGGCCGGGGGTTCGAGCCGGGCGATCCAGCGTTCAACGGGCTGGAAATTGAGCATGTCGACGGCAGCGGGGCGGTCCTCTGCGAGGCCCTCGCGTATCTCGCCTGCCGAGTCTCCAAGCGCGTTCCGGTGGGCGACCACCTGCTCTTGCTCGCGCGGGTGGTCAGCGGCAAGGTCTTGAACGAAGGCCAACCCATGGTTCACATCCGCAAGAGCGGTTCCCATTATTGAAGGAGCTTCTCTTCGCGCCTGCCCCGCTTGAGCCGGAATTCTCCAATGGCTATCTCTAGAGCAACCAGCCTCGTCCAGCGCCTGCGCGAAATTGTCGGCGGCGCGGGCCTGTTGACCTCCCCCAGCGATCTGCTTGTCTACGAATGCGACGGCTACACGATCGAGAAGAATAAACCCGACGTGGTCGTCTTCCCCACCTCAACGGAAGAGGTCGTCGAAATCGTCCGCGCGTGCAATGAATACGATGTGCCTTTCCTGCCGCGCGGAGCCGGCACCAGCCTCGCGGGCGGCTGCCTGCCCGTGGGCGGCGGCGTTATGATCGCGCTGACACGCATGAAGCGCATCCTCGAGGTGAACACGCGCGACCGCTACGCCGTTGTCGAGTCCGGCGTCGTCAATCTCTGGCTGACCAATCACCTTAAGCAGTATGGCTATCATTACGCGCCCGACCCTTCGAGCCAGGGAGCCTGCACAATAGGCGGCAATGTTGCAACGAATTCGGGCGGGCCGCACACGCTCAAGTATGGCGTGACGGTAAATCACATCCTGGGGTTGGAGTTTGTGCTTCCCGACGGCCGCGTCGTGCAAACGGGCGGCCCGGCGGAGGACAATCCCGGTTATGACTTGACCGGCGTCATCGTCGGCTCCGAAGGCACGTTCGGCATTGCCACCAAGGCGTGGGTGCGGATCACGCGCAACCCGGAAGCGTACCGAACGCTTCTTGGTGTCTTCGAAACGGTCGCGGATGCAACGAATACGATCAGCGACATCATCGGCGCGAGCATCATTCCGGGCGCCTTGGAGATGCTGGATCAGTTGATCCTGCAAGCTGTCGAAGCAGCTTTCCACTTTGGCTTCCCGCTGGATGCCGGCGCAGTTCTGATCATGGAAGTTGACGGACTGGAGGCGGGTCTCGAGGCTGATGCCGAGCGTATCGCCGACATCGCGAGGCGTAACCATGCCCGCGAAGTGCGCCGCGCCAATAGCGAAGCGGAGCGGCTGCTGCTCTGGAAATGCCGGAAGCAGGCCTTCGGCGCAGTAGGCCGGTTGGCGCCCAGTTACTGTACGCAAGACGGCGTCGTGCCGCGCACCAAGCTGCCGCAAATCCTCAGCGAAATTCAGCGCATCGGCGCTAAATATCAGCTCCGTATTGCTAATGTCTTCCACGCCGGCGACGGCAACATCCATCCGATCGTGCTCTTTGACGAGCGCGATCCCGAACAGGTCCAGCGCGTGTTACGAGCAAGCCACGAGATTCTGGAAGAGTGCCTGCGCTGCGGCGGCAGCGTCACCGGCGAACATGGCATCGGCGTGGAGAAGATCGATTTCATGCCGAAGCTATTTTCGCCTGAAGATCTCAACATGATGTTGCGGCTCCGGTCGGCGTTCAACCCGGAGGGGCGCTGCAGCCCCGCCAAGATTTTTCCCACTGCTGGGGCGTGCATCGAACCGAGCAAAGCGGGACGACGCGCCGCCCTGTAAGAGACCGATCCGGCGTGGGCGCCCCAGCCCGGCAGAACTGGCTTACCATGACAGAAACCTGTCTGATCGATACGCTTGGCCCGCTCGCCGTCGTGCAGCCACAGGACATCGCTGAGTTGAGCAACGCGGTTTGCGCCGCGGCCGGACGCGACGAGGCGATTTATCCGATCGGCGGCAAGACAATGCTTGCGTATGGCTTACCCCCTATCAAGCCAGGCATTGCAGTCGATACTGGTCGGTTGGATCGCGTGATCGACTACCCGGCGCGCGACATGACGGTCACGGTTCAGGCCGGCATTACCCTTGCAAAACTGCAGGCCGTGCTCGGCAAGGAAAACCAGCGGCTGCCTATCGATGTGCCTCTGGCAGAACGCGCTACCCTTGGCGGCGTTCTGGCGACCAACGCCAGCGGGCCGCGCCGTTATGGATTTGGCACCGCTCGTGATTATGTCATTGGCATCAGCGTGATGAACGACCAAGGCGAAGAAGCCAAGGCCGGGGGGCGCGTGGTCAAGAACGTGGCAGGCTACGATCTATGCAAGCTCTATATTGGCTCGCTCGGGACACTCGGCATCATCACGCAAGTGACGCTCAAGCTCAAGCCCCGGCCCGAGGAGCAAGCCTTGTTGACGCTCCCCTGCAGCGACGCTGCTCTGGAAGCCGTGCTCGATCGATTGCACGGCTCGCGCACTCGGCCGATCTGTCTCGATCTACTCAACCGAGCAACTGTCCAGTACATCAATCAACAGATTGACAACGCACTCCCGGATTCGCCGTGGGTCGTTGCAATTGGCTTTGAGGACAATCGACCGGCAGTGGAGTGGCAGGTTCAAGAGGTCACCAGGGAATTGGCGGATGCAGGATGGAGCGGTATCCATTTACGCCAGACTTCTTCTGCAGAATCGCTCTGGCGCGCTCTTGTTGAGTTCCCGGCCTGGCCGGGTGGAAGACTAACGTTCAAAACGAACCTGCCGCCTCATGCCTGTGCTGCCTTCTGCCGGCAAGCTGCAGCCAGTTATGAACCACTGCTGCTTCAGGCTCATGCCGGGAATGGCATTGTGATCGGTCAGTCGGACGATCATCTAACATTCGAGGCAGCGAAGGTGTTGATGGGGACGTTGCAAGCGGCGGCTTCCAACGTGCACGGCAATCTGGTCATTTTGCGCTGTCCTGCGGAGTGGAAAGCGGTTCTGCCGGTCTGGGGATGCCCCCGTCAGGATGGCTGGTTGATGCACGCCGTCAAACAAAGACTTGACCCGGGGCGGTTATTCAATCCTGGGCGGTTCGTGGATGGCATCTGAGAGACGAGGACTCATGATTGCTGGTAATACAGTTCCGTCGCGGACCTCCCTGCCTACGCTTCCTTCCTCGGCAGAAAACACCGGCATCGATTACGAGCTGTTCCTCGATTGCGTGCATTGCGGCCTATGCACTTCGGCTTGCCCCACCTATGTCGAGCTGGGCAACGAGGCAGACAGCCCGCGCGGGCGAATTTACCTGATGCGTGCCGTCACCGACGGACGGCTCGACTTGAATAACGACGTTCGCCGCCACCTCGATCTCTGTCTCGACTGTCGGGCGTGCGAATCGGCGTGTCCTTCCGGCGTCCAGTATGGCAAGCTGATCGAACCCTTCCGTATTCACATGGCCAAGACGGAGCCCGAAGCAGCCACAATGGGGCTTCTCCAGCGTCTACTGATCTTTGGCATTACACCATACGCCTGGCGCACCAGGATGGCTCTGGCTCCCGCGCGCTTCTTGCAACGGACGGGGATCGACCGGCTGCTAACGGATTTGGGCCTGCTGCGTCTCCTGCCGGATGCCCTCCGGCGGATGCACGACATGCTGCCCCGTCTTACCCGGCACCCTGGCAGACTGCCGGAGTTGCTGCCTGCCGAGGGGAAGCGCCGTGCTAGCGTGGCCCTGTTCACCGGGTGTGCAGCCGACGCGATGTTTCCGCAAACTACCCTGGCGACAGTGCGCGTGCTCCGGCGCAACGGCTGCGATGTCTGGGTGCCACGAGAGCAGGTCTGTTGCGGCGCCCTGCACTATCACGCCGCGCAATTGAAGCCGGCTCAACGCTTCGCCTCGGCCAACGTCGAGATCTTCTGCTCATCGGCAATCGGGCCACAGGTCGATGCCATTATCGTCAACGCCGCCGGTTGCGGGGCCATGCTCAAGGATTACGCCCATCTCATGCACGACACACCGATGGCGGCAAGAGGCCGGGCATTTGCCGACAAGGTGCGCGACGTCAATGAATTCCTCGTGGAGCTTGGTCCCGTGCGGCCGGAGCATTCGCTACCCGTACGCGCGGCTTATCACGATGCGTGCCATCTCTGTCATGCGCAACAGATTCGCAAACAGCCGCGGCAGCTCCTGGAGATGATTCCTGGCCTGGAGCTGGTTCCTCTCGCTGAGCCCGAGCTATGTTGCGGCGCCGCCGGGAGTTACAATCTCACGCAGCCGGAGATGGCCGAGCGCCTTGGCAAGCGCAAGACGAAAAACATCCTTGCGGCCGACATTCAGGCCGTCTTTACCGGCAATGTGGGCTGTCTCCTGCAAATTGGAAGGTATCTGAAGCAGGATCGGCCGCATCTCTGGATCGCGCATCCGGTAGACGCCCTTTGGGCGAGCTATACCGGCGAGTCCCTCCACGTTGGTTAGAGGTTGACGCCATGCCAAGAAAAAACATCGCAACCGGAACACCCTGGGAGCCCATCGTGGGCTACTCGCGCGCGGTTCGCATGGGCTCCTTCATTGCCGTATCCGGCACAACAGCAACCGACGCCGAGGGCAACATCGTTGGCCATGGTGATCCTTATGTACAGGCGCTGCAAGTCCTGCGCAACATCGAGGCTGCACTGCGCAGTGCCGGCGCTCAGCTCAAGGATGTGGTGCGCACGCGGATGTTCGTCACGAACATTGCGGATTGGGAAAGAGTGGCCAAGGCGCATGCAGAGTTTTTCGGAGATATTCGACCGGCCAGCACCATGGTGGAGGTCAGCCGGCTGATCTCTCCCGAGATCCTGTTGGAGATTGAGGCCGACGCCATCGTCAACGATTCCTAAAGAAACCGAGAGGGACTATGCAAATCCGTGGGATCATCCCGCCCGTGGCCACGCCGATGCAGGCGAACGAAGACCTGGACCTGCCGCGACTCCGGTGGTTTCTGGACCACCTGATCCAGGGGGGCGTGCACGGGCTTTTCGTGCTGGGAACCAACAGCGAGTTTTATGCTTTAGCTGAGCGCGAGAAGCAGGAAGTCATCGCGACGGCCGTCGCCCATGTGCAACGCCGCGTGCCGGTCTTTGCGGGCACCGGAGCCGAGACTACCCGCGAAGCAGTGCGCTTGACGCAGATGGCCGAGCGCGAAGGCGTGGATGGGGTGTCGGTGATCACGCCTTATTTTGTGAGCCCCAGCCAGCAAGAAATCTACGATCACTACCGCCGCATCGCCGAGAATACTTCGCTGCCGCTGATCCTCTACAACAACCCGACGACCTGTGGCGGTCTCAAAATCGATGTGGATACGGTGGCCCGGCTGGCGCAGATTCCGAACATCCTTGGCATCAAGGATTCCAGCGGCGATCTGCAAAACACCATTGAATACATCCAGGTGGTTCCCGAGGGTTTTGCCGTCATGCAGGGCCGCGATACGTTGATCTATCCGAGCGTACTTTTCGGGGCGCGAGGCGCTGTCCCCGCGTCCGCAAACATCGCTCCTGCCCTGTGCGTTGAAATCTTTGAGGCTGCAGAGCGCGGCGACCATGCCCGTGCCAAGGCTGCTCAGTTGCGGCTTAATCCCATCCGACTCAGCCTGACACTGGGAACGGCTCCGGGCGGCGTCAAGGCAGCGCTCTCGCTATTAGGCCTATCGATTGGTCCTTCCCGAGCGCCGGTCGGGCCGCTTTCCCCGGATAAGCTGGAGAAGATGCGCGCAGCGCTCGAGAAAGCCGGCGACCAGGTAGGAAGGTAGTCGCAACACCTTGCGGGATCACGCTCGATGAACAACAACCCACTGCCGAGGCGTGTTAAGAAAACTGATCCCGGTCGAAAGGGACGGGCCACTCACTCAGTTCGGCTTTAGGCCAACAAAAAGCCCCGCCTTTGCCAAAGGCGGGGCTTTGCGTGTTTTCGGAATCGAAGAGCACCGGCATCAAGGCATATCGATCTTCTGCTCGCGGGCGATGTCCCGCAGCTTGGCCATGATCCGCACGTTCAGCTGTCGGACGCGTTCCTTGGTAATGCCCAGTTGTTGGCCGATCTCTTCAAGCGTCATGCCTTCCGAGTAGTTGTCCAAACCGGCTCGCATGCGGATGATCTGGCGTTCGCGTGGGTCGAGGTACTCGAGCAACCGGTTGACGCGGTGCTTGGTTTGCTCTACCGAGGAGACCATCTCTTGCTCGTCGCTGCGCATGTCTGGAGCGGCTTCGAACATTTGTTCGTGCCCGGTCACATAGCGTTCGCGTCGGCGTTTTTCCTCGGGGATGCTCCGCGCGAAGTTCTTCATGATCGCCCAACTCGCGTACGTGCTGAACTTGTTGCCTCGGCTGAAGTCGAATTTTTCCACGGCGCGGATCAGCGACATGTTGCCGTCCGACAGCAGTTCGAAGAAGTTGTCCGTCTGGGCTGAGTGACGTTTGGCGATCGCTACCACCAGCCGCATGTTGCTGCTGATGAGCTGGTCCTTGATCGCGGTCGCCTGGTTCTGCAATTCCTCGATCCGTTCCAGGTCCTGGATGCGGGCCCGGGCCGGGTCAAGCTTGGCACGCAGCTTGGCGGCCTGGTGCTTGAGGAAGTTCATCTTGCGGAACAGGTGTTGTTCCTGTTCCTTGTTCAACAGCGGCGTCTCGTACAGCGAGGCCAATTCCGGCGGCGCATCCTTTGGAATCCGCATTTGCTGCCGCTGGCTCTCATAATCATCGAGCCCCGGCATTCGGGCCAAGACCTCCGTCTCCAGCGTCGGGTCGTCGAAGGAGGCATGATTGATGTACTCAAGCGGCTGGCTCAAAAGGCGTTGGGCGCGCACTTCGTTGATGATGCGGTAAACAGAGTTGCGCGTGCGGTGGAAGCGCTTGGCTAATGTTTCCACGGGGATGCCTCGCCGGTAAGAGCTGTAAAGAGTTTGTTTTGTGTCAGCATCGAGCGAACCGACGTTTGCCGGGAAGAGGGCCTGGTCGGGATGGTCGCGATCGTAGTTCTTGATCGTATAACGGATCGTTTCCGGAGAGCGACCCAGGCGCTGCGCAATTCGCCGGCTGACCTCCGTAAGCGTGCTGCTATTGACGCGCGATAAGCGTTTGGCTCGGCGCAAGATGTCCTCCCTTTCCCCTTCGGAAAGCTGCGAGAATCGGCTGCCCCGCTCCACCCGGGCTTTGTTTGTCGCAAGGAACCGGTCTACCACCGACTGCAAGAAGCCAACCTGACGCCGGCCGTTGCACACGACGCGCCGGCTAGTCAGGCCGCGCTCGCGCCAGCGGCTGATCGTCTTGGTCGACACGTTGAACTGCTGACTGATCTGTTCCAGTGTCAACACCGGTTCCGCGACGGCGTCAACGGGCACGGCCGGCGTTGAGCGTGCCAGCGCTTCAATGAATAAACACAGGTCGTGCTCCAAATCGCGACTGTCTATCAACAAGTCCGGATAAGAATCCGGCCGGTATTCCGTGATGCGAAAGCAGATGTACTGGTACGGATACTGCTTATTCGGCTCGACCTCGGCGAGCAGGTGCTCCGCATTGGTTAGCTGAGCCAGCCGGCGCGCAGGCGGGGCGAACCGAACCTGTTGATCCGTCAACTCCTTCAGAGCAGGATTTTTGAAATTAGTCACAACACACACTCCTTTTTGATTGCAAGCGACTATCCTTCAGAAACTCGCAATCAATTAAGGCCCCTCCTGACGAATGCTGGGATTTCGTCCGAGTTGCCAGCCAACGCGCCTCCTTGCTCTCTTCTCATCCCGGAGGCCCTCAGCGGCTTCTTGCTCTGGACTGGGCTCTACCTATAAGGTAGTACGGGCAAAACCAATAATTGTTACAAAAAAGTCTAAAGATCTGAGCCACTCTCTGCCGATAATGGCAGTTCCTACATGTTTAGATGCCAGTAGCGGCCTGGCAGGTTCGGGTTATCCGCAAATCCCGAAAAGTTTTCAGAGCCTGAAAGCGCAATCCATTTAGGTTCTTCGCCCGTTCGGCCACCTGATTTTCCTCCTGAGCAGCCTGGCTGAACATTTGATTCCTGTGCAAACGGCAGACCACTCCACGAGAGTTGGCTGGGATTCTCCCTGCGGATTTGCCGACATTTTTGCAAACATTTATGCTGCAATGGTTTGTGGTTCGAAAACAGCGGCGAGCCGTACCGTTGGGAATCCATAGTCCGACCTCGTTCTGTTGAATAATGTATAAATTTACACTCCTGGCCTTCAATTTTCAATCCCGGACACGCCGCATTCCTGCCTGCTTGGCTGGCGAAACCAGGATCGCGTCAAATCGCACGTGACAAAGCACCAGAACCCCAATCTCCCTCCAACGGTAAACTTCCATCACACGCGGCTAAAAAATCGCCCCCAATGGTCGGCTTCCGCTTCTTAGATGCAAATCTGCTCCGTTACAATCAGAGTGGTCAGCGCGAGGCGGTCTCGTCCCTACCCTCCTGGGAGCCTGCTGAAAAAGGGGTCTGACCCCTTCCACGAACGGCGACAGATCCCCAGGATGACGGGAAATCAGTGAAGCTTCGTAGGGGGTCAGACCCCTTTTTCAGCAGGCTCCCTTGGCCCGACGCAGTAGATATGAATTGGCCAGATATCGGGGAGCGGTTTTCATGCAAAAAATCGGCAACTTCTCATTTGCGTTTCTTGTCGGGGGGATTCTCTCGACATGGCCCACCACCGCGGGTGCAGAGGAATCGTTCCTGCTGCGCGAGGCATTCCCGGCGGGCTATGTTTATCACGTCAGCACGCGCGTCGAACTGTCCGGCAGCCTGTCGATGCCGCCGGACAAAAACCAGACTGTGACAGGGACCAGCGCTATCGATTATGACGAGCGGGTCTTGGACGCTGCGACAGGCGCCCAGGTTCCCAAAACAGTCCGCATCTACCGGCGCATCGACTTCCAACGCACCATGGGTGATCGTCAGCAGGATAGTACCATCCGCCCGCAGGTACGCCGCCTGGTCGTGCTCCGGCACAAGAATGCCGAGGTGCCCTTCTCTCCCGATGGACCGCTAACCCTCAGGGAGATCGATTTGGTTCGGATCGATGTCTTCACGCCTGCGTTGGCCGGCTTGCTCCCCGACAAGTCCGTGACGCTGGGCGACCGCTGGACGGCGAGCGTGCCGGCGGTGCAAGAACTCACCGATATGGAGCGTATCGACAAGGGCCAGGTAGACTGCCGGCTGGAGCAAGTCACGCTCCTCGCGAAGCGCCGCCACGCGCGGGTTGCCTTCAGCGGGACTGTCCGTGGCACCAATGAAGACGGCCCCAACGAGCAACAATTGGACGGCTATTTCTTCTTCGATCTCGAATCGAACCACCTCAGCTACCTGTCGCTGCACGGCATCAGCTCGGTGCTCGACAAGGAGGGCAAGGTGCTCGGCAGCGTCGAGGGCCGATTTGTGCTCTCACGCCAGGCCCATGCACAGGTTCCTGACTTGACCGAAGAGGCCCTCAAAGGCGTGACGCTCGAGCCGAATGCCGACAATACGCTTCTCTTGTATGACAACACCGAGCTTGGGATTCGCTTTCTTTACCCGCGCCGGTGGCACGTGGCCTCGGCTCAAGGCAACCAGGTCGCCCTCGACGAGCCCAAGGGCAGTGGATTGTTGCTCACGGTGGAGCCTGCAGAGCGCGTGCCGGCAGGGGCACAGTTCCTGTCGGAATCTCGGGAATTCTTTTTGAAGCAGAAGGGAAAAGTACTACGCGTCGACGAGCCGCGTCGCGTGCAAGCTTCTCCTCGGGAACTGGACCATTTCGCCCTGGATGTCGAGGTCGCTGGACAGCGGGCGCTCATGGACTATTACGTCATTCGGCAGGCTGCTGGCGGCGCGACGTTGGCCGGCCGGCTCCAACCGACCGATCTCCCGGCGCTCCAGAAAGACGTCGAAAACATCGCCCGAAGCGCGGTCGTTGAAACGCCCGTGCATCCCCAGAAGTAGCGAACTCAGCCGCCATCATCCTTATGGTCCTTGGACTATGCCCGAATTGCCCGACATCGTGGTCTACATTGAACAGCTGCGGCCGCGCATCGAAGGGCAACAGTTGGAGCACGTTCGGATCGCCAGCCCTTTCCTGGTGCGCACCGTCGATCCGCCGATTTCCTCCGTCGAAGCCAAGCAGGTACTCGGTCTGCGCCGCATGGGAAAACGCATCGTGCTGTCCTTGACCGAGGATCTGTTTCTCGTCTTCCATTTAATGATCGCTGGACGTTTGCACTGGAAGAAAGGCGGCGCCAAAGCGCCCGCGAGGGTTGGCCTGGCGGCGTTTGATTTTCCTACCGGCACAATCGTTCTCACGGAAGCAGGGGCGAAGAAACGTGCCTCCCTGCACCTGGTTCGGGGCGAGAAGGCCCTCGCAACACTCGATCCCGGGGGGATCGAAGTTCTCGAGGTGGGCCCGGCGGAGTTTCGCAGGGCATTGATCCAGGAAAACCACACGCTCAAACGCGTGCTCTCGGACCCACGCGTGTTCAGCGGCATTGGCAACGCCTACTCCGACGAGATCTTGCACGCCGCCCGTCTCTCGCCTTTGCAACTTACGCAGAATATGACCGAGGCAGAAATTACCGGGTTGTACCATGCGGTGAGGCAGACTTTGACGGCGTGGACTGACCGCCTCCGGCAAGAGGTCGGCGCGGGATTTCCCGAAAAAGTGACAGCCTTTCGCGATGGAATGGCCGTACACGGGCGTTATGGCCTGCCCTGCCCCGTGTGTGGAACTAGCGTTCAACGAATTCGCTACGCCGACAATGAGACTAATTACTGCCCGCGCTGTCAGACAAACGGCAAGCTGCTGGCCGACAGATCGCTGTCGCGCTTGCTAAAACAAGATTGGCCGCGGTCCATCGAGGAGCTGGAAGAGAGTCGTCGAATGGAACCAAGCACCCACAGGCGTCGTCTCAGCTAAAGAGCCTTATATGTTGCACGTTACGTCATGGCCGGGGCTTGCATCGGCAGCTGGCCTGCCGGTCCCTTGACAATGCCGACGAATGCGTGTTAGCTTCACTTATTGTCTGGAAAACAGTACCTTGGTTGCTTCCTCATGCATGTCTCTGCCCCAGCAACCCGACCATTACAATCCTAACCCTCAGGTCTTCACAATGAACTTCCTTGCTCGTTGCTGGCTGCCGGCCCTGGTTTCAATGGGGGTCTTGTCCTTCGGCGCTCCCCTATGGTTGAGCACCGCTCAAGCCCAGAAAAAAAATGCCATCCATGCAGGGGAAGGAGAGTTGAGGCTGAACGTTAAGGACTGGCGCGCAGATCAGGATGAAGTGAGGATGTTTCAGTCCATGCAAAAAGGTGAATTGCCGGTCAGCCCAGGCGCTGAGGCGGTAATTGACCACGGGGCACAATGGTATGCCTACCGACTGACCTATCAAGATAATCAAGAAGCGCCGGCCCGAAATAAAATGCACCAGCTTGTAAAGGAGGCGCTCGACCAGGTCCTGGATCCACACGATTCGCATAAACCTCTGAATTCACAGCAGCAGACTTTTGTCGAGGAATTTGGCAAACGCTTTACAGAACGCCTTCACGAGGTTGTCAAGAATCCCAAGCCAATTGCCCGTGTCAACGCCGCGAGCATCCTGGCACGCTTGGCTGCGACCGGACAGGAAGACGCTGGGGACGTGTTGGCGGAAGTCATCCAGGATCCCAAGGAGAATGACGGCGTCAAGCTCTGGGCTTGCTTTGGCCTCAGAGATTTGTTTGGCCTGGCCCGCGGTGAGAATCCCGTCAAGTTCAAGAGTCAGCAGAGGGAAAGCCAATGGGCGCAGGCGCTCTATGACTACGTCAATCGAAAGATCGAGGTGCCGAGCAGTGCTACGCCGGCGGAGCGTGCAGCCATCCCCTACGTGCGCAAGGAAGCGATTTTAGCCCTTGGCCAAACTCGTTATCCGGCAGTTGCCAATATCGTCAACAAGAAAATCGTCCTCGACAGGCAAACGGCATTGGCTCTCCTGCGAATCATGGGTAAGGACGGGATTAAACCCACCCCCACTCTGTCCGAACAGGTAGCCGCCGCTGTAGGGCTCTGCCGTTTGCAATCGAAGCTATGCGATGAATACCAAGCTGATTATGCCGCCTATCAACTCGGCAAATTCCTCGTTGAATTCGGCGGTCTCAGGAATCAGGACACGAACAAGGATTCCAAGGCAGGCTGGAAAGTTCATGCCTTCTATCTTCTCCAGGCGCTGAACGAGCTCAGAACGGATCTGGAAGGCCCGCCAAAAAATGATTCGTACCAGTACGTCTCCAAGCTGCTCCCCCAAGCCGAGACTCTCCTCAATGCCGTTTTGAACGGCGGCACGCCGGAGCCAAACAGCCTGGAAATCTGGCTCGAGCGGAATCCCCCCAAGCACAATAGCGTCTACAGAGACGTACCCACGAGCATAGTTCACGAGAGTACCCAGAAGGTCGAGTCTAGGTGAGGTTTTGGATGGGAGGCCGCACGCCCCCGTATCCTTCTTCCAGCCTCACGCTTCGGGACTCATACATGGTGGATGCCATTGTTGTCGGCGCGGGCCCCAATGGATTGGTTGCGGCGGCCACTCTGGCACGACACGGCTGGCGCGTCTTGCTGGTCGAAGCCCAGGGCCGACCCGGCGGCGCGCTCTATTCTGAGGAAACGACCCTCCCCGGCTATCTCCACGATGTCGGCGCCGCCTTCTTCCCATTTGCTGAAGATAGCCCTGCTTTCCGCAGTCTCGATCTTGTTGGAGCCGGCTTACGCTGGCGCAAGGGCCGACACGAAAGCAGCCATCCCGCGCCGGACGGAACCTGCGCAACCATATCCCGTGACCTCGGTTCGACGATTGCCTCTTTCGGTGAGGACGGTCCGGCCTGGGAACGCCTCGCCTTGTGGAAGAATGCGATGGGCGACCGCCTTGGCGCGGCTCTGTTGGCGAGTCTGCCGGGCTTCGGCGCCGCCTGGCGCCTGGGCCCGCGCCATCTGCTGAGGCTCGCGCTGGCCGGCATCCGCAGCAGCGCGGGCTTCTCACGCCGCATCTTCCGCACTGAGGCGGCCCAGCGCGTCATTCCCGGCCTTGCCTTGCACGTCGATCTGGGTCCTGCTGACCTTACAGGTGCGGGCCTGGGACTGGTGCTCGCGCTATTAGCTTCATCGACTGGCTTCCCTGTTCCCTTGGGCGGAGCGCGTGCGATCACGGACGCGCTTCTAGGACGCCTCCAGGAGGCAGGGGGCGCGGTCCAGCTAAACACGCACGTCGAGCGCATCATTGTTCGCCAGCGGCGCGCAGTCGCCATCCTGACAAGTGCGGGCGAGGAAATATCTGCCAGTCATGCAATCTTGGCCGATGTCAGTGCCCCGGCATTGGTTCTGAAGCTGCTGCAGGCGGGGGATAGCTCCTGGTGGCTGCGACGTTCCATGCGAAATTTTCGGTTTGGTTGGGGAACGTTCAAAATGGATTGGGCCCTTGGCGGTCCCGTGCCGTGGACCTCGCCCGAGGCCCGCGAGTCCGCCGTGGTTCACGCAGGGGACAGCTTGGCCGATTTGCTCGCGTTCACGCAAGAAGTCCGCGCGGGGAAGTTGCCCACCAATCCATACCTGGTAATCGGACAACAGTCCCTGCTGGATCCAAGCCGGGCGCCTGAGGGAGGTCAGACGCTCTGGGCGTATTCGCATGTGCCGTCAGACCTCGACGGTGGCTGGAGCGAGGCCGGGCATGGATTTGCAGATCGCATTGAGGAGCGCATCGAGGGATTGGCCCCGGGTTTCCGAGAGTTGATTCGCGCGCGGGCGATCCATTCGCCGTGCGACCTCGAAGCCATGGATGAGAACCTGGTAGGAGGCGACCTGGGCGGCGGCAGTGCCCATTGGCGCCAACAGCTCTTCTTTCGCCCTGCTTTTCCGTACTTTCGCTATCGGACCTCCGTGAAGGGCCTGTACCTGTGCTCCGCGTCCGCCCCACCAGGCGCCGGAGTGCACGGAGCTTGCGGCTTCAATGCGGCTCGGGCCGCATTGGCAGACGCCACGCACCGACCGGTCGCGCACGGCTGAAGCACGCCGTCTTCGCGAAAGCGCAAGCAGCCGTTGTCGCTTTGCGATTCGCGCCATATCATCACGATTAGCCAGATTGAGGTGGCCGAGCATCGTAGAAAACCTTCAAGCTTTTGTTCTGAAACCTCCGATGTAAAGTAGCCGCTGGCAGAATCGGTCTTCGCTACGACTGACCGCGAGCGAGGGCACGTTAGTCGGTGTCCTTGCTCCTGGCCAGTTATTGGATGTGGGGTAACGCGATAGGGCGGCCGGCACGTTCAAGTACCAGGCGTAGAGTTCTTTGACAACTAGGTATTGCGGAAAGTGTTG
>DATGZX010000133.1:0-8593 GCA_035296965.1 Gemmataceae bacterium
CGCCCTTGCCGGTCCCCACCATGTCGTAGGGCACCTCGTGCATGGGGTCGGCGGGATCGAGGATCTCGTTCCAATCGGCGGCGCCGTTCCCTTTTCCAGAGATGAGCACGACCGTGGGAGAGCCAGAGCCGCGACACTCCAGGTAGATCTTGCGGCCGTCGCCGATGTCGACCAAGCCGGCGAAATCTCGGCTTTCCACAGCATGGACGGCCGCCGGGTCTAGCGTGGTAACGAGAGGAACAAGGAGCAAGAAGACGCGAGCGCCGAGGGACATGGTTCTACTGGTGAACATCCCTGTCCTCCGCAGCCGCAAAGGCTCACGGCTAGGCCAGCGAGGTGAAGCTAGGCGACCTCACCGCGCCGACGCAAGACGTCCCTCCCGTTCGATCAGAGCTTCTACTGTAGGAAAATCTGCATATTCTCAAAGTCAAAGGTCACCGCGTAGGGCTTGAAGAAATCGTGGCCGACCATGCCCGCGAGATGGAAGCCAAAAGTGTTTTCCCACGGGAACGGCCCATCGTAGATACCCGGCACGTTGCTTTCCTGGACATCTCCGAAGGAAAGTTGACGCACGGTGTAGGGCACGAGTTTCAGCTTCCCGCCTCCCCCCGCCCCTTCATAGGCTTTGTCTTCCTCCAGCTTGATCCCGGCTTCCTTGATGACTGGCTCCGCCAGTTTGACTCCTGCGCCCGCCAGCCCTGAGTCAACGAAGAGGAGCGTCGGTGGGATCGTCTCCACACGGCCCCAACCCACCATGAAGTGGTCGCTCGCAATCCAGAAAGGAACCGCGACGCTTTTGCCTGATGACGCTGCCGCGAACTGCTCCAGGTTTTTCGCGGTCTTCCGGCGCAGCACAAGCTCGGCGTGCGGATAATCGAGGGTCGCAAGGAAATGGTAGAGCAGATTGGTCCCGATGATGCCGTCGATGCGTTTGACGCCAAAACCTTCGGAAAGTTGGCGCAGGGCAAGCGTTGCAATGGGCAGGTTCTTAACGGTCCAGTCGCCGACCGTGAGTGACTCGATCCGCCCATTCTGAACCTCAGCGTGCTGTCCGCCGGCAAAGGTGCCTTGCACCGCTCCGAATTGGGGGACGCCAAGCTCCCGGGCGAAGTCCGTGTCGAGCGCGACCTCGGAAGCCCCGGTGTCGATGAAGAAGGTAACCTCGTCGCCGCCGTTTACGCGCACGCTGACCAACGGCAGCGGATCGGTCTTTAGGAATTTCAGACGCGTAGTTTGCCCGTCACCCTGCACTTCATAGGGCGTCTGGCCCTTAAAGCTCTCCAACTTCGCGACATTCAGTGTCGGGTATTGCGAAACAAGCAATTTGTTGCTGCTCACCTCGACGCCGTTCAGCGAAGCGGCCGCCTTCTGGAAATCGTCGCGGCGATAAAACGCTTCGGCCAGCATGACCTTGGCGTCGGCGTCATCGGGCTGCAAGGCGATGGTCCTTTCCAGCCATTTCTGCGCATCGTCGAGCCGGTTGGAAAGCAGCGCAATGCGGCCCAACTGGAGGATTGCCGAATAGTCCTTGGGATCTTGCGCGGCCATTCGCGCGTAGATTTCGCCAGCTTCGGCAAATTTTCCAGTTTGGAAGAGCCGATTGGCAGCGTCGATGTCTGCTTGCTTCGGCTGTGCTGCCGCTTGTCCTGAAAAACTCCAGGACGCGAGGATCACGGCAAGGGCGATGCAAATCCTGGCAAATGTCATTTGGAACTCCGGATCAGAGTTAGCGTGCGACGCCCGAACTGTATCAGAAGCTGAGCACGCGGCCGAGTTGCACACCTCCGGAACCAACCGGCCAGTTCCCGCAAGAGCGCCTGTGCCATGCGCCAGTAGCCCGACCCTGACGGAGCCACACGGGCTCGAGCTTAAGCCACGTTTGAATCTCCGAACGTGGGGCCTGCGGTCCGGACGCATGATGGTCGGCGCATTTTGATAGGAGGAGTGATGTCCGGTTTGGGTCATTCTGCGACATAAGCGGGCCACGCGCTGATGTCCGAGATGGGCGCGGAACCAGACATTAAACCGCGCCGCGTGAATGTCGCCGAAGTGCCAATAGCAGCCGCTCGCAGAAGCATCGACTTTATCCGTTCCGGAGGGCGACGAGAATTGGCACGCTGTGGGAAGTGCGCCAGAGTGGCTGGCGCAAGGCCGGGACGTGCTGTGCATTTTGCCCGCACCCGAGAGAGCTCGTTTGGAGGCGTTGTGGAGGGAAACTACGAATACAAACCTGTGCTGTTCTTTCTGATGGCGTATGTCGTTACCTGGATTCCGTGGTCGCTCGCTGTGTATGCCGGGTCACAGCCTGGGTTGGAGGCCTACGCCTTTCTCTTCAACCTCATTGGGCTATTGGGTCCGCTCGCGGTGGCCCTCATTCTGATCCTGACATCCGGCAGCAAGGCGCGGAGGATCCGGCCGATCTACGCGATCGTGGCCATCGCGATGCCTCCTGCGGTTATGTGCTTGTCGATCTGGCTATCGGTGTGGTTCGGCCAATCGGCGGATCAATTCCGGCTTTCCGGCGGCGCCAACCTATTGGCCATGATCATCCTTGCCATGGTGCTTGCGCCCCTCTTCGAGGAGATGGGCTGGCACGGATATGGCGTGGACAGTCTCAGAGCCAAGACCGGAATGATGAAGGCGACGCTGCTGTTCGGCGCTTTGTGGTCAACGTGGCATGCCCCGCTGGTCCTCATCAGCGGGACTTATCAGAACGAACTGGCGAGGATGGGCAACAAAGTTTTTTTGGCAAATTTCTTCGTCAGCATCATCCCCGCGGCGATCATCGCGAACTGGTTCTATTACAAGAACAGCCGCTCGATCGCAGCTGCCATTCTGGTGCACTCGATGCTGAATGCGCCTTCCGTGCTGCTGTATGCCGGACAGATCGCGAAGTGCATCGCAACGCTTCTGTACGCAGGGATAGCTGCGGGACTTATCGTTGGCGATCGCGCGGCATTCGCGGAGGGATCGCGAAATTTCTTATCTAAGGCGTCGCCCAACCGCCGAGACGCAAGTTGAGGCCAGCCCGCACCACGTTCGCGCTCTCTTCTATATCGAGGAAGCCCGGGCGCAAGCCAACGATTTGCGGTGTGAAGCGAATGTCTTCGGCTTTTCATTAAGAAGCAGACGTATGGCCGGAGCACCGCAGGGCGGACGTCTGGTGCCTCAAGTTGATCGTCTTTCGCAGAGATTAGGTCGCCGATCTGATACACAATCAGTTGAACTTTCACGGAAATCTCAAAAACATCTTGCGGCGATAGGACTCGCCTCGCCGATGGGTTTTCATTGCGCTCTTATCCACCGCATCGCTTTCGGCCCGTGCGAGCTTGATAATCTCCGGGACCGGACCGGTAGCGTCGCCTCTGGAGCGCAGGAGGACATCGCAGCATCTGGACCTCAGTAGCGAAGGGCAGTGCTTTGGGGCAGCCCATGCGGACATTTGCGGAATGGCGGTGGAACCCCGAACGCGCTAGATTTGGTGCACGATCAAGCAGACGAGGGGGATTTCAACATGCAGCGTCTTGCGCTTAGCCTCGCGCTGATGGGTGCCGCGCTCTTGGCGTGCGGCGCAGCGACGGCCTTGCCCAGCCGGGCGATGGCCTTCGAACTGGATACGGGTGCGGCCACGGTTCCGGGTGGTACCGCGCAATTCTACGATCCGGATGAGGCTCCGCTGCCCGCGCCGCTTCCCTCCGCACGACTCGAGGAGGATGGGACGAACCTTCAGATGGCGCCCGGGACCGGGACGAGCCTTCAGATAGCGCCTGGGACGAGCCTTCAGATAGCGCCCATTGGGGGGGGCAGCGCCAACCCGGCAGACAACAGGGCTTTGATACCGAGCCCGTGAGGGAAACGCCGTTCTGGACGTATTCGGGCGCGGCCGCGGATCGCCTGAGGTAATTTAGCTGAAGGGTTTTTGGGCCTCAGCCGCAGCCGTCCGCTTCTTGCGGCAGCGCCGTTCTACGGGCCGCGAAAAGGCATTTCCAAAAAGGGTCCGGGGGAAAGGGGGGGAGGGCCGCTCGTGGGCGTGAGCGCACCCCGCAAGCAAACAGGATGGTGAAGGGGGCGCCCCATTACCTTAGCCGATACTGCACGTCGGTTAAGTGAGTCTCGCCCGCTACCCGCCGCGCCACTCTGATGCACCCAGTCTGCACACTCGAGCCTTCATATCGACTGGATCAGCGATTACTTCGAGCAGCGCGCCTCCACGCCATTGCGTCCGACCGGCGCAACGACCCCGAACTCGGCAAGATGGGCACGGATGGCGTTGATCACCGCGGTCTGCTGGCGGATGAACAGATGGCGCGTGCGATGGAGCATCAAGCGTGACCCCGGACAAAAGCGAAAAGCCCAACCACCTGCATTTCAACCAGATCTCTGGTCGAATTGCCATCAGAGGGAGTTCATCGATGACGTGCTATGGTTCGAAACTGCTGGTCGCCTTTGTCGCGATCTCTTGCTTCGCCTGCGAGACGCAAGCAGCGCCCGACATAACCCAAGCCGTGTCAACGGACTGTCGATGGGATTATCACAATTTCTGCAGCGAATATGGAATCGGAAGCCCTCTTCTGAATTACTGCTTTCGCAACAACGGCGCCAAATTGTCCAAGGCATGCGTGGGGGCATTGATCCAGGCGGGTGACGTCTCGAAATCCTACGTACAGCAACGCCGGAAACAAGGCCACTAAAGTCGTAGTGGGAGAGCAACGTCCAAGGCGACTTGAGATGAGGAGGGGGGCGCGCTCGCTGCCAAGCGCTCCCCCTCGCCACCGCAATTCGACAAAGGAATTTCAGACTTTGAGGGCATGCCGAAAATGACTCGGCGAAAAGGTCATGGGCTTTGGCGGTGCGCTCGCCGCCCCATCTACCGCCTACCTCTACGACTGGAACATACTGCCCATCGGCCAGCAGCTATGGCTGAATGAACTCGAGTCGTACAAGACGTTTCCACCGATGCAGGCACCGGAGACCTGGAACCTCACTCAGGTCCTGCAGCAGGTTAAGGCAAACAATCACCCGAGCGACTAGCCGGGTAAAGCACACCTTGTCCGGATGCCGCGCTGTTCCTCTCAATTGGATTGGACAGCGCGGCATTTTTTCTTACGTCCGGCGCCGGGGCTCACTGCGCTCGGCATGTCCGCTTTGGGTCAAAAGCGGACTATCTTCACAGCACCATTCTATGACTGCTTTGCCCCCGAAAGCGGACATCTCAGTGCCTGGGGCGGCAGGAAGGATTTATGAGTACACGCCCTAATACAAGGCACTACCGGCTAGTGACGGGCGTGGACGAGACTTCGCCGCTCGCCAATTCGGCGCTCTACCTCCCGGCGCCCTAACCCTCATTGATGCTTGACCGCATCGCCGGTCTCGTAAGCAACCGATCACGGCCGCGTCCTCATATGTCGGC
The DNA here is from genome assembly GCA_035296965.1 of Gemmataceae bacterium. Taxonomy (GTDB): domain Bacteria; phylum Planctomycetota; class Planctomycetia; order Gemmatales; family Gemmataceae; genus DATGZX01. The sequence goes on from DATGZX010000133.1 coordinate 5,411, forward strand.
CTCGGCTACCCTGACGATGCGGATGCGCGGGCATACCGGCTCCTCATCGTGCCAGAAGGCCCGCCCCGTCCGCGCGAAGTCGATGGCGCCAACCCGCAGCCTTAGCCTGTTCGCCACAGCCAGTACCCCTCTGACGAGTGGAGAAGGAGTTATCGCCGCGTATCGGGACCTTTGGTCAGACAGGCGCGCTCGGCGATCTTATCGATGGCCTTTTGCCAGCCCGCCTCAGACACTCAAACCCACTGGCCAATTGTGTGTGACAACTCTGGCGCGTGGTAGAGATAGTGGTTGACCCCTTTGACAAAGGCCTCGAGCCAGTCGCGGGTCTCCTCTGGTAAGGAAGTTAGAATTTCGGGGACGGCGCGGCCGAGGTCGAGGATGCGCATGAGATGATCAAGGTCGAGGCCAATCGGACCGACCGTCTCCGCTAGCCGCCCCTGCGCGAGGAGGCGAATCATCTCCATCTGTCCCAACCTCAGATGTGCGTGCGCGAGACCAAGAGCCATCGCTAGATCTGCGTCCGTGTTGGCCTCGATAAAGGGAACCTGATGCTCGTTCCAATGAATGACGACACTCTTCTTCAGAGGAACTCCGTCCAACAGAAAAAAGCGGTTCTCGGTCGGACGCTGCATCGTGTGAGTTTAAGCTCTTCGGTTACCTGCGCCTCTTGCATGCGGCTAGTTTCTCCTCCAACAGCGCCAGGAGCTGGCTCCGTAAATGCGCATCCGCTTCAGAAGCGGCGGGAAGCTTGTCACCGAGCAGGATAGTTTGGGCCTGCCAGCCGTCTTCGGTTGCGCACTCCACGCGCAGCTCCCAGCCGCGCTCGGTGTGCTCCACCGCGAACAGAAAGGCTTCCAGGTTTAGCCGCGTGAGCAGCTCTTCGACCGCGTCTTTCGCACCAGCAAGATCGAAGGGGAAAAGTGGCATGCCTTGCCTCCAGTCGCGCGCACCATTCAACACCCGGCAGGGTGCCGCATGGTTGATCAAGGTCAAGATGCGAGGGCGGGAACCGGTTAGAGCGGGTTCCTGACGTGCAGACATCCCCGACAGGGCGCGGCCCCGGCGCGGATGACGGGGCAAAAATAGCTGAGATCGACGAGTAGCTCGCGGCTACGTCGAGCTATATGTCACCCACGAACCGCCAGTTTGGCGCCGATTTGGCTTGCCGCTTCGAGCTTGACTGCGCTGGCAGACACACCAGCCAGCGACGGACTAGGTCGTCGAGCCCGGCATGAGGAGCTGGCCGAGCGAACTACGAGAACGTGATTCCTTTCGTCTCGAACAGCATAATGAATCTAGCGTTGGAGTTTCGCGCCGGCCAGGCGCTGATACCGAGGACCACGAGGCGGCGGATGACGGTCATGTTTTAATTGTCACATCTGCCCTGACGATTGCGGAGGTTTTGGCGATGCGTGGGGCTCCGCCAATCCCGGCTTCTGACTGCGCCAGAGTCGAATCGTTCTTTCGGAGTGAGTACGTCGTGGTCCGTAACATCACGCGCCATGTTGCGGAGCAAGCGCGTGAGTATGTTTGCGATCACGGAGTGGACCCAAAAGACGCGCTGCATGTTGCAACTGCAATCGACGCGCGCTTGGAGCTGCTGAACACATTTGATCGGCCATTATTGTCCAAGAACGGACAGCTTGGGAATCCGTCGTTGCGAATCGAGATACCGTCTTGGGAGGCTCCCAAGCTCCCCCTTGAGGTCCCTGATGGGAAAACAAACCGGAAGTGACCAGTCTCAACGCTTCATCGAGAAGGCCCGTGAACTCGGCTGCGATGAAGACCCCAAGGCTTTTGAGCGCACCTTCAGCAAGATCGTGCCGCCAAAGAAGCCTGCACCGCCGAAGTCAAAAATGAAGAAGCCCCGACGGGGGTGACGGGGCTTCTTCGAGTCCTTGGGGGGACTGCGTGATGGGGAGGGACTCCCATCACTGCTATTGAGATAGCACTCCGGGAGTTGAGAACAACCCCCGCCATCCTAAACATTTTGTCATGAGTTAAGAAGAAGCCCCGGCCAATGTGACCGGGGCTGAGTCTACCCAAGGAGACCTGGATTTAGGAAACCGAGCCTTCGCCACCATAATAGCACAAATGCTGACCTGGTCCTGCACAAAGTCCCCAGTAGCACCAACGATAGCGTTGAGTGTATGGTTTGCTGGCAAGTGCAACCACTGGGAGGAAACAATGAAGAAATTCGTTACGATGATCGTCGCTCTGGGTCTTGCGACTGCCTTCGCCGCCCCCACGTTTGCCGCAGAGCCCCCAAAGACGAAGGCTGACTGCGAGAAGGCCAAAATGAAGTGGGATGACACGGCCAAGAAGTGCACCAAGTAACGCGCTGAGGCTTACCGTGCGGCGGGTCTTCGGACCCGCCGTTTTTGCACCAAATCACCAATTTTCAGTAGGCTGGTCGCGCGGTCGCGCGCCGAAGCAAAAAGGGCCCCGCCAGTGGCGAGACCCCTTGGTACGTCAAATACAATATCACCAACAAGAACGCGCCCTGAAGCTTGGCCTTACCTGAGGCAAGTCCCGGAACCGGTATTGGATCAGTCCGGAATGTTCATGTTAGACCTCCTCGAGAGCCGGAAAGCTGACGCAGGTCAGGCCCCAGAGGACTAGTCCCACGCCCGGAACTCGGCCCCGAAAGAAATCAGCCGCCTTTCAAACAGGTTTGGCGGAAGCGCCCAATTAATAGAGATGCCTAAGGGGCCAGGACTTCCCCGCGCGTTCATTGGGTTACGGCTTTTGGTCTTCCACGCCGCGCGCCAGCCCTGTCCTACGCCAGCATCGGTTCAGGCGGCCGCTATTCCCCGGCTCGATCGGTCCGAGATTTGCAAGAACCGACTATCGTTTTCCCACTCGCCGGCCGTACCTCTGCCGTACCTCACAACGGGTTTTTGGCAGAAAACATACTGGTTTCAGCCATCCTTCAAGCCTGCTGTGGTGAAATTCAGACGGAGCAGTCCTTGGCGGAACGGAGCGGTTCTAAGCGCTTAATCCTCGCCATTGGCGAAGCGCCCGAAGTCACACCGTACCTTGAAGCAGTTCCCCTTATGTTGGGGGCGAACAGCCGCCCCGAGCGATGCCCCAGCATCTTCGGTTTTGCTTATAACACATCCTCGACGTCATTGATTATCGTCATCGTTAAGCCGGTCGTCGTCGGTCATAACGCAACAATAC
>DATGZX010000134.1:0-2054 GCA_035296965.1 Gemmataceae bacterium
GAAACTCTTCTACCGCCTCGTGCAGCAGGCGGTTGTCGTCGATCCAGTGCCATACAAATCTCTGGTCAGGTGTGCCGCCGTCGGCTCAGACGCCGACCACAACCGGTAGGGGTCACCTGAGTGAAGTAAATACCCCACTTCGATCTATATTGACTCGCGATGCTGGAAATTCACCCCGGTTGAGAATCCCTCGGAGAATGCCCAAAACGCCCCCATCAACGCAAGCCCCGTTTACCTCGGCTTCCAAGTATTTCCAATAGCGCCTCAGCGGCAGCCGCTGACCAACGGCGTTGGTTACGCCCGCGACTCCGGATTCGGTGAGATGGCTGAGTTCGTGGTACACGAGATAAGGAAAGAACAGCATATACAGGGCCATCCATGGCAGTGAAGTATAACGAAATGAGAGCAAAGCAGCGATGAGAGTAAGGAGGGCCGCCGGCAAAAAGCTGCGCCACAAAAGCCAACCCGTTCCGAAAGTGATGAGCGACGCCAGAGTCACAGAGTAGATCCGATTAAGGCTGGAGGCGCGCGTTAAGATTCGGCTAATAGTGAGCCCAAATGACGAGTAGAGCGGCTTGTCTCGCCGGGCACTCCTTGCATCGAATGCGCGTTCTGCTTCCAGGAGGCGTTGCAGCAGAAGTTCGGCATCGATGTGAAACGGCTGGATCATCAAAATCCGGCGACATTGAACGGCAGCTTTCTTCAAATCGACTGGGTCAGGACTCAGGGAGTTGCGAAGTGCATCAGCGTACGCTTGCGTAACTAGGGTACTGATGGATGAGTCACCATCAGGGGCCTTGGAGACCACTGTTCTAAACGCCTTGATGGCTTCAAGTTGACCAGGAGCGTAGGCCTCATCTCGGGCGCGTTGGAGACACAATGGACATAAAGCGATGACATTATGGTAACCGGCGTCCCGAATCGGATGTGACGGATCAACTGCGAAGAGATGAACGTCGAAGTGGGTACGACAGAGACAGCATTCGTGCCCGAACTGGCCAAGTAGAAACTGCTCGAACGGCGTGTTCACGCTCACAGGTTGGTCGTAGAGCTGCGGCGCTCCGACGGACCTGACTGCTGGTTCGTCCTTGAGGGCCCCGATAAGGCTGCTAAAACTTGCATTGAAGGACGCCGGATCACGAAAGTCGATGTACTTCAGAGGACGAGCGAGCGGGGGAACGACCTGATCTGGGCTCTGCAGCAGCAGCGGCAGGAGCCGCCTTTGACGATTGGATGGATCCAGAACAGCTACAATGGTCCGTTCCAATTCTACCCAGGGTGATTGGCTAGCTGCTGGCGACATGACTAGACCAATCTTGCGACTTGCGGGAATCGCATTCTCTAAAGCAATGGGGATGTTTTCACCAGGGCGGATGTCCCACTCATCGAGAAAGACCCGAAGGCTCCGCCCCTGCCATTCGACTTTTTCGACGCGAGCAGCGAGATCTCGCACCCAGCGCTTGTTTGCCCTGTTGTGGCTGAGAAACAGGTCGTACTGGAAAGACTCCGGGTCACACATCTCGGTTTACGCAGTCATGATCGCCGTCACGGTGGTGCGATCCAGCACCTGCTGATACGCCTCCAGCATCCGCTCGATGGGCACAACGGTGGTCGCGAGGCTCTTGGCGTCGTATTGCCCGGCCTTGAGCAGTTCCACGAAGCGTTGAATATCGCGCATGGGATTCGCGCCGCCTGCCTGCCCGGCGTGATGCGTGCGGCCGCCAATCGAGAACACGTTGCCGGGCAGGGAGAACGTTCCGCGCACCAGGCTGGTGGTGGTGACGTGGCCGCCGGGGGCCGTCATTTCGTAGGCCTGCTGCATGGGGAGAATGCCGGTGGGATCGGGGCCCGCTTCGAGCTTGGGTTTGGCTTGGTCCATGCCCGCGGCTTCGACCACGAAGTCGGCGCCGGAGCCGGGGCGGCGTCCGCCGGGATCGCGGCCTCCGGCCCACAGGCGGTCGGTGGGGCCTTTGGAGAGATCGCGGACTTTGTCGACCAGCTTGTCTTTTTCTGCGTTGGGATCGAGCGCGATGTGCGCACCGATTTTGAGTGCC
>DATGZX010000135.1:0-3735 GCA_035296965.1 Gemmataceae bacterium
GTTGTCGAATCCGCCTTCGTTTCTCGCACTGCATTGTGAAAGCAAAGATCCATCCCAGGCATCCCGATGAGGAGAAGGCCATGACAACGTTCAAACAACTATTCCGATCCGTCCTGCAGAAATCTGCCAGGAGTCAACCGCGGCCTAGGCGGTTCCAGGCGAGGCTGTCGCTTGAAGACTTGGAAACCCGGCTGGTGCCGGCGAGCGTGCTGGTCGTGCCGATCAGTCAGCTAACGGACGCGTCCCATTTCCATACGCTTGCCGAGGGCATCGCCGCCGCTGGAGTCGACGGAGTCGTGACGATCGAGCCAGGGGCGTCGCCCGACCTAGGCTCGGCTGTGCTGGTCGACCAGGAGGGGATCACCATCCAGGGCGATCCCAATGTGCCGGCAAGCGCCCTGCCTAGTTATCAGCTCAACGTCCAGGCCAACGGGGTGAATATTGGAAACCTGGAACTCGATTCGCTGGTCGTGGGCGTTGATACCTTCGGCGGCAACGTCTCCGAAACCGATGTCCACAACTGCGTGATCACCACCCTGCAGGCATTCGACTTCGAGTCGACTTACACGGATAACATTATCACCGGCAACGCTACCTTCAAACAGGTCAATGCGCAGGGTGGCGGAGTAGCGATCCAAGGCAATACCTTCTCCGGTGCCGGGCGGACGCTCCAGATGAATCTCGATCAGGTGCTCTTGGATCTCGAAGGCTGCACGGGCGCGATCGTCTCGCAGAATACTTTCTTCGAAGCAGACGACGCCAGCACCCAAATTGTTGTCATCGAGGTGCACAACTGTCATAGCCTCCAGGTCGGCCGTCTCAGTATTCCGACCACTATTGCCGACAATACCATTTCGACTCCGGGTCTCCAGTTTTCCCTAAATGGCATTGGCATTGCGGTCATACAAGACGGCAACGGAGTCTCGAATGTCAAGATCCAGAACAACCAATTCGATACCGCTGGCGGACTGCTCATGGAGGCGAACACGGGCGACGACGCGCACTTCAGGGCTTATGTAGAGGGTAATGATTTCCACAATGACGCAGTCGGCGTCACGGTGATTGGCGACGGCGCCCACGCCGGCACGATTGACATGGGCGGCGGAGCGCTCGGGAGCCTGGGCGGCAACAATTTCCGAGGTTTCGCACCCCCTGTCGACCAAGGCAAAGCGGCCATTACGGTTGTCAACGCCCCTAATGAGGTCGTTGTCGCCCAGAAGAATATCTTTTCCGCCGGGGTCACCCCTGCCGATCTCGTTTTTTCGGGGGGAGGAGGCGGCGGCTCCGCCGACGTGAGCAATCCCTTGAGCAGTCAGCGCGCCTCGATCCAGGCCCTCTACAACGAAGTGCTCGGCCGGACGGGAAGCCTTGCCGAGCTCGACGGCTGGGTAAGTGTCCTGAACACCCAGAGCCAATCGGTAGTTGTGAACGACATCCTCAGATCTCAAGAATCGCTCGGTCGCATCGTCGATGGATTCTATATTCGCTTTCTCGGCCGGCAGTCGGATGCGGGCGGCCGGGCGAGCTGGATCAGCTTCTTGCAGAACGGAGGCACCGAGGAGCATCTCGAAACGCTGTTCGTGACATCTCCCGAGTACCTGAGTCACATTAACACCGACTTTGTGCAGTCGCTCTATATCAACATCCTCGGCCGCACCGGCGACGCCAATGAGCTGGCGGGCTGGAACAATCAGATCCAGAAGCTTGGGTTGGCCGGCATCGCCACCGGTTTCACAGGGTCTGTGGAGAACCGCACGGACACGCTGGACAGCTACTTCCAGACCTTCCTCCATCGCGCTTCGACGACGACGGAAACGAACACGTTCGTTAACTCGTCGGCAGACCTGCTATCGATGGAGGGAGCAGTGCTGTCCTTGCCAGAGTACTTCTCGAATGGGTAGCTCCAAGGGCGCGCGGCTTGGTCTGCAGGATACGATCCCAAGTCTCAGCCGTTGCCCACCTTTTTAAGAAACTCAGTTTTCGCTGTCGCATCCGTCTTCGTTTCTCGCACTGTGTCACCCCAGTCATGATCGGTCCCATGTGCCCACTAGAGGATAAGGCCATGAAGTTTTTCAATCGTCTGTTCCGATCCGCAGCAGAGAAGTCCGCCGCGACGCAACGGCAGCCTGGGCGATTTCGAGCGAGACTGTCACTCGAAGGCTTGGAAACCCGGCTCGTGCCGGCCAACGTGTTGGTTGTGCCGATCAGTCAGTTGGCTGATGGATCCCACTTCCACACGCTAGCCCAAGCGATCGTCGCTGCCGGGGTTAACGGCATGGTGACCATCGAGCCGGGAGCATCGCCCGATCCAGTTCTTCCGGTAGTGGTCAACGTGGGAGAAATCACCATCCAGGGCGATCCCAATGTGCCGGCAAGCATCTTGCCCACCTATCAGCTCAGCGTTCAAGCCGATCTCGTAACGCTTCAGAATCTCAAGATTTCCTCCGTCGTGCTCGGCACTGCCGCCGGCGACATCGTCAGCGCAGACACCGTGGAGCACTGTTTGATCAACTCATTAACGTCACACGTGGCGGGCTCCGTTTTTAGCCAAAACACCTTCACGGGCAGCGCCACATTCGACCAGGTTGGCAACGTGCATGGCGGGGACGTAATCGCCAACAACACCTTCACTGGTATGGTGGGTGGGCTCTTGACCCTAAACAATTGCCTGGGCACCCATGTCACGCAAAACACCTTTTTCGATGACGGCGTCGGCAATGCGATCGATCTGGACAATTGCGGTAATGGAGACCCCACCGTTCCCGCAATTGTCGCCGACAATTCCATTACCTTGACGGGCTCCCCTGGGGGAGTTTGTATTTTCGTAACACAGAATGGAACGGGGTTCTCGTCAGTGAGAATCCTCAATAACAGCTTCAATACCGGCGGCATGGGCATCGGCATGCTTATGGGCATGACCGACGGTGATGCCGCGCATTATAGCGCCTCTGTGGAGGGGAATGATTTTCACAATAACGCGATTGGCGTTTTGATAACTGGCGACGGAGCGGACCGAGCCGGCAATATCGACATGGGCGGCGGTTCGCTGGGAAGCAAAGGCGGCAACAACTTCCGGTCGTTCACGGCCAATGCTACTGTTTCCCACGCGGCCATCTATATTGGCTTTGCGCAGTCGGGGAGCATCATGGCCACGTCAAACATGTTTGACAACAACATCATGCCCAGCAACGTCGTCTTTCTCACGAACGCCGCGATTCCCAATCTCGGCGGACCTCTAAGCACTCCGCAATCGTTCATCCAGGCGATGTACAACGAGCTCCTGGGCCGCTCCGGCTCACTCGCCGAGCTGAATGGCTGGGTCCCGGTTCTAACCGCCCAGGGCCAGGCCGCCGTGGCCAACGACATCCTCCGATCCAACGAATCGCTCGCCCGGGTCGTCGATCAATTGTACTTGCGCTTCCTTGGCCGGCAGTCAGACCCGGGCGGCCGGGCGTTCTGGATCAATGCCTTGCAGAGCGGCAGCACTCTGGAGACGGTGGAAGCGGGCTTCCTCACATCGCCCGAATACCTGCATCACATCGATACCGACTATGTGCAGTCGCTCTACATCAACCTCCTCGGCCGCACCGGGGGGCCGGACGAACTCGCCGGTTGGTACAGCCAGATCCAAACCCTGGGCCTGGCAGGCATTGCCAACGGCTTCCTCACGTCGCAGGAATACCGCGGGGACAGCGTCAGTGGCGATATCGCGGCTTTCCTCCATCGTCCTGCAAC
>DATGZX010000136.1:0-4863 GCA_035296965.1 Gemmataceae bacterium
TTCGTTGATCTTTTCTTGATCCGATCGAGCCACGCGGTGTGGCCCGATCGGATCGAGGCTTTGTGACAAAGGTGGCGTTATGACGCGCAGATCCGGATCTGTGGGAGCCCCAGGGGAGCAATCCCCTGGGGCCACCCGGCCTGGAACTCCCCCAGCGTGGACGTAACGCCCCGGAGGCGATGGGCTGCCTTCCCCGTGGCGTGGACGTCGCGCGCCCACGCGTTGCCCGGGATACACGCGATCAGTTAAAATGGCGCCAGAGCCGCAAACCCCTGAAACCAATTCAGGAGCCGAATCATGCCCGCCCCCGTAGCCTGTGGGCAATGCAACGCCCCATTGGACGAGCCCTCGGACTTGCCGGCCGGCCGGCGGCTTCCCTGCCCCCACTGCGGCTCGATGGCACGCGCTTTCACGGTCACCGCGAGCGGCGGCATCGTCCTCGGCGATATGGCAACGGTAGGCGTTGCGTACGGCGTCGTCACGCAAGCCGGTCTCCTCTTGCAAGCGGTGATTGTTCCCGGCAAGAACACCAGCGACGGACGCATCATCGAGAGCGTTGCCCCCGCCTGGCTCGAAATCGCCCGGCTGATGCAGCGCGACCCGTCCGCCATCTATCAGATCGACGACCGCAAGTGGGAGGAGATCATCGCCGGGGCGTACAAGAAGGCCGGGTTCGAGGAGGTCATCCTGACCCCACGTAGCGGCGATTTCGGCCGCGATGTCATCGCGGTGAAATACGGCCTCTGCACGGTTCGCGTCGTCGACCAGGTCAAAGCCTACAAACCGGGTCATCTGGTGACGGCCAACGATGTGCGGGCCCTGGTCGGGGTACTGTTGTCGGACCGCGCTGCGACACACGGGCTCGTGACCACGACCTCGGATTTCGCCCCCAGGGTTCGGGACGATCCGTCAATCCAGCCGCACCTTCCAAATCGCCTTCAACTGATTAACGGCCCGGAGCTTGTCAAACGGCTCAACGACTTGGCTGGGAAGTGATCAGCGGCCGGCCCCTCGCTGAATCTACGATCCCAACGCGCTGCCGCCCGGGCCAAGATCTGGGACGGGGGCGCCCCGGGGGTCGCTCTGATCATGACGCAACCCTAGCCCCGAGGCGGTGGCTGGGCACACCGCCCCGCCATAGGCTCTTTCCCTCGATTGCCGAGTTCTCATAACGGTTGTTATGTTCGCCGCGCGCCGGCCGCCCGGCCACTTCGCCCGGTGGATGACGATTGGCTATGACTTCCCAATGCTTGATATCTCTCCGCACGAACCCAACGTGTTGATCGCCTGTCTGAGGATAGGGTACCTTGAGCTTTGAACCTGGGGACAAAGTGCGATGAATGCCTGCGAACTCACCGAAGAGGAATTCAACGAACTGTTGCGGCTCTCCAGGCTCTATCATCGTGAAGCAAAGAGGTGCATGGCAGCCAAATCGTATCTTGCGGGCTGCGTCATGATTGGGGCAGCCCTGGAAGCCTCACTGATGAGCATGTGCCATCTTTACGCGGATGAGATTCCCGGGGATTTACTGCCGAAGAACAAGACAAAGCAGAAGCCCCTTCTCCAATGGACCTTGGCTCAACTTCTCCGTGTTGCTCGCAACTGCGGCTGGCTTCCTACCGGGTTAGCACTGGATGACGATTGGAACCGAAGAAAAGCAAAAATCGGTGACTACGCGGTTGTTCTGAAGGAAATCCGCAATCTTGTCCATCCGGGTGTCTATATGACTGATTTCCCGAAGTCGAGGATGACCAAGCGGCGACTCGAATGGTGTTTTGAGATTTTCGAGGTTGCGACTGATCATTTGCTAGCCAAGGTCTATGCCTCGATCCGTAAATCCTTGGCGGAAGAAGAGCGGGGAAATCTGGAGAGCGATGACACATGATTAACAACCTACCCAAGAAATATCACTTCAGCCACGATTACGCCCTTTTCCTTCACGACATCCTGGCGGCCATTATTACGCAAGGAGAGTCCGCTGATGTGTTCACGCACACGATAGAACTCACCGACCAAAAACACGCCGATATCCTCGACAAGATGCCTGACGATCACAGATGGGACTGGCTTGAGGCCAACGGTTACAGTCAACACATTCATGGCGTCATATATCGTCATGTTATTGCCGCGTTGCTCTCCGATTTTTGTCATTTTGTATTTGAGGCATTGAGCTGCTCCCGCAAGAGCAAGCTCACCGTTGCCTATTCGCTTCTGCGAAAGCCGTTCAAAGACAATCTGTTTTACCTTGAGTGGCTCCTCGCCGAGCCAACCGTGTTCATTAACACGTTCCAGCACGGCGGACCAGAGAAGTTGGAAGACCACCGGAGCAAGCAACACCTCCGGTTACCGATCATAAAAAAGGCCGTGAGCAAAACCAGCACGCCAGGCATGTTCAACGCCGAATTCATAGATGAAATACGCTACGACCGGAAAGTGGGGTACAGCTTTGCCGCTCCCTGGGATCAGGCGAACCACCTTCTCACGACCTTTTCCGCCGTACGTACTACGGACCAAAGTTTCAATTTTGTGTTTCTCGACCCCACTGACGAAGCTCGCTGGGAATTTCTTTATGTTCAACTGCCGATGCTGCTCTATTACGCTATTGAAGTTGTTGAGGCACTAATGATTCCGCTGGTGCCCCGTCCAGAGAAATTGAAGGACAACACCTACTATCGCCGGGCGGTTGGGTTCACTCTCTGGACGGAGAGCCTCGGAATGGAAGACGTGTCTCAGGAAGAGGATGCCCTTGACCTGCCGGACTGCCCGGACTGCGGCGGTCCCGTCAAATGGGATAAGGCGAATTCTCTCTTATTTTACAATGAGCTAAAAATCATGTGCCCATCCTGCGGGAAGGTAGGTGACATGAGTCAGGAAATCGAGGAACCGGCTCAGTAGACGGCACACCGGAGTAGAAAGCTCAAAGCCAGGCCTGCCCGCAATACCTCCGCATACCACATAATCGGCACTGGCCGGGCCTGGGATCGACCGGAATTGGCACGGTGAGGCTCGCCCTCGCCGGCCGAACCTGCCCGGCCAGGTCGAGCACCCACGACCGCAGCTCGGCGGCGTTCTCAACCCGATACCGTGTGCCGTCGCCGCAGCCGATGAACCCATGCGTCGGGCGCACCCCAAGCTGATCCTCGATGAGGATGAAGTACGTAACCATCTGTGCCCGGTGCGAAGGCCAAACCCGCCGGGCGGATTTCCATTCCTCCGGTATAACCATACCCCCGTCCCGTATCAGCCGGTCCGGCCTGCCCATTCCGCCGGGCTGGAAACGGGGACGCAACTGGGAGGAATTCCGGTGTCAGAGCATCTTTTCGGAATTCCGGTGTCAGAGCATCTTTTCGGGAATTCCGGTGTCAGAGCATCTTTTCGCGAGGCGGACGACCACGACGGCGCGGCTCACGGACGATGCCGAGGCGATGGGAAATGACCTCGACCCAGTCCTCTGCACCGTAGGGCCGGCCACTGCGCACCGACGACCGAGAGAGCAGAAACGAGGACGCAGCTAGAATCAAGAACTAGCTGCGTACCCGTTACCCGTTCCTGTCGCGATCGGAAATTGAAACCCGCGTGGCGCGGCGACAAAGGAAAATGAGGCGACTTGCCGGCGGTCGGAGTAGAGCCACGTTGTCCACACGCTGCTCGAGGGTGTGGACGGCACGCCCTGGCTTTGGCTAGCCATTGAGGGGCAGGCATCAATTCCGCCAGTTGGCCAGGGTAAGGGGATAGCCGAGCTGCTGGATACGCTGGAAATGAGCGGTGTTGCCTGTCACCAGCTCCAAGCCGTGCTGTAGGGCAACGGCGGCGATCATCGGATCGGCCAAGCCGATGTTTTGCCCGGTACGTTCCAGGTCGCCGGAAATCCGCCCCGCCAGCTCGGCGGCGGAGCGATCAAAGACGATAATCTGTTCCAGGCCGACCGCGTTCAGGAAGTTGAGTAGGCGGCGGGCATTTTGCACGCGGTGGAAGCCCTGCACGACTTCCATCACAGTGATGACTGACACCGTGTAAACGCCGCGGAATAGATGTCCGTGTCGAGCAGGGCCTTATTACTTGCTAAAACCACGGCCTCTGGCCGTGTGACCCATAGAGCTTCGAGCGATCCTGCGTGCATTCCGGCTGAAACGCCATAGGCTCCTACTTCCGGGAAGGCCCCGTGGGGCAGGAAGGAGGAGCCTATGCACGAATGGCAGAGCCTGTCCCATGTGCGGTGGGATTGCAAGTACCACGTTGTGATGATACCGAAGTACCGCCGCAAGGTCTTCTACGGAAGGCTTCGGCGTCAGATCGGCACGATCCTGCGGGACCTGTGCCGACAGAGAGGCATCGAGCTGGTGGAAGGGCATGCGATGCCCGACCACGTCCACCTGTGCCTGAGCATTCCGCCCAAGTACAGCGTGGCGTTCACAATCGGCTTCCTGAAAGGGAAGAGTGCGGTTCGGATCCATCGGGAACTTCTTCACGAGCGTCGGATGACGGGGCTGCACTTCTGGGCGGCGGGGTACTGCGTAAGCACAGTCGGGTTGGACGAGACCCGAGTGAGGCAGTACATCCGCGAGCAAGAGGAATTGGAGCGCCGCCAAGGTGAGTTGGACCTTGAGTAACCAGTGAGGCCCCGACGGGGCCTTCCCGACACCAAGCCCCCAACGGGGGCAACCAAACGGAGATGGCCCCCTCGGGGGGGCCTTCCTAATACCACGGCCTATGGCCGTGGATCCTTATTCACCGGGCAACGTTCTCCAGGGCTGCCTGCGTAGCTGCATGGCGTGCTCAACCACCTCGTCTAGCTCATCGGCGGCATCCTGCATGGCACCGAGCGATCCCTGGGAATTGGCAATGGGCTGGGCGTGCTTACGA